>JBMSQB010000034.1:0-43837 GCA_049423065.1 Burkholderiaceae bacterium
CTGCGTACGCGCCGCACCGCGCCGATGGGCGAGTCGCTTCAGGACAGAATGCGGGCGGTGATGGCCGCACACGGGGGGCTTGAACGCCCCTGGCAGGTGGGCCACGTGATTGGCAGTCCGGTGCCGCGGGTTTGAGGCGCGGCCGGCGTCAGCCGACTGGCTGGCTATCGGAAGAACAGGCTCGCCAGCCCGAGAAAAATCAGAAAGCCCATGCTGTCAGTGCTGAAGGTGAGCAGCACCGACGAGCCGATGGCCGGGTCGCGCCCAGCGCGTTCGAGCGCGAGCGGCACCGCCATGGCAATCAGGGCGCCCACCACCAGGTTGAGGGTCATTGCGAGCAGCATCAGCGCGCCCAGTAGCGCCCCCTGATGCGTGTCCGAATAGAGCCACCAGGCAAACAGCCCGGCCACGCCGCCCCAGACCACGCCGTTCAATCCCGCGATGGCGATCTCCTTGGCGAGCAGTTGACGGGCGTTTGAGCGGGTGAGCTGGCCCAGTGCAAGCGAGCGGATGATCAGCGTCATGGTCTGATTGCCGGAATTGCCGGCAATTCCTGCCACGATCGGCATCAGCGCGGCGAGCGCCACCACGCGTTCAATGGTGCCTTCAAATGCGCCAATCACGCGCGAGGCGAAGAATGCGGTGCAGAGATTGACCGCGAGCCAGAGCCAGCGGTTTCGCGCCGACTGCCAGACGCTTGAAAACAGGTCTTCCTCTTCGCGCAGACCCGCCTGGGCGAGCGCGACCGACTCGCCCTCTTCGCGGATCACGTCCACCGCTTCGGCCACCGTCACGCGGCCGACCAGCCGGTTGTGGGGATCGACCACCGGCGCCGAGACCAGGTCATAGCGCTCGAATGCGAGCGCCGCCTCGCTCGCGTTGTCGTAGGGCGCAAGCGCAAGCACGTCGCGCCGCATCACATCCGACACCAGGACCTCGGGCTGGTTGATCAGCACCCGGTCCAGCGGCAGGCTTCCCTCGAGCTGATCATGCTCGTCGACCACGAAGATCTGGTCGGTGTGATCGGGGAGTTCATCTAGCGTACGCAGATAGCGCAGCACCGCCTCCAGCGAAAAATCGGCGCGCACCGAGATGGTTTCGAAGTCCATCAGCGCGCCCACCGACCCCTCCGGGTACGACATGGACGCACGCAGCTGCTCGCGCTCCTCCTGGCTCAAGCCCTGCCGGACCGCCTCGACCACATCGGAGGGAAGGTCGGGTGCGAGTTCGGCGATTTCGTCGGTATCGAGTGTCTCGACCGCTTCGACCAGCTCCTCGGTATCCATCGAGCGGATCAGCGACTCGCGAACCGACTCGGAGACCTCCAGCAGGATCTCGCCGTCGCGCTCGGCCTTCACCAGGTCCCAGACGGTGATCCGGTCGGACTGCGGGAGCGCTTCGAGGATATAGGCCACATCGGCCGGGTGCAGGCGCTCAAGCCGCAGCCGCAGCTCGTTCAGATGCTGACGCTCGACCAGCAGTTCCACCAGCGAGTGGCGCTCGGCATCTTCACCGTGCTGCTGACGGTGGGCGAGGTCGAGCACCACCCGGTGACGCCGGAGGAGCTCCTGCACCTCGTTCAGTGCGCGCGAGGCCTCTTCGGGATCGCGCTGCTGATCGTCGCCCGAGTCCGGTTCGGCGGCAGCGGCTGCCGTGGGGGTGTCCACCGGCTTGTGGTGAGCCGTGTGTTCGCGATCTTGCCCCTGGGCGTCGGACGGGCGCGCCGGCTCGAGCGCGAGCGATGCCTGCCGGTCCGCAGGGGCGGCCGGCGCGGCGGGGTCCTGGCCCTCGCGGCGGGGGTCGGTGCTCGGGTTCATCGGCGTCTGCGCAGGCATCGGGGGATTGAGCCCGAATCGTCTCACAGAGCGCGCCTGCCGCGCAGACGGCTGGCGCGGAAAAGCGGGCCGTCAGGCGGCTGCGTCCGGTTCCGCCGGAGCGGTGCCTGGGGTGTCCTCTGCGGGGGCGTCCTCGCCCGGCAGATCGTCTGCGTCGGTCTCGGAGGAGAGCGAGACAAAACGCGCCTGGACTGAAAGGTCCACCTCATCGGGGTCGCTCAGATCGACCACAATCCGTCGCCCTGGCGCCACAGTGGGCAGGCCGGGCAGGCGGAAATAGAACGGCGCACGCGCGAGGCGCACGACGTCTTCGCGCACCACTACTGCGTCGGCGCGGTCGAGCCGCTCCTGCGCGATCCAGCGCAGGCACCAGAGACGTTCCATGCGCTGCTGAAAATCCTGATAGGCGGTGTGCCGTGCGTCAAACGCGGAGATGATGGAAAAGAGCGCTGCGTCTTTCGCACCAAGCGGCGGAGACTGGTCACGCAGGAGCGCAAGCAGTTGGCGCTGATTGATCAGGTCGACATACCGCCGGAGGGGCGACGTGGCCCAGATGTACTGGCTCACTCCCAGCCCTTCATGGGGCAAAGCCTGGGTGCTCATGCGGACCCGCCCCGCCTGCTGCGAGCGGTAGATGCCCGGCACCGCGTGCTCGGCGAGCAGCCCCCCCCATTGGCTGTTCGCAAGAATCATCATCTCGGCGACGATCCGGTCAAGCGGCGCATCGCGCAGCCGCTGCTCGATCCGCACGCGCTCGCCATCAGGACCGCGGTCGATCCGGAAACTGAAATCGGCGCGAAAGCGCGGCTCGGGCTTGCCACGCATGCGCTCGCGGCGCGCGACCGAGGCCAGCGTCACGCGCCAGAGGACTCTCAGCGCCGGGCCGAAGTGCAAGTCCCGGGCGGCGTCGTCGCTTGCGAGCGCGGCCTCGGTGACCTGCGCCGAGACCTGCTCGTGCCGCAGGTTGGCAGCGATCGGAACCCGCTCGATCCGCGAGTGCGAGGCTTCAATGTCGCTGCCATCGGCGCTGACATCGAGGTAAAGCGAGAGTGCAGCCACCTCACGCCCCGCATCGAGCGAATAGCGCGCGACCACCGGATCAGGGAGCATGGTGATCTTGTCGCCGGGCATGTACACCGAGGACATGCGCTCGCGCGCGAGCAGATCGAGCGGCGAATCATGTGCCAGTGCGAGCGCGGGCGCTGCGATGTGGATGCCGATCCGCCAGCGACCGCCCTCGAGCGGTGTGACCGACAGCGCATCATCGATTTCGGTGGTTGACTCATCGTCGATCGAAAAAGCCTGGACCTCGGCGCGTTCAAGCCCGGCGTGCGGGTCGTCGGCGAGCCCCGCGGCTTCTGCGCGTCCTTCGAACCGCAGTCCGGCGGGAAAATGCTCGGCTGCAAAGCAGCCGAAGTGGAGCGCATGCGCCGACTCGAACGCGCCCACCTGTAGCAGCAGCCGCTCGGGGGTGAGGTGGCTGGTGCGCAGCGCCGCGTCGAAAGCGCGCCACTCGATGCTCTGCTTGTCGGGGCGAACCAGCAGGCTGGCCGGTCGCGCTGCCAGTTCCGCCGGCAGTTCACCGGCCCGAAGTCGTTCAGCCATCGCTTCGATCCGGGCCTCGATCTCCCGGCGGCGCGCGAGCGAGGCGAGCGCAGTGCGTACGGTCTCTTCCGGCGCGGCACGATACTGCCCGCGGCCCTTGCGCTGAAAATGGATGGGTGAGGCGTGCAGACGCAAAAGGAGTGCAGTGGACTGGATTGCATCGGGCGCTGCGCCGAAATATTCGGCAGCGAGCGTCTCGTAGCCAAACTCCTCCTGGGGGGCGCACTGCCAGAGAAACTCGATGTCGAGTTCCTCGGCGAGCTTTGTGGCGGCGGGCAGCAGCGCCTCGACCGATGGCCGGTCAAAGCGCAGCATCACATGCGCGGCCTTGATCTTCACGCGACGGCCGCTCGCGAGCTCAACCTGCAGGCTCGCGCCAGCTTCGCTCAGCACGGTGGCCGCCTTGAAGTCGCCCGCCTCTTCGAATAAAACCTGTGTCGCAGCCAACGGCAGCGTCTCCCGTGTGGATCGTCGATGTGTGGTGAGGAACCGCGCGTCGACCTGGCGGCCCCGCGCGAGCGGCAATCGCTTACATCATGATGCCGCCAGAGACCTCGATTGTGGTGCCGTTGATGTAGCTTGCGTCGTCGGAGGCGAGAAACGCATAGACACGGGCAATTTCCTCGGGCTGGCCGAGCCGCCCCATGGGCACCTTGTCGACCATCTTCTGCATCACCGCGGGCGGAATCGTCTCCAGGATGGGCGTGGCGACAAACCCGGGACACACTGCCACGGTCCGGATGCCTTTGGGACCCAGTTCGCGGCCCCAGGTCTTCGCAAACCCGATCACGCCGGCCTTGGTGGCCGCATAGTTGGTCTGCCCGAAATTGCCATAGAGGCCCACCACCGAGGAGGCGATCAGGATCACCCCGCTTTCCTGCTCGAGCATGGTCGGTACGACGGCCTGCGTGCAGTGAAAGACACCCTTCAGATTGACCGACATCACGCTGTCGAATTGCTGCTCGGTCATCTTGACGAGCCGCGAATCCTTGGTGATGCCGGCGTTGTTCACCAGGCAGTCGATGCGCCCGAAGCGCGCGAGCGTGGCGGCAACCATGGCGTCAACGCTCTCGCGGTCGGTCACATCCACCCGGACAGCGAGCGTCTCGCCGCCAGCGTTCGCCACCGCGGCGCCTGCCGTCTCGGTGCGGCCCGCATCGATATCGGCGAGCACCACGCGCGCGCCCTCTGCGGCAAAAACATGTGCGGTGGCCAGCCCGATGCCGCTGGCGGCGCCCGTGATGATGGCCACTTTGTTCCTGAGTTTCATGAGCGGGTTTCTCCGGTCCGTTCGTGATCGGTTCGTCATTGTGCCGGGAGCGTGATGCCGGCAAAGGCCAGCACCCGGTCGATGTGCTGCTCGAAGTCCGACAGTGCGTGGTCGCTGCCCTCGATCACCAGGGTCTGTGCGCCCGCCCAGGCCGCGACCATCTCGCGCCAGTCGAGCAGTTCGTCGCCGGTGGCGGCGATCAGGAGGCTGCGCTCGGGCCGGCTGACCCTGGGCACCTCGAAGCGGCGCAACTCCGCAAGATGCTCGGCGATGAACTCGAAGGGCTCATCGCTGTGAAACAGCGTACCCCGGCCCAGATGGCGGGCGAGCGACTCCGCTGGACGCACCGAGGGGTTCAGCAGCACTGTACGCGGGCCGCAGGACTCGGCGAGGTGGCGCGCGTAGTAGCCGCCCAGCGAACTGCCCACCACCACATCGCGCTCGGTCGGCGCAATGCGTTCGACGATGAGCGCGATGGCTGCGGCGGGCGAGGCCGGCAGCGCCGGACAGACAAAATCCTCTGCCCGCCCCGCCCGCGCCATGGCCCGGCCCAGGCACTGCGCCTTGAACGACTGTGGCGACGATCGGAATCCGTGGAGGTAGATGAGCCGCTCGCACGAATCGCAGCCGACGCCCTCGCCTGAGACGGCCATCAGGGCGTATCCAGCGCAGCGAGGAGGCGGGCGTGGATGCCGCCAAAGCCGCCGTTGCTCATGACGAGGATCCGGTCCCCCGCCCGGGCCTCGGCCGCGATCTGCGCGACCAGCCGGTCGAGGTCGGTCTCAACGCTGGCGCGTGCGCCAAGTGCTGCCAGATCGTCGGCGGGGTTCCACGACAGGGCGCCTGCGTAGCAGTAAATCCGATCGGCCTGCGCAAGGCTGCCGGCCAGCTGGGCGCGCATCGTGCCCAGCTTCATCGTGTTCGAGCGTGGTTCGAAGACCGCGAGGATTCGTTCGCCCGCGCGGGTATGTTCGCGAAGTGCTGCGATCGTCTCGGAAATAGCCGTGGGATGGTGGGCAAAATCGTCGATCACCGCAACGCCGCGCACCTCGCCACGAAGCTGCAGCCGGCGCCGGACGCCCCCAAAGCGCGACAGGGCCTCGATCGCCTCGCGCGCGGCGACGCCGAAAGCGCTCGCTGCCGCAATCGCTGCGAGGGCATTGGCCCGATTGTGCGCACCGGGTTGGGGCAATGCGCACAGGCCAAGCGGCGCGCCGTGTCGCAACACTGTGAAACCTGCCGGCGAGGATGCACCGCGCTCGGTGAGTTCGCCGATGTTCCAGTCGTGATCGGTTAAAAAAGACTGCACTTCGCTCCAGCAGCCACGTGCGAGCACCCGGGCAAGCGCTGGCGCCTGGGCGTTCACGACCACTTGGCCCGAGCGGGGAACGGTGCGAACAAGATGGTGAAATTGCGTTTCGATCGCGGCAAGATCGGCGAAGATGTCCGCGTGATCGAACTCGAGGTTATTCAGGATCAGGGTCCTGGGGCGATAGTGAATGAACTTGGAGCGCTTGTCGAAAAAGGCGGTGTCGTATTCATCGGCTTCGATCACGAACGCGCGGCCAGTCCCCAGGCGTGCCGAGCGCTCGAAATCGAGCGGCGCGCCGCCGATCAGAAATCCCGGCGCGGCGCCTGCGCACTCCAGAACCCATGCGAGCATGGCCGTGGTGGTGGTCTTGCCGTGGGTGCCGGCAACAGCGAGAACATGTCTGCCTGCGAGCACCTGTTCGGCGAGCCATTGCGGCCCGGACTGATAACGTGCGCCGGCGTCGAGGATGGCTTCGAGGAGAGGATTGCCCCGGCTGATGGCGTTGCCAATGATCCAGAGGTCCGGGTTGATGCCCAGCTGGTCGGCGCCATACCCTTCGATCAGGTCGATGCCGAGCGCTCGCAGCTGGTCGCTCATTGGGGGGTAAACGCCGGCATCGCAACCGGTCACCTGATGGCCCGCCTCACGGGCGATCGCAGCGATGCCGCCCATGAAGGTCCCGCAGATACCGAGGATATGGATATGCATCGGAGCGATAATGGCAGAGAGCCGCGATTCTACTGCCATGACTGATCACCCCGATTCTGTTCGACTCGAGATTGCCGCCGCCGCCGCCCGCCTGATTGCCGACTCGGGTCTCGACTATGGTGCGGCCAAGCTGAAAGCGGCCCGCCAGCTGCTGGGGCGCGCAGCGCCACCACGCGGCGCGTTGCCCGACGGCGAGGAAATTGATGCGGCGCTGCGCGAGCATCTCGACCTGTTCGACCCCGATCATGCAGCGAGGGTGGCGCGCCGTCGTGAGGTGGCAGCCGAACTGATGGGCCGGCTCGCCGAGTTTCACCCTTATCTCACCGGGGCTGTCTGGAAAGGGATCTGTGCCGATCATGCGCCGATCCACCTGCAACTTTTCCACGACAACCCAAAGGAGGTGGAAATGCGCCTGCTCGACGAGCGTCTGCGTTTCGATGTGCTGACGCTGCCGCATTTTCGCGATCCTCGCGAGTCGATCGAGGCCCTGGCGTTCGAGTGGCGCCGTGAACCGGTGCTGCTGTCGCTTTACACCGTCGATGATCTTCGCGGTGCGCTGCGGCGTGGCGCGTCCGGGCTTGCCGAGCGAGGCGATCTGGCGGCGCTGCGTCAACTTGCCGGCGCTGCCTCATGACGCCGGCGGACCGTTCGCCGACTCGCCGCCCGGTGCTGGCGGCGCTGGGAATCGCATGCCTCGCGGGCGGGGCCTGGTTTGGCTGGCAAGGCGACCCCTCTGGCGGGCCGGGCGAAGCGGCGCTTGAGACCTTTCTGGGCGCAAGCTGGACCGATGCGGAAGGACGGCCCTTTGACAGCGCCGCCCTGCGTGGTCGCGCACTGGTACTCAACTTCTGGGCGACCTGGTGCCCGCCCTGCGTGGAGGAAATGCCCGAACTCGATGCGCTCAGCCGCGAGCTGGCACCCAAGGGTGTTCATGTGATCGGTATCGGTATCGATTCTGTGGCCAAAATCCAGCAATTTTCGCAAAAATCCGGCTTTTCCTATCCGCTCCTGCCAGCCGGCGCGAGCGGCGCCGAACTCACCCGGGCATTTGGAAACGCCTCCGCGGCCCTGCCCTACACCGTCGTGATCGGGCGCGATGGCCGCGTCCGGGAGCGCATTCTGGGGCGTTTCAAGCTGGAAAGCCTGCGGAAGGCCGCCCTGTCGGCAGCCGGATAGACATCGGTGCCTTGCGCTTTTTGCTAGGTTCCTGCCTCAAATTGGGCTAAGATTCGCGATCTTTCCTGCATCCGACATCCTTCAGCGCCGCATCGTCATGGTGGTCGATACGCGAGTTGGTACGGGCGGCAGGGTTCCGCGCGCCTGGCAGCAGCAGGGTGTGGCCTGAGGGCGGTCCGTCAGAGGTATGAGCATGGATCTCAGAAAACTTAAAACGCTGATCGACCTGGTGTCCGAGTCCGGCATTTCCGAACTTGAGATCACCGAGGGAGAAGGGCGGGTGCGGATCGTCAAGGCAGCCGCACCCCAGGCCATCCCTGTCTCAGCCATCATGCCGGCGCCAATCGCGGTGGCGCCTGCAGTGTCAGCCGAGGGCCCAGCTGCCGCGGCGGCTGCGTCCTCTCCGGCCCCGGCCGAGGAAGCACCCAAGGCGCCCACCGGCCATGTCGTCAAGTCGCCAATGGTGGGCACGTTTTACCGCTCCGCGCAGCCCGGCTCCGAGTCGTTTGTCTCGGTGGGCAGCAAGGTCCGCCAAGGCGACACGCTCTGCATCATCGAGGCAATGAAGCTCATGAACGAGATCGAGTCCGATTGCGACGGCACCGTGAAGGCGGTACTGGTTGAAAACGGCTCGCCGGTCGAGTTCGGCCAGCCGCTTTTCGTCATCGAACCCTGAAGCCGGCCGGCCGGAGCCTCGAATGTTCGAGAAGATCCTGATCGCCAATCGCGGCGAGATCGCGCTTCGGGTGCAGCGCGCCTGCCGCGAACTGGGCATCAAGACGGTCGTCGTGCATTCGCAGGCCGATACCGAAGCGAAATACGTGAAGCTCGCCGACGAGTCGGTGTGCATCGGGCCACCGCCTTCGCGCGAGAGTTATCTCAACATCCCTGCGATCATCAGCGCGGCCGAAGTCACCGATGCCGAGGCGATCCATCCCGGCTATGGCTTTCTGTCCGAGAACGCCGACTTTGCCGAGCGGGTGGAAAAAAGTGGCTTCGTGTTTATCGGACCGCGCCCCGAATCGATTCGCCTGATGGGCGACAAGGTCTCGGCCAAAGATGCCATGAAGAAGGCCGGGGTGCCGGTGGTGCCCGGGTCCGAGGGTGCGCTGCCCGATGACCCGAAAGAGGTGTTGCGGATTGCGCGCGCTGTAGGCTACCCGGTGATCATCAAGGCGGCGGGCGGCGGTGGCGGCCGCGGCATGCGGATCGTGCATACCGAAGCCGCGCTCACCAACGCGGTCACCATGACGCGCTCGGAGGCGCAATCGGCCTTCGGCAATCCGTCGGTATATCTGGAAAAGTTTCTCGAGAATCCGCGCCACATTGAGATCCAGGTGCTGGCAGATGGGGGGCGTAACGCCATCTATCTTGGCGAGCGCGACTGCTCCATGCAGCGGCGGCATCAGAAGATCATCGAAGAGGGACCTGCGCCCGGCATCTCGCGGCGCCTGCTCGATCGTATCGGGGCACGCTGTGCCGATGCGTGCCGCAAGATGGGCTATCGCGGTGCGGGCACGTTCGAGTTCCTGTTCGAAGATGACGAGTTCTACTTCATCGAAATGAATACCCGGGTGCAGGTCGAGCATCCGGTTACTGAACTCATCACTGGCATCGACATCGTGCAGGAGCAGATCCGGATCGCGGCTGGCGAGCCGCTGCGGATCAAGCAGCGTGATGTCACGGTGCGCGGTCACGCTATCGAATGCCGGATCAACGCCGAAGACCCCTACCGGTTTACCCCGTCGCCGGGGCGAATCACCGCCTGGCATCCGCCCGGCGGGCCCGGCATCCGCGTGGACTCTCACGCCTACACCGGCTATGTGGTGCCGCCCCACTACGATTCCATGATCGGCAAGGTGCTCGCTTACGGTGATACGCGTGAACAGGCGCTTCGCCGGATGCGGATCGCGCTGTCGGAAATGGCGGTGGAGGGCATCCTCACCAACCTTCCGCTTCATCGCGAACTGCTCGCCGACGCGCGCTTTGTCGCGGGCGGTACGTCGATTCATTATCTCGAGAACAAGCTCGCTCAACGCAGGACCGCTGGCTGACGCATGTTCACCGAGCTCGTGTTCACCGTGGCCGGTGAAGAGGTTGAACGCTGGTCCGATGCCCTGCTCGAGGCTGGCGCGCTGTCGGTTGAAGCCGAGGATGCCGACGCAGATTCTCCCGACGAGCAGGCGATTTTCGGTGAGCCCGGCGAACCCGTGCCGGTGGCGGCCTGGGCGAGAACCCGTCTTCGTGCGCTGCTCGATGGCGACGCCGATGCGGCCGCCGTGCTCGCGCTTGCGGCAGAACACTGCGGTCTGCCGGGTCCGTCCTTCACATTGCAGCCGATTGCAGACCAGGATTGGGTGCGGCTCACGCAGTCGCAGTTCGAACCCATCCGGGTGGGGCCTCGCCTCATGATTGCGCCGAGCTGGCATCTCGAGGCGGTACGGCCCCACGTCGAGGGTGCGCAGCTGATCATGCTGGACCCCGGGCTTGCGTTTGGCACCGGAAGTCACCCGACCACGCGCATGTGCCTGGAGTGGCTCGATACCCATCTCGCACCGGGGCAATCGGTGATTGATTACGGTTGTGGGTCGGGCATTCTCGCAATTGCCGCCGCAAGGCTTGGCGCTCATCCGGTCAGTGCCATCGATATCGATCCGCAGGCGCTGGTCAGTACGCGCGACAACGCGCTCGCCAATGGCGTGACGCTGCAGATCATGGCCGCGGAGTCTGCACGACCCGACCCGGCGGGGGTGGTGGTCGCCAATATCCTTGCCAACCCGCTCAGGCTTCTCGCGCCGCTTCTCAGCTCGCTGGTGCGGCCTGGCGGATCGCTGGTGCTGGCTGGCTTGCTTGAGCGGCAGGCCGATGAATTGCGTGCGCTCTATCCACAGATCGCGCTCGAGGTCTATGCGCGTCGCGAGGGCTGGGCCTGCCTCGCCGGCGTACGGCGCTGAGCGCACGGTATCCACACGGAGGGAAACATGACGGGACGGGTAATGATCAGCGGTTCGGTGGCCTACGACACCATCATGGTGTTCGACGGTCACTTCAAGGACCACATCCTGGCCAACCAGGTACACATGCTCAATGTGTCGTTTCTGACGCCGCGGCTCAAGCGCGAGTTCGGTGGCTGCGCCGCCAATATTGCCTACAGCCTGAAGCAGTTGGGTGGTGATCCGCTGGTGCTTGCCGCTGTCGGGCGTGATGGATCGGATTATCTGCAACGCTTGCGCGCGCTCGGCATCGACACCGCACGGGTTCGCGCCTTTGATGACCACTACACGGCGCAGGCGTTCATCACCACCGATCTGTCCGACAACCAGATCACCGCGTTTCACCCTGGCGCCATGGGCAGTGCCGATCAGGTGAGCGCACAGTCCGAGGGCGAGCGCATTGCCTGGGGCATCGTGGCGCCGAACGGCAAGGCGGCGATGATGCGGCATGCGCGCGAATTTGCGGCACAGGGCATCCCGTTCATTTTCGATCCGGGTCAGGGCCTGCCCATGTTCGACGGCGAGGAGTTGCGCAGCCTGATCACCCTGGCTACGGCGCTGACGGTCAACGACTATGAGGCGAAGCTCCTGAGCGACCGCACGGGCTGGTCCGAGGAGGACATTGCTGCCAGGCTGAAGGCGCTCGTGATCACCCGGGGTGCAGAAGGCTCCACGCTCTTTGAAGGCGGCGCGCGCCAGACGATCACGGCGGCATCGATCACTCGCGCGGTGGACCCCACGGGTTGCGGCGACGCCTACCGTTCCGGGTTGCTCTACGGACTGTCCGAGGGCTGGAGCTGGCTTGATTCGGCGCGGCTCGGCAGCGTGCTGGGCGCGGCCAAGATCGAGCACGCGGGCGCACAGAATCATCCGGTCGATCGGGCCGAACTGGGCGCGCGCTTTGCAGCCGCGTATGGCCGCGCGCCCTGGTAACGGATAGCGATCGAGGCCGGGCGGCGGACCGGCCGCGCGGGTTGGGCTGGCTCAGATGGCGGGCGCGATGGCCCGTGCCACAGACAGTCCGACTTGCGCGAGCAGAATCACGATGAGCGGGGACAGGTCAACGCCGCCCAGACGCGGCAGCCGCCGCTGGATGGGCGACAGGATCGGTTCGGTGAGCAGGTGCAGCATTGGGGCGATGGGCGCGTGAGGATTGACCCAGGACAGAATCACCTGCAAAAGCAGCGAACCGATGAGCAGCCACAGCACCCAGCGAATCAGCCAGACCACGGCGAGCAACACCACCGAACCGAACGAAGGTGTGCGCGACGCATAGAGCAGAACAAACACCACCGCCAGCGCAAGCGCAAGCAGCATGGCCGCGAGCAGACAGGAACCGTCGAAATGCCCCTTCCGGGGCAGGACCGAGCGCAGCGGCCGCACCATCCACTCGGTGAAGGTGAACACGAAATGGCCCACCGGATCGCGCAGCGCCATACCTAGCCAGACCATCCACAACCGCAGCACACAGGCGGCGGCCAGCAGACTGCCGATTGTGTCCACGACGAGCCACAGCACCTCTTGCATCCCTTCCTCCTGGCCCCCTTGCTTGACGCGGCGATCGTAACCCAACAGAGTGCCGGGCGTTTACTGACCTTCTCAAGGCCGTTATTTTGACTGACATCGACCGGCGCGCGGAGCGGTGGCGAGTGACGAGTGCGCTGCTGGTTGCGAGCGCGCTGAACATCCCGTTCGGCACGATCTACGCGTTCAGCGTGTTTTTGCGGCCGATGGAGCAACAACTCGCCGTCTCGCGGACCGAAATGAGCATTGTGTTTGCGAGCGCCACGGTCGCGCTTGCGCTGGGCATGAACCTGCTGCCACCGCTTGCACGGCGCATGAGCGGGGTAATGCTCATACCGGCGGCCGGGCTGATCGGTGCGCTGGGAATCGTGATCGTCACGCAGGCGCAAGGCTTCTGGATGCTGTTCATCGGCTACGGCGTGTTGTTCGGTCTTGGGGGCGGACTCTCGTTTACCGCGGTCCAGCAGTGTGTGAATCAGGCCACCGTGCGGCCCAGTGGCCTCGCCAACGGGTATGTGGTGAGCACCTATCCCATCGGCGCGATGATCGGCGCGCCCGTGTTCAGCGCGACGCTCCACCTGTGGGGCATCGGCCCGACGCTCTGGATGCTCGCGGGGGTGCTGGGTTGCGCGGGTGTGCTTGGAGGGTGGCTGTTTCGGCGAGCGGGACTCACGCTCCTCTCGGTTGCAGCGGCGCAGTCGCCCCCGCAGCCGGTATCGCTGTCAGACCCGGTCTTTGCGCGACTGTTTGCGGTGTTCTTTCTCTCCGCGTCAGCTGGGCTCATGGTGCTGGGGCAGGCGGCTGCGATGCTGCATGCCTATGGCGCGGGGGCGGGCATGGCGGCTGCCGCCACCACGGTCATCACGGCGGTGCTGGCCGCCTCACGGCTGGCCGGCGGCTGGCTGGTTGATCACTGGCAGATGCGAAGCGTGGCGCTTGGCGCCAACCTCTGCGCCTTTGCAGGTGCGGTGCTGATCACGCTCTGGCCGGTGCCACTGTCGGCGCTTTTTGCATTGTCACTGCTCGGTGCGGGCTATGGCCTCATGTCCGGGGCAAGTGCCGGCTACATTCCCCGACTCTGGCCGCGCGACCTGTTTGCTGCGATCGCGGCGCGGCTCTATGTTGCCTGGTGCCTGGCCGCGGTGTGCCTGCCGGTGCTTGCCGGCTGGTTGTTTGATCTGACGGGCAGCTATCGCGCTGCGGTCATGGTGGCGGCAGCGGGCAATCTGGTCGGGGTCTGGCTGGCTCGCCGGATTGCGCTGACAGGCGCTCGGACGCCCTGAAGAAAAACGGGGCAACGCTTGCGCGTTGCCCCGTTAAAGCCTCTGCCCGGATCACTCCGGGCGCAAGCTTACGGACGGTTCCCGGTCGGGAACGGCCATGCTGCCGCGGGATTCAGCGGCTGCGCAGCAGGGGCAGCCGCAGCGGGGGCGGCGGCGGGTTTCTTGGCGGCTTTTTTCGCAGGCTTTTTAGCGGCCTTTTTCGCAGCCGCTTTCTTGGCCGGCTTTTTCGCAGCGGCTTTCTTGGCTGGCTTCTTCGCCGCCGCTTTCTTGGCTGCGGGCTTCTTCGCTGCCGCTTTCTTGGCCGCGGGCTTCTTCGCCGCCGCTTTCTTGGCTGCAGGCTTCTTCGCCGCCGCCTTCTTGGCTACCGGCTTCTTCGCTGCTGCTTTCTTGGCTGCGGGCTTCTTCGCTGCCGGCTTCTTCGCTGCGGGCTTCTTCGCCGCCGCTTTCTTGGCTGTTGCCATGGTGAAACTCCTTCAGTTGAAGTTACGCTGGTGGAGACCCGCGCCGGCAAGCGGTAATGCAGCGCGGCGGGCGGGCCATTCATCGGCGCAAGCGATAACCCCCGCAGGGAGGGCTACGCGTACGCTAATGAATTCGGGGGTCAGCGCGGCGGCGCGCTGAAATGAAAAACGCCGGCTGGTTGGGCACGGCGTTTTCAAAAGCGGGAGGGGGAGCGAGGGCGAGGCGGCCTTGCGGGCCGCCGCCCTGATGCGCGAGAGGCGAGAGGGTCTCAATCCCAACTGAGCGCGCCTCCGGTCTGGTATTCGATGACCCGCGTCTCGAAGAAGTTCCGCTCCTTCTTGAGGTCGATCATTTCGCTCATCCAGGGGAAGGGGTTTTCCTCTGTTGGGAAGAGCGTTTCGATGCCGATCTGCTGGGCCCTGCGATTGGCGATGAAGCGCAGGTAGCCCTTGAACTGCTGCGCGTTGAGCCCGAGGACACCGCGCGGCATGGTGTCTTCTGCGTACGCGTACTCGAGTTCGACCGCCTGGCGGAACAGCCCGCGGATTTCCTCGCGGAACTCGGGCGTCCAGAGGTGCGGGTTCTCAAGCTTGATCTGGTTGATGAGGTCGATGCCGAAGTTGCAGTGCATCGATTCATCGCGAAGGATGTACTGATACTGCTCGGCCGCGCCCGTCATCTTGTTCTGCCGACCGAGCGCGAGAATCTGCACAAAGCCCACGTAGAAGAACAACCCTTCCATCAGGCAGGCGAACACGATGAGCGAACGCAGCAGCTTCTGGTCGGCATCCGGCGTGCCGGTGACGAAGTCGGGGTTGGTGAGGGTGTCGATGAACGGGATCAGGAACTCGTCCTTGTCGCGGATCGACTTGACCTCGTGATAGGCGTTGAAGATTTCGCCTTCGTCGAGGCCGAGCGACTCGACGATGTACTGATAGGCGTGGGTATGGATGGCTTCTTCAAACGCCTGACGCAGCAGAAACTGGCGGCACTCCGGCGCGCTGATATGCCGATAGGTGCCCAGCACGATATTGTTGGCAGCCAGCGAATCGGCGGTGACAAAGAACCCGAGGTTGCGCTTGACAAGCCTGCGTTCGTCGTCGGTCAGGCCGTCAGGAGATTTCCAGAGCGCGATATCGCGGCTCATGTTGATCTCTTGCGGCATCCAGTGATTGGCACAGGTGGCGAGATATTTTTCCCAGGCCCACTTGTACTTGAACGGCACCAGCTGGTTGACGTCAGCGCTGCCGTTGATGATGCGCTTGTCTTCGACGCGCACGCGGCGCGAGCTGGATCCCATGACCGATGAGGACGGCTTGGGCAGATTGATGGCGGGCGCTGCAGCCGCACCAGCGATCGGCACGGATACGGGCGCGGAGGCCGGCTCCAGATGGATCGGCGGTGCAGGCGGTGCCCGGCGTGTTGGTGTTGCCACTGCGGGCGCGTCATCCCAGGACAGCATTTAAGATCTCGCTTTAACTTTCTTTGATAACAATCTGAGGGAGCGAGAAGAAATCTTCACGCCCCGAATCTTACGGTGCAATGAATAGCCTTGCAACGTCGGGACAGGCTTTGCACGATCACTGACAGGCTTCGCACTCCGGATCATCGATCGCGCAGAACTTCGGTGCAATCGGTTCGGTGCCGGCTGCGCCCCCTGCAGCACCCGCCACGGCCGCTGTTGCGCCGCTCGCGCCCGCATAGTTGAAGCCGGCCGTGCCCGCGCCATCGGCAGACACCGAGTTCAGTTGCCCGATCTTGTCGGTGGTCGACTTCTCTGCATGCGTGGCACCGAGCGTGCGCAGGTAGTAGGTGGTTTTGAGTCCGCGCAACCAGGCAAGCGTGTAGGTGTCGTGCAGTCGCTTGCCCGAGGCACCCGCCATGTAGATGTTGAGCGATTGCGCCTGATCGATCCACTTCTGGCGCCGCGCTGCGCACTCCACCAGCCAGCTGGGCTCCACCTCGAATGCGGTGGCGTAGATTTCCCTGAGCTCGGCAGGGATCCGATCGATACGGGCGAGCGAGCCATCGAAGAACTTGAGGTCGGCCACCATCACTTCGTCCCACAGTCCAAGCCGCTTCAGGTCGCGAACCAGATAGTCGTTGACGACGGTGAACTCGCCCGACAGGTTCGACTTCACGTAGAGGTTCTGGAAGGTGGGCTCGATGCAGGCAGACACCCCGATGATGTTCGAGATCGTGGCGGTGGGTGCAATGGCCACGCAATTGGAGTTGCGCATGCCGTGCTCGCGGATGCGGGCACGCAGGCTCGTCCAGTCGAGATGCTCGGTTTCGTCGACCTCGACATGACCGCCACGCTCGTCGCGCAGCAACCGGATCGTGTCCTGCGGCAGAATGCCGCGATCCCACAACGAACCCTTGAAGCTCGAATATCGCCCGCGCTCCTCGGCCAGTTCGGTGGACGCCCAGTACGCGAAATAGCAAACGGCTTCCATGGAGGTGTCTGCAAATTCGATCGCCTGCTCGCTCGCATAGGGCACGCGCAGCAGGTGCAGGCAGTCCTGGAAGCCCATGATGCCCAGACCCACCGGGCGGTGGCGAAGGTTGGCGTTTCTTGCTTTGCCAACCGCGTAGTAGTTGATGTCGATCACGTTGTCGAGCATGCGCATGGCGGTGTGAATGGTCGCCTTGAGCTTGTCCAGATCGAGCTCCCAGCGGCCATCGCGTTCGCGCATGTGGGCCACCAGATTGACCGACCCCAGGTTGCACACTGCGATCTCGCTGTCGCTGGTATTGAGCGTGATCTCGGTGCAGAGGTTGGAGCTGTGCACGACACCCACATGTTGCTGGGGGCTGCGCAGGTTGCAGGGATCCTTGAAGGTGATCCAGGGGTGGCCGGTTTCAAACAGCATCGACAGCATCTTGCGCCAGAGCTGAATTGCCGGCACCTTGCGGAACAGCTTGAGTTCACCATTGGCGGCACGCGCCTCATGCCGCAGGTAGGCCTGCTCGAATTCGCGGCCAACCTTGTCGTGGAGGTCACGGCAGTCGGCGGGCGAGAACAGCGTCCATTCTGCGTTTTCCATGACCCGCTTCATGAACAGGTCCGGGATCCAGTTGGCCGTGTTCATGTCGTGCGTGCGGCGACGATCATCGCCGGTGTTCTTGCGCAGCTCGAGAAACTCCTCGATATCCAGGTGCCAGGTTTCCAGGTAGGCACAGACCGCACCCTTGCGCTTGCCACCCTGGTTGACCGCCACCGCGGTGTCATTGACCACCTTGAGGAAAGGCACCACACCCTGGCTCTTGCCATTGGTGCCGCGGATATGGCTGCCAAGCGCGCGAACCGGTGTCCAGTCGTTGCCAAGACCGCCCGCGTACTTGGCGAGCAGCGCGTTTTCCTTGATGGCCTCATAGATGCCGTCAAGATCGTCGGACACCGTGGTGAGGTAGCAGGACGAAAGCTGCGAACGCTGGGTGCCCGAGTTGAACAGCGTGGGCGTGGAGCTCATGAAGTCGAACGTGGAGAGCAGTTCGTAGAACTCGATGGCGCGCTCTTCGCGGTTGACTTCGTTCAGCGACAGACCCATGGCGACCCGCATGAAAAATGCCTGCGGCAGCTCGAACCGGACTTCGTCAATATGGAGGAAGTAGCGGTCGTAAAGGGTCTGCAGTCCGAGATACGTGAACTGCAGGTCGCGGTCAGACTGGAGCGCCGCGCCGAGCCGGCGCAGATCGAATTGCAGGAGTTTTTCGTCGATCAGGCCTGCCTCGACACCGCGACGGATGAAGCCCGGAAAATAGTCGGCGTAGCGCGCGGCCATTGCCGAATGCGCCACTTCCTCGCCGAGCGCTTCCCGACGCATGGTGTGCAGCAGCAGCCGCGCCGTGACCTGGCTGTAGGCAGGGTCCTTTTCGATCAGGGCCCGAGCCGACAGGATCGCCGATTTGTAGACCTCTTCGAGCGGGACGCCGTCGTAGAGGTTGCGTACGGTTTCAGACAGCACGGTGTCTGCGCTCACGAACTCGCCCAGCCCCACACAGGCCGATGCGATCAAGGAACGCAGCGCGGAAATATCGAGCGGGCGGCGCTGACCGCCCTCGACGACATGCAGGGCTGGCTGGTTGGCGTTGTCTCGCTCCTGGCGCACGGCCGCACGCTCCTGCGCACGACGCTCGCGGTAGAGCACGTAGGCGCGTGCCACCTCGTGTTCACCAAAGCGCATGAGCGCGAGCTCGACATGGTCCTGAATGTCTTCAATATGAAAGGTGCCGCCACCCTGCTTGCCGCGCGCAAGCGCCGCAACCACCGCGCCGGTGAGACGCTCAACCAGCTCACGCACCCTCGCTGATGCCGCACTCTGCCCGCCATGCACCGCGAGGAAGGCCTTGGTCATGGCAACCGAGATCTTGCCTGGCTCGAATGCCACCACCGAGCCATTGCGGCGGATGACCTTGAAGTCGGCCAGGAAAGCGGTCGACTGAGCGCCCGGTGCGGTTTCGACGGTGGCCGCGACCCCCTGGGGCATCAACGACTCCTGCCTGGTGCGCTCGGCGACTCTCTGCATGCGATTCTCCTTGTTGTGATGGCAATGAGCGCCTGATTGCGCGTCACGCCAGCCTGACCTGTTCTTTGCTGTCCGGACCCATTCCGGACGATCGCTGCTTCACGCCTCGCAAAGCTTCATATGCATCTGGCACGCGGACAGAACGACTGCCGGTGGTGACGCGGGAAGCACTAGATGTGGGGGGTCTGCCGATCGTTGGACCTAATTCTAGTGGTCGGGACCCACCCGATCAAGTCTTGCAACCGATCCGGTCAATGCCCGGGTCAGCGCCTGATCAAGAATCGCATCGGTTCAAGCCCCGACGTTGCCGACCAAGACCTCTCGAGGTTTTCAGGACACGACGGGCTCGCAGCGATTGAAAATCCTGAGCCTTTGAATTCAACGCATGATCTGATGCGGTTTTCGGGTCAAAAAGGTCTGACGAGCCCTGTCGATTCAGGGCTTGAAAGCACGCGTGCCCAATCGAAGAAGGGTCCGGGGTCTTGCTTGCGGCCGGGGGCCACATCTTCGTGGCCTGCGATCCACCGCAGTGGGTGGCGCGCACGCAACAGTCCGATGACTTGCGCGAGGCGCCGATATTGTGCTTCGGTAAACCGGTGCGCGCCGTCGCCCTCGAGTTCGATGCCGATTGAAAAATCGTTGCAGCGTTCCCGGCCGAGCATGCTGGAGGGGCCAGCGTGCCAGGCGCGCAGCCCGGTGCCGACGAACTGCACCACCTCGCCGCGGCGCCGGATCAGCAGGTGCGCAGACACCCGCAGATCTGCGAGACAGGCTAGCCCGGGGCCATCCTGGCTGGTCAACTGGTTGAGAAACAGGCGCTCGATGGCGTTGCCCGAGAACACACCGGGCGGCAGGCTGATGAAGTGCATCAGCAGCGTATCGACGGCCATCCCCGCCGGACGCGCATTGAAGTTGGGCGATTCAAGCTGCTTGACCCCGCGCAGCCAACCGTCGGGCGACTCCGACCATTGGAGCGACCTGACGCGGCATGCGGTCATTTTGATGCGGACGGGCGGCGGGGGGCTTGCTCGGTGAGATCGCGATGCGCGGTGCTGCAATAACTTGACCCCCGCTCGCCTGCGACCGCATCGCGCGACGGCAGATAGAGCCCGCAATGCGAGCAGCGCAGCATCGGTTCGGGCGGCGACTCACCCGAGGCGGGGTCGGTGCCTGGCCCCCGGGGGCCCGCCGAATCGGACTCGGCCGGCGGAGGCGATGCGGCAGACTCCGCACGGCGACGGCCGATTCGCCAGAGGGTCCATCCCAGCCAGGCCACGCCGGCGAGCACGATCCATACAGTGAACTTTCCCATCATCCCCGCCGCAGGATCACCTCGAGAACGAAGCGGCTGCCCACATAGGCAAGGAGCAGCAGCCCGAATCCACCCAGCGTGAGGCGCAGCGCCGTCTTGCCGCGCCAGCCGCGCAGGCGGCGGCCCAGGAGCAGGACGCCGAACACGCCCCAGGAAATCAGCGTGAACACGGTTTTGTGATCGACGGTGAGGGGCTTGCCGAATACCTGCTCCGAGAAAAAAACGCCGGTCGCCGCGGTGAGCGTGAGAAAGGTGAACCCGGCTGTAATCAGCCGGAACAGGATGCGCTCGAGCGCGAGAAGGGGCGGAAGATCCTCGAGGATGCGCGCGGTCCATCCCTGCGGCGCCCCCGCCCCCGCGTGCAGCGCCCTTTCGGCCACTGCCATGAGAACCGCATGGAGTGCGGCGAGCGCGAGCACGCCGTAGGCGAGCGTGCCTGCGAGCAGATGGGGGACAAAGAGCGGACGCACCGCGCGTTCGCCGAGTTCGGCCCCGGGAAAGGCAAGCGGCAGCATCACGGCGAGGGCTGCCACCGGCAGCAGGAGCCCGCGAAGGGCCTTCAGGCCGGCGCTGAGCGATTCGAGCCAGACGACCGCCATGCCCACCCAGACGGTGGCCGAGAGAATGCTGGCAAAGCCGAACCGCCAGCCTTCGGGCGAGCGGGTCGCCATGAAGAGGGACCCGGCGTGCAGCGCGAGGGCAGCGATCAGCAAAGGCGTGGCAAACCGCCCCGGCACACGCCACGCGGCGAGGTAGAGCAGGGCCGGCGCAATGAAAACCAGAACCAGTAGAATCTTCACCAATCCAGTTTAACTCAGCCCATGCTCGATACCCTCTCCCAAAGATTGTCGCGGGTCGTCAAGACCATCCGCGGCCAGGCGCGGCTCACCGAAGCCAACACGCAGGACATGCTGCGCGAGATCCGCATTGCGCTGCTCGAAGCCGACGTGGCGCTGCCGGTGGTGCGCGACTTCATCGCAAAGATTCGCGAGAAGGCGCTTGGCCAGGAAGTGGTGGGCAGCCTCACGCCCGGGCAGGCGCTGGTCGGGGTGGTGCATCGCGAGCTCACCGAGCTGATGGGGGGGCAGGGCGCCGGCCTCAACCTCGCGGTGCAGCCGCCGGCGGTGATCCTGATGGCGGGTCTGCAGGGCGCAGGCAAAACCACCACAGTGGGGAAACTCGCGCTGTGGCTGCGCGGGCAGAAAAAGAAAGTGCTCACGGTCTCCTGTGACGTCTACCGGCCCGCTGCCATCGAGCAGCTGCGGGTGGTCACCGAGCAGGCCGGGGCCGATTTCTTCCCGTCCTCTGCCGATCAGGTGCCGCAGACGATCGCCGAGTCGGCGCTGCAGTGGGCCCGCACGCACTACCACGACGTGCTCCTCATCGATACCGCGGGCCGGCTCGCGATCGACGAAGCCATGATGCGCGAGATCGCTGCGCTCGCCGCGACCGCAAGGCCGGTGGAAACGCTCCTGGTGGTCGACGCCATGCAGGGGCAGGATGCGGTGAATACCGCTCGCGCCTTTGGCCAGACCGTGACCGTCACCGGCGTGGTGCTCACCAAGCTGGACGGCGACTCGCGCGGCGGTGCTGCGCTCTCGGTCAAGGCGGTCACGGGGGCGCCCATCAAGTTTGCCGGGATCGGTGAAAAGATCGACGGCCTCGAGGCTTTTCATCCCGAGCGCATGGCAGGCCGCATCCTCGGCATGGGCGACATCGTCTCCCTGGTGGAGGAAGCGGGCCGGGTGGTCGATCAGCAGGCGGCTCAAAAGCTTGCCGCCAAGCTCAAATCGGGCGACCGGTTCGACCTGAATGATTTTGCAGCCCAGATCGGGCAGATGAACCGTATGGGGGGCCTGGGTTCGCTCATGGACAAGCTGCCCGCGCAGATGCAGCAGGCTGCCGCGGGCGCCGACATGGCACAGGCCGAGCGTCAGATGCGCCGCATGCAGGGCATCGTCCATTCCATGACCCCGGCCGAGCGCAGCCGCCCCGAACTGATCAAGGCCTCGCGCAAGCGCCGGATTGCAACCGGCGCAGGCGTGCAGGTACAGGAGGTGAACCGGCTCCTGAACCAGTTCGAGCAAATGCAGACCATGATGAAACGCATGCAGAAAGGCGGGATGGCCAAGATGATGCGAAGCCTCAAGGGCGCCTTTCCGGGCATGCGCTGAGTTCGCCCGCCATGGACCCGCACGCGCTTCTCGCCGAACTCCGTGGCGCCTTTTCCGGCCGTCTGCTCGATGCGGCAGCCGACATGGCGCCTTTTCTCACCGACTGGCGAAAACGCTACGTGGGCCGGGCGCTCGCTGTGGTGCAGCCCGACACCGCAGCCGATGTCGCATCCGTGGTGCGCTGGTGCGCCGCCCGGCGCGTGCCCGTGGTGCCACAGGGCGGCAATACCGGGTTGTCGGGTGGGGCAACGCCCGATGACTCCGGGCGTGCGCTGGTGCTGTCGCTCGCGCGGCTCAACCGGGTGCGCGCGGTCGATACCGCCAACAATTCCATCACGGTCGAAGCGGGTTGCGTGCTCGCAGACATTCAGCGACACGCCGCCGAGGCGGGGCGGCTCTTCCCGCTCAGTCTTGCGGCCGAGGGCTCCTGCACCATCGGCGGCAACCTCTCCACCAACGCTGGGGGGGTGCAGGTGCTGCGCTTCGGAAACGCGCGCGAACTCTGCCTGGGCCTCGAGGTGGTCACGGCCGCGGGCGAGCTCTGGGATGGCCTGCGGGGCTTGCGCAAAGACAACACCGGCTACGATCTGCGCGATCTGTTCATTGGCGCCGAGGGCACGCTGGGCGTCATCACGGCGGCCACGCTCAAGCTCCATCCGATGCCGGCGGCGCAACTGACCGCGTTCGTCGCGCTCGCCGATCCAGTCGCTGCAGTCGCACTCCTCGAGCGGGCGCAACAGCGCATGGGCGCTGCGCTCACCGGGTTCGAGCTCATGTCCTCGTTTTGCATCGAACTGGTGCTGCGCCACTTCCCCGATTGCAGGCTGCCGCTTGCGGGCGAGCGCAGTCCCTACTACGTGCTGCTCGAATATTCAGATGCCGACAGCGAGACGCATGCGCAGGCGGCGCTCACAGCGCTCCTCGCCGAGGCGCTCGAGGCCGGTCTGATCTCGGATGCGGCGGTGGCAAGCTCCATTGCACAGAGCCGCGCCATGTGGGCGCTGCGCGAAAACATCTCCGAGGCGCAGGCGGCCGAAGGCAAGAACATCAAGCATGATGTATCGGTCCCCATCTCCGCCATCGCCGAGTTTGTCGAGCACACCAACGCCGATCTCACCACCCGCTTTCCAGGCGTGCGCATGGTGGTGTTTGGTCATCTGGGCGATGGCAACCTGCACTACAACGTATCGCCGCCTGACGGCACTGTGGACGAGACCGCGTTTCTTGCACTCCAGCCCGCCATCAACCTGATCACGCACGACGCGGTCGTTGCCCGCCGCGGTTCAATCTCGGCCGAGCACGGGCTCGGGCAATTGCGGCGCGATGAAGCCGCGCGCTACAAGTCGGCGGTGGAAATGGGCCTGATGCGTGCGATCAAGGAGGCACTCGATCCGCTTGGCATCATGAACCCGGGCAAGGTGCTCGCGCCGGCGGCCTGAGCAGACAGGCGATCACCCAGCGCAGTCCGCAAAGCCGTTCAAGCCCTGCCGAGCAGCCCTGCCAGCGCAGCGCAAACCTCGGCGGGTGCCAGCATGCGGGGTTCGGTGTCGCGCCGGCCCTGCAGTTCCACCCGACCTTCCTTGAGCCCGCGCTCGCCCACCGTGATCCGCAGCGGAACGCCGATCAGCTCCCAGTCGGCGAACATGGCACCGGGGCGCTCGCCGCGATCATCGAGAATCACGTCGATACCCGCCTCCCGCAGGTCGGCATAGAGCGAGAACGCGGCGGTGCGAACGGCCTCCGAGCGGTCGAGGCCGACCGGGCAGATCACCACCTCGAACGGCGCGATGGCCGACGGCCAGATGATGCCGCGCGCGTCGTGATTCTGTTCGATGGCTGCGCCCAGCAACCGGGTGACGCCAATGCCGTAGCAGCCCATTTCGATCGGCCGGCTTGCGCCGTCTTCATCGACGAACACCGCCCGCATCGCCTCGGAGTATTTGGTGCCGAGGTAAAACACATGACCCACTTCAATCCCGCGCTGGATGGCGAGGCTGCCGCGCCCGTCGGGCGAGGGGTCGCCCGCCTGAACATTCCGGATATCGGCCACCAGCGGCTCGGGAAGGTCTCGCCCCCAGTTGACGCCGGTGTAATGAAAGCCTGCGTCGTTCGCGCCGCAGACGAAGTCACTCATGCGGGCGACGGTTCGATCGGCCACCACGGTGACCGGCTTCAACATGCCGATCGGACCGAGATAGCCGGGGGGCGTGCCGAAGTGCTCGATGATTTCGGCCTCGGTCGCAAAGCGAAAGCCTTCCAGCCCAGGCACCTTGCCCGCCTTGACTTCGTTCAGGTCGTGATCGCCCCTCACCAGCAGCAGGAAGATGCGGGTGGCCACGATCCGGCCGCGAAAATCGGGATCGTCTGCGCCATCCTTGGGCGTCTCCCGATCGTCGACCGCCAGCACGAGCGACTTCACCGTGCGCGAGAGCGCAAGGCCGAGAAATTCGGCCACGTCGGCGCAGGTGCTGCGGCCCGGGGTGGGCGTCTTGGCGAGGGGCGCTGCCGCCGGTGCGCGTGCCTCGAGAAGCGGCACGGCTTCGGCGAGCTCGATGTTGGCCGCAAATTCGCTCTGCGGGCAGTAGGCGATCGCGTCCTCGCCAGTGTCGGCGATGACCTGGAATTCATGGCTCGCTGAGCCACCGATGGCACCGGTATCGGCGGCGACTGCGCGAAAGGCGAGCCCCATCCGCGTAAAGATCCGGGTGTAGGCCTCGAACATGGCCTGATAGGAGGCGAGCGCCGCCTCCTTGTTGCGATCAAACGAGTACGCATCCTTCATGGTGAATTCGCGACCGCGCATCAGCCCGAAGCGGGGACGCCGCTCATCCCGGAACTTGGTCTGAATGTGATAGAAATTTTTCGGCATGTGCCGATAGCTGCGAATTTCCTGGCGGGCGATGTCGGTGATCACCTCCTCGGAGGTGGGCTGCACGATGAAGTCGCGGCCGTGCCGGTCCTTGATCCGCAGGAGCTCCGGACCATAGCGCTCCCAGCGGCCCGACTCCATCCAGAGTTCGGCCGGCTGAATCACCGGCATCAGCAGTTCAATGGCGCCGGCCGCATCCATTTCCTCGCGAATGATGGCCTCGATCTTGCGGATGGTGCGCAGCCCCATCGGCATGTAGTTGTAGATGCCTCCTGCAAGTCGCCGGATCATGCCGGCGCGGGTCATGAGTCGGTGGCTCACGATCTCGGCGTCGGAGGGCGCCTCCTTGAGCGTGGCGATATGGAACCTTGAGGCTTTCATGGGAGTCCGTTTCAGGAGTGCAGGCGCGCGCGGGCGCCCGATATAATCGAACGCATTGTAAGAGATCAACGGGTGCGGCCATGCTCGATCGTGAAGGCTACCGCCCCAACGTCGGCATCATCCTGGTCAACGGCCGGAACGAAGTCTTCTGGGGCAAGCGGATCCGCGAACACGCCTGGCAGTTTCCTCAGGGCGGGATCAAACGCGGCGAATCACCGCAGCAGGCGATGTTTCGCGAGCTGCGGGAGGAAACCGGGCTCATGCCCGATCACGTCAGGGTGATCGGTCGCACGCGCGACTGGCTGCGCTATGACGTGCCCACGCACTGGGTGCGCCGGGAAATGCGCAGTCACTATCGCGGTCAGAAACAGATCTGGTTCCTGATCAGGATGCTGGGCCGCGACACCGACGTCGACCTGCGCGCTTCGGGGCAGCCCGAGTTTGACGCCTGGCGCTGGAATCCCTACTGGATTCCGCTCGAATCGGTCATTGAATTCAAGCGCGAGGTGTATCGGCTTGCACTTGAGGAGCTCGCGCGGTTTCTGGACGGGCTGCCAGGCCCTGCCGAGATGGCCTCACCCGAGCGTCTTGCGGCGGCGGTGCTGGCAGGTCGCGGGCCGGATTCGGAACCAGGCCCGGCCTCCGACGAGGACCTCCTCCGCGGCTGAAGGCCGCCCGCGGCCTGGGCCTCCCGGCGAAGCCCTTCGGCAAGGCGTCAGACCGGGTCGATGAGCGGTCGACCCGCGAGCCAGGCTTCCACGTTGTCCAGCACCTTGCGCCCCATGGCCGCGCGCGTCTCATGCGTGGCGCTGCCCTGGTGGGGATGCAGCACCACGTGATCAAGCGCAATCAGTCCGGCCGGCACCTGCGGCTCGCGCTCAAACACATCGAGGCCGGCCGATCCAAGCGCGCCACTTGCGAGCAATTCAGTAAGCGCTGCCTCGTCCACCACCGAGCCGCGGGCGATGTTGACGAAGACGCCGGCCGGGCCGAGTGCCTCGAGCACGCTGCGCGAGACCAGGCCGCGCGTGCCTTCGCCGCCCGGACAGGCTGCGATCAGCACATCGGACCAGCGGGCCATGTCAACCAGGTCAGCGAAATAGCGCAGACCGCTGCCTGGCTTCTCGCGGGGGCCAAAGTAGGCGAGTTCGGTATTGAAGGCTGCGCATCGCCGTGCAATGGCGGCACCAATCCGCCCCAGACCGATGATGCCGACCCTGCGCTGCTGCAGGCTCGCCGTGAGCGCCATCCCGCCCTTCAGCCACGATCCCTCGCGGACAAACCGGTCACCCTGGGGAATGCGCCGGATGGCGCCCAGGAGCAGGGCGAGGGCCAGATCGGCCACGTCTTCAGTGAGCACATCCGGGGTGTTGCTCACGGCGATTCCGTGTGCATGCGCGTGGGCGACATCGATCGCATCAACCCCCACCCCAAAGCAGGCGACAAGCTTGAGGTGAGGAAGCGCCTGCATCAGCGACGCCTCCATGCCCCGGGTACCCGAGGTGACGGCGACCTGACAGTGAGGCGCCACTGCCGCCAGAAAGGCGGCCTTGTCGGTGGCCTCAAAGAGTCGGCGGATGTCGTAGCGGCGTGCAAGTTCATCCTGGGTTGGCCCATGCAGGGGGCCGACCTGGACGATCAGGGGTTTGGTGGACATGGCGCTGGGATGACCGTTCAAGTGAGAGGATGGGTGAGTGCTGCAGGCGGTGCCCTCAGAGCGGGGCGGGGGCCTGGATGCCTGCTTGCTGGGCGCGGGCTGCGAGCGAAGGCAGGATGGCCGGGTGAAGGGCCACGCCGTGTTCGAGTTGCTCGCGCTTTCTTGCAAGCCCGCGCTCGCCGGGCAGCCGTACAGGCTCTCCGGCGACGCGCGGCGATGATTGGCGACACGCGTGCGCGACATGCTCGGTCTGTCGGCGGAAAGCCTCCAGCCCGGAAAAAGCGGACGGATCGATCAGCTGTACATGAACCGTGGCGCCCCAGCCCTCTGCGGGATCGGCCCGGCCGTGACCCGCCAGGCCGCCGGTGAGCGCCTCGATCAGGAGCGCGAGGCCGTAGCCCTTGTGACCGGCGTCCAGCCCGCCAAGCGGAAGGATTGTCCCGGGCGGTTTCTCGAACAATACCGCGGGATTGCGCGTCGGATGGCCTGCGGCATCGAGCCACCAGTCGTGCCGACCGAGTTCGCCCGCATCGCGCATGCGGGCGCTCATGCCATTGGTGGTGATCGACGCCGAGATATCGATCATCACCGGATCGCCCTCGGTGGGAAAGCCGGCGGCGACCGGGTTGGGGGTAAACACGGCGGTGGTCCCGCCATAGGGTGCGACGCTGGCCACCGCCGGGTCGGAACTCGAGACCATCACCACCAACCCGTCACGCGCGGGTGCCTCGAGGTAGGCAGCCAGACACGCGATATGGTGGCTGCGCCGGATCGCGACGCTCGCCTGCCCGTGTTCGCGCGCACGGGGGGTGGCCCACCGGATCGCCTCGCGGACCAGCCACGGGCCTGGCAGGCGCTGGCCGTCCCAGGTGGCCACAACGCTACGCTCTGAGAGCACGCGTGGCGGACCTTCTCGGGTCATGGCGCCTGAATCGAGCTCGCGCAGGTAGCCCGCCAGAAGATGCAGGCCATGTGTGTCGTGACCGAGCAGGTCGCCCTCGAGCAGCACCGCCGCCACCTCGCGGGCGAGTTCCGCGGACAACCCGGCTGCATCGAGAAGCGCATTGGCATAGGCGCGGATCTCGTGGGCGTGAAAACGCTGGCGCCCGGTGCTGGCCGACACGGGCGGCGCGGGCCTGGCATATCTTGCATCGAGTGATGTCATGGCGATGGCGTGAGCGGTTCGAGTCGACGGCAGACGGCCCCCCTGGGGTGTCGGCGGGGCCGGGGCAGGGGGCGCAGGCGTGATGCCCCTGCGTGGTCGGGATCTTAACTTACCGGAGCGGAACGGGCCTGATGGGCAGATGGGTCTGAGAGGCCTGAGGGGCCTGTGGGGCCTGTGGGGCCAGAGGGGCAGGGCCAACCGTGCTTGCGCGGCGAGGCACGCGCGGGGTCAACCGAGTGCGGTGACCGGGCCGATCGGTTTGCCCGTCGTCTTCAGGTGCGCCGCCTCTGCGATATTGACCGCGTGGTCGGCGATCCGCTCTGCATTTTTCACGCAGAACAACAGGTGAACAAAGTCGGCGACATCGCCACGCGACTCACCCATCAATGCCACGATCTGTTCAATCAGGCTGTGGTGCTCGCTATCGATGCTGTCATCGAGCATCTTGACGTCGCGCGCCTGACCCGCGTTCCGGTGAAGGAAGGCTTCGACCGCATTGCGGACCTGCGCGATGCACCGCTGGGACATCCCGTCAAATCCCGAGAGAACATCCTGCGGGAACGTACCCGCCGACAGCGAACGCGCGCGCCGGGCGATGTTTTTTGACAGATCACCGACCCGTTCCAGGTCTTCGACAATCCGCAGGTCGGCAAGCACCTCGTCGAGGTCGCTCGCGAGCGGTTGCCGCTTGACGATCACCAGCGCCGCCGAGGCCGACAGATCGCGGCGAAGCGCATCGATCATCCGGTCCTGATCGACCACCCGCGAGGCGAGCTCGGTATCGCGTTCCATCAATGCGCGGACCGCATCGCTGAACTGGGAGATCGCAAAGTCGCCCATTGCGCCGATGCTGGAGGTGAGCCGCTCAAGCTGTTCGTCGAAGTGCCGGTCGGTATGTGCTGGAGCCATCGTGTACTGCCCGATTGCAAAAAAGAGGTCTTCAGCCGAAGCGGCCGGTGATGTAGTCCTCGGTCTGCTTGCTCTTGGGTTTCAAAAAGATCTCGTCGGTGCGACCGTACTCGATCATTTCGCCCAGATACATGTAGACCGTGAAGTCGGATACCCGCGCCGCCTGCTGCATGTTGTGCGTGACGATGGCAACCGTGTACTCGGACTTCAGTTCGTGCACCAGTTGTTCAACCTTGGCCGTTGAGATCGGATCGAGGGCCGAGGTGGGCTCATCCAGCAGGATCACTGACGGTTTGACCGCCACGCTTCGCGCGATGCAGAGCCTTTGCTGCTGGCCGCCCGAAAGCGAGAGCCCGCTTTGGCGCAGCTTGTCCTTGACCTCACCCCAGAGCGCGGCCTTGGTGAGCGCCCATTCCACGCGATCATCCATCTCCGCGCGGTTGAGTCGCTCGTACAGATTCACGCCGAAGGCGATGTTGTCGTAGATCGACATGGGGAAGGGCGTGGGCTTCTGAAACACCATGCCGATCCGGGCGCGCAACAGGTTCAGGTCCTGGCCTGGGTCGAGAATGTTCCGGCCCTCGAACATGATGGAGCCTTCCGCCCGCTGACCCGGGTAGAGGCTGTACATCCGGTTGAGCGTTCGCAGCAGCGTCGACTTGCCGCATCCCGAGGGACCGATGAACGCTGTCACCTTGTGCTCGACGACATCGAGGTTGATGTTGCGAAGCCCCTGAAACTTCCCATAGAAGAAGTTGAGATTGCGGGTTTCGATGGCGTTGACCACACCGGCTTGGGGAAGCCCTGCGGCCTGCTGAGAAAGAGATGTCGTCACGACTGCACCTTGTCTCGGAAAAAGACCCGGGCCACGATATTGAGCACCAGGACCGCTACCGTGATCAGCAGCGCACCGGTCCAGGCGAGGCGGATCCAGTTGTCGTAGGGGCTCATCGCAAACTGGAAGATCACCACCGGCAGGTTTGCCATCGGCTTGGACATGTCGGTGGAGAAAAACTGATTGTTGAGCGCCGTGAAGAGAAGCGGCGCAGTCTCGCCACTGATGCGGGCCAGTGCCAGCAGGACCCCGGTGACCACGCCCGAGCGGGCGGCTCGCAGGGTCACCATGGTGGCGACCCGCCAGCGCGGTGCGCCGAGTGCAAACGCCGCCTCGCGCAGGCTCCCCGGCACCAGCCGGAGCATGTTCTCGGTGGTACGCAGGATCACCGGCACGGCGATCAGCGACAGGGCGAGCGACCCCGCCCAGCCGGAAAAGTGATCCACGGTATCCACAGCAATCGCATACACGAAGAGGCCGATCACAATCGAGGGCGCCGACAGCATCACATCCGTCACGAACCGGGTGGTTTCGCCGAACCATCCAGATTGTCCGTATTCGGCGAGATAGACGCCGGCAAGGATCCCGAGCGGGGTGGCCACCAGCGTGGTGAACGCGATCATCATCAGGCTGCCGACAATCGCATTCGCGAGCCCGCCGCCTTCCGAGCCGGGCGCGGGCGTGGACTGGGTGAAGACGTTGAGGTCAAGCCCGCCTATGCCCTTGCCGAACAGCACCGCGAGAATCCAGAGCAGCGCAATCAGCCCGAGCGCCATCGCCAGCATGGAGGCGCCGATGCCGATCTGGTTGACGAGCTTGCGACGGCGGTAAAGGGCGGGATCCATGGTTGGCCGTGGTGTGTGGGGCGGGTGATCAGATGCCCTTGGCGCGTTCCGACCGGATGATCAGAATTTTCGCCAGGGTCAGCACAACGAAGGTGATGAGAAACAGCAGCAAACCGAGCGCAAACAGTGCCGAAATATGAAAATCGTCCGCCTCGCCAAATTCGTTTGCCAGTGTCGAGGCGATTGACGTGCCTGGCGCGAACAGCGAAGCCGCGAGCCGGTTCGAGTTGCCGATCACGAAAGTGACCGCCATGGTTTCGCCCAGCGCCCGGCCCAGTCCGAGCATCACGCCGCCCACCACGCCCTTTTGGGTGTAGGGGAGCACGATACTGCGCACAACCTCCCAGGTTGTGCAGCCCAGGCCATAGGCTGATTCGCGCAAAATGGGGGGCACGATTTCAAACACGTCGCGCATCACCGCGGCGATGAACGGCAGAATCATGAATGACAGGATGATGCCGGCGGCGAGGATCCCGATTCCGTTCATCGCGCCACCAAAAAACGGTCCGATCAGCGGCATCTGACCGATCGTGGACTGCAAAGCCGGCTGACCATATTCAGCAAACAGCGGCGCGAAAATGAAGAGGCCGAACATTCCGTAAATGATGGACGGCACTGCGGCGAGCAGTTCCACTGCAGTACCGAGCGGCCGGCGCAACCCCACCGGGCAGGTCTCGGTCAGAAAGAGTGCAATTCCGAAGGCAAGGGGTACCGCAATCAGCAGCGCGATCCCGGCGCTCAGCAGCGTTCCAACGATCGCAATGGCTGCACCGAACTCCTCGTTGATGATGTCCCATTCGACCCGCCACAGGAATTCGATGCCGAACTTCTTGAACGCGGGCGCAGAACTCCAGGCGAGCGCCGCGATGATTCCGACCAGCGCCGCAAGCACGGCGAGCGCAAAGATCAGCGTGAGCTTGTGGAAAACAAAATCTTCAAGCCGTTGCCTGCGGGCAATCGTTTGAAGCCGGTCCTGGGCAACACCTTCAGGGGCGACGGAGGCCACGATGAAATCCGGTTGGGGTTGGGGAACGGGGCGAAAGATACCCGAACGTTCCCCCGTCGCCGACTTTACTTGATCTGCGACCACACCCGGGCGCGGATCTGTTCGACCAGCGTATCGGGCAGCGGCACGTAATCCAGATCGACCGCCATCTGCTTGCCGTTCTTGAACGACCAGTCAAAGAACTTCAGCACTTCGGCGGAGGCCTTCTTGTCGGCGGGCGCCTTGTACATCAGGATGAACGAGGCGGTAGAGATCGGCCATGAGGTGGCGCCCGGCTGATTGACGATCGAAACGCCCATGCCAGGCACAGAGAACCAGTCGGCACCCGCTGCGGCGGCCGCAAACGTCAGGTCGTCGGCTTTCACGTACTGCCCGTCGCGGTTCTGCATCGCCATCACCGGCATGTTGTTCTTTTTCGCGTAGGCGTATTCAACATAGCCGACGCCGCCCTTCACCCGCCGGACATTGGCTGCAACGCCCTCGTTGCCCTTGCCACCGACCGAGGAGGCAGCCGGCCACTTGACCGCCGCGCCCTTGCCAACCTTGGACGCCCAGCTGGGGCTCACTTCGTTCAGATAGTCGGTGAAGTTGAACGTGGTGCCCGAGCCGTCGGCGCGATGCACCACGGTGATCGCCAGGTCGGGAAGCTTCAGCCCGCTGTTGAGCGCCACGAGCTTGGGGTCGTTCCACTTGGAGATCGTTCCCATGAAGATTTCTGCAAGCAGGGGCCCGGTGATGCGGAAGTCGCCGCTCGCGATCCCTTCCAGGTTGAACACCGGAACCGTACCGCCAATGATGGCCGGGAACTGAACCATGCCGTCGCGGTCGAGGTCTTCGCCCTTGACCGGAGCGTCGGTGGCACCGAAGGTCACGGTTTTGGAGCGAATCTGCTTGATTCCGCCTGACGATCCGATTGACTGATAGTTGAGGCTGGTGCCTGAGGTCGCCTTGTACGCCTCGGCCCACTTGGCGTAGATGGGGTAGGGGAAGGTTGCGCCGGCGCCGGTGATTTCTGCGGCGACAGCAGGAGCGGCGGCAACCACCGCGACGCTCGTGATCAGCGCTGAGAGGAGTTTCTTGATCATGGTGGGGGTCTGATGAAGGGATTAGCGGGAACTCACACCGTAATGCCGCTTTATGACAACCGTGTGACGACCCGCCCTGCGGCGCCTCAATACCCTGGCAGCCGCATGTTTTCGGGGGTCGCCTTGCTGCGGCGAGCGCCCCGGTGTCTCAATAAACCGCACGCCCGCCTGACAGATCAAACACCGACCCGGTGGTAAACGAGCACTCTTCACTGGCCATCCAGGCGACCATTGCCGCGATCTCCCCGATTTGTCCGAACCGGCCCATCGGGATCTTGGACAGCATGAAGTCGATGTGCTGTTGCGTCATCTGGTCGAACATGGGCGTCTTGACCGCAGCCGGGGTGATGCAGTTGGCGCGGATGCCGGTTTTCGCGGTTTCCTTGCCCAGGGATTTGGTGAGGCCGATCACGGCTGCCTTGGACGCACTGTAGGCGGGGGCGTTGGGGTTTCCGTCCTTGCCAGCGATCGAGGCGATGTTGATGATGCGACCGTAGTCGGTCTTCAGCATTTCGCGGACCACCGCCCGGTTGCAGAGGAACACGCCGTTGACGTTGACGTCCATGACCCGGCGCCAGTCGGCCGGCTCATATTGCCAGGTGGTGGCGTTCGGGCCGGTGATGCCGGCACTGCAGACCAGAATATCGATGCGGCCGAAGCCAGCGATGGTTCGATCGCAGGCATTCTGAACGCTGGCCTCGTCGGTCACGTCGGCGCCGATCGCCAGATGACTGCCGCCGATCGCCGGCAGCGCGGCGGCCAGTCGCTCGGCCGCGCCCTGATCCAGATCCCAGAGCGCGATGCGCGCGCCGCTGGCCGACAAACGGCGGGCGATTTCCGCCCCGATGCCCGAGGCACCTCCGGTGATCACCGCACAGCGGCTGTTCAGATCAATGGCATTCATGGTGGGCGCGGCTCCAGCAGATCTTGATGCGGGGTTGAAAGAGCCCGCACCATAGCAGCGCTCGGGCGGCTGCGCCAGTGGCGGGGAAAGCGGTTTGGGTTGCGCCTCGCGCTGCCCGCGGCGGGCACTGCCGACCCCGATCGATGCTGCCCCGCTGCTGCGAGATAATCCCCGTTCCGGCTGCCCTTGCCGCGCAGCGCCTGCCCGACCCGGAGTGGATGATGAAAGTTCTCTTTACCGACTACGACATGAAGAGCGTTGAGCTCGAGCGCCAGATTTTCCGCGAGGCCGGCATTGACCTTGTCGAGGCGCAATGCCGCTCGGAAGACGAGGTGATCGCTGCAGCCCAGGGGTGCAGCGCGCTGCTGATCCAGTACGCGCCAGTGGGCGACAAGGTGTTTGCCGCCTGTCCGGGAATCGGGCTTGCGTCACGCATTGGCGCGGGCTACGACACGATCGACGCTGTTGCCGCGGCCCGTCACGGAGTCTGGGTATCGAATTCGCCCGACTACGGTGTGGGCGAGGTCTCACTCCATGCGCTTGCCATGCTGCTCGACCTGATCCGCTCGATCAGTCGCTACAACCGCGATATTCACGACGGCAACTGGCACTACACCAGCGTGCCAGCCATTCCCCGCGCACAGAACCTCACCGTCGGGGTGCTGGGGCTGGGCCGCATCGGCAAGCGCTTTGCGCACTATGCCCAGCCCATCTTCAAGCGCGTGATCGCGCATGATCCGTTTCTGATCGACGGGGACTTTCCGCAGTATGTCGAGCGGGTCAGCCTGGAGGGCCTCTTCGAGGAGGCTGACGCCATTTCGATTCACTGCCTGCTGAATGACGGCACCCGCGGATTGGTGGGCGAGTCGCTCCTGTCGCGGATGAAGCCCGGCTCGTATCTGGTCAACACGGCACGTGGTGCGGTGATCGATGTGGACGGACTGGTGCGCGTGCTTGGCACCGGACGGCTGGCTGGCGTTGGGCTGGATGTGCTGCCGGTGGAACCGATTCCGACTGCACACCCGCTCCTGGCCGATCCCCGGGTGCTGCTGTCGCCACACTCGGCGTTCTATTCGGTGCAGTCCGAAATCGAGTTGCGCCGCAAGGCGGCGCTCAACATCGTGAGCTGGATGCGTACCGGCCGGCCTGATTACCCGGTGGTGAGCGGAACGCGCACGCCGCCTGCGCGGTGAGGCGGCGAAGGGTTAGCGCCGGGCGGCGCGAACCCGGCGTGCTTACTTCGCCGCCTTGTACTTGACGATCTTCTGGCGCTGCTCGCCCAGACCCGTCATGCCGAGCGTGACCACGTCACCGGCTTTCAGGAAGGTCTTGGTGGCGAGACCCACGCCGGCAGGCGTGCCGGTGGTGATGATGTCGCCGGGGTAGAGCGTGAAGAACTGGCTGCAGTAGGACACCAGCGTCGCACAGTCGAAAATCATATTCTTGGTGTGGCCACGCTGCTTGCTCTGGCCGTTCACATCCAGCCACATTTCAAGCTTCTGCGGGTTGGGGATGTCGTCGGTGGTGGCGAGCCACGGGCCGATGGGGCCGAAGGTATCGCAGCCCTTGCCCTTGGTCCACTGACCGCCACGCTCGATCTGGAAAGCGCGCTCGGAGACATCGTTGCAAAGCACATAGCCCGCGACGTGATTGAGGGCCTCTTTCTTGCTCACGTTGCAGGCGCGGGTCCCGATCACGATACCGAGCTCGATTTCCCAGTCGGTCTTGGTGGACCCCTTGGGCATCATCACGTCGTCGTTGGGGCCCTGCATGCAGGTCAGCGTCTTGTGGAAGATGATGGGCTCTTTGGGCAGCGCGTTTCCGGTCTCGGCTGCGTGATCGGTGTAGTTGAGGCCGATGGCAACAAACTTGGTGGCGCCGGTAAACGGCACGCCATAACGCGGATTGCCGCGCACCACGGGCAGCTTTGCCGTCTTGACCTTGGCGAGCTTGGCGAGCGACTTGGGCGAGAGCTGGTCGGGGCCGATGCCCGGGAGCACGCCCGAGAGGTCGCGAAGCTTGCCGTCTGCATCGATCAGGCCGGGCTTTTCCTTGCCGGGTTTGCCATAGCGTACGAGTTTCATGCTTTCTCCTTGGTAAGGTCAGGTGAGGGGCTGGGCGGAGCGGGCGTTGTGAAGGGTTGCTCGCGTCGCCGGTCAATCAGATCGTGATGCCGCCGTCGATGTTGAACCACTGCCCGGTGGCAAACGAGCTTTCGTCACTTGCAAGATAAACGACGATCGGAACGATTTCGTCGGCGTTGGCGAGCCGACCCATGGGCTGGCGGGCGGTGAACATGCGCCGCGCCTCATCAACGTCACCAAGTTGCGCCATGCGGTCCCGAAGGCTGGGTGTTTCCACGGTGCCGGGGCAGATGGCGTTGCAGCGAACGCGCTGGCCGACAAAGTCGGCCGCGATCGCCTTGGTGAGTCCCAGCACCGCTGCCTTGGTGGTGCCGTAGACCGCACGGTTTGGAAGACCCTTGATCGACGAACAAACCGAGGCCATGTTGATGATCGAGCCGCCACCCTGCGCAATCATGGCGGGCAGCGCCGACCGGATGGTTCGCACCATTGAACGGACATTGATCGCGAAGCTGAGATCCCAGTCATCGTCACTTGCCTGGAGGATGGTGCCCTGGTGGACATAGCCCGCGCAGTTGAAGAGCACGTCGAGGGCACCCACCGATCCCATCATCGATTCAATCGCGCCGGGCTCGGTGACATCGAGCCTGCGCACATCGGGGGCGACGCCGCCCTCGGCGAGTACTTCAGCGCGCAGCGTCTGCAGCAGATCCTCGCGAATGTCGGTGGCAATGATGCGCGCACCTTCGCGTGCCATGGCCAATACCGCGGCCCGTCCCATGCCCTGGGCGGCTGCCGTCACAAACACTTTCTTGCCTTCAAGTCTGCGTGCCATGGGTACGAGCCTGAGTTGGGTGATGGGAAGATTGCGGGCGATCAATTGCCCCGGCGAAAGGCGCGCTAGCGTAGCGCAAATTCCCGGGCGGCGTCGAACTGCATGGCGGCAAGTCGCGAGTAGAGCCCGCCCGCGGCCGAGAGCGACGCATGGGTGCCGGTCTCGACCAGCCGACCGCGCTCGAGTACCAGAATTCGATCAGCGCGCCGCACGGTGGCCAGGCGATGAGCGATCACCAGCGTGGTACGTCCGCTGGTGGCCTCCTCAAGCGCCGCCTGCACCTCGCGCTCGCTTTGCGCATCGAGCGAGCTGGTGGCTTCATCAAGAAGCAGAAGCTCGGGGTCGCGCAGCAAGGCCCGCGCAATTGCGATCCGCTGGCGTTGCCCGCCCGACAAGCGCACGCCCCGTTCGCCAAGCGGGGTGCTCCAGCGCTGGGGCAGTCGTTCGATGAACTCGAGTGCGTGCGCGGCGCGCGCCGCCTCCATCACTTCGTCATCGGTCGCATCGAGCCTGCCGTAGCGGATGTTCGCGAGTACATCGGCGGAAAACACCGTGCTGTCTTGCGACACCAGACCGATTCGCGCACGAAGCGCTGCAGGTTCAAGCGCACGCAGATCAATCCCGTCCATCCGGACAGCGCCCGCCTGCGGATCGCGAAACCGCAGGAGCAACTGAAAGACCGTGCTTTTTCCAGAACCCGACGGGCCAACCAGCGCGACGGTTTCTCCTGGGGCCACGGCAAAGCTCACCGCCTCGAGGGCGGGTTGCTCGCGCGTGGGGTAAGTGAAGGTCACCGAATCGAACGCGATGGCAGGCTCGCGCGCCGCGCGATGCTCGGCAATCGGCGGGGTCGCCGTCGCGTGCGGTGCCACATCGGCGTTGTGCCGAGAATCCGCCGTGCGATCGGCCTGAGCGCCGATCGCAGGCGTCGCGTCAAGCAGTTGGGACAGCCGCTCGGCTGCGCCTGCGGCGCGCTGGATGTCGCCAATCACCTCGGCGATCGCCCCGATCGCGCCAGCCAGCAGCGCCGCATACAAAACGAACTGCGCGAGCAGACCGGCACTCAGCTCACCCGCGAGCACCGAACCGGCGCCGCTTCGGAGCACAAACACGATCACCCCGAAGCTCAGCACGATGGCGATCGCAGTGAGCGCCGCGCGAACGCGGACTCGCCGGGTGGCGGCCTCGAAGGCAAGCTCGGCCGCTGCAGCAAACCGCGCGGCCTCCCAGGGCCCGCGGTTGAAGGCCTGCACGATCTGGATCGCACCCAGTGTTTCGCCAGCCAGAGCCGAGGCATCTGCGATCCGGTCCTGGCTCGCACGCGAAAGGCGTCTCACCCGTCGGCCGATGGCGATCACCGGGATGAGTGTGGCTGCCAGAAGACCGATCATCATCAGGGCGAGCATCGCCTCGGTGATCAGCATCATCACGAGCGCGCCCGTGCCCAGTACGGCGTTGCGCAGGCCCAGCGACACGCTGGTGCCGACCAGCGTCTGGACGAGCGCGGTGTCGGTGGTGAGGCGCGAGAGCACCTCGCCGCTTCGGATGTCGTCAAAGAACGCGGGGTCCTGTTCGAGCACCCGTGAGAAGACCGCGCTGCGAAGGTCTGCGGTGACCCGCTCCCCCAACCACGAGACCGAGTAAAACCGGAGCGCAGTGGCAATCGCAAGCAGCACCGCCACACCGAACAGCGCGAGAAACGGGCCATCGACGGCCTGCTGGCTGCCAAAGCCCGCGTCGATCAGGTGTCGGAACGCAAGCGGTACCGACAGCGTTGCACCCGCCGCAAGTAGGAGCGCGGCCGCTGCAAGGAGAACCCGTCCCTGATAGGGTCGAACAAAGGGCAGCAGGCGGCCGAGACCAGAGAGGCGGGCGGGGGGATTCATGCCGGCCACCCCGGCGGGCGGCGCAGCCAATTCGCAAGAAGATGCAGGGCCATGCGTTCAGGCTCCGTTGAGTCGTTGAATGCTCTCGCGTGGCCCGTGGGCTCGAAGCGTCGCGAGCGCCTGCGCAATCACCGCGCACGCGTTCGGCCGCTGAGCGAGCGCGACCAGCCCCGGGACCGCACGAAGCACCGCCTGAACGGCTTCAAGCGGATCGGCATGCCTTGCGAGCGGCGCGAGTGCTGCAGCGAGCGGGTCGCTCACCGCGTGAGGAGGGGGCTTGCCTTCGTGAGGCGGACAGAGTGTCTCCAGGCAGCCGATCCAGGCTGCCAGCGCGAGTGCCAGCACGGGCCAGGGCTGCCCCCGTCGATCGAGTGTCAGCACGGTGGGCAGCCAGCGGAGTGGTATTTTCTTTGAACCATCCATGGCGATCTGCGCGGTCTGATGCGCAAGCGCGGTATTTGCGAATCGCCCGACCAGGCTGGCGCAATAAGCGGGCGCACGTGAATGCAGCCGTTCCGGCAGGGCCGGAATGGCCTCCGAGGTCCAGAGCCTCTCCAGAAGCATGGCGACCAGGGGTTGCGATAGCGCCTCGTCGACTGTGCGCCACCCGGCCAGCATGCCCAGATAGGCGATCACCGAGTGCGCGGCATTCAGAAGCCGCAGCTTCATCTGTTCCCAGCCCGCCACATCGTCGCTGAAGGTCACGCCGCTTTTCTCGAAGCCGGGGCGGCCGGCGGCGAACCGGTCTTCGATCACCCATTGCGAAAACGGTTCGGTGGCGACCGGACAGGCATCGGCAAGGCCGGTGAGCCGGGCGGCGAGCGCCCGGTCAGCATCGGTGGTCGCCGGCACGATCCGGTCGACCATGGTGTTGGGGAAAGACGCGATCTCGGGCAGCCGGTCGGCAAGCGCAGGCTGCGCACGTGCGCGCAGCAGCGCATCAAGTGCGCGCTCGAGCGCGCGGCCATTACCCGAGAGGTTGTCGCAGGAGAGCAGCGTGATGCGCGCAGTCGGGTGCCGGGCATGGCGGGTGACAAGCCCGGCGGCGAGCCAGCCCAGGGCGGTGCGCGGTGGCCATGCACCAGCCAGATCGGCGGCGAGCGCTGGGTCGTTCGTCTCGAGCACGCCTTCGGCATTGAGGCAATACCCTTTCTCGGTGATGCTGAGCGACACGATTCGGGTGGAAGGTGAAGCGAGGCGTTCGAGAAGGCGTGCGGGGGTCTCCCCCGCACAGCCCGCTTCGCGGATCGGTCCGAGAAGGCGGGCATCGGTGCCCTGGCTGCCCCGAACCAGCAACGTGTAGAGGCCATCTTGCGAGGCGAGCGATTGCGGCAACGAGCGACTGTGCAGGTTCCACGCCGAAATCGCCCAGTCCGATTCGCCAGCCGCCAGCGCTTCGTCAACATGAACCGCCTGATGCGCGCGATGGAAATTGCCTAGCCCAATATGCACGATGCCAACGGATTGCCGAGCCGGCGCATAGCGCAGCGCGAGGCCGCCGCTGCGTTCGCCCTGGACGGCGCGCAGCGACAGCCGCGGCAGCAGCGGCGCAGGCCCCTCCATGCGGCGGCTCAGCGCAGCGCCGGCCGAACCGGATCTGCCGGGTCAGCCCAATCGGAATTCGGGATGAGCGGATACCAGCCGGGTCGGCCCGGATCGCGGTCGTAGGGATAGGGCCCCAATTCAAGAAACAGCTCGTGATAGCGCCTGACCTTGTCGCGATCGAGCCTGACGCCGAGCCCGGGTCCGTCCGGCACGGCGATGGCGCCATCGACGTAGCGCATTGGCCCGCCTTCGATCACATCATCGAGCAAGTGGTGGTAATGCGCGTCGGCGCTGTAGCCCAGGTTGGGAATGACGGCCCCCAGATGCAGCATGGTGGCGAGCTGCACGCCAAGCTCACCCGAGGAATGCACGGCCACGCCCAGCCCGAACGTGTCGCAGAGCCCTGCCGCCTTGATGCAGGGCCGGATACCGCCCCAGAAGGTGGTGTCCAGCAGCACGACATCGACCGCGCGCTGCGCAATGTTTGCGGCCAGCTGCTCGAAGTTGACCACCACGGTGTTGGTCGCCATGGGAATACGGACAAACTCACGCAGTCGCGCGAGTTGCGGCAGACCGAACACCGGATCTTCGAAATAGTCGTTGTTGAGCGGCTCGATCGCCCGACCAAATTCGATCGCATCGGCGAGTGACCATGCGCAGTTGGGGTCATGCCGCAGTCGCTCGCCCGGCAACGCCTGCGCCAGCGCGCGGTAGCACTCAAGCTCGTAGCGGGGTGCGAACACGCCGCCTTTCAGCTTGTGGCTCCTGAAGCCGTGGCGCGCCCTGAGCGCCTGCGCGTGGGCCACCAGCTGCTCGATGCTTCGCACCTCGCCATGGCCGTTGGCATCCGCGTATCGGAAAAACAGGTAGGAGGCGAATTCGACGCGGTCGCGGACCCGCCCGCCCAGAAATTCGGACACCGGGATGCCCAGCTTCTGCCCGATGATGTCGAGGCAGGCGAACTCGAGTGCGGCGTGAATCTGGGTGCGATTGTTGTAAAGGCTCGCCGTGGGATTGCAGATGGCATAGCGCATGGACTCGAGCCGAAAGACATCGTGACCCTTCAGGTAGGCAAGGAGCCCGGTGACTGCTGCGCTGGACGCCTCGCCGCCGCCGCCGAACTCACCGAGCCCGACATAACCGTCGTCGGTCTCGACTTCGACCAGGGTGCGAACGAAGCGCCCCCAGTGCGCGCCGTTGCTGTGACGAAGGGGCGCCTCGAGGGGCACGGTCACTGGGGTGGCGCGGAGCGAGGCGATTCGGGTTCGGCTCATCGGGCGATCGAGGCGTGTTGGAAGAAAAGCGGGCGGAGAGCGCGGGCGGTCCGGGTCTCACGTGCCCGCACAGAGCGGCTCGCCGAGTATACAAGTGCTTCGCGCCTCCGGATCCCGGTGCTACCATCGAGTCGCACCAATCAACGGTTTGTTGCGCGCAGTGCGATAGACCCTGCTGCGCAAGGAGATCCCCATGCTCGAATGCAAGGTCCATGGCGCGCTCGATCTGCGCGTCGGCACCGCACCGGTTCCCGAACCCGGTCCCGGAGAGGTGCTGCTCCGCCTGGGCGCGGCAGGCATCTGCGGCTCGGACATGCACTACTACTTTCACGGTTGTGTGGGCGCATTCCGGATCCGCGAACCGCTCACGCCTGGCCATGAGGCCTCTGCGGTGGTCGCTGGTGTAGGGGCGGGTGTCACGCGGGTTCGCGCAGGGCAGCGTGTGGCGGTCAACCCGTCGCGTCCCTGCGGCGCTTGCCCGGGCTGCCGGGAGGGCCGCGAGAACCTGTGCGCAAACATGCGGTTTCTGGGGAGTGCGAGCGTGTTTCCCCATGTGCAGGGAATGTTTCGCGAATACTTTCTCATGCCCCAGTCGCAGTGCGTGCCGGTGGCCGACACGGTGCCGCTCGATGAGCTCGCCATGTCCGAGCCGCTTGCGGTGGCGCTTCACTCGGCCACCCGGGCGGGCAATCTGCTGGGCCGGCGGGTACTGATCACAGGCTCGGGCACCATCGGCTGCATGATGGTGCTCGCGGTGCGGCTCGCGGGCGCAGCCCATGTCTCGATCACCGACGTGGTTGACCACCCGCTCTCGGTGGCGCGTCAGGTGGGCGCCGACCAGGTGATCCGCATCGACGCATTACCCAAGGGCGCACGACTCGCCGATGCCTGCGGCGGCGAGCCCGATGTGGCCTTCGAGGTCTCGGGGGCCCCGTCCGCGCTTGTCGCCTGCATGGAAACTGTGCGTCGGGGAGGCGTCATCGTCCAGGTGGGTACGCTGCCGGTCGAGGGCATGCATCTGCTTGCCAACCAGATCATGGCGCGTGAGCTCGACCTCCGCGGCTCGTTCCGGTTCGGCAACGTGTTTGAGCAGGCGGTGAGTGCGATTGCGGGCCGGCGGGTTGACGTGAGACCCGTACTCAGTGGATCGTATCGGCTGACCGAAGCAGCTGCGGCGATCGAGCGGGCGCGCGACAAGACCGTCAGCATGAAGGTTCAGCTGGTACCGGGTTGACCCGGCGGCTGGCAAATCCAGAACTATTCAACAGGAGACACACATGAAACACCTTGCAGGATTGATGATTGCCGCGGCTGCGCTGGCGGCGGTGGCGCCGGTCGGCGCGCAAACCAAGCTCAAGTGGGCGCATGTCTATGAAACCTCCGAGCCCTATCACCGCTGGTCGGTCTGGGCCGGCGAGGAAATCAAGAAGCGCACCAATGGCAAGTACGAGGTTCAGGTTTTTCCCGCCTCATCGCTCGGCAAGGAAACCGATATCAACCAGGGCCTCCAGCTTGGCACGGTCGACATGATCATCTCGGGCCTGTCGTTTGCGGCGCGCAGCTTTCCCCGTATCGGCGTGGGCTATTACCCGTTCACCTTCCGCGATGGCAACCACCTGGTTTCGTGGTCCAAGAGCCCGGCCTTTCGTGAGCTCGCAGACGGCTACGAGGCCAAGACAGGCGTACACATCACCTCCATGACCTATTACGGCGCGCGTCACACCTCGTCGAATCGGGCGTTCAAAGACTGCGCCGGAATGAAGAACCTCAAGATCCGCGTGCCTGATGTGCCGGCCTACATGGCCACGCCCCGCGCGTGCGGCGCCAATCCGACGCCAATTGCCTTCGCCGAGGTTTACCTCGCGCTTCAAAACGGCACGGTCGAGGCCCAGGAAAATCCGCTGCCCACCATCGAGGCCAAGAAGTTCTACGAGGTGCAGAAGCACATCGTGCTCACTGGGCATATCGTTGATGCGGTGGCCACGCAGGTCGCCCCGCACATCTGGAAAAAGCTCACGGCCGACGAGAAAAAAATCTTCTCGGAAGTCACGCTCGAGGCTGCTGCGCGCGGTACCGCTGAAATCCTCAAGCGCGAGGTCGAGCTGGTGGATGAATTCCGCAAGAAAGGCCTGACCGTGACCGAGGTCGACCGAAGCGACTTCCAGAAGGCGGTTCTGAAGGCGGTGCCGATGGAGTCCATGGGCTACAGCAAGGCCGACTGGGACAAGATTCAGGCGATCAAGTAAGCACCCGGCTGCAGAACCTGGGTGCGCGCCTGTGGGTGCGTCGCTGGGGCCGCTGGCGTAGCGACCCCCATCGGGTGCCAGGCCCGAGCCCCTCGACCGCGCTCGGAGAGGGCCCCTCGATTGGGCCC
>JBMSQB010000035.1:0-43315 GCA_049423065.1 Burkholderiaceae bacterium
GATTATTCCAGAGCCACAAATGCTTCATGTCTCCGGCCGTCTGCTGTCCCGGCTATCTGTCGTCCTCGCGGCATGGCTGCTTGCCGCCTGCGCCGCTTTGCCCCGTTTCGATGCCGATGCCGGTCTCGTCGATGGCATGGTCAGGGCCGACATTGTGTTGTTGGGCGAGCTGCACGACAACGTTGTGCAGCATCGTCTGCGCCTGCAGTGGCTGCGGGCGCTCTCAGAGCGCACGCAAGTCACGATCGTGCTCGAGCACCTGGATGCCGATGCGCAGCCGCGCCTTGACCAGGCCCGCCTCACTCAGGACGCGCGCCTGCCCGTGAGTGCGCGTGCCCGTCAGCTGGCCGAGGCGGCCGGGTTTCGCTTTGATGGCTGGGACTGGGCACTGATCGGGCCAGTGGTGGAACTCGCACTCGAACGCGACCTGCCCCTTCGGGCGGCAAACCTTTCCTCGCGCGAGGCGTTTTCGATTGCGCGCGGCCAGCCGCATCCGCTCGGATCCGCCGTGCCCTCTGGGTGGACGCCCGAGGTCGAAGAGCGCATGGCGCACGCCATTCGCGATGGCCATTGCGGGTTGCTGCCTGAGGCCATGATTCCCGCGATGGTGCGCGCGCAACGCGCCCGCGATGCCCGCCTTGCCGAAGTTGTCCTTCAGGCACGCGCGGCTGGCAGGCAGCCTGTGCTTCTCGCAGGCAATGGCCATGTCCGGACCGATCTGGGCGTGCCGCTTCATCTCCGGGACAGCGCGGGCTCGGCAAAAATCTTTGCAGTCGGTTTGCTGGAAGCGCCCGCCTCGCCAGACCAGGGCCGATTTGATGCGGTCCGGATCACCGAAGCGCAGGAACGACCCGACCCGTGCGAAGCGCTGAGAAAGCGTTTTGGCGCCGGGAAATAGGTCTGCGCCAAAACCGCGCCACCTCAGGACGCTGCGCATGCTTTCGAGGCGTGTTGCACCAGGGCGGTGCGAGCCCTGGCTGGCTCCTTACTCGATGCCGAGTACCGCCTGCATGTCGTAAACCCCGTTGGCACGGTCGGTGAGGAACCTGCAGGCGCGCAAGGCGCCATGCGCGTAGGTCACCCGGCTCGCCGAGCGATGGGTGATTTCGATCCGCTCGCCCGTGCCCGCAAACAGAACCGTGTGATCACCCACGATGTCGCCGCCGCGTACGGTTGCAAAGCCGATGGTGGACGGGTCACGCTCGCCCGTGACGCCCTCGCGGCCGTACACCGCGACCTTCGAGAGGTCGCGGCCAAGCGCCGAGGCCACCACCTCACCCATTCGCAGTGCGGTTCCCGACGGGGCATCCACCTTGTGCCGATGGTGGGCCTCGATGATCTCGATGTCGTAGCCGGTATTGAGAATGCGCGCGGCCATCTCGAGGAGCTTGAGGGTGACGTTGACCCCGACGCTCATGTTCGGGGCAAACACCACCGGGATGCGGGCACCGGCTGCCGCAATGCGTGCCTTGCCGGCTGCATCAAAACCCGTTGTGCCGATGACTGCGCGTACCCCCCGCGTCTCGCAGTGCGCCAGATACGCGAGCGTACCCTCCGGGCGGGTGAAGTCGATCAGATGGGTGGCGCGGGAAAGCGCCTCGTCGGGATTGCTGGTGACGCGCACGCCCGACTGCCTGCCCAGGAAGTCGGCCGCGTCGCGCCCGAGCACCGGGCTGCCCTCGACATCAAGCGCGCCCGCGAGATCGGCATCGTCAGCCGCAAGCACCGCTTCGATCAGCATGCGACCCATCCGGCCGCCCGCGCCCGCAACGGCAATTTTCATCGTCATTGGAAATCTCCGGTATCAGGTGAAACCGCGCGTGGCGCGCGCTATCGGCGAGGCTGGGTCCTCAGACCCGGCAGCGCGGGGTCGGCCGGGTCTTCGCGCGGCGGCAGGGGATCGGACTCAATGCCTGTGACCCGACCGTTACCGAACCGCACCGTGACCTTGCGCTGCTCAAACGAGCCATTGGGGTGCTTGAAGCGAAAGACATAGTCCCAGCGGTCGGCATGGAAAACATGGCCGAGCAGCGGCGACCCCAGCGCTTCGCGCACCTGCTCGGTGGACATGCCGACCCGCACACGGTCGAGCATGGCCTGGGTGATGTAGTTGCCCTGCGGCAGATCGATCCGGTAAGGCTCGAAAAGCCCCGTTCGCGAGCGGTCATTGGAGGTGCAGCCTGCGAGGCTGATCAGCGCCAGGCACACCATGATGGCCGCCGCCGATGACGGTGGCGTGTTCGGACGATGAATGAGGCGCATGGCGGGTGGCTGAGTAGTGGAGTCGTTGACCGGGTCGGATCGGTAGGGTCGGATGGCGGGCGGGGACTTGGGCCGAGAGGATAGCCCTTTATGATACAAAGAGTCAGGGTTTCTGACCGTTCAATCGACATCTCTCCATGAAGCAAGCCCCCGAATTGCGCAGCACCGGTCTCAAGGCCACTGCGCCCCGCCTGAAGATTCTCGAAATCTTCCAGCAGGGCAGGCACCGGCACATGAGCGCCGAGGATGTCTTTCGCGAGCTCCTGGAACTGAAGCAGGACATCGGGCTTGCCACCGTGTATCGCGTGCTCACCCAGTTCGAGCAGGCGGGCATTCTCAAGCGCAGCAATTTCGAGTCGGGTCGCGCGCTCTTCGAACTCAATCAGGGCGAGCACCACGACCATCTGGTGTGTCTGCAGTGCGGCCGCGTCGAGGAGTTCATCGACACCGACATCGAAAAACGTCAAATGGAGATTGCCCGCGCCCGCGGGTTCCAGCTGCAAGACCATGCGCTCGCCTTGTACGGGCACTGTACCAAGCCCGATTGCAGGCATCGCCCGTTGGCTGGCTGACCCTTTCCCGGCGCATTCAGCCTGCGCCCGCCCAACCCGGCATGGAGTTTGCAAAGCTTTCATCATGTCTGCAACCTCCACCCTCACCCCGCTACGTCCACCCGCTGGCATTCATGATGAAATGCTGGACGGGTTGGGTGGTGTCCGTGCGCATTACCAAACCTACGCAAGCTGGCTGGCCAGCTGCACGCCTGACTGGATGGCCGGCAAGCGCGCCGAAGCCGACCTGCTGTTTCGGCGGACCGGCATCACTTTTTCCGTTTACGGCGATGACAGCGGCACCGAGCGCCTGATTCCGTCCGACGTGGTGCCGCGCATCATTCCCTCAGACGAGTGGCGCTTCCTCGAACGCGGACTGGCCCAGCGCGTCACCGCCATCAACCGCTTTCTGGCCGACATCTATCACGGCCAGGAAATCTTGCGGGCCGGCGTGATCCCCTCGGAACAGATCCTGGTGAACGACCAGTACCAGGTGGCGATGATCGGGGTGAAGGTGCCGCACGATACCTATGCGCACATCGTGGGCGTCGATATCGTCCGGCATTCCGACGGCCGCTACTACGTGCTCGAGGACAACCTGCGGGTGCCCTCGGGCGTGTCCTACATGTTGTCGAACCGCAAGATGATGATGCGGCTGTTTCCCGAGCTCTTCCGCCGGCAGGCGGTTGAGCCGGTCGAGCACTATCCGTCGCTTCTTCTCAGCACGCTTCGCGCGGCAGCGTTGGTCGAGGATCCGGTGGTGGTGCTGCTCACCCCGGGCCGCTTCAACAGCGCCTACTTCGAGCACAGCTTTCTCGCGCAGCAGATGGGCATCGAACTGGTCGAGGGCCAGGATCTGTTCGTCAAAGACGGGTTCGTTTACATGCGAACCACCTCGGGTCCGCAGCGGGTCGACGTCATCTATCGCCGCATCGATGACAGCTTTCTCGATCCGCTCGCCTTTCGCCCGGATTCCATGCTGGGTGTGCCTGGGCTTTTCTCGGCCTATCGGCTCGGGCATGTGGTGATCGCCAACGCGATCGGCACCGGCGTGGCCGATGACAAGTCCATCTACCCTTATGTACCCGAGATGATCCGGTTCTACCTCGGGGAAGAGCCGCTGCTCGCCAATGTGCCCACCTGGCAATGCCGCAAGCCCGACGATCTCGCACATGTGCTTGCGCATCTGCCCGAGCTGGTGGTGAAGGAGGTTCATGGCGCGGGCGGGTATGGCATGCTGGTTGGGCCCACCAGCAGCCGTTCGGAGATTGAAACCTTTCGTGAGGTGCTGCAGGCGAACCCTGCCAATTACATCGCGCAGCCCACGCTCGCCTTGTCCTCGTGCCCGACCTTTGTCGACGAGGGCGTGGCGCCGCGCCACATCGATCTGCGCCCCTTCGTGCTGGTGGGTCGCGAGGTGCGGATGGTGCCAGGCGGCCTCACGCGGGTGGCGCTGCGGCGCGGCTCGCTGGTGGTGAACTCGTCGCAGGGCGGCGGCACCAAGGACACCTGGGTGCTCGCGCAGCCGGCGCCCGAGGGCGGGGTCTGATGCTTTCGCGCGTAGCCGCCAATCTTTACTGGATGTCGCGCTACCTCGAGCGCGCTGAAAGCATGGCGCGCATTCTCGATGTGGGCCAGTCGCTTGCGCTCCTCGCAGGCCGGTCGGGCGATCCACGCTCGGCAATCGAGCCCCTGGTCATCACCGATACCCTTGCCGAGTTTCGTGCCGGGCGCGGTTCGCCGTCTCCCGATGAGGTGGCCCGGTTTCTGGCCTGGGACACCACCAACCCTTCCAGTATCGTCAACTGTCTTCAGACCGCCCGTGAAAATGCCCGGTCTGTCAGAGGGTCCATCACCTCCGAGATGTGGGAGAACATCAACGACACCTGGTTGCAACTGCAGCGTTATCGTGCGGCAGGCAGTACGGTCGATTCCTCTTTCTTTGACTGGGTGAAGGAACGCAGCCACATGTTCCGGGGCATCACCGGCGCAACGCTGCGGCAGGATCAGCCCTATCTTTTCATCCGGCTGGGAACCTTCATCGAGCGGGGCGACAACACGGCGCGCATCCTGTCGGTCAAACAGGCCCCCGGCTCTGTGAGCCCCGAGGAAGACGGACTGGCGGGCTATTACAGCCTGAGTGCGGTGTTGCGCTCGGTGAGTGCCTTCGAGGCCTACCGCGACACCTACCGCGACGCCATCGACGCGCGGCGGGTGGCGGAGCTGCTGATTTTTGATGCGCGCCTGCCGCGGTCGCTACGCTTTTGCGTGGAGCAGGTTGACCGAATCCTTCAGGACCTCCCCGAGCAGCCTGGCCGCTTGCCGCGCCGGCTCGCGGCCATTCTTCGTTCCCGACTGGCCTACGGCGTGCTCGACGAGGTCTACGCCTATGGCCTGCACGGGTTCCTCGAGCGGTTTCTGCGCGAAAACGTCCGCCTGGGCGATGCGCTCAACACGGCCTACCTCGAGTTGAAGTAGTCTTCCGGGGCCATGCGGATAGAAGTCGACCATACGACGCTGTACCAGTATTCGGGCAAGGTGGCCCGAAGCACGCAGATACTCAGGCTCCAGCCGGTGAGCGGGCCGTATCAGCGCGTGCTCGACTGGCGGGTGGATCTGCCCGCGCGAGCGGTGAGCTTCACCGACTCCTTCGGCAATTGCACCCATGTGCTTACGCTGGATACCGAATACGAATCGCTGCGCATCCGGGCACAGGGGCGGGTCGAGGTGGGGGACAATCCCTCGCCCGATACCATCGAACCGATCAACCCGCTGGTGTTCCTCCGCCCCACGGCGCTCACCACGCCCGATCACGCGCTCACCGAATTTGCTCACGCCGAGCGCGCTGCGATCGCGCGCGATGCAGGCGCCGGGCTCACCGGTCTGATGCTTGCGATCGCCGAGCGCATGCCCTATCGCCCGGGGAGCACGTCGGTGAGCCACACCGCCGCAGAGTCGTTTTCGCTGGGCGCTGGCGTCTGCCAGGACCACACGCATGTATTTCTCGCGTGTTGCCGAGCGTTGGGCGTGCCCGCCCGCTATGTGAGCGGGTATGTCGACCCGGTGGGCGATCAGCCCGCGACCAGTCATGCCTGGGCGGAGGCCTGGGTGGCCGGCCGCTGGATGAGTTTTGATGTCAGCAATCGGCGTGCTGATGAATCGGGGTATCTGCGGCTCGCAACGGGGCGCGATTACCTTGATGCCTGCCCGGTGCGCGGCGTTCGCGCCGGTGGCGGCGAGGAACTGCTGTCCGTACACGTCACTGTGAAGGTACTCAACTCATGACCTACTGCGTTGCGATGTCTCTCGACGAGGGGTTGCTGTTTGCCTCCGACTCCCGCACCAACGCCGGGCTCGACCATGTCTCCACGTTCAGCAAGATGAGCGTTTTCGAGCGGCCCGGCGATCGCGTGATCGTGCTCCTCAATTCGGGCAATCTGGCCACCACGCAAAGCGTGGTGAGTCGCCTCGGAAAAATGCATGCGCAGGCGCAGCCTGGCGGCGGGCTGATGGGTGTGGATTCCATGTTCGATGCCGCCCGGCTGGTGGGCGAGGAACTGCGCTCGGTGATCCGCATGCAGTCTGGCGGCGGGCCCGACCAGAGCAGTGTCGATTTCAGTGCGATGTTTCTGGTGGGCGGGCAGATCGCGGGTGAAATGCCGCGGCTTTTTCTGGTGTACCCGCAGGGTAATTGCATTGAAACCAGCGCGGATACGCCGTTCTTTCAGATAGGCGAGAGCAAATACGGCAAGCCCATCATTGATCGGGTCGTGGGCACGAACACTGCGCTCGATGAGGCCCTCAAGTGCGCGCTGGTCTCGTTTGATTCCACCATGCGAAGCAATCTGTCTGTGGGTCTGCCGATTGATCTCGCCATGGTGCGGCGTGATGCGCTGTCGGTTTCGTTTCGGCATCGCATCGATTCGAGCGATGCCTACTTCGGGGCGCTGCGCAATGGCTGGAGCCAGGGGCTCAGGCGGGTGTTCAACGAGCTGCCCGCGCCCGAGTGGTTCAAGGTTTAAAGCACCACCACATTCAGTCTGACTGCGCGGCGAGCATTTCACGCGCGTGCTTGCGCGTGGTGGCGGTGATTTCGACGCCCCCCAGCATGCGCGCGATTTCCTCGACGCGTTCGGTGCGGGCGAGCAGTTGAACCCGGCTTGACACGCCGCCCGCGTGCTGCTCGCGGCTGACCCGCAGCTGCTGGTGCGCGCGCGCTGCAACCTGGGGAAGATGGGTGACGCAGAGCACCTGACAGCTTGCGCCAAGCTTTCGCATGAGATTGCCGATCACTTCCGCAACCGCGCCGCCTACACCCGCGTCGGCCTCGTCGAAGATCAGCGTGGGCACGGGGCTGCCTTGCGCGGCGAGCACCGCAATGGCAAGTCCGATTCGCGAGAGTTCGCCGCCGGATGCAACCCGGGCGAGAGGCCGCGCGGTGCCTGCGGCATGTCCTGCGATGCGAAACTCGATGGCATCGATGCCGCACGCGGAGGCCGCGCAAGGCTCGATTGCGATCTCGAGCCGTGTACCCCCCATGCCGAGCTCGCCCAGCAACCGGCAGACGCCGTCGGCGAGTTTGCGAGTGGCCTTGCGACGTTCGGTTGAAAGCAGGGCAGCCGCCTTGTCGAATTGGGCCTTTGCGTCGGCCGCGCGACGCTCCAGGGCGTCCAGGTCTTGAGCGCGTTCGAGTTCGGCGAGGCGCTGCTGCATGGCGATGAGTTCAACTGCCAGCGATTCGGGTGCGAGCCGCAGCTTGCGCGCCGCCGTGAATGCCGCGCTGATTCGCGCGTCGACCTCTTCGAGGCGAGCCGGATCGAGGTCGACGCGGCGCGAATAGGCGGCGAGCCCCGAGGCGGCCTCTTCGATCTGGATTCGGGCGCTTTCAAGGAGTTCCAGCGGTTCGCGCAGTCGTTCATCAAGCGCCTGAAGTGGCTGCAGCCGGGCGACGATCGCCTCCAGCTGGGCTGCAATGGGGGAATCGCCATCGTGCAGGGCCTCGGATGCCCCGAGCGTGTCGGCCAGCAGCGAAGCGGCATGCGAGAGCCGCTTCTGCTCGGCGTTGAGTGCCTCCCAGTCGCCCTCGGCAAGCCCGAGCGGTTCGAGTTCGGCGATCTGCCATTGGAGTCGCTCGCGCTCAAGCGCCTGCTCGCGGCCGCCCGCGCGCGCGGCCCCGAGCTCGCGCTCGAGTGCCTGCCAGCGTTCAAACAGAGTGGCTACCGCTGACACACTGCCCTCGAGCGCACCGAACGCATCGAGCAGGTCGCGCTGCGCGCCGCTTCGCAGCAGCGACTGCGCAGCATGCTGACCGTGTACATCAACCAGCTGCTCGCCCACCTCGCGGAGCAGGGCGACAGTGGCCGGCTGACCGTTGATCAGCGCACGCGACCGCCCGTCGGCTTCGACGATTCGCCGCAGCAGCAATTCGCCAGGGTCGCCGGTGAGGTCACGCTCGGCGAGCCAGGCGTCCAGGCCGGCATGGCTCTGAAAGCGTGCGCTGATATCGGCACGCGGACGGTTGTCGCGGACGACGCCAGCGTCGCCGCGGGCGCCCAGGGCGAGGCCAAGCGCGTCAAGCAGAATGGATTTGCCCGCGCCGGTTTCCCCGGTGAGGGCGGTAAAGCCCGCGCCGAACTCGATATCGGCCGAGTCGACGATGACGAAATCGCGCAGGTGCAGCGACAGCAGCATGGTCTGGACAGCCTGGGGGGCGACCTAGTCGGTCTCGGCGGGGCTCTGGAGGGAGCTGGGCAGCTCCTGCCAGTTGAGCTTGCCGCGGAGCGTTGCAAAATAACTGTAGCCTGGCGGGTGCAGAAAACGGGTGGTGAACGGCGCGCGTTCGATGTGAATGCCATCGCCGATCTGCAGATCGGTGAACACCTGCATGTCGCAGGCCACCCGTGGCTCGCGCCCGCCCACCACGCGCACGACGATGGCAACGTTGTCGGGAAGCGAGATGGGGCGGTTGGACAGCGTTTGCGGCGCAACGGGAACCAGCACCAGCCCCTGGAGAAGCGGATGAAGGATGGGGCCATTGGCCGACAGCGCGTAGGCGGTGGAGCCCGTGGGTGTGGCCACGATCAGGCCGTCCCCGCGCTGGGTGTACATGTATTGGCCGTCGACCTCGACCTGAAGTTCCATCATGCCGCTGCGCGAGGAGCGGCTCACCACCACATCATTGAGGGACAACTCGCGCCAGACGGTTTCACCGTTGCGTTGCACCCGCGAGACCAGAAGCGAGCGCTCTTCGGAATAGAACTGGCCATCGAGGATCGTGCCCAGTGCGGGCCGCCAGCCGGCCAGCGCGATGTCGGTGATGAACCCCAGCCGGCCGTGATTGATGCCGACCACCGGAATGCCGAAGGGCGCGAGCAGTCGCGCCACGCCCAGCATGGTGCCGTCGCCACCCACTGCGACGGCAAGGTGCGCCTGATGACCGATCTGCTCGGTGGTGAGCACCTGCCAGTTGCCCGGGCCGATTGACGTGGCGGTGTTCTGGTCAAGGAGGACCTCGATTCCGCGCCCGGAAAGAAACGCTGCGATATCGCGCACCGAGGCGCCGACCGATGGGGTCTGGAATCTGCCGACCAGCGCAACTTTGGTGAACGGGGTGCTCATGGCGGCGATTAGAGCACAAGCACGTTCGGCATGTGGCCACCCGGAACCGCTGCCGGGACTAGTTCCGGCGCGTCGCCCAAGGCTTGCGGAGGAATCGGATATGCGGCAGGCCATGGTTCCCGCGCCGCAACGACGGGTGCGCTTGCGTCGCCACGCCTTCCGCCTAAAATAAGCCGCATGCTTGATAAACGCGCTCAAACACTCCTGAAGGCACTGGTCGAACGCTACATCGCCGATGGCCAGCCAGTAGGGTCGCGCACGTTGTCCAGGCAGACGGGAATCGACCTGTCGCCCGCCACGATCCGCAACGTGATGGCCGATCTCGAGGAGCTCGGACTGATCCACAGCCCGCACACCTCGGCCGGGCGAGTGCCCACGCCTCGCGGGTATCGCATCTTCGTCGATACGCTGCTCAAGGTGCAGCCGCTTGAACTGGGTGAAACCGCGCAGATCGAGGGCGGCATTCGCGCCGACGAGCCGCAACGGGTGTTGAGCACCGCGGCCTCGCTCCTGTCCAGCCTCTCCCATTTTGCGGGCGTGGTGATGACACCGCGGCGCGCCTCGCTGTTTCGGCAGGTCGAGTTTCTGCGACTCTCCGAGCGCCGCATTCTGCTCATCATCGTCACGCCTGAGGGGGATGTGCAGAATCGCATCCTCGCCACCGAACGCGACTACTCGCCCGCGCAGCTCATCGAAGCGTCCAATTACCTGAACGCGCACTTTGCAGGACGCGAGCTGGAGGCGATCCGCCTCAACCTCCGCAACGAACTGAGTTCGCTTCGCGATGACATCACCAGCCTGATGACCACGGCCATCACCGCGAGCGAGCAGGTGCTGGCCGAAGACAACCAGCCGGTGGTGATCTCCGGGCAGCGCAATCTTCTTGGGGTGGCCGACCTGTCCGACAGCATGGATCGCCTGCGGCAGCTCTTTGATCTGTTCGATCAACGCACCCGGCTCGTCGAGCTGCTCGACTCATCGAGTCGCGCCCAGGGTGTGCAGATCTTCATCGGTGGCGAATCGCAGCTGGTCCCCATGGACGAGCTGAGCGTGGTGGTTGCCCCCTACAGCGTTGACGGCCGAATCGTCGGCACGCTGGGCGTGATCGGACCCACGCGCATGGCCTATGAGCGCGTCATCCCAATTGTTGACATCACCGCAAAGCTAGTCTCGAGCGCGCTTACGCACCACGTATAGTGGCGGCTGTTTCCCAACTTCAGCGGTTTTTTCATGGCCCGGTACAGCGCCGCGAACGCCTTCGACCACTCCACGCCCGAGCGCACTGCGGTGCTGCTGGTGCAACTCGGCACGCCCGATGCGCCGGAAACCAGTGCGGTCCGCCGTTATCTTCGTGAATTTCTGTCCGACCCCAGGGTGGTCGAGATTCCGAAGCTGGTGTGGGCGCTGATCCTGAACGGCATCATCCTCAACGTGCGGCCGGCGCGGTCGGCTGAAAAATACGCCACGATCTGGACCGACGAGGGATCACCGCTTGCAGTGCACACGGCCAATCAGGCACGCAGGCTCGGTCAGGCGCTCGAGGCCCGGGGCCATGCAATCGAGGTGGCATGGTCCATGCGCTACGGCCGCCCCGCCATTGCCCAGGTGATGCGCGAGATGCGTGAGCGCAATGTCACCCGTCTCCTGGTGTTGCCGCTCTACCCGCAATACGCCGCCTCAACCACGGCAACCGCTTTCGATGCGGTTTTTTCAGAGATGGCGGGATGGCGCAATCAGCCCGAGCTGCGGACGATTCGCAATTTTCACGACTACGGTCCCTACATCGAAGCGCTCGCCCGGCACATCGAAGCCTATTGGGCGCGTGAGGGCAAGCCCGACGTACTGGTAATGAGTTTTCACGGCGTACCGCGGCGGTCGCTGCTGCTGGGAGACCCCTATCACTGCGAGTGCCTGGTCACCGGGCGTCTGCTTGCCGAGCGCCTGCAGCTTGCGCCGGAGCAGTTCCGGGTCACGTTTCAGTCGCGGTTTGGCAAGGCCGAGTGGCTGCAGCCCTACACCGATCGCACGCTTGAAGAACTGGGCGCAGGAAAAACCGGCCGGGTCGATGTGGTGTGCCCGGGGTTCGTATCCGATTGCCTTGAAACACTGGAAGAAATCGCCATCGAGGGGCGCGAGACCTTCATCGCGGCCGGGGGGTCCGATTACCGCTATCTGGGCTGCGTCAACGACTCTGCAGAGTTCATTTCGGCGCTTGCCCGTCTCGTGGAGCGGCATGTCGCGGGCTGGCCCGGCACCGCGGCGGAGCCCGCCTGCCCCCATGCGGCACTGGCCAGGCGACGTGAGCGCGCCGTGGCACTCGGCGCAGAGCGCTGAGCGTTCTTCCTCGCGGCGGGGCTTGAAACGCCGACAACAATCCCCATTTCATCGCAGAGGGTTTGGCCCGTCGGCCAACTCAAGCTTCTCACCAGCTTGAGTGTTTCGTGGCAAGTCTCTGTTCTTAAAGGTTTTGTCAATGACGGAATCCGATAAATCCGCCGCGGGTGCAGCGCCGCAGACCGATTCGGCCGCCGCGGGTCCCGCGCAGCAGGCGCACGCGTCGGCAGGTTCGGCAGGCGCAGCGCCAGGGTCGGCAAGCGCGGCAGGCGCCTCATCCGCCGAGGATTCGGCGGCGGCATCAGCGGGTGCAGCCCCTTCGGCGCTGGAGGCGCTCGCGCGCGCCCAAGCCGAGGCAATCGAGTTTCGCGACCTCTACCTGCGCGCCAAGGCTGATACCGAAAACATCCGGCGCCGGGGCCAGGAAGACGTGGCCAAGGCGCACAAGTTTGCGGTCGAGGGCTTCGCGGAAAGCCTGTTGCCGGTTCGGGACAGCCTTGAAATGACGCTCGCCAACACCACCGCCTCGCTGGAAAGCCTGAAGGAGGGGGTGGATGCCACCCTGCGGCTGCTGGTGTCGGCCTTCGAGCGGGCGCGTGTCACCGAGCTCAACCCCGTGGGGCAGAAATTCGATCCCAACCGGCATCAGGCCATCTCGATGGTGCCGGCAGCCTCCACCAACCCGCCAGTGGCCGCCAACCACGTGGTGGCGGTGCTGCAGAAAGGCTATCTCATCAACGACCGCGTACTGCGACCCGCCATGGTCACGGTTGCGCAAGGCTGAGCGCGCCTCTGCAGTCGCGCGCTTCCCGGCTTGATTTTGAACGTTCAACCACCCATCTGACTCTCTGTCGCCGGCAGGTTGCCGGCCCCTTCACCGATTTCCTGAGGACCTTCTCATCATGGCCAAGATCATCGGCATCGACCTCGGCACCACCAACTCCTGCGTTGCCATCATGGAGGGCGGTCAGCCCAAGGTGATTGAAAACTCAGAGGGCGCGCGCACCACGCCATCCATCATCGCCTACATGGAAGATGGCGAAATTCTGGTGGGGGCACCGGCCAAGCGCCAGGCGGTCACCAATCCGCGCAACACGCTCTATGCGGTCAAGCGCCTGATCGGCCGAAAGTTCCAGGAAAAGGAAGTCCAAAAGGACATCGGCCTGATGCCCTACACCATCGCCAAGGCCGACAACGGCGATGCCTGGGTGGAAGTGCGCGACATGAAGCTCGCCCCGCCGCAGGTATCGGCCGAGGTGCTGCGCAAAATGAAGAAGACCGCCGAGGACTATCTCGGCGAAGAGGTCACCGAAGCTGTGATCACGGTGCCCGCCTACTTCAACGACAGCCAGCGCCAGGCGACCAAGGATGCGGGTCGGATCGCGGGCCTTGAGGTCAAGCGGATCATCAACGAGCCCACCGCGGCGGCGCTTGCGTTCGGTCTCGACAAGGCTGCCGGCAAGGATCGCAAGATTGCGGTGTATGACCTGGGTGGCGGCACGTTCGACGTGTCCATCATCGAAATTGCCGACGTCGACGGCGAAAAGCAGTTCGAAGTGCTCTCCACCAACGGTGACACCTTCCTGGGTGGCGAGGACTTTGACCAGCGTCTGATCGATTTCATCATTGGCGAATTCAAGAAGGACCAGGGCGTTGACCTGGCCAAGGATGTGCTTGCGCTGCAGCGGCTGAAGGAGTCGGCTGAAAAAGCCAAGATCGAGTTGTCCTCCAGTCAGCAGACCGAGATCAACCTGCCCTACATCACGGCCGACGCCTCGGGTCCCAAGCATCTGAACCTCAAGGTCACGCGCGCCAAGTTCGAGTCGCTGGTGGAGGAGCTGATCGCCAACACCATCGAGCCCTGCCGCATTGCGCTCAAAGATGCTGGCGTCAGCGCGTCGCAGATCGACGATGTGATTCTGGTGGGTGGCATGACGCGCATGCCCAAGGTCCAGGAGAAGGTGAAGGAGTTCTTTGGTCGCGAGCCGCGCAAGGATGTGAACCCCGACGAGGCGGTGGCGGTGGGCGCCGCGGTGCAGGGTTCGGTGCTGTCGGGCGAGCGCAAGGACGTGCTGCTCCTCGATGTCACGCCGCTGTCGCTCGGCATCGAGACGCTGGGCGGCGTCATGACCAAAATGATCCACAAGAACACCACCATCCCGACCAAGTTCTCGCAGGTGTTCTCCACGGCCGATGACAACCAGCCGGCGGTGACCATCAAGGTGTTCCAGGGCGAGCGTGAAATCGCATCTGGCAACAAATTGCTGGGCGAGTTCAACCTCGAAGGTATTCCGCCCTCGGCGCGTGGCACGCCGCAGATCGAGGTCACCTTCGACATCGATGCGAACGGCATCCTGCATGTGTCGGCGCGCGACAAGGCCACCGGCAAGGAAAACAAGATCACCATCAAGGCGAATTCAGGCCTGTCGGAGGCCGAGATCCAGAAGATGGTGAAGGACGCCGAGGCCAATGCCGAGGATGATCGCAAGCGCGTCGAACTCACCAACGTGCGCAACCAGGCCGACGGTATGGTGCATTCGGTGAAGAAGTCGCTTGCCGAGCACGGCGAGAAAATCGACGCCGATGAAAAGGCGAAGATCGAGGCGGCACTGAAAGACACCGAAGAGGCGTTGAAAACCGACGACAAGGACAAGATCGATGCCGCGAGCCAGGCGCTTGCCACCGCGTCGCAGAAACTGGGCGAACTGATGTACGCTCAGTCCGGTGCTGCAGATGCCGCGGCGGGTGCGGCGGGCGCGGCCGGTGGCGCGGGCGCGGGCGCAGCGCCCGGCGGGGCCTCCGAAGCGAAGCGCCCGAAAGATGACGATGTCGTCGATGCCGATTTCAAGGAAGTCAAACGCTGATCGGTTCAGGTTGCGGGTAACGGGTCGGCAGACGAGCAGGCGAAGGCTGGGCTGAATGGCAAAACGTGATTTTTATGAAGTGCTGGGCGTTGCCAAAAACGCCTCGGACGAGGATCTCAAGAAGGCCTATCGCAAGCTCGCGATGAAGTTTCACCCGGACCGCAATCCGGGTGACAAGACCGCCGAAGAGAAATTCAAGGAGGTCAAGGAAGCCTACGAGATCCTGACCGACGCGAAAAAGCGCGAGGCCTATGACCGCTTCGGCCACGCCGGCGTCGACCCCAACGCTGCGGGCATGGGTGGGCAGGGCGGTGCAGGCGGCTTTGCCGATGTGTTTGGCGACATTTTCGGCGACATCTTCGGCGGTGGCCGTGGCGGTGGCGGTGGGGGTGGCGGTGGCCGCAGCAGCGTCTACCGCGGCGCCGATCTGCGCTACGCGATGGAAATTTCGCTCGAGCAGGCGGCAGCGGGCCATGCCACGGAAATCCGGGTGCCAAGCTGGGAGTCCTGCGACACCTGCAAGGGCACGGGCGCCAAGCCCGGTACGCGCCCCGAAACATGCCGCACCTGTAACGGCCAGGGCGCCGTGCGCATGCAGCAGGGCTTCTTCTCCATTCAGCAAACCTGCCCCACGTGCCGCGGACAGGGCAAGACCATTCCCGATCCGTGCCGTGCGTGCGAGGGCGTGGGACGGGTCAAGCGCAACAAAACCCTGGAAGTGAAAATTCCCGCCGGTATCGACGACGGCATGCGGATCCGTTCAGCGGGTAACGGCGAGCCCGGCATCAACGGTGGGCCACCGGGCGATCTGTATGTCGAGATCCGTGTGCGCGAACACGAGGTCTTCAAACGCGACGGCGATGACCTGCATTGCGAAGTGCCGATCGGCATGGTGACGGCGGCACTCGGCGGCAAGGTGCAGATTCCCACACTGAGTGGCAAAGCCGAGATTGATGTGCCCGACGGCACGCAGTCCGGGAAACAGTTCCGGCTGCGCGGCAAAGGCATCAAAGGCATTCGCTCGAGCTATCCCGGCGATCTCTACGCGCACCTGGTGGTCGAAACGCCAGTGCGCCTTACCGACGCCCAGAAAGATCTGCTGCGTCAGCTTGATGCGTCGCTTACCGATCCCAAGCACAACCCCAAGACCCGTGGATGGATGGATCGGGTGAAAGAGTTCTTTCAGCCGTAGCGGCAGGCTCCGCGGGCAGGACCACCCGCGCGGCGTTGCCTGGGCGATGGATCAGGGAGAAGGCGGCAGGGAGCGCTTGCGGGAGGAATTTATAAACTGTACAGTCCGTACATAAACTTGAGGAATGATATGGTTTCCCGAGTTCGTTACGGGCTTGAACAGGCGCGCGCCCGGTTGCCTTTGCTGGTGTCCGAGGCAGCCTCGGGCACCTCATCGATCATCACCCGTCACGGAAAACCCTGTGCGGCCGTCGTCCCGCTGGATACGCTTGAGCAGCTCGCCCTGTTGAAGCGTCGCGCCCAGGGAATCACGGCGCTGCGCGGCACAGGTCACGGGCTCTGGGGTCGGGATTCTGCAGCCGCGGTCCGGGCGCTTCGGGGTGAGTGGGATTCAGAGTAGTGACCGCCCGACGCGGGACGAAGGCACAGCCCGATTCCGTTCCGGGCATGACCTGGGGAGGGCTGCCAACGGGTAGCCGGGTCCTGGTCGATACTGCGCCGTTCATCTATCTCCTCGAGTCCCATCCGGTGTTGGCTGATCGCTTTGCGGGTCTGTTCGAGGCGGCAGCCGACGGGGAGCTCACCATTGCGCTCTCCACCATCACGCTGGCTGAAGTGCTCACTGGCCCCGCCGCTGCCGGCCTGACCGCACTGGGCAAGCGCTACGAACGGGCGCTCTGCCAGTATGAGGTGGTGCCAATCACCGTGCCGATCGCGGCCTTGGCGGCCCAACTGCGGGTGCAGCATCGGCTGCGGCTTCCGGATGCGCTCCAACTTGCCTGCGCACTCGAGACCGGCGTGGCAGCGCTCATCACCCATAACCGTGATTTCAAGCGGGTCACGGCGCTGCCAGTCCTGGATGGCGGGTGAGGGAGCCAGCGCAATAGACCCGCTGGCGACCGACCGCGAGAGTGGTTCGCGCGGTTCAGCCCGCTGGGCGTTGCTGAGGCGAGCGGTACAGTTGCTCGGCTGATCGAATCATCACCCATCCCGTTGCGATGTATTTGTCGCCCGATATCGGGATGCGGCCGCGGTGGGTGTGGGTGAAATACGCGGGCGCCACGAGCAACCTGCCTGCTTTGGGCTGGATGGCTCGATCCTGGTAGTAAAACTCGGTGTGTCCGCCCTGCTCGACGTCGTTGAGGTAGGCGAGCCAGAACAACGTGCGATGCAAGGCATCGGTGCCGCGGCGCTCGGGGAAAACCTCGCAGTGCCAGTAATCGTAGTTGCCGCGTCCCGCGTCGTATTTCTGGACCTGAATGGGGCCGATGCGGTAGAGCGACTTCATGAGCAGGCCGAGTTGCGGCTCCCCGATTTCGCTGAAATTCTGGTCGTTGAGCGCCACAGCCTCGCCACTCACCGGATGACGCACGGTCAATCCGATCGGGGCGATCAGCGCAAAACGGTAGCGGGCGAAATACCGGGTGAGAAAGTCGGTCAGAATGTGTTCGAGATAGCCGACCTCCACCGCGAACTCGGCATGGTCGCTCACCCGAAGATCGGTACTCAGCTTTCGATCGGGATCAAGCCCGCCCCCGGTCTGACCGGCGCGCCGGTGCGGGCTGTGTTCGAACCGCGAGATAAGGTCGGCACAAAACGACCCTTCAAGCGCCGCGTCGTAGACTTCGATGAAATCGCCGGCGGGCTGCGAGGGCCCGGTCGGCGACTGTCGGGCACGTTGCTCAGCCATGAAGTCCGAACTGATAGACAGGCACCTGCAGGCTGTCTGCGAGTGTCGTGAAGTAGCTGTCCGAAAGCTGTGGCGCCTCGATTCCCGCTTGAGACGCGGCCTGCCAGCTTCCATCGATATCGCCGCGGACATAGCCCACCCAATTCACCGGTTTTGATTCGTAGCCGATCAACGCCGTGTTCATGTCGGTGGGCACGTTCTTTCGGGTCACCGAGAACGACTGGGTGGTCTCGTTCCAGAGATCCGCCGACTCCGGGACGAACTCCCAGTGTGCGGATGGCGCGTCGGCGCGGCCAATGGCCATCTTCAGCACATTGAGCGCATCGGCGGCGGTGACCTTGCCATTTCGGTCGACATCGGCCGACAGCAACTGGTAGGGCGACACGGGAAGCGGATCAGCCTCGGGCGATGGGGGCAGGTTGGGATTGCGTCCCACCGAAAGCTTGAGGGCTGCGAGCGCATCGCTTGCAGTAACGGCCTTGCTGGCCGGCATGGCACCGCCAAGTTCAAGGAGTAGCGCGGTCGCTTCTTGTGGTTGAAGCGCGTAGACGCCCAGCCGGTCCGTCACCCCCAGCCCCATCGGTGCGACTGCCCGCGCGCCCACCTCGGCGTCGATGACTTGCAACCAGGGCCGTGCGCCCGCTGCGGCATCGATCATCACGCTCCCGATCTGGTGCTCGCCCGCTGGCAGGTTTTGCGTGCCGAGATTACCCATCCAGCTCCATGAATACCCCGTGGCGCCGGTGGCGCTCGCGACCGAAGTCCAGTCAGGCCGGATTGCGCCGGCACTGGTGTCGAAGTTGAACGTCGCGCCCTGACCGAAAACGAAGTCAAACATCAGACTGCCCGTATCACCGTCGGTCCGGACCCAGAGTTCCGCAGTCATCTTGCCGCTTGCGTCGGCCTGGGCATTGCGGAACTCGATGGGCGGGCGGACCGATGGCGATCCCGGGGTGGCGTCGGATACGGTCCGGGTTTGCACGGCAATGTCATCGAGCAGCGTGTGGCTCTTCCAGTGATACGCCTTGCCGGTGGCGCCCAACGGCTCTGCACCCACAGCCATTCTGACCACGCCTGCGTTGTCGACTGAAAACGATGCGGACTCGGGAATATTGGCAAGCCGGACGGTGGCATCGCTCCCCGCGATGGCATCGGTTCCAACATGCAGGACCACGTCTTCATTGTCCCGCTGTACCTGAAATGAACCGAAACCCAGCGCCGAACCCGTGCCCGCAGGAATCGATACCGGGCTGGAGCCGTTTGAGTTGAAGCTCGAGTAATCATTTGGCCCATTGAAGTCGATGTAGTCGTCTCGACCGAAGTCATCGATGACGCTCTGGCCTTTGGGATTGTTGACAATGAACCCGTCATGCCCCTCGCCACCGGTCAGCCGGTTGCCTGCGCCCTCGACAGTGATGCGGTCATTCCCGTCTCCGCCGCTGAGGGTGTCGCCGCCGTCGGCTGCCTGCAGATCATCATCACCCTGACCGCCGTCGATTGCGTCCTCGCCACCGCCGCCATCGACCGAGTCATCACCCGCTCCCGCCTCCACCCGTTCGTCACTTCTCGACCCGATGATCGTGTTGGCCTGTGCTGTGCCCTGGGTGGGGGCGAGCGCAGTGAACCCGAGGTTGAGGGTTTCCGTTTCGCCCGGGGTGAGGGTGATCGAGGAGGCATCCGGGGACTTGAGCATGCCCTTGATTTCAGCCTCGATGTTGAGCAGGTTGATGCGCTTGTAGGTGAGGCCGGTGTTGGCGAGGGCGGCGCCGTCCTGCATGTTGGCATCGGTGTCGATCACCGGGTCGCCGGTTTTCTGAAGAACCGCCTTGACCTCTTCCCAGGTGAGTCGCCGACCGAGGTAGGCATCAGCCATCTGCTGCATCAGCAACACCGTCCCCGAGACCTCGGGGGTGGCCATGCTGGTGCCCTGGATGTAGGCGTGGCCGTTATCGAGCCAGGCCGCGCCGATCTTGTCGCCTGGCGCAACCGCCACGGTGAGCGGGCCGCGCTGGGAGAACGAGGACAGCGTATCGATGGGTCGGGGCTCGGGGTAATCGTCGCTCTGGTTCGGGGTGCCGGGTGCGCCGGCGATGACCGAGCCGATGGACATGGCCCAGGAGTCTGAGGAGGGATAGCCCACGCCTGAGTCCTGACCGTTGCGTTCCTCGTAGGAGTTGCCGGAGGCGGCGAGCACGACGATGCCCTGCTTGGCGAGCGCCTCGAACTGCGTGTTGAGGTAGCCCTGAACGGGGGTGCTGGACCAGCTGGAGTCGCCCAGCGACATGTTGACCGATACGACGTTGTACTGCTTGCCGTTTTCGACGACCCAGTCAACGGCTTCGATGATGTCGCGACCGCTGCCCGAACCGCCGACGCCGAGCACCTTGAGGACGATCAGGTTGGCCTCGGGCGCCATGCCGAGGAAGTTGGGGTTGGAGGAGACGATGGTGCCGGCGACGTGGGTGCCATGGCCACCGTCGGGGGTTTCGTTGGCATCGGCGTCGTTGGCGCCGACGAAGTCGTACTGATAGACGATGCGGTTGGCGACCATGACGCCGTTTTTCAAGCTGGCGGGGCCGAAGTCGCCGTGATCGAGATCGGCGCCGGTGTCGATGACGACGGTGGTGTAGCCCTTGCCGGTGAAGGCGGGGAACTGGGTGTGGAACTGGGCGATTTTCTGAGCGAGCCCGAGGTTGGCGTAGGGCGAGGCTGCGCCAGGCGCGCTGCCGGAGGCGTTGCCGCTGAGGATCTCGACCGAGCCGGTGGGGATCGGTGCTTCGGCGCGACCGGGGTCGCCGGTGCGCTCGATGACCACGGCGCCGGAGCTGCTGCGGGCACCGGGGGCCGAGCGAGCCCAGCCGGCGGGGATCTCGGCCATTACCACGACCTGTCCGACCGGCAGGTCAAGCAGGTGGTAGTCGCCCTGGGCGTCGCTCAGCGCCTGCGGTTCGCCCGTGTCGATCCTGCCATTGCGATTGCTGTCGGCAAACACCTTCCAGCCTGACAGCCCCGACTCGTTGTTCTGGCTCGTGCCGTCGCCGTTCAGATCGTTGAACACCTTTCCGCTGACCTTCTGGTTCACGCGGTCGTTGTCAACAATTTGCAGGGTGAGGGTTGCAGGGGCTACGGGGTAGGCGCCCTGAGTGACTGTAGCGGTCAGTGTCGCGGTCTCCGTGGCCTCGCTGGTGGTGTCATCCGGCCCGGCGGCAAGCTTGAGCAGCTTCGGCACGTCCCAGTTGTCAGGCGTGAAATTGACTGTCGCACTGGCGCTTGGACTGGCGACTGTTCCAAATCCGAGCGCGCCCGGGGCACTGCTGGTGACTTTTACGTTGACCGGGGTGAGCGGCTTGCTGTCGAGGACCACACGGAGATCTGCGGTGGTTCCTTCGGTGATGACTGTATCGGACAGCTGAATCGACACTGCGCGCGCCTGATCGATTGCCTGCTCGCCGTCTGCAAAGAGAATGCGTTCAACCTGACGCATCCGGGTTTCAGACGGTTGAGACCCGCCTTCATCTTTCAGGCGGACGGTCACCCAGGCGCCCTGGCTGGTGACCTCATAGTCGGCCTTGCCACCGAACAGCACCAGCGTGTCTTTGCCCGCTCCGCCGTCAATGCTGTCGTTCCCGGTATGCGTGAAAAACGTTTCGTCGTGTTCGTCACCACTCAGCCAATCGTTGCTGGGTGTGCCCAGGCGGATAACGCTACCCGCCGGTGCCTGAGGCAGGGTGACCTCATCGCTGCGGCTGTCCCGGGTATCAGGCAGGAAAGCGACCCGTTCGACACCGGTGACGACCACATGGCTGTTGTGATACGGGTTGGCTTCAAGTTCCGTGGCCTCGGCCGAGTCTTTGATGACTGTGATGCCGGCCAGGGTGTCGATGGAAAAAGCGGATCGTTTGCTGAACACGACCAGCGTGTCGCTCCCGGGGCCGCCGTCGACCACGTCGAATCCACCCCGGGCGTCGATCACATCGTTGTCGGGCCCGCCCTTGAGGCTTTCGCTGGGGACATCGCGCGCTTCCTGGCCGATCAGCGGATTGATGGATGCCGAGGCTGGCAAGTCGATAGGACCATCCAGCGTTTCGATCGTCTCGATGTTCCAGAGCCGGGCGCTGGCGAATGCGTAGGGGCCTGCGTCATAGTCACCGCTCACCGCGGTGAGGCCGGCGATCGACTGGATGGAGAGAGACGACGTTGCCACCTTGAAGATGGCCGTGTCTTTGCCCGCCCCGCCGTCGAGCTGGTCATCGCCGCCCGCGCCATCGAGCCGGTCGGCGCCAGTGTGGGCTGACTGGGTGGCGGGAAAGCGGTCGCCCGCGCCAGAACCCGTCCAGGTGGCGGCCGCGCCGGTAAAGCCCGTGGGCGGTACATCGAGCTTGAGGAAATACTGTGCGGGGGAGTCTGCCTCGGGTCCGGGCGCAACCGTGAGGGTGTAGCTGCCTGCGCCAAACGGCGCGAGTGCGATGCTTACATCGGCGCCGGTCTGGATGTCTTCAACGACTGCGTCGCCCCGGCGCAGCTGCAGATGCCAGAGATTCATTTCGGCATCCTCGATCTCGGCGTCAAAGTCCAGGCGAAGGCTGCTGGACTCGTTGGCGCCGAGTTCGAAGGTGAACGCGCTCTGCGAGCCTGGCGCAGCGTTTCCGGACACACGGCCGTCGCGGGGCAGGGCTTGAGGCGCCTCGCCTGGCGCTGACGGCTCGGCCGGGATCACCAGTGATTGTGTCACTTGGGTGGCGACGGAGTAGCCGATCGGCCCGCTGAAGGCGGTTTCACCTTTGCTCACCGCGAGGAACACTGTTCCAGCGTAGGCCAATTCCACTTCGATGCCGGTGGTCCCGGCGGTGACATCGCGGCTCGCCAGGACCTCGCCCGTGTCGCTTTGCACGGACAGGTAGAGCGGTGACACGCCCGATGCGGGCGCGCTGCTCAGTGTGACGTCGAAAACAATCTTCGCGGGCTCGGTGGTGTCGATGAAGAACCAGTCTGCATCGTCAGCTTTGGAAATCACCCCCTGCATCGATGCGCCCGGTGAGCTGTCGAGCGGATCGGCGTACAGGTCGTTGGGTTCCTGCTCATTGCCGGGCGCGCTCAGGGCAAAGAAGCTCGGGGTGAAACGATAGGCACCGCCCGGTGCATCACCCTCGCCCCCGATTCTCAGGAAATAGTCACCGGGCCCTTCTACGAAGAACAGCAACGACTCGTCGGCCTCGACCTGATAGCCCGAATCGGAAAGCGGGATTCCGGTTGCGTCGGTGAGCGTGATTTCAAGGATGCCTGCGGCCTGCACATCGCGAACCAGATCAATTTCGACCAGTCCCGAATCCTCGATCTGAAGGCGATAGAAGTCCCGGTCGCCGCCGGCCCTGGCATCGCCGCCCGCTTCGGCGCCAAATTCGATCGCCGGGCGGGTGAGATCGACGCTGTCGTTTTCCTCGGTGAGCGTGGCGCCGACAATGGTGATGCCGCCGCCTTCGACCATGGCGAGCTGAGCGTTGGCCGGCGCACTGTCAAAGATGAATGTTGCGTCGGCGCCGGGCGTGCTGTCGAGCCCGACGGCAAGTTGCAGCGCCCCCTCAATAAAGGCGACGTGAGCCGCGCCGCGGGTAAGCGCGTCTCCCGTCCCCGGCTCGATCGATTCGATGATGAAATGCTGAGGATCGGTGCTTGCGGTATCGGTACCGACACGGATGATCAGGGTGTCACCCGCGCTGAAATCGCTGATTCGGTTCTCGCCGGACGGGTTGTCGAAGATGAACCGGTCATCGCCCTCGCCTCCGGTGAGCGAGTTGTCGTCGCCTTCGACCAGCAGGGTATCGTTACCCTGCCCGCCGTCCAGGGAGTCGCTGCCGTCGCCAGCACTGATTTCGTCATCACCCGAGCCGCCCTCGGCCTGATCCTCGCCGTTACCCAGACGCACCTCGTCGTCGCCGGCGCCGGCATCGATACGTTCATCCCCCGGCGAGCCATAAATGCTGTTGGCTGCCGGTGTACCAACGGTGGTGCCTGATCGGCCAAAGCCGAGGTTGAGGGTTTCCGTTTCGCCCGGGGTGAGGGTGATCGAGGAGGCATCCGGGGACTTGAGCATGCCCTTGATTTCAGCCTCGATGTTGAGCAGGTTGATGCGCTTGTAGGTGAGGCCGGTGTTGGCGAGGGCGGCGCCGTCCTGCATGTTGGCATCGGTGTCGATCACCGGGTCGCCGGTTTTCTGAAGAACCGCCTTGACCTCTTCCCAGGTGAGTCGCCGACCGAGGTAGGCATCAGCCATCTGCTGCATCAGCAACACCGTCCCCGAGACCTCGGGGGTGGCCATGCTGGTGCCCTGGATGTAGGCGTGGCCGTTATCGAGCCAGGCCGCGCCGATCTTGTCGCCTGGCGCAACCGCCACGGTGAGCGGGCCGCGCTGGGAGAACGAGGACAGCGTATCGATGGGTCGGGGCTCGGGGTAATCGTCGCTCTGGTTCGGGGTGCCGGGTGCGCCGGCGATGACCGAGCCGATGGACATGGCCCAGGAGTCTGAGGAGGGATAGCCCACGCCTGAGTCCTGACCGTTGCGTTCCTCGTAGGAGTTGCCGGAGGCGGCGAGCACGACGATGCCCTGCTTGGCGAGCGCCTCGAACTGCGTGTTGAGGTAGCCCTGAACGGGGGTGCTGGACCAGCTGGAGTCGCCCAGCGACATGTTGACCGATACGACGTTGTACTGCTTGCCGTTTTCGACGACCCAGTCAACGGCTTCGATGATGTCGCGACCGCTGCCCGAACCGCCGACGCCGAGCACCTTGAGGACGATCAGGTTGGCCTCGGGCGCCATGCCGAGGAAGTTGGGGTTGGAGGAGACGATGGTGCCGGCGACGTGGGTGCCATGGCCACCGTCGGGGGTTTCGTTGGCATCGGCGTCGTTGGCGCCGACGAAGTCGTACTGATAGACGATGCGGTTGGCGACCATGACGCCGTTTTTCAAGCTGGCGGGGCCGAAGTCGCCGTGATCGAGATCGGCGCCGGTGTCGATGACGACGGTGGTGTAGCCCTTGCCGGTGAAGGCGGGGAACTGGGTGTGGAACTGGGCGATTTTCTGAGCGAGCCCGAGGTTGGCGTAGGGCGAGGCTGCGCCAGGCGCGCTGCCGGAGGCGTTGCCGCTGAGGATCTCGACCGAGCCGGTGGGGATCGGTGCTTCGGCGCGACCGGGGTCGCCGGTGCGCTCGATGACCACGGCGCCGGAGCTGCTGCGGGCACCGGGGGCCGAGCGAGCCCAGCCGGCGGGGATCTCGGCCATTACCACGACCTGTCCGACCGGCAGGTCAAGCAGGTGGTAGTCGCCCTGGGCGTCGCTCAGCGCCTGCGGTTCGCCCGTGTCGATCCTGCCATTGCGATTGCTGTCGGCAAACACCTTCCAGCCTGACAGCCCCGACTCGTTGTTCTGGCTCGTGCCGTCGCCGTTCAGATCTTCGAAGACTCGACCGGTTACCGATTGCTTGGGCGCATCGTTATCGACCACGCGCAGCGTGAGCGTGCTGGCATTTGCGGCATAGCTACCCATCTTGACGGCGGCGCTGACCGTCACCGTACTGGTGGGCTCCACCTGCTGATCGTCGGGTCCCGCCGCGAGGGTCACCGTCTGGGCGGTATTCCAATTCGTTGGGCTGAAGGTGACCAGCGCTTCAGGTCCAGGCGCCGCAGGGCTGCCAAACCCCAGTGTGTCCGGCAGGCTGCTTGTCAGTCTGATCGTGACGTCGCCCGTTGGCGCCGAGTCGAGTACCACCGACACCGCCAGGGTGCCGGCCTCGGTCACCAACGAGTCTGTGGCGAGAAGGCTGATGCCAGGCGTTTGTGCAATGCTCACTTCGCTGTCTGCGAAGATGATTTTTTCAACGCGGGTCAGCGTAAAGACGCTGTCCTGAACATAACCCTGGCTCAATTGCGAGCCCGCCACCGGATTGGCTCGCACCGTCGTGGTCGTGCCGACCGTCGAGACGGTGTACATCGCGGAGGGCCCAAACAGGAGCAGGGCATCGTTGCCAGCGCCGCCGTCGATCTCGTCCTGCCCCCATAGCGTCACGAACACTTCGGACTGTTCGGTGCCGATCAGGTTCTGGCGGGTGAGCCGGCTGTCATCGCCGGCTGTGCCGAAGCGGATGACCCGGTCATCCGAGGAGGTGCCGAGGGTGACAGTGTCGTTGCCAGGGGTCCCGGCGTCTGGAAGGAAAGCAAGCGTTTCGACCTTTGTCAGCACCTGCACGCCGCGGTGATACTCATTGAAATCGAGAAAGTTCTCGCTGGTGGGCTCGACGGCAATCAGCAGCGTCACGCCCCCGGTTGTCTGGATGTCAAAGGTATTGCGCTTGGCGAGCACCACCGCAGTGTCCACGCCGCCTGCGCCGTCGATAAAGCCGCTGCCGCCCCGGCTGTCGATGACATCTGCGCCATCCGTGCCGACGATCCTTTCGTAGCCGAAATCCTGTTCTTCAAGAGACTTGCCGAAAATCGGGCTGATCGCGGGAGATGGGGGGAGGTCAAGCACGCCGCTGAGGGTTTCAATGCGCTCGACATTCACAAGACGGGTGGTCTTGTAGGCGTATGCGTCGGCGTTGTAGCTGCCGGTGACCGCCGTGATCCCGGCGACCGACTCGATGGTCAGCGCGTCGGCGGCCACCCGGAAAATCACCGCATCCGCTCCCGCGCCGCCGTCAATCAGGTCTGAACCGCCGGCAGGATCCAGGCGGTCGTTGTTGCTGTTGCTCCGCGGGCCGCTGCCCGGAAACACATCATCCGAGGGCGTGCCCGTCCAATCAGCCGGCGCGACGTCAAACTGCGAGGGCGGGGCGCTGACGGTCAATCCGAACAGGGCTACCTCGGGAGAATCCGGGCCAGGGATGACCCTGACCACATAGGCGCCCGGGCCAAATTCCGTTAGCCCGATCGACACATCTTCGCCGGTTCGGATGCTTTCAATGATCTGATCATTGCGCAACAGTTCGAGCACAAAGGTCTGGCTGTCCGCGATGTCGATCGAGGGGTCGAAATTGAGATCGAGCTTGCGGGTCTCGGTCGATGAGATGGAAAACGAATAGGTTGAACCCATGCCGGCCAGCTCGGGGTCCGAGAACACCGCACCGATCACCCGGTCGCCGACCCCGATCGGCGTGGCCTGCGTAGCTTCGCCCGGCTCGGCGGGGGGCGCAGGGTAGACAATCGTGATTGGTGAAACGGTGGTGGCAATGGAGTACGCCACTGCGCTCTGGAATGTTTCACCGGGTGTGAGGGCCAGAAAGACCGATCCTGGCTGCTCAACCGTGAGCGTGATGTCATTGTTCTGGTCGGTCAGATCCCGACCCGTCAGGAATTCACCGTTTGGTCCGTAGACCGCGGCATAGATCGGCTTGCTGCCTGCAGCCGGCGTCTGGCCAAGAAGAACCGCAAAGCTGACGGTTGATGCCGCTTCAATATCGACATAAAACCAGTCTTCATCGTCTGAACTTTCAACCCTCCCGGCCATCATCGCGTCCGCTCCGGCTGTCAACGGATCGGCGTAATAGTCGTTGGGCTCCTGTTCATTCCCAGGTGCGGCGTAGGCGAACCAGTTGGCGGTGAATGCGTAGGCGGTCTCGGCGGGAGCGCCAGCCAGCCCGTCCTCAGAGAAGGGCATCTCCGATTCGCCGATGGCTGCCGACACCCGGATATACACGCCGTCCGCGACGTCGTCCGCGTAAAAAAGCAGCGTCCCGTCACCCTGTACGGTCTGGGTGCTGCCGTCGACTGGCATCCCGTCGAGTGCAAACTGCGTCAGCTCAAAACGCGTTGCGCCGCCGTCATCGGCTGAAAAATTCAGCTCGATCAGCCCGGGGGCTACAGGCTTAAATCGGAAAAAATCAATATCGAAGGCACCGCTCAGGTGTGCCGACTGCTCGACACCAAATTCGGATTCGGAAATGCCGGCAAAAATTTCATCATTCGGCTCAAGCTCAACCACTGAGGTGGGCACCGCAGACATCGTTGACTCCTGGGGTCTGGAAGCCGGCGATGTGCCAGCAGGAAGGTGGGCGGGTTGGGCTGAGCGCACAGCCAGGAAAGCCCCGGACAACACCTTGGATGGCTGTCACCGAGTGCTTTGCCGACTTGTTACGGCCTGCACAACAAACTTGTGGAACACATGACATGCGCGCGCCATGCGGTGTGGAGCCTGACGAAGCGATCCGGTGAAGTCAACAAAAATCGGTATTGACGGTGTTTGGCACTGATTTTGGTGAATCGTTGATGCAGGCGCCCGAATCGCCGAAATGACAGGACACATGGCGCTAGCCGGTGCCTTGAGGTACCTTCGGACCCTATGAAAACTGTCACATTCCGCAGGCCTGCGGGTCAGGGCAAGGGCAGGCAGGTGAGTCCGGCAAGCCAGGCGCGACTGGCCGAACTGATCACCGATTCCCCGCTCAGGCGCGACCTGCTGATCGAGTACCTGCATCGGATCCAGGATGCCGAGGGCTGTCTGCCGCACGCGCTGCTCGCTGCGCTTGCGCAGGCGATGAAGCTGTCGCAGGTTGAGGTGTTCGAGGTGGCAAGCTTCTATCACCACTTCGATCTGGTGGCCGATGACGAGCCGCGTCCGCCTGCGCTCACGGTTCGTGTCTGCGATTCATTGTCGTGTGAGATTGCGGGTGCAGCCACGCTGATCGAGCGGCTGCAGGCGCTGGTCGGTGCCGAGGTGCGGGTGCAACCCGTTCCATGCGTGGGACGTTGCGCGCAGGCGCCGGTGGCGGTGGTGGCGCGCCACCCGGTTCCACTGGCGAGCGTGGATGCGGTGATCGCCCGCGCGAAGGGGGACTCCCGCGAGTGTCCGTTGCCCACAGGCCAGCCGGCTGGTGGGGACCGGAGCGAAGCGATTCCTGCACCGCCCCCCGGCGCGTGGCCGGTCCTGCAGTCTCTGATCGATGACGCAGCCCAACCGGCCGATGTCATGGCGCAGCTTGAATCGTCGGCCCTGCGTGGAATGGGCGGGGCGGGTTTCCCGGCGGGTCGCAAGTGGCGCATCGTCGCGGGTTTTCACGGCCCTCGAATGCTGGTGGTCAATGCCGACGAGGGCGAGCCCGGCACCTTCAAGGACCGCTTTTGGCTGGAGTGCGAGCCTCGACGCTTTCTGGAGGGCATGCTGATCGCCGCCTGGGCAGTGGGCTGCGAAACCTGCGTGATTTACCTGCGCGACGAATATGCTGGCGTGCGCGCGTTGCTTGAGCGCGAAATCGCAGCGCTGCGCGCGGCGCCCCCGTTGCGGTGGTCGCTGCCTGCGATTGAATTGCGGCGAGGGGCGGGGGCCTATGTGTGTGGCGAAGAGAGCGCGCTGATCGAATCGATCGAAGGCAAGCGCGGCATGCCACGGCTCCGTCCGCCGTATGTGGCCGAAGTGGGACTCCACGGGCGCCCGACCCTTGCACATAACGTCGAAACGCTTGCCTGGGTTCCGATCATCCTGCAGCAGGGCGCAGAGTGGTTCGCGGCGCACGGTCGTCGCGGGCGCAAGGGCCTGCGCTCGTTTTCGGTGTCGGGGCGGGTGCGCGAGCCGGGCGTAAAAATCGCACCGGCCGGTATCAGCCTGCATGAGCTCATTGCCGAATATTGCGGCGGCATGGCGGAGGGCCATTCGCTCGCGGCCTTTTTGCCTGGTGGCGCCTCGGGCGGGATTCTGCCGGCTTCGCTGGCCGATGAGCCGCTCGATTTCGACACGCTTCAGCCGCATGGCGCGTTCATCGGTTCCGCTGCCGTGATTGTGTTGTCGCAGCAGGATGATCTGCGCCGCGCCGCGCAGAACCTGATGCGTTTCTTCCGGCTCGAGTCCTGCGGCCAGTGCACCCCGTGCCGGGTCGGGACGGCCAAGGCGGTGACGCTGATGGATGCGCCGACATGGAACGAACCGCTTTTGCGCGAGCTGTCGCAAACCATGATCGATGCATCGATCTGTGGTCTGGGTCAGGCAGCACCCAACCCGGTACTGTCGCTCTTCCGGCATTTTCCGAAAGTTGTCCGCTCATGAACGCAAGGGACGCTTCAATGGCCCCGCTGCCCGCAGCGATCGCCTTCGAACTCGATGGCCGAGCAGTCGAAGCGCGCGCGGGCGAAACATTGCTGCAGGTCGCGCGCCGCCATGGCATCGACATTCCCCACCTCTGCTATCGCGATGGCCTGCGAGCCGATGGCAACTGCCGCGCCTGCGTGGTCGAGATCGAGGGCGAGCGCGTGCTCGCGCCCTCCTGCTGTCGCGCGCCCGCGCCTGGCGCCAGAGTCCATACCGGAAGCGACCGCGCGCGGGCGGCACAGAAAATGGTGCTCGAACTGCTGCTGTCTGACATGCCCGAGGCGACGCATCGTGAAGACTCTGAACTGAATCAGTGGGCTGCGAGGATGGGGGTGGGTACGCCACGCTTTGCATCGCGCGAGCAGCCGGTATCGGATGTGAGCCATCCGGCGATCGCGGTCAATCTCGATGCCTGCATCCAGTGCGGCCGCTGCGCGCGCGCCTGTCGCGAGGAGCAGGTCAATGACGTGATCGGCTACGCGTGGCGGGGCGATGCTGCGAAAATCGTCTTCGATCTGGACGACCCGCTGGGCGCCTCCACCTGCGTGGGCTGCGGTGAGTGCGTGCAGGCCTGCCCGACCGGCGCGCTGATGCCCAAGCTCCTGGGCGCTGCGGCCTCGCGCGTGGCCGATGATTCGTTCCTCGCCGCATCGGCGATCGCTCCGCGACGCGCGGAAAAGTCGGTCGACTCGGTCTGTCCCTATTGCGGCGTCGGGTGTCAGCTCACCTACCATGTGAGCGGCAACCGGGTCATTCATGTGGAAGGCCGACCGGGGCCCGCCAACCAGTCGCGACTGTGCGTCAAGGGGCGATTCGGATTCGACTATGTCAGCAGCCCCGACCGCCTCACCGTGCCACGCATCCGGCGCGCTGATGCGCCCAAGCGTCTGGATACCGATCGTGTGCCCGCCAACTGGCAGGATTCATTCCGCGAGGCAACCTGGGATGAGGCATTGGGTCTGGTCGCGGCAAAAATTGCCGAGATTCGGGATCGGAACGGGCCCGATGCGCTCGCTGGCTTTGGTTCGGCCAAGGGCTCGAACGAAGAAGCCTATCTGTTTCAGAAGCTGATCCGCACCGGGTTCGGTACCCACAACGTCGACCACTGCACGCGACTCTGTCATGCCTCGAGCGTAGCGGCGCTCCTGGAGGGCATCGGGTCAGGCGCGGTGTCGAATCAGGTCGCCGATGTGAGCGAGGCCGAGGTCATTTTTGTGATCGGTGCCAATCCCACCGTCAATCACCCGGTCGCTGCCACCTGGATCAAGAATGCGGTGAAGGCGGGCGCCAAGCTGATCGTGGCCGACCCGCGCCGAAACGGTCTTGCGCGTTTTGCCACGCATATGCTGCAGTTTCGTGCCGACACCGATGTGGCCATGCTGAACGCGATGCTGCATGTGATCATCGAGGAAGGGTTGGTTGATCAGGCGTTCGTGTCGGCGAGAACCAGCGGGTTTGACGAACTGCGCGAGGCAGTTCGCGACACTTCGCCCGAGGCCATGGCGCCCATCTGCGGGATCGACGCTGCGACGCTTCGCGAGGTGGCAAGGCTCTACGCCACCAGTCGCGCGTCGATGATTCTGTGGGGCATGGGGGTCTCGCAGCACACGCACGGCACCGACAACGCCCGTTGTCTGATTGCGCTTGCGCTCGCCACCGGTCATATCGGCCGGCCTGGCACGGGGCTTCATCCGCTTCGTGGGCAGAACAATGTTCAGGGTGCGTCGGACGCGGGCCTCATCCCCATGATGCTCCCCGACTACCAGCGGACGGGCACCGAGCGCGTGATTCGTGCATTCGAGGATTTCTGGGCGCAGCCGCTGTCGCGCGCCCCTGGGCTGACGGTGGTCGAGATCATCAATGCCGCGCACGCGGGGCAGATCCGCGGGATGTACATCCTGGGCGAGAACCCCGCCATGTCAGACCCCGATCTGTCGCATGCGCGCGAGGCGCTGGCGTCACTCGAATTTCTGGTGGTCCAGGATATTTTCCCGACCGAAACCGCGTGGCTCGCAGACGTGATCTTGCCCGCCTCGGCGCATGCCGAGAAGACCGGCACGTTTACCAATACCGACCGGCTGGTCCAGCTCGGGCGCGCAGCGCTTGCCCCGCCGGGGCAGGCGAGGCAGGATCTTGCGATCATTGTGGATCTTGCGAAGCGGCTGGGTCTGGCCTGGCACTACACGCATCCGCGAGAGGTGTTCGAGGAAATGCGCGGCTGCATGCCCTCGCTCGCAGGCATCAGCTGGGCGCGCCTCGAGCGTGAGGGCGCGGTGATCTATCCGTGCGCGGGCGACGACGACCCCGGCGAGGCGGTGGTGTTCACCGATCACTTTCCGACCGAAAACGGGCGTGCGCGCTTCGTACCCGCCACGCTTCGATTTGCCGATGAATTGCCCGATACCGAGTATCCGCTGGTCCTGATTACCGGGCGCGAGCTTGAACACTGGCATACCGGATCGATGACGCGACGGGCGCAGGCGCTCGATGCCATTGCACCGGAGCCCACGGTCTCGATGCATCCGGAGGCGCTGACCCGGCTTGGGCTTGCGCCGGGAGATCTGGCGGTCGTGCGCTCGCGGCGTGGCCAGATCAGGCTTCGCGTGCGCGCCGATGCCGGGCTGGCACGCGGCGATGTGTTCATTCCGTTTGCTTATGCCGAGGCCGCCGCCAACGCACTCACCAACCCCGCGCTGGATCCGGCGGGCAAGATTCCCGAGCTCAAATACTGCGCGGTCAGGGTGGAGCCTGCGGGCGCGCACGCCTGACACCCGCCGTGCTGATTCCCGGTGGGTGAGCATGTTGTCAGCACAGGTGTTCGGCTAGACTGACGCCCGGCCTGGACAGGTCGCAGCGATGGGGAGAAACAACATGACAACAAGCAACGAACTTGAATTTGCACGCGCCCGCAAGGTGCTGGTCGGTGGCGTCAACTCGGCGGTGCGCGCCTTCCGTGCGGTGGGCGGCACGCCACGATTCATTGCGCGCGCCGAGGGCGCCTACATGTGGGATGTCGAGGGCAAGCGCTACATCGACTACCTCGGATCGTGGGGGCCGATGATCGCTGGTCATTCGCATCCGCATGTGATTGCAGCCGTGCAGCAGGCGGCTGTGCGTGGGCTTTCTTATGGCGCCCCGAACGTGATGGAAAGCGAGCTCGCCGAACGGCTTTGCGCCCTCTTTCCCCAAGTGGAGCGGGTGCGTTTTACCAGCTCCGGCACCGAGGCTGCGATGTCGGCAATCCGCCTGGCACGTGGCTATACCAAGCGCGATCGCATCATCAAGTTCGAGGGCTGCTATCACGGCACGGCGGACAGCTTGCTGGTGAAGGCGGGATCGGGTGCGCTTGCCTTCGGCACGCCGAGTTCGGCGGGCGTTCCGGCTGATCTTGCCCAGCACACCCTGGTCGCCCAATACAACGATCTGGCGAGCGTCGAGGCGTTGTTCGCTGCGCATCCTGACAGTGTCGCCTGCGTCATGGTCGAGCCCATGCCCGGCAACATGAACCTGATCCGGCCGGCGCCTGGCTTTCTTGAAGGGTTGCGCACGCTCTGTACGCGTCATGGCGCGCTCCTCATCTTTGACGAGGTGATGAGCGGGTTTCGGGTGGCGCTCGGCGGTGCACAGGAGGTGGTCGGCATCCGGCCCGACATGAGCGCATTCGGCAAGGTGATCGGTGGCGGGATGCCTGTGGGTGCAATTGGCGGGCCGGCTGCGATCATGGAAATGATGGCGCCGCTCGGGCCGGTCTATCAGGCGGGCACGCTGTCGGGCAATCCCATCGCGATGGCGGCGGGTCTGGCCACGCTCGATCTCATTTCCGCGCCCGGATTTTTCGCAACGCTTCATGCGCGTTGTGGCCAGCTGGTTGACGGGCTCAATGCGGCCGGTCGCGAGGCAGGGGTGCCCTTCAGCGCCCAGCACCAGGGCGGAATGGCAGGGCTTTATTTTCGCGCGACGCCCCCCAGCAGTTTCGCTGAAGCCCAGCAGCAGGATCTGGATCGTTTCAAGCGCTTCTATCACCTGATGCTGGATGAGGGGGTGTATCTGCCACCGTCACCGGTGGAAGCGTTCTTCTTCTCGAGCGTGCATAGCGAGGACGATATTGCGCACACGGTGGCCGCGGCGCGGCGCTCGCTTGCAGCGGTGGCCTAGGCCGGATAGATGCCGGGCGCCGGAAACGGCGCGGCGCCTGCGCCAAGCGCTTCTTCAATGCGCAGCGCCTCGTTCCATTTCGCCATCCGTTCGGAGCGCGCAAAGCTCCCCACCTTCAGTTGCGGCACGCCCCAGCCTACAGCCAGGTGAACGATGCTCACGTCTTCGGTTTCGCCCGAGCGTGCTGACACGATGGCGCCCCAGCCTTCGGCCTGTGCCGCGCGCCATGCGGCAAGGGTCTCCGAGACGGTTCCGATCTGATTGGGTTTGAGGAGCGCCGCGTTGCAGCAGCCGCTTCGCGCAGCCTCGCGGATTCGGGAGGCGTCGGTCACCAGAAAATCGTCGCCCACGATCTGTACGCGTGCGCCGCAGCGCGCGGTAAACGCACGCATGCCCTCGACATCGTTTTCGGCGAACGGGTCTTCCACCGAAACGATGGGATAGGCGTCGATCCAGCCGGCGAGCAGGTCGCCAAAGGCCGCGCGATCGAGCTTTCGACCGTCGAGCTTGAGGCTGTAGTGCTGACCATCGAAAAACTGCGTGGCGGCCACATCGAGCGCAATGGCTACCTGCCCGGGCGCCGACAGCCCGGTGTCTTCAATGGCTCGGGTGAGCGTTTCGATAGCCGCTTCGTTGCCGTTGAAATCCGGCCACCAGCCGCCCTCGTCGGCGACGCCATAGACCGAACCGCGGGCGGCCATTCGGGCGCCTGCTGCGTGATAGACCTCGGCTGTCCATTCAATGGCCTCTGCGAAACTGCGGGCGCCCGGGGCGACCAGCAAAAAATCCTGCAGGTCGACACGGGCACCTGCATGAGCGCCGCCACCAAAGATCTGGACTTCCGGGAGCGGAAGCCGGGGGGCCGCGCCTGGAGCCCGTTCGCTTGCCAGATGCTGCCAGAGCGGCACGCCCGCTGCCTGCGCGGCCGCCTGTGCGGCAGCGAGCGACACGGCCACGATGGCATTGGCGCCCAGGCGAGCCTTGTTGGGGGTGCCATCGAGGGTGATCATGGCCTGATCGATGGCCGACTGGTCCTCCACCGGCAGACCTTGCAGCGCCTGGGCGATCGGACCGTTGGCGTTGGCCACCGCCTGACTGACATCGAGTCCACGCAGCCGTTTGCCGCCATCGCGCAGTTCGCGCGCTTCACCCGACCCGGTGGATGCGCCAGCGGGCGCGATGGCACGGCCCATACCGCGCGCGGTGTGGACCTCGGCCTCCACGGTGGGGCGGCCGCGCGAATCCCAGACCCGGCGTGCGCGGACTTGCGTGATGGGTGTTGTCATGACGAGATCTCCGTGCGCCAGGCGTGTGCGAGCGCTGAAAGCTGCTTGACCGGCGCGGCGAGCAACTGGCGGGCTACGCGCCGGACCGGTTCGCGCTGGGTGTCGGTCGTGAGGTATTCAACCGGTGATTTGCCATCCACCCGGGCAAGAAGCAGCCCCGGCAGCAGCGCCGCCGCGCGGGCTTCCAGATCGGCCGCGGGCTCCCACTGAACCCGCGCGAGGTAGGCGGTCGACAAATTGTGGAAGCAATCGAGAAACTGCGGTGCCGCCTCCGGGACCCACAGGCATTTCAGCAGCAGATGATTGAGGCAGAAGGCGAGGTCGAACGCAGGATCGCCATACCAGGCGCACTCGGCGTCGAGGAAGACCGGACCTTCCGGACCGCAGAGAATGTTTTTCGGGCTGATGTCGCCATGCACCAGCGTGAGATGGGTGCCCGCGGTGGTGCGGACCAGCGCATGCAGCGCGTCCGCCCGGTCGGGATGGCGGCGTGCGGTGGCCTCCAGATAGGGTTCCAGCCGCAGGGCATGAAAAAACCGGTCGGTTTCGAACTGCGCGGCAAGGTCGGGGCGGCGAGCGGTCGCGAGATGGATCTCGGCGAGCGCCTCGCCCACCTGGGCGGCAAAGACGGGTGCTGCCACGCCACGGCTCAGTTCCTGTTTCCAGACCGGATAGCGCCCAGGCTCGAGATAGGCCATCACGAACAGCTGATCTGCAGCGCTGTCGGCGATCAGGGCCGGTACCCACCGGGGCGAGATGGCGGCCACGGTCTGCAGCCACAGGAACTCGTAGCGGTTGCGTTCAACCGGCGCCTCCCAGACCTGGCTGACCTTCAGGCGCGCGAGTGCGCGCTTGACGCATACCGGGCCCGAGGGCAGGTCGACGCGCCAGATGTCGGAGGACACGCCGCCTGCGAGGGGCTCGAGCGTGACCCGCTCGCCCGCGCGAAGCAGACCGAGACGGATGAGCGCGGCGGTCAGATCGGCAGCGGGCTGCGCCAGAGCGTCGCTGCCCGCCATCGTGCAATCAGATCCGCTCGAAGACCGCGGCGATGCCCTGGCCGCCGCCGATGCACATGGTGACCAGTGCGTAGCGGCCCTGAATGCGCTGCAGTTCGTAGAGCGCTTTCACCGTGATGACCGCCCCCGTGGCACCGATCGGGTGACCGAGCGAAATGCCTGAGCCGTTCGGGTTGACCTTGGCCGGATCGAGATCGAGTTGGCGCGTGACCGCCAGCGCCTGCGCGGCAAACGCCTCGTTGGCTTCGATGACATCGAGATCGGTGGTGCGCAGCCCCGCACGATCGAGCGCCTTGCGCGAGGCCGGTACCGGGCCGATGCCCATGACGGCGGGATCAACACCTGCGTGTGCGTAGGACACCAGTCGCGCAAGCGGCTTCAGGCCGCGGAGCTCGGCGGTGCGTCGCTCCATGAGCACGACGGCGCCGGCGCCATCGTTGATACCCGACGCGTTGCCTGCGGTGACGGTGCCGTTCTCGCGCTGGAACACGGGCTTCAGCTTCGCCATGTCCTCGATCGACGCATCGGCGCGGAAATGCTCGTCGGCGTTGAAGACGACTGGGCCTTTCCGTGATTTGAGCTCGATGTCAAGGATCTGGTCACGGAAGTAGCCACTCTTGACTGCATGGGCTGCGCGCCGATGGCTTTCGACAGCAAGCGCATCCTGGTCCTCGCGGCTGATCTGCCACTGCCTGGCCACGTTCTCGGCGGTGACACCCATGTGGATGCGACCGAACGGGTCGTGGAGCGCGCCGGTCATCATGTCGAGCAGCTGTCCGTCGCCCATGCGCTGGCCCCAGCGAGCGGTGGGCAGAATGAAAGGCCCGCGGCTCATCACCTCGGCACCGCCGCCGATCGCCACATCAGCGTCACCGAGCATGATGGTTTGCGCCGCGCTTACGATCGCCTGCAGGCCCGAGCCGCACAGGCGGTTCAACGTGAGGGCCGGCGTGTCCTTGGACAGCCCGCCCTCGATGGTTGCCACGCGGGCGAGGTACATGTCGCGCGGCTCGGTGTTCACCACATGGCCGAACACCACATGGTGCACATCGTCGGTGCCCACCGAGGCGCGCCGGCAGGCTTCCCGCAGCACGGCTGCGCCGAGCTGGGTGGGGGTCTGATCCTTCAGGCTGCCGCCGAAGGTACCGATGGCGGTACGAACACCGCTCACCACAACGACTTCACGAGTCATGTCGCATCTCCGTTTGATCAAACTCGAGATGCTAGCGCAGCCGGCCCACGCAGGTCTTGCGAGGCCGGCTGCGCGCCGGCTTACTTCACCCTGCCGGTCTTGAGGTAAAACGCGCGCTCCGACTCGGCGTACGCGTTGATATCGCGCGCAACATCGGTTGATTTCATGAGCGCATCATCAAAAAACACCCCGGCCTTGGAGTATTCGGCGATCAGCTCGGCGTCTTTCATCGCGGTGCCGATGGCTGCACTCAGGTAGGCCTTGCGATCGGCGGCTGTGCCCTTGGGCACCACCGCATAGCGCACCACCTGCCAGGTGTATTCCTTGGCGCCCAGCTGTTCGTTGAAGGTGGGAAGATTCTTCATGTGCGGCAGCCGCGCATTGGCCGCCACCGCCACCGGTGCCACCTTGCCCGCCTCGGCGAGGCCACGGAATTCGGCGACAAAGCCCTGCGCCAGATCCACATTGCCGCCGGCAAGGGCGTTGATGCCCGCGCCGCCACCCTGGAAGGGTACGCGCAGGAACTTGGCGCCGGTGTTGGCTTCGATCTGCTCCACCAGGTATTCCCACATCGTGCCAGGCACGGTGGCAATCCGGATGGTGTTGGGCTTGTCCTTGGCGATCTGCATGATCTCCTTGAGCGACTTGCCCTTCAGCGCGCCCTCACCCTGCACCAGCCAGATGAGCGCGTCGCTGTTGATGTAGCCGATGGGTTCGAGGTCGGCGAGCGACCACTTGCCCTGGGCGCGAAGAATCGCATCGCCCCAAAGCAGGTTCGCCACGATGCCCACGGTGTAGCCGTCGTTCTTGGCCTGCGTGGCAAGGAAGGTGTGGCCCACCATGCCGCCACCGCCGGTACGGTTGTTCACGAGGATCTTGTCGCCGCTGACCTTCTCGACATATTTCGCGAGCAGTCGGGCGGTGACATCCATGCCGCCACCGGCCGGATACACCACGGTGTATTCGATCGGCTGGTTGGGGAAATCCTTGGGCTTCAACTTGGCCACCGCCGGGTCGGCCGCGAGCGCAGGGGTTGCAAGCCCTGCCGACAGCAACAGGCCGGCCAGCACTTTCAGGGAATGACGTTTCATGAGTCTCCTCGCTTGGTCTTGAACTGCCGAATCACCATGAGCACCAGCAAGAAAAGGCTGGCGGCGACCAGTCCGGCGCTTACCGGTCGCTGGAAAAGAATCATCGCACCATCGACCGACATCGTCATGGACTGTCGGAGCGACTGTTCCAGAAGCGGTGCCAGCACGAAGGCGAGCACGAAGGGAGCGATGTCGTATTCGAGCTTGCGCAGAAGCCAGCCCAGGACGCCGAACCCGAGCATCACCCAGATGTCGAACACATTCTTGTTGGCGGAATACGTGCCGACCATGGCAAGCAGCACAATGATCGGGAACAAAAACCGGTAGGGGATGCGCAGCATCTGTACCCAGAGCCCGATCAGCGGCAGATTGAGTACCAGCAGCATCACATTGCCGATATACATCGCCGCCACCACGCCCCAGAACAGGTCGGGGCGCTGGGTGATGAAGAGCGGCCCGGGCTGTATGCCCTGGATGATGAGCGCGCCCAGGAGGAGCGCTGTGATGGGGTTGCTGGGAATGCCAAGCGACAGCAGCGGAATCATGCTGCCTGCCACCGCAGCGTTGTTGGCCGATTCCGGGCCTGCCACACCCTCGATTGCGCCTTTGCCAAAGCGCTCGGGCTCGCGTGCGATGCGGCGCTCCATGGCATACGACATGAACGACGCGGTGATGGGGCCGCCTCCTGGAACGATGCCCAGAATGAAGCCCAGGCCACTGCCGCGGAGGATGGGCGCAAAGGATGCCTTCCAGTCAGACCAGGTTGGCAGCAGCTTCTTGATGCGCTCCGCGACCAGCGTGTTCTGCACGATTCGTTCGACGTTCAGCAGAATTTCGCTGATGCCGAAGAGCCCGATCACCACTGCAAGCAGTTCAACGCCGGCGGTGAGGTTGGTCATGCCGAAGGTGAAACGCTCGTTGCCGTTCACCATGTCCATGCCGACCGAGGACAGCAGGAACCCGAGCGCGATCATCAGCAGCCCCTTCAGCTTCGAGCCCGTGATCATGAAGAGCGTGCAGACGAGACCCAGCGCCATCAGACCGAAATTTTCAGGCGGGCCGAAGCGGATGGCGATGGCAGCCAGCGCGGGGGCAAAGAAGGTGAGCACGATCAGGCTGAGCGTGCCGGCGATGAACGAGCCGAGCGCCGCCATGCCGAGCGCGGCACCCGCCCGGCCCTGAAGCGCCATCTGATGACCATCCAGACAGGTGATGACGGAGGCGGCCTCGCCCGGGATGTTGACCAGGATGGACGTGGTCGAGCCGCCATACATGGCGCCATAGAAAATGGCGGCGAGCATGGCCAGCCCGGCAATCGGGCTCAGCGTGAAGGTGACCGGCAACAGGAGCGCGAGCGCCGCGAGCGGACCCAGCCCAGGCAGCACGCCGACCATGGTGCCGATCAGGCTCCCCAGAAAGCAGTAGTAGAGGTTGGCTGGTGTCAGCATGACGCTGAACCCCATGGCCAGGCCCGACAGTGCGTCCATGGCCGCTTACCAGCCCCAGGGGCCGCGCGGCAGCGGCATGCCGAGCAGTCGGCCGAAGATGAGGACGATGGCGGCGATAGCCCCCGCAGTGAGCAGCACCGTTTCCAGCCACGAGGCCCGGTCGATGGTTCGGAGCAGCACCGGCATGGCAATGGCGGCAGCCGCCACAAAGCCGATGCGGTCCATGCCGAAGGCCATCAGTGCGATACCCACAGCAACACCCGCCGCGCGCAGTCCCGCGCCCGCGTCCGGCCACTGTGGATTGCTCGCGGCGCTGCGCCGGGTCGCCATCAGCGCGAGGCCCAGACAGGCAATTGCGCAGGAAGCGATGAACGGAAAAAGCCCGCTCTCCGGACCTGACGGCCCGCGCAGCCCCAGCGTCCAGGCATGCCAGGCACCGCCGCTTCCAAGCAGGATCCAGAACAGGTTGAGAAGGCGTTCGACCACGGGCTGGTTCAACCTGCGTTGCGATAGAGGCGCGTGCTCGCGAGCCGCGCGCCTTCGGTCAGCGAGCGCAGCTTCGCCCACACCACATCGGAGGCGACCCGCCCCATGCCGGCCGACGTGTCAAAGCCGCAGTCGGTGCCAGCCATGACCTGCTCGGGACCGCTCACAAAGCCGCTCATCTGCTCGAGCCGGTCGGCGACCACCTCGGGGTGTTCGATGAAATTGGTGAGCACGTCGATCACGCCAGCGACGATCACCTGATCGTCCTTCAGCGGCATCCGCTTCAAGACCCGCATTTCATGGGCGTGCCGCGCATTGGCAAACGGCAGCACGAAGCCGCCCACGCGGGTCTCGCGGATGACCGGCCAGATCAGCTCAAGCGGCACATCGCAGTCGTGCGGGCCCTCGTAGTTGCCCCAGCAGACGTGCATGCGCACCCGCTCGGGCGGAAGGTTGCGAATCGCCTCGTTGAGCGTTTCCACGACGCGCTCGACAAACTGGAGGAAGCGCGCTTCACCGGCGTCGTGAAACGACACATGGTGTTCCAGCGCGAGGTCGGGGCAGTCGAGCTGCAGAACGAAGCCGGCGTTGACGATCGCCTCGTATTCGTGGCGCAGCGCCTCGCCGAGCGCCCGCAGATAGGCGCGCTCGCTGTCGTAATGCTCGTTGCGACAGGCCGCGGCAATGATGCCGGGTGAGGGGGCGGTGAGGAAGGCCTCCACATAGTGCCCGTCACGGCCCTGGAGGGCTTGCGCAAAATCGGTTGCCTCCACCGAGGCGACGGCCGGGTCGAGGTAACGCACCTCACTCACGACGCGCGGGGGCGCGAAGTTGCTCACCGCGGTTCGGCCGCGGTTCTGCTCGTCCATCATCTGCCGGAAGGCGGGATAGCGCTCGACATCGGCACGGGTCCAGCGCTTCCAGCTTCCGCCAAAGCCCGACATGCGGTGCTGGACATAAAGGAAAAAGCCCTCGCGCTGCTGCTCGCCGTTGTTGATCACGTCGAGACCGGCTTCGATCTGGCGCTCGACCGAGCGCAGCATGGCGGCATGGCCTTCGGCGGCAAGCTTTGCCTCGTCAACCTCTTCGCCACGCGCGCGGCGGGCGTACAGGTCGACCAGCGAGGCGGGGCGGGGCAGGCTGCCGGTGTGGGTACTGAGGATTCTTTCGGAACTGGTGCGCATCGGGAATGGAAGCGGGCGGCAGGGTCAGCGCCGCATGAATTGGGCGGGAATGAAAGCCGGGCAGAAAAGTGGCAGGGTCTCCGGGTGGTGCTTGCTTGTCCGGGCGGCGTCAGGGTGCCGCGCGCCCCGGTCTTTGCCGGGTGCGGGCGACTATCGGCGTTCGGCCGAAGCTTGTCAATGATGACCGCCCTGACGGTGTACTATCCAGCGCGCCGTGATCGTGATTGACCGGTCCGGCGTCCCCTTCCGTTCCGTTTTCAGTGCCACCTTCATGACTGCATCGTCTGTGTCACCGCGAGTCACGTTCGAGGCGCTGCGCGATTTCATCCGCGCGGCATTCGTTGTCCAGGGTTTGCCTGAATCCGATGCAAGCCAGATCGCCACGCTGATGGCGGAGGCCGACCTCCAGGGCTCGGATGGCCACGGCGTCATCCGCCTGCCGCAGTACAGCCGGCGAATCCAGGCGGGCGGCATCAATGTCCGGCCCAACATCCGGGTGGTGCGAGAAAAGCCGGCCATGGCGGTGATTGATGGCGATAACGGCATGGGCCATCTGGTGGTGTCCCGGGCCGTGGATCTCGCCATCGAGAAGGCGCGCGAATGCGGCGTGGGCTGGGTGAGCACGCGCTACAGCAACCACGCGGGGCCCGCCTCGCTGTACGCGAGAAAGCCGCTCGAGCATCACATGCTGGGCCTGTATTTTGCGGTCGGCAATGCCAACCATCTGCCGCCCTGGGGCGGGATGGAAATGCTGCTCTCCACCAACCCGATCGCTGCCGCCTTTCCTGCGGGAGATGAACCGCCCGTGGTGCTCGACATGGCCACCACCGTGGCAGCTTATGGCAAGGTGAAGGCGCGTGCGAAGCGCGGCGAGCCGCTGCCGGTCGGCTGGATGATTGACCGCGAGGGCCAGCCCCTCACCGACGCGACGCGCGCAGGCGAGGGCTTCCTGCTCCCCATCGGTGAGCACAAGGGCTACGGGCTTGCGCTGATGGTGGGGCTTCTCGCTGGCACACTGGGCGGTGCGGCCATGGGCCGGGAGGTGATCGACTTCAACGCCGATCATGTGAGCGTGACCAACACCGGGCAGGCCATTCTGGTGCTCGATCTCGCGGCGTTTGGTGATCCGGCCGCCTTTGGCGAGGCGCTCGATACCCTGATTCGTGACATTCGCGGCTCCGCCCGTCTGCCAGGTGTGGAGCGGATCTGGCTGCCTGGCGAGCAAAGCCATCTGAAGCGCGAGGCGGCACGGAAGGCGGGCATTGCACTGGCTGCGCCACTCGTGACCGAGCTCGATCAGCTGGCCGATTCGCTTCGGGTGCCCAGGCTCGTGCGTCTCGGCGAGGCTGACCCCGGCTGAGTGATGAGCCATTCGAACCGATGAATGATCAGCAGAGATAGAGAGATAGAGAGGAGCCAAGACGCCATGAGCGCATCCCATTCCCACCGGCCGGTGGTGCTGCGGCCCGACCAGATCCCCAGTCATGACCGCGGGGGTGGCGCACGCACCACGCCGCTCGTGATGCCGGGTTGCGGGGCCACCAGCTTCATCAATGGCATTACCGAATTCGCGCCTGGCGCGAAGATCGCCTTCCACAGCCACAACTGCGAGGAAAGCGTGATGCTGCTCGAGGGGCATGCGATCCTCGACATCGACGGCGAGGAACATGAGTTGAAGCCGCTCGATACCACCTGGATTCCGCCCAATCTGCCGCATCGCTTCCGGAATCTTTCCGAAACACAGCCGATGAAGATTCTGTGGATCTACGCGTCGGTCAATGCCACGCGCACGCTCACCGAATCGGGTGAAACGCGGCCGATTGCAGCCGAGCATCGGGGCTGAGGACGATGGCGCAGCAGTGCGGCTGAACGCCGCG
>JBMSQB010000036.1:0-43135 GCA_049423065.1 Burkholderiaceae bacterium
GTCTGATCGTCGTCGCGATCGTCGTCGCCATTGCGGTCTGGCTGTTGCACTGGCTCTACCTGCGCAGTTCCAAAGAGCGGGCCTTTGTGCGTACCGGTCTGGGTGGCCAGAAGGTGGTGGTGGATGGCGGCGCTTTTGTCCTGCCCATCGTGCATGACGTTATCCCCGTGAACATGAACACCTTGAGGCTGGAGGTCAGCCGCGGGCGCGACAAGGCACTCATTACCAAGGACCGGATGCGGGTGGATGTGATTGCCGAGTTCTATGTGCGAGTGGCCGCGCAGGCCGACAGCGTGGCGGCGGCAGCACAAACCCTGGGTCTGCGCACCATGGAGCCCGAGCAGCTCAAGGAACTGGTAGAAGGCAAGTTCATCGATGCGCTTCGCACAGCAGCTGCCGAAATGACCATGGAAGAGTTGCACGAAAAGCGTGGCGCCTATGTACGCCGGGTTCGTGAGGCGGTGGCCGAGGATCTGACCAAGAACGGCCTTGAACTTGAAGCAGCTTCGCTCACGCAGCTTGACCAGACCGCGATGGAGTTTTTCAATCCCAGCAACGCGTTTGACGCGGAGGGTCTCACCCGGCTGACCGAGCAGATCGAGCGGCGAAAGAAACAGCGTAACGACGTGGAGCAGGACACGCTGATCGCAATCCGCAACAAGAACCTGGAAGCGGAGAAGCTGTCGCTTACCATCGATCTGGAGTCCGAAAGCGCGCGCCTGCTCCAGCAGCGCGAGGTGGAAATGGCCCGCGCACGCCAGCGTGCAGAGGTCACCGCCGAGCGGGCCCAGCGTGACCAGGATGCAGAGGGCGCGCAGATTGCGGCGCGCCAGGCCATCGAGGCTGCCCGCATTCGCAGCGAGCAGAGCATCGAGCAGGAACGGATCAGCAAGGAGCGCGAGATCCAGGCGGCTGAGATCGAACGCCGCAAGGCACTGGAACTGGCCGAGCAGCAGCGCGCAATTGCAGTGGCGCGCGAGAGCAAGGCCCAAAGCGAGGCTCAGGCTGAAGCCGAGGAGGCCCGTGCGCAGGCGGTGGCCGCAGAGGAGCGTGTGTTCACCGCGAGGGAAGTCGAGATGGCCCAGCGGAAGAAGGCGATTGATCTGATCGGCGCCCAGCAGACCGCCGAGCGTGAGACCCTTCAGGTTACCGCTGCCGCGGCGGCCGAGAGAGAGGCGAGCGGTGACCGTGGTGCCGCGATTCGCGCCCAGGCCGAAGCCGACGCCGATGCCGAGCGTATCCGAGCCATGGCGCAGCGCGTGCGTTCGGAGATGGAGGCCGAGTCCCTGCGCCTCATGAACGAGGCGCACAACGTTTTGTCGCCCGAGGCCCGGCTGTCGGCGCTACGACTGAAGCTGGTGGAGAAGGCGGAGGCGATCATTCGCGAGTCGGTCAAGCCGATGGAGCGCATCGAGGGCATCAAGATCCTGCATGTGGAGGGTCTGGCCGGGGGCGGCGGAGGGGGCGGCTCAGACAGCAGCGGCAGCGGTTTTGCCGACAGCGTGGTGAACTCGGCGCTGCGCTTCCGCGCGCAGGCGCCGATCGTGGATCAGTTGCTGCGCGAGATCGGTCTCGAGGGGGGGGACATCGGCCGCCTTGCGGCGGCCGCGGGCGGCACGACGGCACTTCCACCTGCCAATACGCCGGCGGGCGGTTGAAGGAGGGGGGAGGTGATTCGCGTCTACGTCTCAAGCGTTATTGAAGCCAGCGCCGACTCGGTGTGGGCCCGCATCCGTGATTTCAACGGGCTTCCCTCGTGGCACCCGATGATTGCCGACAGCCGTATCGAGAACCAGCAACCGTCGGATCGCGTCGGATGTATTCGCCACTTTCATACGCGTGATGGCGGCATGATTCGAGAGCGCCTGCTGGCCTTGTCGGATTACGACTTCGCGTGCACTTACGAGATCGTGGAGAGTCCGATGGGCGTGGAGCACTATGTGGCCACGCTCAAGCTCACGCCGGTGACCGACGGCGATCGTTGTTTTGCCGAGTGGAGCGCCGAGTTTGATTGCGCCGAGGGCCGCGAGCGCGAACTCACCGACCTGATTGGCGGCGGCGTGTTCCAGGGCGGTTTCGACGCGTTGAAGCGACACTTCGCGCGTCGCTGAGCAGACGGGGGCTACGGGTGCTGCAGCGGGTTATTCGCTCCACTGTCATCGATGCGCCCGTCGAACGTGTCTGGGCGGTGCTTCGCGACTTCAACAGCCATGACCAATGGCACGATATCGTTGCGCAGAGCCGCATCGAGGCAGGGCAGGCGTCATCGCAAGTCGGGTGCGTGCGCGCCTTCACACTCAAAGATGGGCATTTCATCCGCGAGCAATTGTTGACGCTGGACGATGCGCAGCACAAGTTCACTTATTGCATCGTCGAAGCCACCGTGCCGCTCGAGCGCTATGTAAGCACGGTGACGCTCAAGCCCGTCACTGACGGGCGGCGCACCTTCTGGCACTGGGAGTCCACCTTCGCCAGCCCATCTGGGCGGGAAAACGAACTGCGCGACATGGTGGCAAAAGGGGTCTACGAGGCAGGATTCGAAAACCTGCGGCGGTATCTCGAACGGGGCGCAGATCTGAGGGCGCCAGGCAGCGCGCCGATGCCGGTGGCACTGCCGCAGCCCTGTCGACGCGTGATGCTGTCGGCTTACGGCGGGCCCGAGGTGCTGGTGGTGGGCGAGGGCGAGGTGCCGCCCCCCGGACCCGGACAACTGCGAATTCGCCAGCGGGCCATTGGCGTGAACTACTTTGATGTCTACCTGCGCCGCGGCTGGATGCCGTCGCTGCTGCCGTTGCCGGGCACGCCCGGCATGGAGGCGGCTGGAACGGTGATCGATGTGGGCGACGGCGTCACCGGGTTCATGAGTGGTGACAGGGTGGCTTACATGGCGCCGCAACCCGGCGCATACGCCAGCGTTCGGAATGTGGCTGCCGATCACGTGTTAAGGCTTCCTGCCGCCGTGGACGACGAGGTGGCGGCTGCGTTACTGCTGAAGGGCGTGACGGCCGATTATCTGCTGCGGGACCTCGGGCGTGTGCAGCCTGGCGCCCGCTGGCTCGTACATGCGGCCGCGGGCGGTGTGGGCCTGGTGTTGTGTTCGTGGGCCCAGCGAATGGGGGCTCGGGTCGTGGGTACGGTTTCTAGCGAAGACAAGGCCCGGCTCGCGCGCGAGAATGGTTGTGAATACGTGATCGTCACCAGGGACTACCGTTTCGCCGAGGCTGTGCAACGGCATTTTGGCGATGGTGCCGATGTGATCGTTGACGGGCTGGGTGATGCTGCGCGGCAGGAAAACTTCAACGCCCTGGCGCCGTGCGGCCACTGGATCAGCCTGGGGCAGGCTACCGGCGCGCTTCAGCCGATCGATCCCGATCTGCTGGCCAGCAAATCGGCTACGTTCTCGCGTCCGGTGGCCTTTGCCTATGTGGCCACCCGGGCGCGTCTGGCCGAGCGAGCGCAGCGGGTATGGGACGGACTGGCCGATGGCAGCATCAAGAGGCCACCGATCGAGCGCTACAGTCTGGAGGCTGCAAGCGGCGCCCACGAACGGTTGGAGTCGCGGCGCAGCACGGGTGCGCTGGTACTGGTGGCCTGAATTGATACTTGTCAGATACCAGGTTGGTTCGAGGGCCTGGCCAACGCTGTCCGTGTGCGAAGGGTAATCGGATGATCCAGAGCTTGAATCACTTCACCGTCACCGCGCAGGATCGCGCGGCAACGCTCGACTACTACTGCGGCCTGCTGGGTCTGGTCGAGGGGTACCGGCCCGACCTCGGCTTTCCGGGCGCCTGGCTGTATGCGCCCGGTGCGGCGCAAGCCGCATTGCACATTTACTGGGATCGACCGGCGCCCCCAACCGCCACCGGCGTGATCGACCACATGGCCTTCACCGCTTCAGACCTGCGGGTCGTGAAGGCCCGGTTCGATGCGCGCGGCGTGAAGTACGATTTGCGCCGTCAGGCGGGCGCCGGAACCTGGCAGCTGTTCAGCACCGACCCCAACGGCGCGAAGGTGGAGCTGGATTTTGACGCGTCGGAAACGCTTTGACGGACCTCTTCACTTCCCAGAAAAGCAAAAGGCCACTCCGAAGAGTGGCCTAAGTGCCTGATCTATATGGCGCGCCCGGCAGGATTCGAACCCACGACCCCCTGGTTCGTAGCCAGGTACTCTATCCAACTGAGCTACGGGCGCAAGCCTTGAAGTATAGCAGGAGTTGATCGGGTCAGTGGTCGGCGGCCGCGGCGCCCACCCGTGCGCGGATGGCAATCCGCATCAGCTCGGCCATTGAGCGGGCGAGCAGCTTTTCCATGATGTTTGAGCGATGCGCCTCGACCGTCTTGATGCTGATCCCCAGATCGTCAGCAATCTGCTTGTTAAGTCGCCCAGCGACCACCCGCTCCAGCACCTGGCGCTCGCGGGACGTCAGCCGCTCCATGCGCTCTTCCAGTTCTTTTGCGTCGAGCGCGAGGCGGTGCGAGTCGGCGGCCCGCGCCAGGCACTCGCGAACCAGTGCACAAAGGCGCTCGTCGCTGAAGGGCTTTTGCAGAAAATCGGCTGCGCCCTTTTTCATGGTGTCCACGGCCATCGGCACGTCGCCGTGACCGGTCACGAAAATGACGGGCATGGTGGAGCCACGGCGGAGCATTTCATCCTGTAACGCAAGCCCCGAGAGCCCCGGCATCCGCACATCAAGCACCAGGCAACCCACCGGCTCGCGCAGCGCGTTGGCGGCCAGAAACGCCTCGGCGCTCTCAAAACAGCGCACCTCGAAGCCGTTCGCCTCGAGCAACCAGCGCATGGAATCGCGCACCGCTTCATCATCGTCAACGACATGAACCATCCCGGGGAGGGCGGCTGAGCCATCAGAAGTTCGGCAATCGGCCATGCTGTTTGCGTTCATCGCGTACTCCTCGCGTTCAGGCCGCCTGCGTGAGGCGCACGGGTTCGGCCACCGGAACGGTAAAGCGGAACCGCGAACCGCCGTCGTCGGGCCGCTCGGCCCACAACTGCCCCTGGTGCGACTCCACAATCGAGCGGCAGATGTTCAGTCCGATCCCCATGCCCTCGGTCTTGGTGGTGAAGAACGGCTCGAACAATCGCCCCTGCAAGTCTTCGCGTATGCCGGGCCCGCGGTCGCTCACGCTGAATTCAATGGCCGCATCGACCACGCTCACGCGCAGCGCGACAACCCGCTGATGGCCGGGTGCCAGATCGCGCATCGCTTCGATCGAGTTTTTCAGCAGATTGATGAGGACCTGCTGCAACAGGATAGGGTCGGCATTCAGGGGCGGGAGCTCGCGGCCGATGTCGGTCTGGATGCGCACGCGCTGTCGGGCGGCTTCGATCTGAACCAGCCCAACCGCCTCGGCGGCAATATCCCTGGCCGAACAGATGCGGCGTTCGGGTTCGCTGCGCTTCACAAAATTGCGAATTCGCCGGATCACTTCGCCCGCGCGCTCGGCCTGCGCCGACGTCTTCTGCAACGCATCGAGCAGCAGTTCCGGGTCGGCGCTGTGCCCCTTTGCCGTCATGCCACGGATGCGCGCGCTCAGTCCCATGCAGTAATTCGAAATGGCGGTGAGCGGCTGATTGAGCTCATGCGCGAGCGAGGAGGCCATCTCGCCCATGGTGACCAGACGCGAGTTGTGCTGCAGCTTGAGCTCCTGACGGTGGAGCTGTTCATCGGCTTCCCTACGCGCGGTGATGTCGGTGGCCACCAGCATCTGCACCAGTCGACCATCGACCCAGCGAATGTCACGTGCGCGCAGTTCGAACCAGCGCCCCATTGCAGTGTGGAAGGTTTCCGCGCCGCCCGATTCCTTCACGGAACGCAGCAAGACCTGATGCCCGGTGGGAGTGATGCCAAACAGCTGCCTGTACATCCGGTTGGCAAACAGCAGTTCGCCCGCGTCACCGAGCGAGACATCGGGGGTGGCGTCCGGCTGCGGCTGCGCAACGACCGAGACGGCAGCGTCCAGTTCTTCGAGCACGGTGGTGAAACGCTCGTGGGCGGCCGCGAGCGCCGCCCGGATTCTCAGTGGCTCGGTGATGTCGGTGACCGAAGTCATCCAGCCTGTGTGGCGGCCGTCGCGGTCGATCAGCGGCGAGACATACATCTTTGCGTCGATCACGCTGCCGTTGCGCCGCTGCAGCTTCACCTCAAAACCGTTTCGCGGGGTGGCGCCCTTCAACAGCCTGTCGAGTTGCGCCATTTGCAACGCGTCGTCACCCGCGGGCCAGTAAGAAAACGGCGGCACCGCACCAACCAGTTCGCTCTCGGTCTGGCCCACCATGTCGCAGAAAGCGCGGTTCACATAAGTGATCCGCCCCGTGAGGTCGAACGCCCGCATGCCGGTGAGCAGCGAATCCTCCATTGCCTGACGGAACGCGGTTTCGGCCGCCAGCGCTGCCTCGGCCCGGCGGCGCGAGGTGGTGTCGCGTGCAATGGCATACAGCATGGTCTGCGATTGCGGGTCGCGGCGAACCGACCACTCCAGCCAGCGCCACGCGTCGACGCCGCTGCCGCGATCCGTGGCGGGCATGAAACGCGCCTCGAAGCTTGTGGCGACCTGCCCCGGTCGCGCCACGGACGCAATCGCCTGCGCCACCTGCTGCTGATCGTCGGGGTGCGCGCGCTCGATGATGTTGGCGGCACCACGCTCAGGCGCGAAGAACTGCTCGAACGCGGGATTGCCGCGGATGAGCGCACCGTCGCGTCCGAGCACGCAGAGGGGATCCGGCGACAAGGTGAACAGCCGGTCGCGCTCGAGTTCGGCGCTCAGGCGACGCCTTGCGTGGCGCCCAAGCAGCAACAGGATCATGAGCATGGCCACCGTGAGCCCCACGACTGCAACCTGCAGCGGGTGCTCGAACAGCGTGTCGGGCTTGCCCGACTGGGTCCAGTGAACAGCACCCAGAAATACCGCCATCAGAATGACAAATCCGCCCATGGTGATGCCGTGGGTGATCGTGAACCAGCGGATTGCACGAAGCGTGGCGGCGGATTCTGCTGAACGGGGCATGGGCTGCGAAGGGCGGTGGTTTGCGGCGGGCCTGGGCGATTGCCGCAGGCGTTGTAACCGCTGAGCAGTTCGAAAGTGTAGAGAGACGCGGGCGCTCCGTCTAACTGATGTGGCCGATGAAGGGTTGAAATATCACATAGTGAAATAACATTGCGAATAATGAAAATTTTTCTTGCCCTTTCTGGCCTGGGTTTCTAGAATCCTGTTCATTCCCACCGGCTGCGGCCCATGCGCCGCTGCGCCATTCAGGAGACTCGAATGTCCGCCGTCCCCAGCCAGCTGCCTGCCGCCAACGACCCCGTTGATTCCGATCCGCTCGAAACCCGGGAGTGGCTCGATGCACTCGAGGCGGTGATTGATCGGGAGGGCCCTGAGCGTGCTCACTATCTGCTTGAGCAGATGATCGAGACGTCGCGCCGGAGCGGGGCCCATATCCCGTTCTCTGCCAATACCGCCTACGTCAACACCATCCCCACGCAGCTTGAGGCGCGCTCGCCCGGTAACGCGGAATTCGAGGAGCGGATCCGCTCCTACGTGCGCTGGAACGCCATGGCCATGGTGGTTCGCGCCAACCGTCACAACCCGCCTGATGGTGGCGACCTGGGGGGCCATATCGCTTCCTTCGCATCGCTCGCCACCATGATTGGTGCGGGCATGAACCACTTCTGGCACGCACCCAGTGCGGATCACGGCGGGGATCTGGTTTATTTCCAGGGCCATGTGGCGCCTGGCATCTACGGGCGCGCATTCGTGGAGGGGCGCCTGTCCGAGGCGCAGCTCGAGCGTTTTCGCCAGGAGGTCGACGGGCAGGGGCTGTCGTCCTACCCGCATCCGAAGCTCATGCCCGATTTCTGGCAGTTCCCCACGGTCTCCATGGGGCTCGGGCCATTGATGGCCATCTACCAGGCGCGGTTTCTGAAGTACCTGCACGCGCGCGGCATTGCCGACACCAGCAATAGGAAGGTCTGGGTCTTCTGCGGCGATGGCGAGATGGACGAGCCCGAATCGTTGGGTGCCATTGGACTCGCGGCGCGTGAAAAGCTCGACAACCTGATCTTCGTCATCAATTGCAACCTGCAGCGGCTCGATGGTCCGGTGCGGGGCAACGGCAAGATCATTCAGGAGCTTGAAGGCGAGTTCCGGGGATCTGGCTGGAATGTTCTCAAGCTGATCTGGGGTTCGTACTGGGATCCGCTGCTTGCGCGCGACCGCGAGGGCATCCTGCGCCGCATCATGGAAGAAACCGTGGATGGCGAGTACCAGGCGTTCAAGGCAAACGATGGCGCGTTTGTCCGCAAGCATTTCTTCGGCAAACACCCGAAGCTGCTCGAAATGGTGTCGCGCATGACCGATGACGACATCTGGCGCCTGAACCGGGGCGGCCACGACCCGCACAAGGTGTATGCGGCGTTTCACGCAGCGGTCAATCATCCGGGGCAGCCCACCGTCATTCTTGCGAAAACCGTGAAGGGCTACGGCATGGGGCGCGCAGGCGAGGCGAAGAACCCCACGCACCAGTTGAAGAAACTGGACGCCGATACCATCCGCGAGTTTCGTGACCGCTTCAACATCCCCATCCCGGACGACAAGGTTGACGAGCTCCCGTTCTATCGGCCCTCTGATGACGCGCCCGAGATGCAATACATGCATGAGCGCCGGCGGGAACTGGGTGGTTATCTGCCCCAGCGGCGCCGCCAGGCCGATGAGCAATTGACAGTGCCGGGGCTTGACGCCCTGCAGGCGGTGCTCGAGCCCACGGCGGAAGGCCGCGAAATTTCCACCACCCAGGCCTTTGTGCGGATTCTCACCGCGCTCACCCGCGACAAGTCGATCGGTTCGCGCGTGGTCCCCATCGTGCCCGATGAGGCCCGCACCTTCGGCATGGAGGGGATGTTCCGACAACTGGGCATCTACGCGCCCGAGGGCCAGAAATACACACCGGTCGACAAGGACCAGGTGATGTATTACCGCGAAGACAAATCGGGCCAGATTCTCGAGGAAGGCATCAACGAGGCGGGTGCGTTCAGTTCCTGGATTTCAGCTGCCACGTCCTACTCAACCAACAACCGGGTGATGATCCCCTTCTACATCTATTACTCGATGTTCGGCTTTCAGCGGATCGGCGATCTGGCGTGGGCCGCGGGCGACATGCAGGCGCGTGGCTTCCTCCTGGGCGGCACGTCAGGGCGCACAACGCTCAATGGCGAGGGGCTGCAGCATGAAGACGGGCACAGCCACATCCTGTCATCCACCATTCCCAACTGCGTGTCCTACGATCCCACCTACGCGCATGAGCTTGCGGTAATCATTCAGGACGGTCTGCGCCGGATGGTGGGCGAGCAGCAGAACATCTTCTATTACCTCACCGTGATGAACGAGAACTACGCGCATCCGGGCCTTCGCAAGGGCGATGAGGATGGCATCATCCGGGGCGCCTACCTGTTGCGACCCGGTCGCGCGAAGGCCGATCACCGCGTGCAGCTCATGGGGTCGGGCACCATTCTTCGCGAGGTGCTGGCGGCTGCCGAGATGCTGGAGAACGATTGGGGTGTCGCGGGCGATGTGTTCAGTGTCACGAGCTTCACCGAGTTGCGTCGTGACGGGCTGGACGCCGATCGCTGGAATCTGCTCCATCCCACCGAGAAGAAACCGCGCAAGGCCTACATCACACAGCTGCTTGAGAAAACGACAGGGCCCATCGTGGCCTCCACCGACTACATGAAGCTCTTCGCCGATCAGATCCGGCCGTTCATGCCCAAGGGGCGCGATTTCCGTGTGCTTGGCACCGATGGTTTCGGACGTTCGGACTTCCGTGCCCGGCTGCGCGAACACTTTGAGGTGGATCGCCGCTTTGTGGTGCTGGCGGCGCTGCGAGCGCTTGCCGATGAAGGCAGCATCCCCATGAAGAAGGTGGCCGAGGCGCTCACGAAATACGGCATCGATCCCGACAAGGTCAACCCGCACGTTGCCTGAGGCAACCTCCCGACACCGGAAGCGAGTTCACGATGAGTCAGTCCATTGAAGTGCAGGTTCCCGACATTGGCGATTTTGCCGAGGTCGAGGTCATCGAGATTCTGGTCAAGCCCGGCGACACGATCGCGCTCGAGCAATCGCTCATCACCGTTGAGTCCGACAAGGCCTCGATGGAGATTCCAAGCGCGGCAGCGGGGGTGGTCCGCGAGATCAGGGTGAAGCTGGGCGACAAGGTGGCGAAGGGGAGCGTGGTGCTCACTGTCGAGCCGGTGAGCGCGCCGGCTGCCGCGGCGGCTGCGCCAGCGACAGCCGTTCCGGCCGCCGCGCCAGCGTCGGCTGCGGTCGCCGCCACGCCCGCGCCGGCCCCGGTGGTTGCGTCACCTGCGCCGCCGGTCGCGCCCGCTCAACCTGCGGCCACAGTCGCCGAGTCGTCCCCGGTTGCGCCGCGCACGCCGCCGGTGCCTGCCGATCCCGATGACGGCGCGCATATCGTGAAGCCCCATGCCTCGCCCTCGGTGCGGCGCTTCGCCCGCGAGCTCGGGGTGGATCTCTCTCAGGTGAGGGGCACAGGCCCCAAGCAGCGCATTCTTCAGTCTGACGTTCAGGCCTACGTCAAGGCATTGGTCGCGCAAAGCAGTGCAGCGCCAGCGGCCTCTGCTGCGGCGGCTGATGGTGGGGCTGCGCTTGGCCTCATCCCCTGGCCCAAGGTGGATTTCGCAAAGTTCGGTCCGATCGAGCGTCAGGCGCGCCCGCGGATCAAGAAGCTGTCTGCGGCCAATTTGCACCGCAACTGGGTGATGATCCCGCACGTCACCAACCATGATGACGCTGACATCACCGAACTGGAAGCCTTTCGCGTGAAGCTCAATGAGGAGCAGGGCAAGGGCGGCACCAAGGTCACCATGCTCGCCTTCCTCATCAAGGCCTGCGTCACGGTGCTCAAGCGCTTTCCGGAGTTCAATGCCTCGCTGGAGGGCGATGAACTGGTGCTCAAGAACTACTGGCACATCGGTTTTGCAGCCGACACGCCCAACGGTCTGGTCGTTCCCGTGATCCGCGACGCCGACAAAAAGGGCATCCTGCAGATTGCCCGTGAAACCTCCGAGCTCGCAGCCAAGGCGCGCGAGGGCAAGCTTGCGCCTGCCGACATGCAAGGGGGCACATTCTCCATTTCCAGCCTGGGTGGCATCGGCGGCACCTATTTCACGCCCATCATCAACGCCCCCGAGGTCGCCATTCTTGGCGTGTGCCGCTCGCAGACGCGGCCGGTATGGAACGGCGCGGCGTTTGAACCGCGTCTCATGCTGCCGCTGTCGCTCTCCTGGGACCACCGGGTGATTGACGGCGCGTCGGCGGCCCGATTCAACGTTGCGCTTGCGCAGCTGCTCGCCGATTTTCGGCGTGTCATGCTCTGAAGCCGGAGAACAGCATGAGCCAGGCGCTCGACATCAAGGTGCCCGATATTGGTGACTTCAAGGACGTTGAGGTCATTGAAATTCTGGTGAAACCCGGCGACACGGTGGCGGCTGAGCAAAGCCTGATCACTGTCGAGTCGGACAAGGCGTCGATGGAAATTCCGTCGCCGATGGCGGGCGTGTTGCGCGAATTGCGGGTGAAGCTGGGCGACCGGATCTCCACAGGTTCGCCCCTTGCGCTCATCGAACCGGCGGCTGGCGCAGCGGCCGGAGGTGGTTCACCAACGGCAGCGCCGGGCGCATCCCCGGCGGTGTCGGCTGCGCCGGCGCCGCAGCCGGCCGCTGGGCCTGCCGCCGTGCCTGCCGCAGCGACAGCGGCCCCCGCGCCAGCCCCAGCGCCAGCCGCGCGCGCACCGGCCATTGGCGCGCCTGCCGCAGGCCCCGCCTACACCGGACCGGTGGATCGCACCTGCCGCATGGTCGTGCTCGGTGCAGGCCCGGGCGGCTACTCCGCAGCATTCCGCGCCGCCGACCTCGGCCTTGATACCGTATTGGTCGAGCGCTACGGAACGTTGGGCGGCGTTTGCCTGAACGTGGGCTGCATTCCATCGAAGGCGCTCCTCCATGTTGCGGCGGTCATCGACGAAACCGCGCACTTTGAAAAGCTGGGGGTGAGTTTCGGCAAGCCCGCGATCAACATCGACAAGTTGCGCGCGCACAAGCAATCGGTGATCGGCAAGCTCACGGGTGGATTGGCCGGCATGGCGCGCGCCCGCAAGGTGGACGTCGTTCGCGGCATTGGCCGTTTTCTCGACGCCAACCATCTGGAAGTGGACGGCACCGAGGGCGAGGGCCGCGCGGCAAACGGCCAGAAAACAGTGATCCGGTTTGAACAGGCCATCATCGCGGCTGGCTCAAGCGTGGTGAAGCTGCCGTTCCTGCCCGACGACCCACGCATTGTCGATTCCACCGGCGCGCTCGAATTGCGCGCGGTGCCCAAGCGCATGCTGGTGATTGGTGGCGGCATCATCGGCCTTGAAATGGCCACCGTCTATTCCACCCTTGGCGCGCGCCTTGAAGTGGTCGAGATGCTCGATGGCCTGATGGCAGGCGCCGACCGCGATCTGGTCAAGGTCTGGCAGAAATACAACGAGCCCCGCTTTGACAAGCTGATGCTTCGAACCAAGACCGTTCGGGTCGAGGCCGAGGCCGCAGGTATCCGTGTCTGGTTCGAGGGCGACAACGCGCCTGCCGAGCCGCAGCTCTATGACATGGTGCTGTCCGCCGTCGGCCGCAGCCCCAACGGGCGACAGATCGCCGCCGACCGGGCAGGGGTCACCGTCAATGATCGGGGCTTCATCCCCGTTGACTCGCAGATGCGCACCAGCGCGCCGCACATCTTCGCCATCGGCGATATCGTCGGTCAGCCCATGCTTGCCCACAAGGCTGTGCACGAAGGGCATGTCGCAGCCGAAGCCGCTGCCGGCCAGAAGAGCCACTTCGATGCCCGGGTCATCCCGTCGGTGGCCTACACCGACCCCGAGGTGGCCTGGGTCGGGCTCACCGAAGAAGATGCCAAAAGGCAGGGAATCAAGGTTGGCAAGGCGGTATTTCCCTGGGCAGCCTCCGGGCGCGCCATTGCCAACGGCCGCGACGAGGGCTTCACCAAACTGCTGTTTGATGAAGAGACGCATCGCTGCGTAGGCGGCGGCATCGTGGGCACCCACGCGGGCGACATGATCGGCGAAGTGGCGCTTGCCATCGAGATGGGTGCTGATCCGGTGGATATCGGGCGAACCATTCATCCGCACCCGACACTCGGCGAATCCATCGGCATGGCCGCCGAGGTGTACGAGGGCGTCTGCACCGATCTGCCGCCAGCAAGGAAGCGCTGAACACTGCCCTGCTTGCCACAGGCCCGGGTCTCCTCCAGGGCGGTGGCGCGGTCCGGGCTTCGTTCCCGGCGACCAGGGTTGTGGACATCAACTGGCTGCCTCGGGATAGAATCAGAAAATGGAACGGGTAAAAGTTGTGATCACCCGTCGATCCATCAGTGCTCAACTCAACTCATCGGAGACAGCCGAATGGAACGTCGTTCATTCGTCAAGCATGCAGGCGTAGCCGGCATTCTGGCCGCGGGCACCGCACCTGCGGTCCAAGCGCAGCAATCAATCCGCTGGCGGATTACCTCCAGTTTTCCAAAGTCGCTGGACACGCTCTATGGTGCAGCCGAGGTGTTTGCCAAGCAGGTGACATCTGCCTCGGGTGGACGCCTCACCGTGACCGCGCATCCGCCGGGTGAACTCGTTCCCGCTTTCGGTGTGGTCGATGCCGTGCAGAAGGGCACGGTAGAGGGTGGGCACACCGCCCCCTACTACTTCTTCGGGAAAGATGAAACCTTCGCGCTCGACTGCGCCGTTCCGTTTGGCATGAACTCGCGCCAGATGACTGCCTGGATGTACCACGGCAACGGCCTGAAGCTCACGCGCGACTTCTATCGTCAATACGACATCGTCAACTTCCCGGCTGGCAACACCGGCGTGCAGATGGGGGGCTGGTATCGCAAGGAAATCAAGAGCGTCGAAGATCTCAAGGGCCTCAAGTTCCGTGTGGGTGGATTTGCCGGCCGCGTGCTCGAGCGCCTGGGCGTGGTGCCCCAAAACATCCCTGGCGGCGAAATCTATCCAGCCCTGGAAAAAGGCACGATCGATGCTGCAGAGTGGGTGGGGCCCTATGATGATCTGAAGCTTGGCTTCTACAAGGTGGCCAAGAACTACTACTACCCGGGCTTCTGGGAAGGTGGTCCGCAGCTGTCCATCTACCTGAATGCCAAGACCTGGGAGGCGCTGCCTGCCGATCTCAAGGCCATCGTGGAGGCGGCTGCGTCACACGCCCACGTCGATATGCAGGCCCGCTACGACGCGCTCAACCCGCAGGCGCTGCGCAAGCTCATCGCCGAAGGCACCCGCGTGGCTGCCCTCCCGCGCGATGTGCTGCAGGCGTCATTCAAGGCCGCGCACGACGTGTATGCCGAGGTGTCGGCCAAGAATCAGAACTGGGCCAAGATGTGGGCCGACTATTCGCGCTTCCGCGGTGAGCAGTATCAGTGGTTCAACTACGCTGAGCGCTCATACGACAATTTCATGTTCTCGCAGAAGCTGTAAGCGACCTGCTCTGGCGTCGCGCTTGCGCGGCGCGATGTGCGGAAACAGAAACGGGCCCGTCAGGGCCCGTTTCTGTTTGTGGCGGGGTCGGAAGGCTTGTCGCACCGGGCCCGCCGACGGCCCTGGTCAGGGCTACTTCGGCTTGTCCGGGTCGTCGCTTGGATCCGGGCTGTCGCTGCCGTATTCGTCCTTGGGTGCCTCAAGCTTCACGTCTTCCACATTAATGCCGGTACCCTTGTCCAGCGACCCGGTGACCATTTGCGGAAAGGCGATGACCAGCGCCACCATGATGATCTGAATGCACACAAAGGGTACCGCGCCCCAGTAGATCTGTCCGGTGGTCACACCCTCGACCGGACGCTTGGCGATCTTGTCGAAATACGCCCGTGCGGGTGCGACACTGCGCAGATAGAAGAGCGCGAAGCCGAACGGCGGATGCATGAACGACGTTTGCATGTTCACCGCGAGCAGCACGCCGAACCAGATCAGATCGATGCCCAGCTTTTCGGCAACCGGTCCGAGGAGCGGCACGATGATGAAGGCAAGCTCGAAGAAATCGAGGAAGAAGGCGAGCACGAACACCAGAATGTTCACCACGATCAGGAACCCGATCTGGCCGCCAGGCAGACCCTCGAGCAGATGCTCCACCCACTTGTTGCCGTCCACCGCCTGAAATGCAAGGTTGAACGTGGTGGAGCCAATCAGGATGAACACCACGAATGCGGAGAGCTTGGCGGTGGAGTTGAGCGCCTGCCTGGTAAGCGCCAGCGTCAGACGGTTTCTTGCGATCGCCATCACCAGCGCACCCACCGCGCCCATGGCACCACCCTCGGTCGGGGTGGCCACGCCAAGAAAGATGGTGCCCAGCACCAGGAAGATGAGCGCAAGGGGCGGGATCAGCACAAACGTGACCTGCTCGGCCATCTTCGACAGCAACCCCAGTTTGAAGATCCGGTTCAGGATGGATGCGGTGAAGGCGATGGCCGCGCCCACGCACATCGATACCACGATCACCTCGTCCGTGGGGGCTGGGGTCTCCTTGCCGCGAAGCCAGGTGAAGATCTCGGCGTAGTGCAGGCCAAAGGCCACCGAAATGGTCACCGTGATGCCCATCAGCACGCCCAGGGAACGAAGACCGCTTGTACCGTCGTCTTCGCGGATGGTGCGAGCCTCGGGTGGCAACGCTGGCGCGCACTCAGGTCGGATCATCGTGGCGAGAAACACATAGCCCACATACAGCCCGGTGAGGATGAATCCGGGGATGAAGGCGCCCATGTACATGTCGCCCACACTCTTGCCAAGCTGGTCGGCGATCACGATCAGGACGAGCGACGGCGGGATGATCTGCGCCAGGGTGCCTGAGGCAGCGATCACCCCGGAGGCCAGCCTCCGGTCATAGCCATAGCGCAGCATGATGGGCAGCGAAATGAGCCCCATCGAGATCACCGAGGCGGCGACGACGCCGGTGGTGGCCGCGAGCATTGCGCCCACCAGAATCACCGCGTAGGCAAGGCCGCCCCGAATGGGGCCGAACAGCTGCCCGATGGTGTCGAGCAGGTCCTCGGCCATGCCGCTTCGCTCGAGGATCAGCCCCATGAAGGTAAAGAACGGGATCGCGAGCAGCGTGTCGTTACTCATGATGCCGAAGAGCCGCAGCGGCAGCGCCTGGAAAAGCGAGGCCGGCATCAGGCCCAGTTCGATACCGATCAGTCCGAAGACCAGACCACAGGCACCGAGGGCGAACGCCACCGGATAGCCAAAGAGCAGAAAGATCACCAGGCCCACGAACATGATCGGGGCGATGTTCTGGGTGAGAAACTCGATCATTTCACCGCTCCCGTGGCAGCGGCCGCTTCATTCTGCTGGCGGACAAAATCGGCGAGCTCTTCTTCGGCGCTCTTGGCTACCTTGGGTGCGGAGGGATCCTCGCAGTGCCCGGCAAGGAAGCCAATCCGCTTGATGAGCTCGGATATCGCCTGCAGACCAAGGAGCGCGACCCCCACCGGGATGAGCAGATAGGCTGGCCAGCGAATCAGGCCACCCGCGTTCGAAGACATTTCTCCGCTGACAAACGCCTGATGAAAGAACGGGATTCCCAGATAGAGCATGAGAATGACCCAGGGCATCAGGAAGAACACGATGCCCAGAATGTCGATCCAGGTTCGCCCGCGGGCCGAGAGGCGCCCCGACAGCACGTCGATGCGGACATGCTCGTTTTTCAGGTAGGTGTAGCCGGCAGCCAGCATGAAGACCGCCGCGAACAGATACCACTGGATCTCGAGCCAGGCGTTGGAGCTGAGGTCGAACGCTTTGCGCGAGATGGCATTTCCCGCGCTGATCAGGACCGACGCGAGCACGGCCCAGATGACGATGCTGCCGACCCGTTCGTTGAGCGCGTCAATGAGCGCGCTGATTTTCAGGAAAGCTTTCAACGGAACCCCCGTCACGGCTGTCGAGGCGGGCAAGCGAAAACCGAATCGCGCTTCTGCCCACCAGTTGAACTGAGCGCGAGGAGTCTAACAGCGCCGGGCGGCAGTGGGGGACCATACCCCAGCGGCTGGGGGAAACCCCGGTGTCTGCAAGGGAGCGAGCCGGCAGATGCAGCCCCGGCGGGCGAACATCCCGCCCCGTCAGAGGGTGGCGCCGAGACGCGCGCGCGCGCGGGCGATCGCCTGACGGACCGCCTCGGGTGCGGTGCCGCCGCGGTGCCGCCGCGCGCTCACTGACCCCTCGAGGGTGAGGACCTGCAGTACGTCATCGCCCACCAGCGCACTGAAGGTGCGCAGCGTTTCCACGCCCAGTTCCGAGAGATCGCAGCCCTGATCGGCCGCCGCCCGCACCGCGCGCGCCACGGCTTCATGGGCATCGCGAAACGGCAGGCCCTTTCGAACCAGGTAGTCGGCAAGATCGGTGGCCGTGGAGAATCCCTCCGCCGCGGCCTCGCGCATGCGCTCGGCGCGCACCCGGATGCCGCCCACCATGTCGGCGAAGATCCGAAGCGTGTTCAGCACCGTGTCGGCGGTGTCGAAGATGGGTTCCTTGTCTTCCTGATTGTCCTTGTTGTAGGCAAGCGGCTGCCCCTTCATGAGGGTAAGGAGCGACATGAGGCTGCCATACACCCGGCCGGTCTTGCCGCGGGCGAGTTCCGGGACATCGGGGTTTTTCTTCTGCGGCATGATCGAGGAGCCGGTGCAGAAGCGGTCGGCCAGGTCGATGAAGCCCACGCGGGGTGACATCCAGATCACCAGTTCTTCTGAAAACCGGGAGATGTGCATCATGGTGAGGCTTGCTGCCGAGCAGAACTCGATCGCGAAGTCGCGGTCGGACACGGCGTCGAGCGAGTTTTCGCACACGCCCTCAAAGCCTAGCGCGCGGGCAACCTGCTCGCGATCAATGGGGTAGGAGGTGCCGGCGAGCGCGGCCGCCCCGAGCGGCAGCCGGTTGACCCGACGCCGGCAGTCCCCCATGCGTTCGGCGTCACGCGCGAACATTTCGACGTAGGCGAGCAGGTGATGACCGAAGGTGACAGGTTGCGCCACCTGCAGGTGGGTAAAGCCCGGCATGATGGTGTCGGTGTGACCCTCGGCAAGATCGATCAGCGCGCGCTGCAAGGCGGCCAGACCCTGCAGGATGTCGTCGATGGTGCCGCGCAGCCACAGGCGGATGTCGGTGGCGACCTGATCGTTGCGTGAGCGGGCTGTGTGCAGACGCTTGCCGGCATCGCCCACCAGATCGGTGAGGCGGCGTTCGATGTTGAGGTGAACGTCTTCCAGATCAACCGACCAGTTGAACTCGCCGCGCTCGATCTCGCCACGGATCTGCGCCATGCCGGAACGGATGGATTGAAGGTCGGCTTCGGACAGGATGCCTGCCCCTGAAAGCATGGTGGCGTGGGCCAGCGAACCATCGATGTCGGCAAAGGCCAGCCTGCGATCGAAGTCAACTGATGCCGTGTAGCGCTTGACCAACTCGGACACTGGTTCGGAAAAACGTCCCGACCAGCCCTCGGCCTTGTTCGCGAGTTGATCTGACATAATCGCCCGGGCGGAAAAAACGGAAATTATACGTTCGACCCGATTCACGAACGCAGGATTCCGATGTCTACCGCCCAATCCATCTTCATTGTTGACAGCGAAGCCGAGGGACGCAGTCAGTTGCGTCAGACCCTTGACGGTCTCCGCTCCGTGTTTCCCCACCAGATCGTTGGCGAGGCCGACAGCGCGAGAAGCGCGCTCGCGCAGATCGGTTCGCTGCGCCCCAGCGTGCTGCTCGTCAACCCGGCCCTGCCCGACATGAACGGCATCGAGTTTGGTCGACAGCTCGCAGTGCGGGCGGCTGGCGCCACGCGGCAGATCCGCTGGCCCGAGCCCGAGCGGGGGACCCCGGACGCGGATCAGCCGATGGGGCGTGCCGCCCCGCAACTCATCTACGTGAGCCGCAGCGATCGGCACGCGCTTGATGCGTTTGAGGTGAGTGCCCTCGATTACCTGCTGAAACCGGTGAACCCGGCGCGGCTTCTGAAGGCGCTCAACCGGGCAGTGCCCGATGGGGTGTCGAATGGGGGGCTGAATGAGGTGCCGAATGCGGTGTCGAATGGCGCCGCCGCTGCTCCAGGCGCGCGCGCCGAGCTGTCCGGCCTCGCTTTAGCCGGCCCGCTTGCGTACCCGCTCCTGTCGGCGCCCGCTGCCGCCCCAGCGCGTGCGCCGGCGCGGCGCCATTTCGCAGTTCACGAGCGCGGCCGACTGATGCTGGTGCCGGTCGAGCAGGTGGTCTACCTCAAGGCGGAGCTCAAGTACGTCACCGTCAGAACGCGTCAGCGGGAGTACCTGATCGAGGATTCGCTCACCGCGCTCGAGGCCGAATTCGGTGACCGATTTGTGCGGATCCATCGCAATGCGCTGGTGTGCCGGGCTGCCATTTCGGGGTTCGAGCGGGTACCTGCCGACGGGCAGGGTGTGGGCTCGGAGCCGCACTGGCAGGTCGTTTTACGAGACGTTTCCGAACGCCTTCCCGTGAGCAGGCGACAATGGTCGACTGTTAGAAACCTGATGGGATGACATGATGACCGCGAGTTCCCCTCAGCCAGACGCTCCGGCGCGGCTGGTGATTGCCTCCCGGAAAAGCGCGCTGGCAATGTGGCAGGCTGAACATGTACGCGATCGTCTGCTGGAACTCTACCCAGCATGCACTGTCGAGATTCTCGGCATGACCACCGAAGGCGACCGGGTGCTCGACCGTACGCTGTCCGACATTGGGGGCAAGGGGCTGTTTGTGAAGGAACTCGAGGTTGCGCTCCTCGAGGGGCGTGCCCATCTTGCGGTGCATTCGCTCAAGGACGTGCCGATGGTGCTCGCGCCCGAATTTGCGCTCCCCATCGTCATGAAACGCGAAGATCCGCGGGACGCCTTTGTATCGAACCGCTTTGCCTCGCTCGACGATCTGCCCGAGGGCGCAAGAGTCGGAACGGCGAGCCTGCGTCGCGCATCACAGATTCGTCACCGCTACCCGACGCTCTCGGTGCTGCCCCTTCGCGGGAACGTGCAGACCCGGTTGGCCAAGCTCGACGCCGGCGACTTCGACGCCATCATTCTTGCCGCGGCCGGACTCAAGCGACTGGGCCTCGCCGCGCGCATCCGGGCGGTGGTGTCGGTGCAGGCGAGTCTGCCCGCGGCGGGGCAGGGCGCGCTGGGCATCGAAACGCTCGCCACGAGGCAGGATGTCGCGCGCTGGCTGTCCCCGCTTGCCGATCCGCGCACCACAGCCGAGGTCACGGCCGAGCGGGCGGTGTCGCGGGCGCTGGGCGGCAATTGCCGCATGCCGCTTGCCGCCTACTGTGAAACCGGTCCCGATGGTGCGTTGCAGCTTCGCGCGCGCGTCGGGGCGGAAGATGGCAGCGGCATGGCCGATGTGGCGCTCGCCGAAGGGCCTGCGGATCCCGCGACTGCCGAGCGCCTCGGGGCCCGCGCGGCCAAGGATCTGCTTGCCCAGGGCGCGGGTCGGTGGCTCGGGTTGTCCTGACCCAGCCGCTGCCGCGGGTGGAGGCGCTCGAACGGGCGCTCGCCCGGCGCGGCCATGAGGTGGCGCGGCTCACCTTCACCCGCATCCAGTCACGCCCGATGGTCGGGCTCGCAGCTCAGGTGGCAGAGGTCGACTGGGTGGTCGCCGTCAGTCCGGCGGCGGTTGAGGCGCTTGCATCGGCCCTGAGCCATGTGTGGCCGCCAGGACCGGGGCTCGCCCTCGTCGGACCCGGCAGTCTGCTGGCGCTGGAGCAGACTGGCCTGCGGGTTCCCGCTGATCGGCTCACCTTTCCTGCTGCAGCGCCGTTTGATGCCGGTGCCATGCTGGCAGCCGGACCGCTTGCCAGGCCTGCCGGATGCACTGTGCTGGTGGTGCGTGGCCAAGGGGGGCGTGACGACTGGATCGACGTGCTTCGCGCCCGCGGCGCGCAGGTTGAGGTCCTGCCGCTCTACGACCGTCAGCCGCTGGTCCCCGAGCCCGAGGCGCGCGCGCGTCTGGGGCAGTGGCTTGCCGGGCCGGTCCCGGTTTATTGCGTGCTCACCCAGTCAAGCGCAGCGATCGCGCTGGCGGCGCTGCCCGAGGCCGCACGCCTGCGCGAGCCCGCCAGCCCGCTGGTTGCGCTTGCAATCCACGCCCGGATCGCCGAGGCGGCAAGAACCGCGGGTTTTCACCGCGTTCGGCTCATTGATCCTGGTGAGAATGCAATCGCCGCCGCGATAGAATGCGGAGCGGTCACGTAGGCGTCTGCCCACGTCAGTCCGCCGCCAGCCCTTCGCGGAGCATCTCCCTTGTCTGAGCCGTCCCCCAACGCAAGCCCTGAGGGTCGTCGTGAGCCGTCGGCAGCGGGTCGTCCCGCTGGTGGTGGCGACTCCACGGCGCCGCGTGCGATGCCATCGTCGCCAACCGGCCAGCCCGCCCGTACGCGGCGATCGCGCCTGGCCCTGGCATGGCGATGGTCTGGTCCGGCACTGGGTGTGGCGGCGCTGGTGTTTGCGTTCACGCTCGGCCAGCGGGTCGACCAACTCGAAGGCGGCGCTTTGCGTCGGCTGGACGGTGGCGACAAACGTCTCGCCCAGCTCGAAGCGTCGCTCAAGGTTTCGCAGGATCTGGTCCGGGATCTGCAGCAGCGGCAGGCGCTGGTCGACAACCGCATGGCCGAGGCGCAAAGTCTCTATTCCCAGGTTGAAAAGCTCTATCGCGGGCTGATCCAGGAATCCGCCGACGCCGTGCTTGCCGAGGCCGAGTCGGTGATCTCGCTTGCCACCCAGCAGCTGTCCCTGGGTACCGACCCGCGGGCGGCCGTCATGGCGTTGCAGGAGGTTGACCAACGTCTGGTCAGACAGAAAGACCCTACGCTCGCGCCCCTGCGCAAGGCGCTTCTTGGCGATATCGAGCGGCTGAAGGCGCATCCTGTTGCCGACATCGCCGGCATGGCCGCGCGCATCGATGGCCTCATCACCCTGGTTGAGCAACTGCCTCTGTCCTCCACGGTCCAGCCCCGACCCCGGGGAACCGACCCCAATGCGCCAGGCCGACCGGGGGGCTTCGAAGAGGGGTTGGCCTCCTCCGGCATTGCCTACCTGCGTGAAGAGCTTCAAAAATTGATCCGGGTACGTCGGGTCGATGAACCCGACTCCGTGCTGCTTGCGCCCGACCAGGCCTATTTCCTTCGCGAAAACATGCGGCTCATTCTGCTCAATGCGCGTCTGGGGATGCTGGCGCGAAACGAACTGCAGTTTCAAACCGACCTGGGTCGTGCACTTGACTGGCTCACGCGTTACTACGACGCCGACAATCGGCTGGTGGTGGGGGCGCTTACGCAGCTGAAGCAACTGCGCGCCTCGCGACTGGGCCTCGAGCCGCCACTGCCGGGCGAGAGCCTGCGCGCGGTCCGCGCCATTCGCAGCAGTCGCGAAAGCCGGGGCTGAACCGTGGGACGCGTGATCGGCATTCTGCTGGTCGTGTCGGTCGCGGTCGGGCTGGGACTCCTCATTCGCTTCAACGACGGCAACATCGCGCTCCTCTGGCCGCCGTACCGGATCGATGTCTCCATGAACCTGGTGCTGCTTGCGCTCTTTGCCCTCTTTGTTCTGCTGCACCTCATTCTGTTCGCGCTGTCCAAAGCGGTCGATTTCCCGCAGCGCGTCCGGCAATACCGGGACCGTCGTTCACGCGACGCGGCGGTCGCCGGGCTGCGCGACGGCCTTATCGCCTACAACGAAGGCCGCTATGGTCGAGCAGAGCGCCTGCTGCGGCCGGCCCTGAGCCAGCCTGACCTGGCGGGTACAGCGGCCCTCATCGGCGCACGCGCGGCGCATCGTTTGCGCGAACCCGAGCGGGTCGAGCGCTGGCTTGAATCCGCAGGAGCCGAAAAGCCGACCGCCAACGCAGCGCTCATGTGCCGCGCCGAAATGGCGGTAGAGGATCAGCGGCCGGCCGATGCGCTCAGTGCAGTCGACAGACTCCATTCACGCGGTGCGCGTCACATTCAGGCACTGCGGCTCGCGCTCCGTGCTCACGAGCAGGCGGGCAACTGGCAGGCAGTGCTGCAGGCGGTTCGGCAACTGGACAAACGCGAGGCACTTCATCCCAGCGTGGTGCGGGGCCTCACCATTCGCGCGCTTCGCGAGCTGGTTGCGCAGCGTGGCGATGACTCGCATGCGCTTCGCGAATTGCTCACCTCCCTGACATCGGCCGAGCGCGATATCGACGAGGTGGTCGAAGCGGTGGCGCGTGCGCTTGACCGAGCCGGTCAGGGCGAGCAGGCAGCAACGCTGCTCTCGGGCATTCTGGACAAGCGGCTCGCCGAGCGCCTGGTTCCCGTCTATGCCTCGCTTGCTGTACTCGACGCCCGGAAGCGCCTGCGCAGCATCGAATCCTGGCGGCAGCGGCACGGTGATCGCGCCGCCTTCACGATCGCAGCCGGTCGCCTGTGTGCCGCAGAAGGGCTGTGGGGCAAGGCTGAGGAGTTTTTCCGGCTCGCCGAGGCGCAGGCGCCCTCCCGCGAAACGCGTGCCCTGCTTGCACATCTCTTTGAGCAGATTGGCCGCCACAAGGAGGCCCTGCATTACTGGCGGCTGGCCGCGATCGACGGCATGAACGAGCCGCTGTCCGAGCGGCCCCAATCGCCGCTCATGGCCGATGGCGACGCCTCGCCGCCCGTGCCACCCGATACCCCCGACTCCGCTTGACCCCAGTCGCGTCGGTCCCGATCCTGCCTCTTACCTCCAACAGGAACCCGTCACCATGAATCTTGACCGAGTCGACTGCGGCCGCGACATACCCAATGATTTCAACGTGATCATCGAAATCCCGATGGCCGCGGATCCGATCAAGTACGAGGTTGACAAGGAAACCGGCGCATTGTTTGTCGACCGCTTCATGATGACCTCGATGCACTATCCCTGCAACTACGGATATATCCCCCACACCATTGCAGGAGATGGCGACCCGGTTGACGTGCTGGTGATCACACCGTTCCCCGTGGCCGTGGGTGCTGTGGTGCGTTGTCGGCCGCTTGGTCTGCTGAAAATGCAGGACGAGGCAGGCGCCGATGCCAAGCTGCTGGCGGTGCCTGTCGACAAGATCCTTCCCATCTACAAGCACTGGCGCGCCGCCCAGGATCTCGCGCCCGAGCGGCTCGCCACCATCCAGCATTTCTTTGAGCACTACAAGGATCTGGAAGCCGGCAAGTGGGTCAAGGTCGAGGGGTGGGGCGGCCCGGACGAAGCCGCTCGCGAAATCACCGAAGGCATTGCGCGCTATCACGCCGCGGCGGTCAAACCGAAGTTTTGAACGGCGTGCGGTCGTTCAGTTCATCCAGATAGCCGCTGACAGCCTGTCCTTCGCGGTCAAGAAAACGCTGCACGGCGTCGGCAAAAGCCGGCTCTGCAAGCCAGTGAGCCGATGCCGTGGGCTGAGGCGTGAACCCGCGAGCCATCTTGTGCTCGCCCTGGGCGCCTCCCTCGATCACCTGGATGCCCAGGTCAATTGCAGCTTCAATCGCCTGGTAGTAGCAGGTTTCGAAGTGCAAACAAGGCACGTTTTCAATTGCGCCCCAGTAGCGGCCGTACATGCGCTCGGCGTCACGCATGAGAAGGCTCGAGGCGATGGGTTTTCCGGCGCGCTCGGCGATCACCATCAGCACCGACTCGGGCAAGCGCTCTCCGAGCCCGGCAAAAAACGCCCGGTTCAGATAGGGGGTGGAGTGATGCTCGAGATAGGTGTTGTCATAACACCGGCAGAAAAACGCCCAGTCGGCCTCGGAAATGTCGCGACCCGACAGACGCCGAAAGCGCACGCCGCTATCGGCCACCTTGCGCCGCTCGGCGCGGATTTTCTTTCGTTTGGGTTGAGTAAGTGAGCCCAGAAACGCCTCGAAACTGGGCCAGCCCTCGTTGGTCCAGTGGAATTGCACGCCGCGCCGGATCATCGCGCCCGCGTCCTCGAGAAGCCGTACCTCCTCGGGATCGGGAAAGAGCACATGAAGCGACGACACGCCGCTTTCGCGCGCCAATTCGATCAGCGCCTGGGCGAGCGCCTTGCGGGCGGGCGCGTCGGCTGCGAGCAGCCGCATGCCGGGGACCGGTGTAAACGGAATCGCCGAGAGCAGCTTGGGGTAGTAGTCGAGGCCGTGTCGCCGATAGGCGTCGGCCCAGGCCCAGTCGAATACATACTCGCCATAGGAATGCCCCTTGAGGTAGAGGGGCGCTGCCGCCACCAGCTGGCCGTTGCGCTCGAGCGCCAGATGGAGCGGCCGCCAGCCTGTCTCTTCGGTGACGCAGCCGCTGTCCTCGAGCAAGGCGAGCCAGGCGTGGTTCAAAAACGGCTGAGTGTCGCCATGGCGCAGCGCTTCCCACTGTTGCGGATTGATTTCAGTGATGGCGCTGCACACCCGCGTGACATAATCACCGGCTTTCCCATCGCTTCCCGTTTTGGGTAACTGAATCGTCATGCGGATCGCGGCTGCGCAACTCAATCAGATTGTCGGTGACTTCGACGGAAATGCCCGTCGCATTCTCGAGGCGGCCAGGGCGGCGGTTTCGCAGTCGGTGTCCGTACTGGTGACCCCCGAACTCTCGCTCAGCGGTTATCCGCCGGAAGACCTGCTGCTGCGGTCGGCATTCTACGAGAAGGCCAGAGCCGCTCTGGAAGCCCTTCTTGCCGACACGGCTGATCTGGCCCTTCATCTGGTGGTGGGTGTGCCGGTTCGTCATGGCCGCAAGCGCTACAACGCTGCCCTGGTGCTTCACCGCGGGCGGGTCGTCGGCGAATACCGCAAGCTCGAGCTTCCCAACTACGATGTGTTCGACGAGCAGCGCTACTTTCTGCCCGACGGTGCGCCGCTGGTGTTCGAGGCGGGCGGCGTTCGCTTCGGCGTTGTCATCTGCGAAGACTTCTGGTTTGAGCGCGCGCCCAGGCAAGCCCGTGGTGCGGGGGCACAGGTGCTGCTCGCGCTCAATGGTTCGCCCTTTCACATGGACAAGCAGTCGCAGCGGGTCGATGTCGCGCGCGAGAACGTGAGCGCGCTCGGCTTGCCGATGATCGCGGCCAATCTGGTGGGTGGCCAGGACGAGCTGGTCTTTGATGGCCTGTCATTTGCGCTCGATGCGCGCGGCGAACTGGCCGCGCAGGGCGCTTTCTGCGAACCCGACCTGCTGGTGGTCGAGCTTGCGGTGGGCGCGCAATCGGTGTCGGGCGCGGTGGTTGACCTGCAACCGGGCAAGGTGGCGCCGGTGGTCTCGATCGAGGAACAGGTCTACCGGGTGCTGGTGCTGGGCGTGCGCGACTATCTCGGCAAGAACGGGTTCCCGTCCGCAGTCATTGGTCTGTCGGGGGGCATTGACTCGGCGCTCACTCTCGCCATTGCAGTTGACGCCCTGGGCGCAGACCGGGTGCGCGCGGTGATGATGCCTTCTCCCTACACCGCCGACATCTCATGGATCGACTCGCGTGACATGGTGGCCCGTCTGGGCGTTCGCTACGACGAGCTGCCCATCAACACCTGCTTTGAGGCCTTTCGCAGCACGCTCGCCGACGAGTTCCGTGGCCGCGCGGAAGACACCACCGAGGAAAATCTCCAGGCGCGTATCCGCGGCACGCTTTTGATGGCGCTATCCAACAAATACGGTTCCATTGTGCTCACCACCGGCAACAAGTCGGAAATGGCCGTGGGTTACTGCACGCTTTATGGCGACATGGCGGGTGGGTTTGCGGTCATCAAGGATCTGGCCAAGACCCTGGTCTATCGTCTGGCCCGCTGGCGGAACACTGTCAAGCCGGTGATCCCCGAGCGCATCATCACCCGTGCGCCAAGCGCCGAGCTGCGTCCCGGTCAGACCGATCAGGATTCCCTGCCACCCTATGACACGCTTGATGCCATCATGCAGATGTACATGGAGCAGAACCACGGGATCGATGCCATCGTTGCCGCAGGCCATCCCCGTGAGGCAGTCGAGCGCGTGGTCAGGCTGATCCGCATCAGCGAGTACAAACGGCGGCAGGCGCCGGTGGGTATTCGAGTTACGCATCGCGCCTTCGGACGAGACTGGCGCATGCCGATCACTTCGCGATTCCGCGACTAACAGGAGAACTTTCCATGAAGCGCATTACCGCGATCATCAAACCCTTCAAGCTCGACGAGGTTCGCGAGGCGCTCTCCGAGGTTGGCGTGTCCGGCCTGACCGTCACCGAGGTGAAGGGCTTCGGGCGTCAGAAGGGGCACACGGAGCTCTACCGGGGGGCTGAATACGTGGTCGATTTCCTGCCCAAGGTGCAGGTCGAAGTGATTGTGAGTGACGATGTGGTCGAGCGTGCCATTGACGGCATTGTGCGGGCTGCACGCACGGGCCGAATCGGCGACGGCAAGATCTTCGTCTCCAACGTCGAAGAGGTGGTGCGGATCCGCACCGGTGAAGTCGGCGACGCCGCGATCTGAGGTGCCCATGGCCGATTACGTTCTCATTCATGGCGCCTGGCACGGCGGATGGTGCTGGGCCGAGGTGGCGCGGGGTCTTGCCGGGCTCGGGCATCGGGTATTTGCGCCATCGCTCACGGGCTGCGCCGACCGCGGGCATCTGCTCTCGCCGATGGTCACGCTTGGCACGCATGTCGACGATGTGGTGCGTCTGATCGAATTTGAATCGCTCGATGGTTGCGTTCTGGTGGGACACAGCTATGGCGGTAACGTCATCAGCGGTGTGGCCGACCGGCTGCGCGAACGCGTTGGGCACTATGTGTTTCTCGATGCCGGCGTACCGCCCGATGACGCCACGTTGTGGTCGTGGTCGCAGCCACACTCGGAGGCCACCCAGGCTTCCCGGCGCGGGCAGATAGCGGGCGAGGGGCGAGGCATTTTTCTGCCGCCACCACCCGCTCAGGCGTTTGGAATTACCGATGCATCGCAGGCGGCGTGGCTTGAGGCCAGACTGTCGCCAATGCCCGCGGGGCTCTACGACAGTGTGATCGAACTCAAGCGCGGCGCATCACGCGGTTTGCGCCGCACCTATGTGGCGGCCACTGCACCGCTCTACGAGACCATGCGCTCGGTTCAACAACGGCTGCGCCCCGATCCAGGCTGGACGTTTCTCGAAATCGCCACCTGCCACGACATGATGGTGACAGCGCCTGCCGACGTGGTGAAACTGCTTCACGACTGCCGCTGACCGCGCGGCGCCTGCAGCAACACAATCAGGGCGCCACTGCCGCCGTCGTTGGGGCGCGCCTGACAAAACGCCAGCACCTCGGCGCGTTGCGCGAGCCACTTCTTCACTTTTCCCTTCAGCACGGGTTCGCGGCTGGGTGATCCCAGCCCCTTGCCGTGAATGATGCGAAGGCAGCGCCATTCGCTGCGCACGGCGTCGGAGAGAAATTCCACCAGGGCGGTGCGGGCCTGATCGACGCGCAGGCCGTGCAGGTCGATCTGGCTGCGTACGGTCCATTCGCCGCGCCTCAGTCTGCGCACCACATCGGGGCCAATACCTTCTCGCCGCCACGACAGCGAGTCATCGGTATCAAGAAAACGCTCGATGTCGATCTCATCAGACAGCGACTGTTCGAGCACTTCCCGGTCATCCAGTTCGCGCTGGCGTGGCCGCGGCGCGGGCCGCTCGCGATCGGGGACAATCCGGCCGTGGGGCGCCAGCGGCGTGGCATCGGCAATTTCGACTCGAAAGAGTGAAGCCTCGCGGGCAATGCGTGCTGCATGTTCTGCGGCCAGGCGCGCGCGTTCACGCTCGATGCGCTGGGCCTCGCGCATCTGCGCGAGCGCAGGCGCGAGATCGTCCAGCGTGAGGCCTCGCGCGGGAGTGTGGGAACTCCCGCGAGCGGAATGCAGAGTGCGACGCTTGCCCATGCTGCAATGATGGCTTGGCGACCATTCCGGACGAAAGCGTAGGCCTTGGGGCGGTCGGGCTTTATCAGGCGCCTTCCAGCGATTCGAGATAGCGCTGCGCGTCGAGTGCGGCCATGCATCCGGTGCCCGCACTGGTGATGGCCTGGCGATAGACGTGATCCTGCACGTCGCCCGCGGCGAACACCCCGGGGACGCTGGTGGCCGTGGCAAAACCGTCAAGCCCGCCGCGGGTGCGGATATAGCCGCCCGCCATGTCGAGCTGGCCTTCGAAAATGCCGGTATTGGGGGTGTGGCCGATGGCGACAAACACCCCCTGCAGCGCGACGTCGGTTTTTTCGCCGTTTCGGCTGTCGCGCAGGCGAATGCCGGTGACGCCGCTGGCATCGCCCAGCACCTCGTCGAGTTCGTTGAACCAGCGCAATTCCACCTTTCCAGCGGCCGCCTTTTCCATCAGCTTGTCGATCATGATGGGTTCTGCACGCAGTTTGTCGCGCCGATGCACCAGGGTGACTTTGCTCGCGATATTGGTCAGATAAAGCGCCTCTTCCACGGCGGTGTTTCCACCGCCGATGACCGCTACCGGCTGATTCCGATAAAAGAAACCATCGCAGGTGGCGCAGGCCGATACGCCTTTACCCATGAATGCCTGTTCCGACGGCAATCCCAGATAACGGGCCGATGCGCCGGTGGCAATGATCAGCGAGTCGCAGGTGTATTCGCCAGAATCGCCAACCAGTCGCAGCGGCCGCTCGTCGAGTTTTACGGTGTGAATCTGGTCGAAAATCATTTCGGTACCGAACCGGGTGGCGTGTTTTTCAAATCGCGCCATCAAATCCGGCCCCATGACCCCGTCGGCGTCGGCTGGCCAGTTATCAACGTCGGTGGTGGTCATGAGTTGACCGCCCTGCGCCATCCCGGTAATCAGCACCGGATTGAGGTTGGCGCGGGCGGCATAAACCGCCGCGGTATAGCCGGCGGGGCCGGAACCCAGGATCAGTACTCTGGCGTGTTTGCGTTCGGACATGATTGGAGCCTGTAGAGTGTTGCCGTAAAACCTCAGATAATCATCGGCTTACGGGGGGGTCTTCAACAAATTTTGCGGAATTGGGGAAACCTCGTGCACAATTATATTGTGAGCAGGCTCGTGAGCCGGGCGCGATCCTGCGTTTTGCCGGTTCAAATCGGCTGAAGACCGGTGGTGAGGGGACGATGTCAACCTACGATATTCGACTGTTTCTGCGGCGGGTTCCGCTTTTCTACAGCCTGTCCGAATCGCAGATCGACATGCTGGCGGTGGGCAGTGCGCGGCGCAGTTTCTCAAAAGGACGGACGATCGTTGCCGAGGGTGAACCGTCGCAATCGCTCTATATCCTCCTGTCCGGCCGTGCCAAAGTCCAGCGATCCGATTCCGAGGGCAAGGAAGTTATCCTTGCGGTGCTGGGTGCCGGTGAGTTTTTCGGTGAAATGAGCCTGATCGACGACGAACCGCGATCGGCGAGCGTTATCACGCTGGAATCCTGCGATTTTCTTGCCATTCCCAAAGATAATTTTTTGTCGGTCCTCAACCAAAGCACCGAAATCTGCCTTGGGGTGATGCGGGGGCTGGTCAAGCGCCTGCGGTCAGCCGACCGGAAGATTGAAACACTGGCCTTGCTCGATGTGTACGGACGCGTGGCCAGAGTGCTGCTCGATTCGTCTGATTTGATCGAGGGCAATCGAATCGTCCGAAATCGTCTGCCGCGTCAGCAAATCGCAAAAATGGTCGGTGCGTCGCGTGAAATGGTGTCGCGGGTGATGAAAGGCCTTGAATCCGAGGGATTTATCGTTCCCATGGACGAAGGCCAGATTCTGCTGCGCGAAAAACTCAGCCTTTACCTGTGATCAATCGCTTGTCCTTTTGAACTGACCGCGACGTGGCCCGACTTTCTGCTGCAATCGGCAACACCGTTCCCCGCGCATCGCTCTTGCGTGGCTTTCGCACCGAATTGCCCGACCGGGTCATGCGGCTCATCACCGAGGTACGCTGGATCGCCTGTGGTGCGCTCGGGGCCTATCTTTTCCTGATCCTTGCAACCTACAACCGCGCCGACCCAGGCTGGTCGCACGCGGTTCACGGTGCGGTGGTGCAAAACGCGGGCGGCCGATTTGGCGCCTGGCTGTCCGATCTGCTTCTTTATTTGTTTGGCAGCAGCGCCTGGCTGCTGGTGCCCTTGATGATTGTGGCGGTTGTGCGCGGTGTCATTCGCAGCCGCGCCCGTCTCAAGCCCGATGACCCCGAACTCACCCGCTTTGCCTGGGAACGCTGGCTGGGCTTCTGGCTCCTGTTTGGCTCGTGTGTGGTGCTGGAGGCCGCGCGCATGCACGGTCTGGGCGCTGTCTTGCCGCTTGGGCCGGGCGGAATTGTCGGTGAATCGTTTGCGCCGTTTGTTTTTGATTCGCTTGGCGCGGTCGGTGCCACCATGCTCCTGATGGTGGCGATCGGAATCGGATTCAGCCTGTGGTCGGGATGTTCATGGTTCCTGATGTGCGAGCGGGTAGGCGAATGGATTGAAACGTCGATTGAACGCGCCCGTCTGGCGATTGCCGCACGCCGCGACCGCCAGCTTGGTGAAGTCGCTGCCACCGTTCGCGAGGAGCAGGTTCAGGAATTGCGCAAGGTCATCGCCGACGACGATGACGAGCCGATTCATATCGAACAGCCGGTGGTGCAGATCGAACGTTCGAAGCGGGCCGAGTCCGAGCGCCAGCCATTATTGTTTGCCGACCTGCCGGCCGATACCAAAATGCCGGCACTTGCCTTGCTCGACGAACCGCCACCGGTGCAGGAAGGCGTGTCGCCGGAAACGCTGGAATATACGTCGCGCCTGATCGAGAAAAAGCTGGCCGATTTCAACGTCGCGGCCAACGTGGTTGCGGCTTATCCTGGTCCGGTTATCACCCGATACGAAATCGAGCCCGCCACCGGCGTCAAGGGAAGCCAGGTGGTGAATCTGTCCAAGGATCTGGCGCGCGCGCTGTCGCTTACCTCGCTGCGGGTGGTGGAAACCATTCCTGGTAAAAACCTGATGGGTCTGGAATTGCCCAACCCGCGCAGGCAGGGCGTTCGCCTGTCCGAAATTCTGGGCTCGCAGGTTTATGCGGCCAATACGTCGGCACTCACGCTTGCGCTTGGAAAAGATATTGCCGGCAATCCAATGGTTGCCGATCTGGCGAAAATGCCGCATTTGCTGGTTGCGGGCACCACGGGCTCAGGAAAATCGGTCGGGATCAATGCAATGATCCTGTCCCTGCTCTACAAGGCCGACCCATCCCAGGTTCGCCTGATCATGATCGATCCCAAGATGCTCGAAATGAGCGTCTATGAAGGCATTCCGCATCTGCTCGCGCCGGTTGTCACCGACATGCGGCAGGCGGGTAATGCGCTCAACTGGTGCGTGGCGGAAATGGAGCGCCGGTATCGGCTGATGAGCAAACTCGGGGTTCGAAACCTGTCGGGTTACAACGCGCGAATCATCGAATCTGAAAAGCGCGAGGAACTGATTCCCAATCCCTTCTCGCTCACGCCCGATGCCCCCGAGCCGCTCGGCCGCCTGCCACAAATCGTTGTGGTGATCGATGAATTGGCCGATCTCATGATGGTGGTCGGCAAGAAAGTCGAAGAACTTATTGCAAGGCTCGCGCAAAAGGCGCGTGCAGCGGGCATCCACCTCATTCTCGCCACGCAGCGCCCCTCGGTCGATGTGATCACAGGCCTGATCAAGGCCAATATTCCCACCCGGATCGCGTTCCAGGTCTCCTCGAAAATCGATTCGCGCACCATCCTCGATCAAATGGGCGCCGAGTCGCTTCTGGGGCAGGGCGACATGCTTTACATGCCGCCCGGCACCGGGGTTCCCGTGCGCATCCACGGCGCTTATGTTGCTGATGAGGAAGTGCACAAGGTGGTGGAACACTGGCGCAGTGTGGCCGAGCCCGATTATGTCGAGGGTTTGCTTGAAGGTGGTGTGCCCGAGGAGGTCGATGCCGGCAGTGCCGTGGGTTTTGGTGGCCTGTCGCAAACCCTTTCCGATGCCGGTGTCGAGGGTGAACTTGATCCCATGTACGACCAGGCGGTGGCGGTGGTGCTCAAGCACCGTCGTGCGTCCATTTCGCTCGTTCAGCGGCACCTCAGAATCGGCTATAACCGCTCGGCCCGACTGCTTGAGCAAATGGAAAAATCGGGTCTGGTCTCGGCCATGGCCACCAACGGCAACCGCGACATTCTCGTGCCGTCCCGGGCCGACGATTGAGCCGCTCATGAGTGCCGGTTGCGCACGGCCCCGTCGCCGGGCCCTGCTGCTCATGGCGGTGTTTGCCGGGGTGGGACCCGCTGCAGCAAACACCACGGCGTATGCCGAGTTTCAGGCCTTTCTGAAAAACACACTGAGCGCGCGTGGCAATTTCCGCCAGCAGGTGCTGCATGCAAGCGGCCGGGTCATTGAAACCAGCGAGGGCAGTTTTGCGTTTACCCGGCCGGGCCGTTTTCGCTGGGATGTGAAAAAGCCTTATGAACAATTGCTGGTGGCCGATGGCGAACAGCTTCATTTTTATGATCGCGACCTCAATCAGGTGACGATCAGAAAGCTCGGCGATGCCATTGCGTCCACCCCGGCCGCCATTCTGTTCGGCAACGATGCGATCGATCGCGATTTCAATTTCAGCGAAGCCGGTGAGCACGAAGGCCTTCGGTGGCTGGAGGCGCAGCCTCGCAGTCGCGAGGCAGGGGTCGAGCGCATCTTGATCGGGTTGAAGGCCGGGATTCCCGAAGCGATGGACGTGGTGGACGCCTTTAGCCGAACATCTCGGTTCAGTTTCAGGATGCTTGAGCGCAATTCTCCGATCGATGCGACACTATTCAGCTTTCGCGTACCAGCAGGCGCCGACGTGATTCGGCAGTAGGCGGCTTCGAGCAGCAGGTTGACCGCCTCGCCGCACCAATAACCAATCCTCGCTCTTGTCGATGTGAAGGGGGCCAGATGGCCGCTCAATCCTCCGCTGCTGTGGCGGACTACGCCGATCCGCCACTCAGCGCGTCCCTGCAGACCCGTGTGGTGGTGGTGGTCTCCATTGCACATGCGCTCTCGCACTTCATGCACCTCATCGTGCCCCCGGTGTTCCCGCTTCTGATGAGCGAGTTTTCGCTCAGCTATTCCGAACTCGGTTTGCTCATGACGGTGTTCTTCGTGGTGTCGGGGATCGTGCAGGCCGCGTCGGGCTTTGCGGTCGACCGATTCGGGCCGCTTCCGGTGCTGCTCGCATCCATCGGCCTGTTTGCATTCAGCACGCTGGTAATCGCAAGTGCCAACAGTTACTGGATGCTGATGCTGGGCTGTGCAATCGCCGGTGCGGCGAATGCGCCTTTTCATCCGGTTGACTACTGCATCCTGAATGCCCGTATCGAGGGCAAGCGCCTGCCGCGCTCCTACGCCGTTCACGGCGTGGCGGGCAGTCTGGGATGGGCGGTGGCGCCGCTGGTGCTGGTTGGGGTGTCGAGCGTGGCGGGCTGGCGGGTGGGCATGCTCACTGCCGGGGTGATCTGCCTTGCCATCCTGGGGCTTGTCTGGTGGGCGCGTGAGGCACTTCGCGTGTCGCCCATCCGGCGGGAAAAGCCTGCAACAGGAGCGGACGGCGGTGCGGCCGATGTCAGCCAGTCCACGCTCGGGTTCATGAAGCTGCCCGGTCTCTGGATCAGCTTCGTCTATTTCTTCGGAACCGCTTTTGCCATTGGCGGGGTGCAGACCTTCGGCCCCGAGTCTGCCGCGCAGCTTCACGAGCTTCCGGCCGCGCAGGTGGCGTTGCTGGTGAGCGTCTACATGGTTGGCAGCGCCGTGGGCGCGCTGGTGGGCGGCTACACCATGGGGGATATTCGCTATGCCGAGCGCATCGTGAGCCTTTCGCTCATCGTGGCGCTGTCGGTGGCGCTTGCCATCGGCTATCTCACCACGCCAATCTGGATGTCGTCGGTGTTGTTCGGAATGATGGGTTTTGCGGCAGGCGTGGGCACGCCCGCTCGTGACCTGCTGGTCAAGCGCGCCGCGCCGCCGGGTGCGACTGGGCGCATCTACGGCATTGTGTATTCGGGGCTGGACGTGGGGGTCGCACTCGCGCCTGCGCTCTTTGGCTTCATGATGGACGCACGCTGGCCGGCCGGTATCTGGATCGGGGTTGCCATGGCCTATGTGCTCATGATCGTTTGCGCCAACATGCTGGCTCGCCATTCGGTTGAGCGCGCTGCTGGTGGGCGCGTCTGAGCGGTGTTGCCCGGTGACTGAGCAGGCAGATTTCCTGCAGGAGCAGTCAGCGCCGCTTGCCGAGCGGCTGCGCCCGATTGCGCTGAACGACGTCATCGGTCAGTCGCATTTGCTTGGGGTGGGCAAACCCCTCAGGGTGGCCTTCGAATCGGGTAAGCCACACTCGATGATTTTCTGGGGGCCGCCGGGCGTGGGCAAGACCACGCTCGCCCGCCTCATGGCGAGCGCGTTCGAATCGCACTTCATCTCGCTGTCGGCGGTGCTGGCTGGCGTCAAGGATATTCGGGAGGCGGTTGAAGAGGCGCGTGTTGCCCAGGGGCGCGGCCTGCGTACCATCGTGTTCGTTGATGAAGTCCACCGCTTCAACAAGGCGCAGCAGGATGCGTTCCTTCCGCACGTGGAGAGTGGGCTCTTCACCTTTATCGGCGCAACCACCGAGAACCCATCGTTCGAAGTGAATGGGGCGTTGTTGTCGCGTGCCCGTGTTTATGTGCTGAAGGCGCTCGTCACGTCCGAGATGGAGCAGCTTTTTGATCGGGCCCTGGGCGGGTTGGGTCATGGGGCGCCCGCATTTGATCCCGTGGCGCGTGAGCGCCTGATCGGTTGGGCTGACGGCGATGCGCGGCGGCTGTTGAATGCAGTCGAGATCGTCGCTGATGCGGCGAGTGCGCAGCGCCTGCAGAGCGTTGATGGCGATGTGCTTGAGTCGGCAATGTCGCAGAACCTGCGGCGTTTCGACAAGGGAGGTGATGCGTTTTACGACCAGATCAGCGCGCTTCACAAATCGGTTCGCGGATCGCATCCCGATGCTGCGCTCTACTGGTTTGCACGCATGATCGATGGCGGGGCAGATCCGCGATACCTCGCCCGGCGAATCATCCGGATGGCTTCAGAAGATATTGGCAACGCTGACCCGCGCGCGCTCGCGCTCGCGCTCGATGCCGCGGAAACCTACGAGCGGCTGGGCTCTCCCGAGGGCGAGCTTGCGCTCGCGCAGGCGCTGGTGTTTCTCGCGTCCGCGCCAAAATCCAATGCGGTCTATGAGGCATGGAACGCAGCGCTGGCGCATGTTCGCAGCGACGCCTCGCGGCCCGTTCCCGAGCATCTTCGAAACGCGCCCACCCGGCTCATGAAGCAGCTGGGTTACGGACAGCGTTATCGCTATGCGCATGACGAACCAGACGCTTACGCCGCTGGCGAAACCTATCTGCCTGATGGCATGGCGGAGCCGTGCTGGTATAAGCCTGTGCCTCGCGGACTCGAGATCCGCATTGCAGAAAAGCTCGAGCGGTTGCGGCAGCTCGATCGCGAGGCGGGTGGCGGCTGATTCGACATGGCGTTGCGCCCGGCGTGGACTGGGCCTGATCTACTGCTGACCAGGTTTCACGCCAACATCCCGGAGCACCCCTTCCCACCGATCGATCTCCTGTTTCCAGAAGGTGTTGAACTGGGTGGGGGTCATGTCGCGTGCATAAACACCCATGGTGTCGAAGCGTTCGACCACATCGGGCATTTTCACCACCGCGGCGATGTCACGGTTGATGCGCTCGATTGCTGCCGCTTCAATGCCAACGGGTGCCACGATACCGAACCAGCCGTTGATCACCATGGTGGGATAGGTTTCGGCGACGGTCGGCAGATCGGGGCGTCCTGGAACTCGGGCGTCAGAGAAAATTCCGATGGCCTTGAGGCGCCCGCTCTTCACCATTGCATCGAGTGGCGGTACGCCATCGATCACCGCTTGTGCGTCGCCATTGATGACTGCGGACACGCTCTGACTTGCCTGCGTAAACGGCACTGCGCGCCATGTCACCCCGCTTGCCTTGGCCAGCATCTCGGCGGCCAGATGCGGGACGGAATACTGGAATGCCGTTGCAACGATGAACTTGTCCGGCTCGCGTTTTGCCTGGGCGATTACATCGGCCAAGGTCCGGGCAGGGCTGCTCGTGCTCACCGCAATCATCATGGGGCTCATGCCCACCATGGCAATGCCGGTGAAGTCGCGTGCGATGTCCACCTGGGCTGGTCTGAACATGTACTGCGCCATGGTCAGCGCCGATGCCTGCACAAATCCAAGCTGGTGTTGATTGCGCTCGGCGGTCTTGAGCGCTGCCATGCCGATGACGCCGCCTGCACCCGGCTTGTTGTCGATGATCACCGGCTGGCTCCAGATCTTGGACAGTCGGTCGCCGACGGTACGCGCCATGATGTCGGGCGCAGTCCCCGCCGCCGCGGGAACCGTGAAGCGCACGATTCGATTGGGCCAGGCGGAAGATGGCGGTTGGGTTTGAGCAATGGCGCTGGCGCCGAGCGCCCCCAGAAGAATTGCAGTGGTCAGAGTCCGTCGGGATGGCATGAGCATAGGGGGTCTCCGTTTATTGGTCAGATCATTGGGTGGTCGGCGAGTGGCCAGCGACCCGTGCGAGCGCGCGACATCCAGCCGCGAAGTCGTTGCCGCGCCAACCGACGTGGTGGTCGGGGCGAATCAACACGAAATCAGCGCCAAACAGATCGCGAAGCGCAGGAGCCTGGGGCGTGATGATGGCGAGCGGTACGCCAATCGACGTTGCGGCCTGACACCAGTCGGCAGCGCGGTCTGCGGTGTCTGGTCGGGTCATCAGCAAGGTGAGCCGATCGCTCGCAAAGTGATCAAACAGAGAAGCCCCGCGCGCTTTGCCGTCGGTCAGCCAGAGATGCGGGGCGCGACAGCCCGGGCGCGCCGAGGGTTCATAGTGCGGCCGCGGCACTCGCGGCGCCGTATCTGCCCTGTCGCGCACGATCACCGGTGAGGCCTCGTAGTGATAGCCAATCACCACCCCCAGCGACTTAAACTCAGGTGCCTTGCCGGTGAGGATGGCTTCGCGCGTGGTTGCGCGAATAGCATCCGCCTCCAGACCAGCTTGATCGAGGAGCGGCGAAAAATACGAGGAAGACAGCAGGCGGTGGTTGGCCACCGCCTCATCCACGACGCGCTGGTGTACCTGTCGCCGCTCGATGTCGTAGCTGTCCAGAAGGGCGGGGCCGCCCCATCCCTTGATGCATGCGGCTAGTTTCCAGCCCAGATCGACCGCATCGCCAATACCCATGTTCATGCCGTGTCCGCCAAAGGGCGGATGAAGATGACAGGCATCGCCCACTAGGAATACCCGACGGTCGCGGTAGCGCTCGGCGATCAGTTGATGGGCCGTCCAGTCGTCAACGCTTAGCAAGTCAACCGGAATGTCTGCGCCGACTGCTGCACGGATCAGTTCGACGGGCTCGGCGTTGTCGGCGATTGCCCGGGGCAGGCCGAAGGTCCAGAGATCGCCCTTGTCGAGTGGCGCGATGGTGGAGGGCGCTTTGGCCTGAACCATCCAGAACATGATGGCGTCGCCTAGTGCATGCCTTTGCTGCAGGCCGGCCGAGCGGAAGATGTACGCCCGATGCTGACCGAGCGGCGATTGTCCGTGCATGGCGATCTGGAGCTTGTCGCGGACCGTGCTGCGCGCGCCGTCGGCGCCCACCAGGAAGCGGCCTCGCAGCGTTTTCGTTGTGCCTGGCGCATTGGTCTCGAAAGTGGCGGTGACTGTCTCTGGGTCTTGCGTGAAATCGACCAGTCGGGCCGGGTGAATCAGGGTGACGTTTCCGGTGGCAAGTGCTGCGGCTCTCAATACTTTCTCAACCTTGTACTGCGGCACCCATTGAGCATGCTCCGAAAAGCGTTCATCGCGTACGGGCGAGCAGGAGAAGGCATTTTCGAAGCGAGCGAGCTCCTTGCCGAGCAAACTGGTGGCAAACACGACATTCGAAGGGAAATCGATTCCAAATGGGGCTTGCGCAGCCAGTTGCCCGGCAATACCCCAGCGGCGCATGAGTTCTCGCGAGCGCACGTTGGTGGTTTTGGCACGGGGTGCGAGGCCTTCGCGCGCCTGCGCTTCGAGCACCGTGCACCGGACGCCTTGTTGCCCGAGTTCAAGCGCAAGCGAGAGCCCGACAGGGCCCGCGCCCGTCACGATCACCTCGCAGTCCAGGGTGGCGTCTCTCCTCATGGCAACAGAGGGTAGAGGCTGGCCTTCGGAATGCCAAATTCCGCGGCCCTCGCGCTGATAAAATCGATCCGTTTTTTACCCAGCCGCCTACGGAACCCCCATGCTCGATATTGCGCTACTTCGTAAGGACCTTGATGCCGTCGCGCACCGACTGGCCGCCCGCGGCTATGTCCTTGATGCCGATGCTTTTCGCGCGCTCGAGGCCGAGCGCAAAGCACTGCAGGTGCGAACCGAGTCCCTTCAAGCGCAGCGTAACGCGCTCTCCAAGGCAATCGGCCAGGCTCGCAAAAGTGGCGAAGATGCTTCGGCCCTGATGAGCGAAGTGAACAAGGTTGCCGACGATCTGGCAGCGGTCAGCGCAGAGAACGACGCGGTGCAGGCGCGCGTGCACGAGTGGTTGCTCACGGTGCCGAATTTGCCGCATGAGTCGGTCCCCGTTGCTGCCGATGCCGGTGGCAATGTTGAAGTGAGGCGCTGGAGTCCCCAGGGAACGGAGCCCCAGACGCTTGGTTTCACGCCGCGGGATCACGTCGATGTTGGCGAGCCGCTGGGACTGGATTTTGCAAGCGGCACCAAGCTGTCGGGCGCGCGTTTTGCGGTGATGCGCGGTGCCATTGCGCGCATGCATCGTGCGCTCGCGCAGTTGATGCTCGACGTCCAGACTGGCGAACATGGCTATACCGAGTGCTACACGCCCTATGTGGTGAACCGTGAAACGCTCACGGGCACCGGGCAATTGCCAAAGTTCGAGCAAGACCTGTTCGCTGCGAAGAAGGGCGGTCAGGAGGGCGAGGGTGAGTCGCTCTATCTGATTCCCACCTCGGAGGTCTCGTTGACCAATCTGGTGCGTGGTGACATCGTGCCGGCAAGCGGCCTGCCCATGCGGCTCACGGCCCATACCCCATGCTTCCGGTCTGAGGCGGGCTCCTATGGCCGCGACACGCGCGGCATGATCCGCCAGCACCAGTTCGACAAGGTTGAGATGGTGCAGATCACTACGGCCGAGCAGTCCTATGACGCGCTCGAGCAGATGGTCGGCCATGCCGAGGCGATCCTTCGCAGGCTTGGGCTGCCGTATCGCGTCATGCTGCTCTGCACGGGCGATATGGGGTTTGGTGCCTCGAAGACCTATGACCTGGAAGTCTGGCTGCCGGCCCAGGGTACTTATCGCGAAATTTCATCGTGCTCAAACTGCGAGGCTTTTCAGGCTCGCCGCATGCAGACGAGATTCAGAAACGAGCAGGGCAAAACCGAACTCGTGCACACATTGAATGGGTCAGGTCTTGCAGTCGGTCGCACGCTTGTTGCGGTGCTCGAGAACTATCAGCAGGCTGATGGCTCGGTTCGGGTGCCCGATGCATTGGTGCCCTACATGGGTGGGCTGAAGACGATCGGCGCTGGGGTATAATCGTCGGTTCGACATTCTTCCCGGACAGGAAAAGTGCTGCAGGTGGGTTAGACAGCTGCAGGTTCCCCGGGACAGCCGTAGGTTCAGGAAAGGTGGCAGAGTGGTCGAATGCGCCGGATTCGAAATCCGGTGTACGGGTCTCCCGTACCGTGGGTTCGAATCCCACCCTTTCCGCCAGAAGATTCTTTCAAATCTTCAATGCTTCAGATCCTCGCTTGTAACTCATTGATCGGATTGATGTTTTTCAATCCGATCGCGGTGTGGTTTTGAAGAAAGTACCCCTTCAGAGGGCCTTCCCTCAGATTGAGACGGCGATCTGCTCAGAGCCAATTGACCGAGCGAGTTCGAAAGTCGATTTTTGATACGTACCGATCAGACAGAGCGCTAATCGGCAGATCGGGCAGCGCTCATGAGCGTCTGGAGGTCGCGAGGAACAGGCATTCTTCGGAACGGGCTGACGTTGGACCCCCCAGTATTGCCCGCGGGAATCAAGCCGAATGCGGTTTTTGTGGCAGCTCCGAAGATACGAAAGAGTTGCCCAGTGACCTCCCTGCTGCTCGACTGGCGCCACCCCCAGCGCATCATCAGGATGTGTGTTTGTATGTGTAGCCAGGTTGAGTTTTGCCCGAGGATGTGAGCACGCTCCAAGTGCCTAAACGCAAGGTATGGGTCTCCATTGGACTCGGCTCGGGTGGCAGCAGCAACCTCGAGCTCCCAGTGGGGTTTGATTCGCTCGTAGTAACTCTTCATGGTGAACCTTGGGTGTTCGTAGTCGTCATGCGGCAGTTCTTGATGGAGACGCATGTAACTGCAACCCGAGTGCCGCGATGACCTTCATGATGGTCGCAAATTCGGGGTTGCCCTCGGCAGATAGGGCCTTGTAGAGGCTTTCGCGCCCTAGCCCAGCGTCGCGGGCAATCTGAGTCATGCCCTTGGCGCGCGCAATATCGCCGAGCGCAGCGGCGATCAGTGCAGAGTCGCCTTCTTGAAGTGCTGCTTCCAGATAAGCCGCCATGTCGTCTTCGGTAACGAGATGCTCGGCGGGGTCCCAGACTCGGGTCTTGGTTTTCGGCATGATCAAAACTCCTTCAGATCGTTTGCCAACGCCTTGGCGTTGCGGATGTCCTTGTCCTGAGTGGACTTGTCGCCTCCAGCCAGCAAGACAATCACGACTTCGCCGCGCTGGATGAAATAGATCCGGTATCCGGGCCCGTGATCGACTCTCAACTCCGAGACGCCCTCGCCAACGGGCTTGGTATCCCCAGCGTTCCCAAGGGACAGGCGCCGGATGCGGATGTCAATGCGGGCGCGAGCGACTCGGTCTCGCAGACCAGCGAACCATTTGGCGTAAGTCTCAGTTTGCTGGATCTGGAGCATGCTATTAAATGTATCCCATGGGAAACATTGCCGTCAAGCCCGACTTTAGGCTGAGCATGAGTTCGAATCCCCGACCCCACCAAAAACAGGGGGGTCAAAAACTGAGCGAGTTAGTTGAACAATGCCTTCTGGGCCGCCAAAACAAGACCTTCCAACTCGCTCAGTCGTGTTGTCAGGCGCTCAGAGCCCCGCACCTCGCGAGGCTTTTTGCGTGCGCCCTGGCTGACTCATTGGCAAACGATCGCGACAGTCTGTCGCTCTTGCGCGCAACTTTCCATCATGGAATTTGCAAAAGCGCCCTCATCTTGGCCCTGACATGCAGCATGACATCAGCGCTGACGGTGGCCTTCTTTTTCGCGCGGCGGATTTTCCAATCGAGAGACTTGATTTGGTCCGACAGGATCACACAATCCATGCCGTCGACCTGGGCGAGCACTTCGAATGGGTGCCCCTTGATCTTGGTGGACATTGGGCAACAGACCATCAAGCCTGTCTTGCCGTTGTAGTTGGCTGGACTAATAACTAAGGCAGGACGGTGCCCCGCCTGTTCATGCCCCGCCTGCGGATCGAATTCCAGCCACACGACGTCGCTGGCATCGGGCACATACGCACGCCGTGGCATCAAAGTGCCTCGTTCCCAACGGGTCGCCCGAAGCTAACTTCATCATGGGTATTGCCGGCATGGATGCCGTTCACCAGCGCATCAAGGTCGTATTCAATTCTCTTTGATGGTTGGATGATGATCCGGCCGCGCGAGACCACAAGATCCACCTTTTGCTCCAGTTGATACCCAGCTTCTTTCAGGACTGCTGTGGGCACACGCAGGGCGGGACTGTTACCCCATTTTCGAATGACGGTTTCCATGGCTGAAGACTCCTTATGTGTCTACATTGTAGATACGATAAGGCAAGAGGGCAAGTGCTTCGAATCGCTGAGTTGGATACTTGACGAGCAAGGGTTCGAATCCCCGTTGCATCGGCTGGGTCGTACGCTATCTTCACGCCGTTTGAAGCCTCAGTGCCTTGATGCCCAAAAGGGTCTTGCTGGCCTTCGCCGCAGCCCGCGCCTGCCAAAGATCGTAGGCGGC
>JBMSQB010000037.1:0-41837 GCA_049423065.1 Burkholderiaceae bacterium
CGCATCGTCTCGATGTAGTCGTCAACGCCGTCGAAGTTGGCGACGGTGGGGATCGTGACGTCTTTCGTGCGCAGCGCAATGCTGATGGTGCGCAGATTGTCGTTGCTGGTGTTGGTTGAGCTGAAGGCCAGGGTGCGCAGCACCTGCTGGTATTCGGCGGCCGTGGCGGACCCGCTGAGGGTCAGGGCGCCGCTGCCGCCGTCGTAGCTCACGCTGATGCGGCCGCTGATGCCGGTGCCCGCCAGCACGTCGCCGCTCTGCACGTTGCCGGTCACGCTGTCGACCACCGTGACCGTGGCGCCGAGGATCGTGTCGTAGTTGGCGGCGTCGGCCGTGTAGGGCGTGTCGGGGTCGGTCAGTGTCAGGCCCGGATCAACGGTGATGGCCGACAGCGCGTTGCCTGTGTTGGGCCGCAGCGACAGGGCACGGCCGCCCGACAGCGCAAGCGTGGGGGGATCGTTGACCAGGCTGACCGTGATGGAGACCGTGGCGGCCGAGGTTGCGTAGGCGATTCCGTCGGTTGCGTTCCAGGTGAAACTGGTGCTGCCTGACCAGTTGGCCGCGGGGGTGTAGCGCAGCTTCAGCAGGTCGCCACTGACGATTTCCTGGTTGATCTGCACCGACTCGCCAACATCCTGGCGGCCATTTGTATCGGCATCGAGCCAGAGCGTGCCGGCCGCAGGCAGCGTCAGGATCCTCACGTTTGCCAGCGTCTTGCCCGTGCCCGTGGTGGCGGTGCCGCCGACGGCATGCGTATCGGTATCTGCAAGGGCAAAATCGGCCCCGGTAAAGCTCAGCACGCCGTCCTCGGCGAACGACTTGGCAAAACCGGTGGCCACCGGAATGTCGTTGTTGTTGCGCAGGCGCAGGGCGAAGTCGCTGAATACCGTGGCGTTGGCCTGACCCGAGCCGTCGTTGGCCGTGACCCTCAGGCTCAGGTCGCTGGCGTTGGCCGGCGGGTTGCCGCTGAACGTGCGGGTGGCTGTATTGAAAGCAAGCCAGGCGGGCAGCGCGCTGCCATCGGCGAGCGTGGCCGAGTAGGTGAAGCTCGTGCCCGAAAGATCGCTGTCGGTGAACGTCCCGGCGTTCACCTGGTAGCTGAAGCTGCCCGAGCCGCTCCAGGTCTGATCGGGGATCGTCGCGGCCACGACCGGCGCATCGTTGTCGCTCGTGAAGCTGACGGTGAAATCCTTCGTGCTCGAGGTCTGCCCATCGGCGGCCGTCAGGCGGATCGCGAGCGGCGCGGTATTGGCCGCCGGGTTGCCCGTGAAGGTAAGGCTGTTGGCGTTATAGCTCAGCCACGACGGCAGGGGCTGGCCGTTCTGGAGCGCGGCCGTGATCGAGAGGGCATCACCATCGGGATCGTATACCGATGACCAGGGCACGCTGAACGATCGTACGCCCGAGCCACTCACGGTGGGGTTGGTCACGGTGCCCCACACCGGCGCCTGATTGAGGTTGGTGACGGTGAGGTTGAAGCTGCCCCACATCTGCTCGGCGTTGTAATTGAGGCCCGCCCACCAGCCGTTGTTGTTGTCCCACAGGTTGAAATTGTCAAACGACACCACGCCAATATAGGTGCCAGCCTCGAGCCGGCCGTATGCTGCCGTCATTGACAGGCTGGTGCTCATGGACTGCCGGTTGCCCATGACGAGATTGGCCATGGGATCGCCCGGATTGAACGACCCGCGGTAAAGGGCAAAGTTGACGACCGAATAGGGAGCGGTCTCGACCGTGCCACGCGAATCCCGGGACAGACCCGTTGTTTGCAGGGCCATGTTGAAAGACGAAGTGGGCAGCGTGAACTGCACGGTGCCGTACCGCGTGCCCGAGCCGTAGTTCCAGTAGGCGGTCTCGGTGGTCTGATACCAGCCTGTACGGTTCTCGGTCCTCAGGAACCACTTTGGAACCGTGTAGGTGAACGATCGCCATACGTTCCGGTAATAGGCGGTCTGCTTGTCCTGCGTAAACGGTTGTGCGTAGCGGGCAGACGATTCGGCGCGGCCCTGCCAGTAAAGGCGGGGCGAGTTCTGGCCGATCGAGATCGAGTGACTGGTGAGCGTGTTGTCGCCGATGCTGGCCTGCAGGCTGCCGGCGTCGATCGGGCCGGTGGCTGCCTCAAGTTGCCAGTCTCCGCCGGCCACCGCCGAGCCCGTTGCATCATCGCTTGCAGCAACATCGGCGCCTGTGGCGCGGGCCAGCGCGTTGACAAACGCCTGCCCCACGAAGCCCTGAGCCACGTCGCAGCCATAGATCAACAGGTCGCCGGTTGGCGACAGACGCGAGCCGATGTCGCGCAGCACGCCGGCGTGCGCTTCAAGGCTGGCCTCGGTCAAACTGGTTGCGCCGATCTGAAGCCGGCCCTCGCCTCCGTGCGTGAACAGATGGATCGCCTTGAGATCCTGGTGAGCACTCAGCGCCTCAGCAAGTTGCGTCAGCCCATCGCGATCGCCTTGCAGACGAATGACCGTCCAATCGGGCGAGATATCGGCGACCAGTTCATCGGCAAACGGCACCGAGTCGTCCACCACGATCACTTGTCCGGTGGGGTCTTCGCTGGTGGGAACGGGCAGGTGCGAATCCAGTGGAGCATCGGGTTGTAGCGTGTGCTCGCCTGGGGCCGGCTCGATATCAGGCGGGTTCGGCGCCTGGGCGACTGCTGTGCTGGCGGCGTCGGGCGCCGCTGGAACGCTGGTTGCGGCAGGCTCCGGACCCTCCGGTTGGGCCCCCGCGTCGGTGATGCTGCGGGCTACCGTTGCCACGGCAGCGCCGTCGAGCAGCAGTCGCGGTTCGAGTGCCGAGATGAGCGGCGAACGCCGTGCGCGACTCGAGCCTGTGGCCAAGGGGAAGGGTCTCCGGTTGGGGCGCGATTTGCACCTGGATCAACCCTCAACCCTATCAATCTGCTCGGGTTAATTGCTTGCTGTCACCTGCAATTCCTTGCAAACCCTTGCAATCCCCTGGCCCGGGTCATCGCATGCCGGGATCGACCCGAAGCGGTGCCGCGAACACATAGCCGCGCTTGCGCGCCGAGCGGATGACCCGGCTGTTCGGTGCGTCTGAATCGATCTTGCTGCGCAACCGGCTGAGCGCCACCTCCAGGCGCCGGAAGTCGAAGTCGGGTTCGGGATGTCCCATGGCCGATGCCAGCGCCTCGCGGGAAGCCGGCGCGTCGCCCTCGTCGGCAAGGCACCGCAAGAGAGCCACTTCGGTGGGGGTCAGCGAGACGCGAACGCCGGCGGGCGACTCCAGTACGAGCAAGGGCGGTCTGAGCGTCCAGTGTCCCGAATCAGTTTCCGACGATGCGAACGAGGTCATGACGCGGCGCTCCACGCTCTCGAGTACCGCAACCAGTTCACGCATGTCGACCGGCTTGGACAAATAGGCATCGGCACCGTTTTGCAGGCCGCTGATCCGGTCGGTCAGCCCGCCTCTTGCGGTAATGATGACGATCCCCAGCGAAGGCTTCGTTCGACGCAAGCGGCGCGCGACGTCCAGTCCATCGATGCCGGGCAGCCCCAGATCGAGCACCACCAGATCGCAATCAGATTCAGGAAAAATCGCATCCATTTCGCGACCGTCGCCTTGAAACACCACGGTGAAGCCTGCCCGGTCGAGGTGGAACCGCACCTCTTCCCGGAAGTCCGCGTTGTCTTCAATGAGAGCGACTCGAGTCATGATTGAACGCCCGCCTGCGATGACAGGGGAATCCAGAACGTGAGACAGGCCCCCCGGGATCGCCCCGCCTCGGCCCGCACCCAGCCCTGATGGCGCGCGGCGATGTGTCGGCAAAGGTAGAGACCAACGCCCAGACCCGGCTTGACCTCGGCACCCAGCGACTCGGCGACGCGGAAGAATTTATCAAAAACCCTGTCTTCCATGCCAGCGGGGATCCCCGTGCCCTCATCCTCGACGTCCCAGGCAACACCTGACACGCCGTCCGATGACTGCTGGCGCAGACGAACCCGGATGGGTGATCCCCGGGGGGAGTATTTGACGGCGTTGTCAATGAGATTGAGCAGGGCGAATCGCAGCGTTCTGAGATCGCCCGTGACCGGCGGGAGATTTTTGTCCAGCGCGGTTTGCAGCCGCTCGGATGCGTCGAGGCCACCCAATCGAAAAACATCGCGTGTCAGTTGTTGTGCATCGAACTGCACCATCTCCGGTTTCCAGTTGCCCAGGTCCAGTCCTGCCTGTGCCAATGAGAGATCGAGCACTGCGGACAGGCGATCGACCGAGCGGCGCACCCGCTCATAGCGCTTCGCGCGTTCGACGCTGGGCTCCGGATCGAGCACGATGAGCGACTGCGTGGCAGCGTCGATCACCGCCAGCGGCGTTCGGATTTCGTGCGTCACCATCGCGAAGAGCTTGTCCTGCTCTTCCCGGTGAAGGCGCTCGGCCTGGGCTTCGCGCTCGGCCTGTACCGATCGCTCCACGGCCGCCGCATGCGCGACCTCGATCTGCCGCAAGCGCTGCAGCAGTGCGAAATGAAGCAAGAGAATATGGCAGAGATTGGCGGCCAGTCCTGCGTGCAAGGTCGATTCGCTGTAAGGCGATGCAGACAGGGTGCCGAGAATGTTGACCGTTGCAAGCAGCGTAAACAGCAAGTAGGCGAGCGCGGTCAGGCGCGACGCCGCTTCGCCGGTTTTCCACTTGCGATACGCAGGCCACGGTACGCTGAAGAGCGAAACCAGCGCCATGATCAGCAACACATTCGCGTAGGGCTGGTAATAACCGGTGAGCGCCGCGACCACGCCGATTGCGCATCCTGCGATGCCCACCATGCTGAACCAGTAGGCAAAGCGATGGTGGGTTCGCAACTCCAGGGTCAGGATGTAGAAATAGACCGCGAGCGCCCCGGCCAGAGGCATCGCCAGCTTGAGCGTGAGGTTGGCAGCAAGCGGCTGCTCCGGGAACACGAACTCGGCGGTGAGTCCGTACACACTTGCCCACTGCAGCGCGTTGAAAAACAGAAAACCAACGTAGATGATGACCTCGGTGCGGCGCGCAACGAACCAGCTCATTGCGTTGAAAAGCATGACCGACAGGATGAGGCTGAAATAAAGGCCCAGACCGAAATAGCTGCGCCGATGGTCCCGGGTGAACGCGTCGGGTTGCCACAGCTTCACGATGGCGGCAACCGTGCTGGTTGTCGTGATCCGGATGAAGAACTGGTGCACGCCGGGCTCGAGCTCGAACTTGAAGAGATGACCGCGGTAATCCTCTTCCTTGGCGGATTGCGGGCGCGTGTCTCCGCCCAGTCGGATGTCCACACGGCCATCAGGCGCCACATGATGAACGCGAATGTCGTCGAGGAAGGCGGGCATCACCTCCATCCAGCGCTCATGGGCCTGGCCGGTCTGGTTGTCCAGGGTGAGCCGCAGCCACCACGCGCCCGCTGCATACCCCTCGCCCAGATTACCGGTCAGCCTTCGAAAAGTTGACTGCAGCGCGTCGCTGCGTACCTGCTCGAGCGTGAGTTCGCTGCGCGGATCACGAAGCAGGGATAGCTGGCCCTGATCAAACACCTGCACCGCCTGTGCAGAGAGCAACGCGGGCTGGCCGCGGCCGAACGCCGGCGTCAGGGCAAACAGGAGCAGCATCGCGATCAGCGCCGATCTGAGCAGTCGCGCAGATCGGTGAGCCATGCCGTGCGAGCAGGCTGGGGCCATCGTGCACTCGGGTGTTGACGAGCGTCGCAGTGTACGACCGAGGCTGACGGGCGCAAAGCGGCAGCGAGGCCCGCTCGGCTCGTCGCTTGCCTGACCGCAGAGTCAGCTTCCGTTTAGTGAAACGCGTGTCGTGATTTGCGCCGAAAAGAAGTTCTAATCACGTCGCACCCCGATCGCCCCGCAGCACGGTCTGAACCGGAGACAAATACATGGAAAGAGCGGCCGCTGGCATGTCCTGGCTGGTGCGGGCGCTGGTTGCAATGGCGCTCCTCGCAATGATGGTGATCACCTGCCTCGATGTGATCGGCCGCTACCTGATCAACCGGCCTTTGCCAGGGGCTGCCGAGTTGGTTCAATACCTTCTCATTGCCACGATTTTCATCGCACTGCCGCTGGTGACCTTGCGTCACGAGCACATCAGCATCTCCTTGATCGACTCCGTGCTCGGAAGCGGGGCGCGGCGGGTTCAACGCGCTCTGGTGTCGGGCGCTTCAGCAGTGGTTGTGGCAATGCTTTGTCACCGGTTGTGGCTGCACGCACAGATGCTTGCCGAGAATCGCGATGTCATCGGTTTTCTCAATCTTCCTGTCGCGCCTGCCGCGTATCTCGCGAGCATCTTCACAGGCCTGACTGCCTGTGTGCTGGGCACGGTTGTCGTTGCTGAACTCATCGGCAAAGGGCCGCTTCGCCTGGCGGATCGGGGCCAGGGCGCAAGCTCGGCCGAATAGCGTGACCGATCCCCGTCCATCGGCCGCGAGTCGCGGCAAAGGTTCGCCTCTATGACCGCATCGCTCATCGGATTTTCGGTGCTGTTTGTCTTGTGTTTTCTGGGCTTGCCTCTGGGGTGGGGGATGATCGCGGTCGGGGCCATCGGCCTGTTCACGATTCGAGGCTGGGAGGCTGCGTTGTTCATGACCACCCAGCAAATTCTCGATTTCACAATGAGCTACGGCTTGTCGGTGTTGCCGATGTTCATTCTGATGGGCGCGTTGATTCACCGTGCGGGATTGTCTGAGGAGTTGTTCGGCGCGGCACGCGCCTGGTTTGGGCATTTTCGCGGCGGGCTTGCGCAGTCCACGGTGGCTGCGAGCGCTGCGTTTGGCGCAGTCTGCGGCAGTTCGCTCGCCACCGCAGCCACCATGGCGAAGGTTGCCTTGCCGCCGATGAAACGAAGCGGCTACGACGACGGCCTGGCCTGCGGCGTTGTCGCGGCCGGTGGCACGTTGGGCATCCTGATTCCGCCGAGCGTGCCGATGGTGATCTACGGCATTCTCACCGAGACCGATATCGCGAAATTGTTTATCGCCGGCGTCCTGCCGGGACTGTTGCTGTCGGTGGCCTACATGCTCGCCGCATGGGGGCAGGTGGCCCTGCGCCCATCACTGGCGCAGCCCGCGCCGGCACTGCCGTGGCGGGCACGATGGGCATCACTCCAGCGCATTTGGGGTGTCGTCGCCCTCTTCGCTGTCGTGCTGGGCGGCCTGTATTGGGGCTGGTTTACTCCAACCGAGGGCGCAGGCATTGGCGCGGCGGGTGCCCTCGTGTTTCTGTTCCTGCGTGCGGGCCGGTTGACGCTTGGGCACTTGCGTGACGCGCTGGTCGAATCCGGCCTGACTGCGTGCAGCATCATGATGGTGGGTGCGGGTGCGCTGGTCTTCAGCAATTTCCTGACGATTGCCGGCCTGCCTTCGGCCATGCTCGAGTGGATCCGGGCCCTGGATGTGCCGCCCCTCGGCGTGATTGCCGCGATCTGTCTGATTTATCTGGTTCTGGGCTGCGTGTTTGACAGCCTGGGCATGATGTTTCTGACCGTGCCGATCTTCTATCCGATTGTGAAGGAGCTTGGTTTTGACCTGATCTGGTTCGGGATCGTCGTGGTGCTGGTGGTGGAAATCGGGCTCATGACGCCGCCGGTAGGCATGAACATCTTTGTGTTGAAGTCGCTGGCCCCGTCAGTGCCGATCTGGAAAATGTATCGCGGCGCCCTGCCGTTTGTTGTCGCAGCGGTCGGCTGCCTGATCGCGATGCTCGCTTTCCCGGAAATTGCCCTTATCCTCACGCGGTTCATGTAGCGGCGGGCGTGATGCTCACTTGACCTGCTCGTGCGAACCTGGAGTAAACCCATGCCACGAATCGTAGACCTGACCTTGCCGGTTCGCTCCGGCATCAGCGGCATTCCGCGTATTCCGCTCTATGAGCAACACCCGGCGACCGTACGCGCGGCAACCGTGGTGAGCGAGGCGCAGCGTGAACTGCTGGTGCGGGAGGGCGTGGAGGTGATGCCGGGCGCACCGGCAATCGGTCACATGAACACGGTGATCGCCCTCACCAGTCACCTCGCAACGCATATCGATGCGCCGCGACATTTCTTTGCCGAGGGTGATGCGGTTGATGAGCTCCGCCTCGAGCGATTGGTGCAGCGCCCGGCAGTCGTGCTCGATGTGAGTGGCATTTCGGCGGGCGACGGCGTCACCGGCAAGATGCTTGAGGCGTGCGGTGTGCGCCCCGCAGCCGGCGAGATTGTGGTGATTCGAACCGGCTGGACCGACCGCTCCTGGGGCACGCCAGCGTTCTGGGACAACACGGTCTGGCTTGACCCGAGCGTCGGTGAATGGACTGCGCAATTTGATGTCGCCGCCGTTGCAATGGATTGTTTTCCTGAAAAGCCCTTTTGGCGCTACGAGCTCACCCCAGCCGAGCGGGGCGCCAATCATCGCCGCTGGCTGGGCTCCGGTGTGCCGATGATTCAGCTGCTCACCAACCTCGCTGAGGCAGGTTCCCGATTCACGCTGACCGCGCTGCCGCTGCGGCTGACTGGAATGGACGGTTCGCCTGCGCGGGTCGTTGGTGTTTGCGAGTAAAGGGGCCGGAGTGCCAGCGCAGTTTTAATCGGACGAGCGCCGGCCGGCTGCGCAATCGGCAATGAAACCGCGCACCAGCGCGTTGAACGCTTCCGGCTTTTCCCACTGGATGAATCGGCCGGCCCCCGCGATCGGTGGGGCCTCCCGGAAACCCGTCATGGCCGCCAGGACCTCCGGCTTGTCGGGAAATGGGTCATGCTCGCCGCACACGCCAAGCACCGGCAGCGCAAGCCGGCTGAACGGCTCGACGAGCGCAGGTACCGAGGTTGCGAACTCAAGCATGCCTCGGCGGTACTCGTCTGCAGGGTGACCGCCAAACATCTGCACGCAGGCCTCGCGGATGGGCGAATCAAGCGGAACGACCATGTAGAGGCTGCGCCCCGCCTCGCGACGAAGAAAGTCCAGCAGTGCGTCGCGGCCATCGTTCTCGAGTATCCGAACCACTTTGTCGCTGGCGCGAATCCAGCGCTCGAGGTACTGGTCAGCCTCGTGCATCTCGCTCCAGGCCACCATCACGATTCCGCGGACGTCCGCTGGATGACGCAGCGCGTAATTGGCTGCAATCGTGGTGCCGAAAGCAACTGCAACGAGCGTTGGCTGATGCACGCCGAAATGGTTGATGAGCGCCTCCAGATCCCGCGTCTGGTTCTCGAGCGAGAAACCAAATGGCGCCATCCCGGTGCGGCGGTGTCCACGCCGCTCGTAGATCAGGCAACGGTGGTCACGGGAGAACTCGGCAATCTGGTGTTCCCAGTAATCAATGCCGTGGATCTCGCCGTGAATGAAGACGAGGTCGGGGCCGTTGCCTGCGATCTCGCAGTAAAAATCCCAGCCGTTCGCGTGGACGTGAGCCATGGAGGTGTGCCTGCAGGCGCGGGTCGCGTCAGCGGCCGGCGGCTGCGCGGGCCTGCTCGGCCCGGTAGAAGGCGAGGGCAGCGCGACCATCCACGCCGCGCTTGGCGACCTCGGCAAGCCATTCCTGCTCGATGATGTTGAACGCCTCGCGAAGCTCCGCCTCGAACGATGCGGGCGCCTTGACGACCTTCACGCCCTGATCGACAAGAGCCTTGATGGCTCCGTTATTGGCTTGGTCAAGCACACCCATTCGCGCGGAAAATGCCTCACCGGACAACCGGGCGATCGCCTCCTTTGCGGCCGCGGGTAGCGCGTTCCAGCGGCTCTCGTTGATGAAGAAGGTGAACGACCCTGCGGTACCCAGACCCTCGAACTGGGTCCAGCCCTTGGTGTAGCGCGACAGGTTGAAGCTCATCACATCGATTGGCGTGACCGAAACATAGGCGTCGACCATGCCCTTGGAGACGAGCTCGAAGTAGCGCACGGCTGGCCCTGCAACGACGCCGGTAGTGACGGCACCAAAAGACTTCGCTGCATTACCGGGTGTCGCTGCGACCTTGGTGCGCTTGAGCTGGTCGATCGACACGATGGGATCGTTCAAACTGAAAAAACCCTGCGCGGGGAAAGCAACCACGCCCAACACCTTCAGCCCCTTGTGCTCGCCGGCGGCAGCGAAAAATTTTTCGTGGGTACGCCACAGCGCGGTCGACATGGCCAGCGCCGAGGATGTTGGCCCCGGAATCTCGGTGACCAGGGTGGTGGTGAGCCGGTTGGGAACCACCCCCGCGAACTGGAATGAGATGTCCGCCCCGCCCTTGGCGACCAGATCCATCTGTCCGGGGGGCGGTGCGAGGCTGTTGGGTGAGAAATCGATCTTCACCGCGCCGCCGGTGGCTTTTTCAACCTCCTGGGCCCACGGCTGCATCACCTGCGAATAGATGGGATGGGCGGGCGGGAAAAAGGTGCTGAGGAGCAGCCGGGTCTGTGCTGAGACGCTTGTTGCGGCGACGACAAGCGCTCCCGCAAGAATTGAACGCACCAGATAACCGGACCGGTCGACCCGCGTGGAAATACGAAGCGAATGCATGAAGGGTGCCTCCTTGTGTCTATGCGTTGTCGTCATCCAGGGCGATTCTGCCACGCGCGCGGCTCGGCATGCGATGCGCGTTCAGTCTGCGCTCACCCGCCCGCACCGGCTCGCGAGGTCCACGGCTTGTGTTTCTGCGTTCGCCTTTGCGCCACAGGCGAGAAACCGGTACGAGACCAGTCCGCATTCGCTGGTGCGAGGATTGACAGTTCTCTCCTCCTGTTGGGAGTATCGGCCCTGATCATTAAAAACATCATCGGCCAGACAAAGCCGCAGGGGGAGACCATCATGTCGAAGTTGCCTCGTCGTTTCGTGTCTGCAGCCATCTCGGCGCTCGCGCTCGGGCTTGCGCTCGCGCCCGCTCAGGAGGTTCGCGCGCAGACGTCGCTTAAATTCGCCGACGGCTTGCCCAAGAGCTTTGCCTACTACGGTGCGATGGAGGCCTTCAAGAAAGAGGCGGAATCGCGCAATGCCTCGCTCAACATCCAGCTTTTCGGTGACGGTGTGCTGGGTGACCAAAAAGCAATCATGGAAGCGACCAAAGTGGGCGCCATCGACATGTCGGTGGTGGCTTCACAAGTCGCGCAACAACTGGTCCCCGAGTTCGGCATGTTTGGCCTGCCGTTCGTGTGGGTCAAGTACGACGACTGGATCCGTTTTCTGCAGGGTCCCGTGGTCGCCGAATTGGCCAAAAAGATGGAAGCGCACGGCATGAAAGTGCTGGTCGTCGCTGACGGCGGCGCGCTGGCAGTGCTTAACAGCAAACGCCCCGTTCGTACGCCCGATGACATGAAAGGCCTGAAACTGCGCGTCATGCAAGACCCCATGCAGGTGGATATGATCAAGGCGATGGGCGGAATTCCGGTGCCCATGGGAACGCCCGAGGTCTACACCGCAATCCAGCAGGGGCAGATCGATGGCAACGCAACCGGTCCGCAACTGCTCTGGGCACTCAAGAACCATGAGGTCGCCCGTCATCTCACTTTCACCAATCATGGCCGAGCCGCCGGAATCGCGGTGATGAATCTTCGCAAATGGAATGCGCTGTCGGCTGAACAAAAGGCCGCGCTCGAAGCGGGCTCGCAAGCGTTCTTCAAGGCCGACATGGAATTCTTCACCTCAAGTCCCAAGACGGCGAACGACAAGGTGGTGGGGTTCATGGCAAGTGCCGGCGTCACTGTCACCGATCCGGACGTCGCTGCGTTTCGCAAGGCAACGCTACCGGTCGTGAAGGCTTTCCAGGCCAAGGTGAAGTCGCCGCTGGTTGACCGCGCGCTGAAAGAGGCTGGTATCGAGTAAGGCTCGCGGCGCCCGTGCGCATGTTGCGATCTGTCGAACGAGTGCTCACCGCCGTTGTTGCCGCCGGCGTAGTACTGATCGTCCTGCTGGTGTCGTTACAGGTCATCTATCGCTACGCTGTTCGGCAACCTCTGGTCTGGTCGGAGGAGCTCACAACGCTCAGCTACCAGTGGCTGTCGTTTCTGGGGGCGGCACTGGCGGTCCGGCATCGCGCCCACTTCGGTGTCGATTTCCTCGTGCGCCGCCTGGGGCCAGCCTGGGCCAGCGGGCTCGCATGGCTGGGGCATGCAGTGGTGTGGGCCATGGGGATCTTCATGATCTTCTACGGCCTTCGTATCGTCGAGAGTTCAGCCTTGCAGATGTATCCCACTCTGCCGTTCAGCGTGGGCACGGGTTACAGCATCGTGCCCATCTCGGGAGTCCTGTTTCTTCTCATGGACTGCATGGTCTTCGCAGACCGGCGAGCTGGTCGATTACGCGATGCGTCCCATCACTAGCCCAGTCGTCATCTGCTCCCGCCACGACTGAACTGAAGGCATCCCATGGCTGTCCTGATCATCGCTTTCCTGGTTCTGCTGGCCTTCGGTGTGCCCGTGGCATTCAGCATGGGGCTCGCCACCATCGCGAGCTTCTTAAGCCTTGAGATTCCCCTCGAGACCGTCGCCCAGAAAATGATGGCCGGAATCGAACCCTTCCCGTTCGTGGCGATCCCGCTCTTCATCCTGGCGGGAGGACTCATGGAGACGGGCGGAATCTCGCGCCGGCTGGTGGCCCTCGCCACTGCGTTGGTGGGGCATATTCGCGGTGGGCTAGGCGTGGTCGTGGTGGCATCGGAGGTGCTTTTTTCGGGAATCTCCGGGTCCTCCGTGGCAGACGCCTCGGCAATCGGCTCGGTCCTTATTCCATCGCTCGTGCGAGCAGGCTACCCCCCCGAGCGAGCTGCCGCGATCGTGGCCGCTGCATCAGGCATGGGCATTCTGATTCCACCGTGTCTTGTGATGGTCATCCTTGGCGCAATGTCGGGCCTGTCGATTTCGGCACTGTTTCTTGCGGGATTCCTGCCTGGGCTGCTGATGGCCATTGCGCTTGCGGTCACCATTCACGTGCAGGCGAGACGGGGGGTACTGCCCAGCTCGCAGGGTTCATTTTCATGGCCCACCCTGCGCAAGGCGTTTCGCGAAGCCATCCTGCCCCTGGGCATGCCGGTGGTGCTGTTTGGCGGCATTCTCGGCGGAGTCACCACAGCCACGGAATCAGCCGTGCTCGCAGTAATTTATGCCTATGCGCTCGACCTGTTCGTCTATCGCGAAATGACCCGGGCCGACCTGACAAAGATCCTTGTACAAACCGGGATCACGACTGGAGCGGTGTCATTGCTCGCTGGCGTGGCCACCAGCATGGCCTGGGTCTTTGCAACCATGGCGGTGCCGCAGATGGTTGCCGACACCTTGTTGAGCATCACCACCTCGCCCTGGCTGTTGCTCACGCTGGTCATGCTCGTGATGATCGTGTTCGCGAGCCTGCTGGACGGGCTACCCGCATTGATCATTTTTTACCCAATCCTGGCAACTACGGTTGCCAAGTTCGGAATCGACCCGCTTCACTTCGGCCTGCTGTCGGTGGCGGCACTGGGAATCGGGTTGATCCTGCCGCCGATCGGATTGCTTCTGGTGGTGGTCTGCCAGATCGGCAACGTGAGTCTGTCCGCGGTCAGCCGCCCCATGGTGCCGTACATCCTGATTCTGGTGGCTTCGCTTCTCGCAATTGCTTACGTGCCTGCCGTCACGCTGATCTTGCCGAGGCTGCTGCTTTAGGCAGGACACGCGTCGAACTCGCAGCGACAACGCAATAATACGCCGCGGCCCTTCCCCAACTCGTTCAGCCCCAAGACGATGGCGTCAGGCGTGACAGCGCCTGTGCAGTAAGACGCCCTTCCGCGTCGCTCGGCACGATATCGACCTTCAGACGCGGAAGAACGGCCGGTACGGCGAGCAGGCGATCTGAGTGACGATCACGGTCGTTTCAACCGAATCCTTCCGGCAACTCTCGTCCCCTAGAGCACGCAACGCTGTGCGAATGCGGTGATCGGAGTCCCAGCGCATGACCGCGGTGCAGGTCTGGCGTCTCTTGCTGCGAGCACACATACCGCCACGGTCGGTGCTGCATTTTTTGCAGCACCTCGTCCTGAAAATAGCGCTATGTGTACATCATGGGCGGTCGATAGACTCAGAAGGAACGACCCGAAAACATAGGCGGGCGACCAGCTTTGATTTCTAGGGAGATGTGAGCGTGGTGAGCGTTTCCGGGGAGGGGTTCGCGTCTCGGTCGGTTTGCCCAGAGGCATTTTGGCCGACTGGCGCTTGCTTCGCGCATGACCGTAGATCAAGGGCGGCATGAGCATCAGACGCCGAACCGCTCGCTCATCGCGCAAGAACCGATTCGTCCTCGAGACGCTGGAACCCCGCGTTCTGTTGTCGGCCGATCCGCTGACAGGATCAATCGCCGCCCTGATCGCACCGGCCGTGCCCGGAGCGGCTGCCCCGGATAGCGACGCATCGCGAAACACCGCAAGCGGGCTCGAATCGTCGCGCCCGACGGCGAATGAGACTCAGCCCGATGCATCCATTGCGCGTTTGACGCTCGACGCCAGCGCGCTTCAGCAGCTGTCCGATCATGCGGGCGTTGCCGCCTCCGATGGCGTGCAGATGCTGAAACTGTCGGCCATCGACCCGTCTCGCGATGACCGCTGGCTCGCGATCGACAGTCTCGAGGCGGATCCGGCGCTCGGCATCACACAACCGGTCGCGATCCATCCTGGCTGGCAACTCGGCGGGAGCGGCTACTTCGAAGGGTCGGTGGTCAGCAGCGGCGTGGTGAGCCCAGGGCATTCGCCCGGCGTTCTCCGATTCGGCGGCGATTTCACCACCCTGTCGACCACCCTGATCGAGCTGGGCGGCACCCGACCCGCCAGCGGGAACTCGTCGACCGAGCCCGCACACGACTGGATCGACGTATCGGGCCGGGCAACGCTGGGCGGTGAACTGCAGCTGAGCCTCTGGGACAACTTTCGGCCGAAGGCAGGTGACGAGTTTGTCATCCTGCGCTACGGCAGCGTGCAGGGCCGCTTTGACAGCGGGCGAGGCCTCTTTGGGCTGCATGACGACATCTGGTTTGATCTGGTCCAGACCGGGGACGCGCAAACGCCAGGCGAGCTCAAGCTGGTGGCCCGAGAGGTGGTGGGCGGCGAAGCGGTCGGACTGATCGCCGGTGCGATCACCGGCACCGACCTCGACCAGATCGGCGCTGCGCTGAACGCAGATTATTTCCGCCGCGATTTCCGCGTTGCGATCGATGCCGCCTTCAGCGTGCCCGGGTTCGACCTGTCGGGCGCGTTCGAGCTGGTGGCTTCTCCGAGCAGCCAGTCGGTGTCCCTGTCGGCAACCGGGCTCGAAAGCTCGGTCGCCGGGCAGCGGTTCTCGGGCAACTTCAGCATCACTCACACCATCGGTCCGGTCTCGGCCACGACACTCACCGTCGCCAACGGACGTTTGGCGCTCGGTGTCGATGCAGCGCGAATCGAGGTCTCAGGCATCAGCGGATCGGTGCAACTCGATGCCAAGGGTTTTACGGGGAGCCTGAGTGCGACTCGGGCCGGATTGTTCGACGAATCCGACCAGCCGATCGCCGGGCTGGCCATCGACTCGCTCGATGGGCTCGAATTCTTGTCCGGTGCGATGAGCATACGGGGCCTGTCGCTGAATGCCGAAGGCCTCGTGAGCGCGCAATCCGACTTCGGTGTGGCCGCATCGCTGGATGGCGTCACGCTGGTTGCTGAAAATCTGTCCGCCCGTCTGGGTGATGCATCGTTTGCACTGGGGCTCGATCAAGGCGAGGCTGCCCTGGTGCTCGATGCCGAAGGCGGCTGGGCGCTTCAGGCGCAGGGGGTTTTGCATGCCCAGTTGGGGCCCGCGTTCGGGCTCTCTGCCGCCTCGGCACGCCTTGCGCTCAATTCGTCGGGGCGGTCCTGGGGCGCTTCCGACGAGGTCGAGGCTGCTGGACTCCGCTATCAATTTTTCGAGATGGCGGCAGATGCGAGCCTGCTCGTTTCCCTGCAGGAGGCCGTCCTCGATGTTGCCGGGTTTGTCGAATTGTCCGGCGATCTCACGGTGGCGACCAGTATCCAGGATCTGGATCTGGTGGGCGCAGGCCCGGTGCTCGGGGCGCGCGTCTTCGACCTGAACGCACAGGGTGTGGCCGCATTCGCTGGTGTCGGCACGGGCGACGAGCGGATCGGACTGCAACTGGCAGACGTTGATCTGGCGCTCAGGCTCGCAGCCGAACCGGCTCAGACAGGGCTGAGCCTGTCGACCCCGAAAACCTGGCTCGCGTTGCGCGCGCAGGCGGCCGAAGCTGCCGTGGTGGGTACCGATCAGATCGTCGCTGTGGCGCGAGACCTTACGCTGGAACTCAACCGCGCGTCTGCCCCCAATGCCGGCGTACTCGATCTGTCGGGCGCGCCGGTAGCGGGGCTTGACTTCAGCACCGCGGTTGAAGCCATCCACATCGGCTGGGCGAGCTTTCGGATCGCCGATTCGATCTTCGTGCAGGGCGCCTTCAGTTTCAGCCGTATTGAGCTTGATTCGGTCTCGGCCGCTGGAACACCGCTGCCGTTTGATGTCGAGGGATTCACGGTCGGTGCCGACGACGTCGACCTGTTCATGGGCTATGCCTCCGAGAGTTTTGATCCGGCGCGACCCTTCAGCGAACAGGCAGACGCGCTCTACGGCTTCGGTGCCGAAGACGTCCGGGTGGGATTCCTTAGCGCGCGCAATCTTCTGGGCGGGAAACACACTGCGGTCAGTGCCAGTTCTGGGGCGGTGCGGCTCTATGGAATCGACCCAGCCGACTTCCAGGTCTCTGCGTCCGGAGTGAACTTTGCGCTGAATACGTCCTCGGGCCTCGCGCGGCCCATCGATTTCAAGCGCAGCTTTCCGGCCGATGCGGGTCAAGGTCGCACACAGGCCGGTTATTCGATTGCAACGGGTGGCGCCCCCGTACTCATCGATTTCGCGGGCGACACCCGCACCATCGGGATGCGCGGGGCAACGCTCGGGATTGCAGGCTTTGCGCATCTCAGCGGCTCTTTCGGCGTTGACTTCGGCGGGCGCCGGACGCTGCCAGCCAGGTCGCCGCTGGGCAACCCGGTGTCCGTCAAAGCCGATTCGTTCACCATCGGCGCAACCGGGGTCAGTGCCTTCGTGGGCGTTGGCGGGCCTTACCGAACCGATACCAACGGTGACGGCGCCGTCACCGCCAGCGATGCCATCGCAAACCCCGATGCAATGGGTCTGCTGATCGACGATCTCAGCTTTGCGCTCGGCCTCTTCCGCGATTCTGCGAATCGTGACCGCTTTGTTGCCCTGACTGCTTCGGCAGGACAGGCCGGCTTCATCGGGTTTGGCGAACAACTCGATCTGTCGGTCAGTGATCTCGATGTTGCAATCAACTACTCCAGCAACCCCGCCCGGACAGCCGATTTCAGCGCGCTTGAAGGCGGCGGCTTGCGCATCAACAACGGTCAGAATGATGTCCTGATCGATTTCGACTCGGCACTCACACGCGTCTCGGCGGGCCACGTCACAGCCGACCTGATGGGGCTGTTCCACTTCGAGGGTGGACTCAGCTTCGAGCGCAAGATCATCGATGCGGTCTCGCTGCGTGGTCTGGGGATGGCGGTTGATCTTCCGGCCGAGGCGCTCATCGTGGCGGGCCGCGACCTGCAGGCGTTTACCGGCATCAACGGTCCGTATCTCACCGACAGCAACCGCAACGGCTCGTTCGACGATGAGGTGCCGAGCGCTGATGCGATCGGCTTTGCGCTCAATGATGTCGATCTCGCCTTTGCGATGCTTCAGCCCGCGCTCGGCGGTGGCCAGGTGCTGCCGATCAGCTTCTATGGCATCAAGGCGAGCGCTGCCTCGGGCGGCATCGTGGGCACCGACCCCTACCTGACGCTGCAGGCCGACGATCTGGTCTTCGAACTGAACGGCGCCATGTCGCGCGGCAAGCCGCTGCCCACGGTGTACGCCGATTTCTCGAGTATCGATGCGGGCGGCCTCGAGATTCCGTTCGGACTTGATGGCCCCGCTCTGAACATCGACTTCGACAACAATCTGATTGGCGTCGGCATCTCGGGCACGCTGGGTGTTTTCGATCTCTTCACGATCAGCCCGCCGCGGCTGGAGTTCCGGCTCGAGTTGCCGGATTTTGATCTGGGTGTCGACCTCGACCTGTCCGGTGTCGGCCTGCCGGGCTTCCAGATGCCACAGCTGCCCGACATCGATCCGGCCATGCTGTTGCCGAGTATCCGCCTGGGCGATCTGGGGGCGATCGCCCCGGAAATTTCTGCCTCGGCACCCGACTGGCTTGTGAGCGGAATCGAGCTGCTGCGCGACATCGATATCCGGATTGGCTTGACCGGCGTCACAGGCTCAATCGAGCTGCCCGACCTGTCGCTCTCGGTCTCCGAATTCGTCCATCTAAGTGGCGACTTCAAGATCAACCTGGGGCAATCCTTCACGGCCGACATGGCGACCGGACTCGATCCGATGCTGGCCGCGTCGGCCGATGCCGTGATCAGGGAAGTCGAATCTCAGCTGTTGCCGCCCAACCTGCCGGCCTCGGACATCCTTCGGTCCGTATTCGATCTGAGCGATGACTATTCGATCGCGCATGACATCGACTTCAAGGGAATCTCCCTGGGCGGCAACGATATCGATCTCTTCATCGGCCAGGGCGCACCCGACTTCGATCGGTCGCTTTCGGAGCAGTCGGGCTTGCTGGGCTTCGGCTTGCAGGGGCTGTCGATCGGGATCGGCAGCTTCAAGGCCGATCTGCCCAAGTGGCTGAAGGCGGGCAGTGTCTTTTCCTTCTCGGCCTCGGCCGACGAGATGGGGGCCTACGGATTTGGCGATGCCCTGAAGATTCTGGGCGAGGCAATCACCCTGGAGGTCAACACGGGCGGCAAGGCGCTGGGCGGCTTCATGAGAGCCATGCCGGTCTATTCCAGCGTCCAGAGCCGTGACCGACAGGGCAACCCGGTAGCGGGGGTGGCAATCGACACCGGGGGCGAGCCGGTCATCCTGGAGTTCGCTGGCCACGAAATCATTGGGCTAGACATTGGGCGCGCCGATATTGCGGTGGCCGATTTCCTTCACCTGAGCGGCGCGCTCGCATTCCGCAAGGGCGAGGTGTACGACGTTGCCGTCAATCCAGGAGGCATTGCGCCAGTCGCATCCCGCCTCGGTATCGACCTCGATTTGGGGGCCGATCCGATTCCGCTCCGCGTTTCAGCGGTCACTCTGGGGGGTGCTGCGCTCAGCGGCTTTGCGGGCGTGGGCGGACCTTACCGGTACGGACCGGACAACGATGGCGACGGGCTCCGCGATCAGATCAACGGTGGCGCAGTGGGTCTGGCGGTGGACAACGTTGACTTCGGCATTGCACTGCTCAAGCCCGTCGCGTTCGACCTCATTCCCAGTCTCAAGCAATACCTCCCGCAGTTTGTCAGCGCAAAAGCGACGATCGGTGAGGCCGCGCTGGTGGGGATCGACGAAAGCATCCTGTCCGCCAAGGCAGAAGACGTCGAAGTCAATATCAATACGTTCTACTGGTCGCTTCCTGATCCGGCCACCAGCAAGGCCGTGAACGCCGGGTTGCAGCTGTTTGGTCCGCCTTCAATCAATTTCCCTGCGAGCAAATCATTCCAGGAAGAAGACCAGGACCAGGACGGCGCGATCGACCCTGGCGAAGACCGCAATCGCAATGGAACGCTTGATCCAGCGGGCTTTGCCGTGCCGGCTGGCGGCGGGCGCTCGGTCCTCATCGACCACGACGAAGAGATCATCCAGGCCAAGGTGGGCTACGCCGAACTGAATCTGGCGGGATTCCTCCAGGTGTCGGCGTCAATGGCGCTCACCAAGCGCGGAACCGAGACCGTCACCCTCAGCAATGGCGATCAGGCGAGCGTCAGCACGATCGCGCTGGGCATCTCGAACGCCAACGGATTTGTGGGCATCCCCTCGTTTGAAAACGGCGTGCCGCGCGGCTATTTCGTGGATGCTGACGGTGACGGACGGATCGAAGGGCGCTCGGTCTATGAGGGCGGCGTGCTGGTGCGCGGCGAGGAAGATCCCTCAGGCGGCACCCGGGTGGTCGGCACCAATGACTCGGCGTTCGGCATCGCGATCGAGCAGCTTGATCTGGGTGTTGTGCTCGCTCGCGAAATGGTGATCGGGCCGTCGAGCCTCGATTTTGGCGTGTATCTGGCGGCCTATGCGGACGTCCGCGAAATTGCCGTGGTGGGCCTCCCCGATGGCATTACCGTCAAGGCGCGCGATCTGCGCCTTGAGCTCAACACGGGCGCCCGGGCGACGCTGCCTGGTGATTTCAATCTGGACCCGCTATCGGGCATTGTGTCCGTCGACCTGGCAAACATCGACCTGGCTCTGGCCTCGATCGATTTCTCGCGCAGCAACTGGCTCAACCCCACGCTCGAGGCCAATCGCAATGCAAGCGATGCCGATGACCAGTTCAGTCCGGGGTATGCCATCGAGACGGGCGACCCTGCGCGGCCAATCGTCCTGAACTACGAGCGGCAGTGGCTGCGCATTGCCGGTCAGGCCGAGTTGAATCTCTACGATCTGGTGCGGCTTACCGGCGCCGTCGATTTTCGCCTCGACGAGGAAGAGGGCCTCACGGTCTTCGCCGATGTGACTGCCTCGATCGGCCCAGGCGACCTGAAGATCAGTCGACGCGCAACCGGGCTGCTGGTCCTGAACGACGGCGGCGTTGCATTGCTGATGGATGTCGAGGCGCTCAAGCTCGATCTGGGTGAGTTTGTCCAGCTCGATGCCGAACTGGAGCTCACGCTCAACAGTTTCGGCGAAGAGATCGTTTACGAGGTGCCGGAGGCATTTCGCTCGACGGTCGGTCTCGATGAGGTCGTCGTGCCGGCCTACCCGCCAGGCAAGGATCCGAGCTGGGCCGGTCCTTACGCTGCGCTGGCGGGAAAAGGCAAGTTGAATCTGTTTGACGGCTCGCTCGAGATGGTCGGCGATTTTGCTGCGATCGTCGCCGAGGTCGATGGCGCCATCACGTTCGAAATCGGTGCCAACGCCATCCTGGACCTGCCTGTGATCGAGCCGCTTGGCGTGGTCGGCACACTCGGCTTTGTGATCGATGGTGCCGACACCGGCTTGTACGGCAGCCTGGAAATTGGCGGCGCGGGTCGTCAGTCCACGCTCATTGATGCCGGGGCGTTTTCGGTTGCCGGGCAGTTCCTGCTGCAGGTCAACACCACCGGGCGCCCACGCGAGGTGCGCGGGCGCGATCCGGAGAGCGGTGAATTCCTCGATCCCGAGGGCAAGCCTTTCCAGGTCATGGTCCCGGAGCGCTCGCTGCGCATCTCGGGCAAGGCGTCGATCGCGGTGGGGCCGATCGAGCTCAGGGGGTCGGTCGATCTTCTCATCGACAAGCAGGGCATTCAGGCGGCGATGGACGTGGTCCTCGATCTCGGCCTCTTTGGCGAGGTGGGCTTCAAAGGGGCGGCGGCCATCATCAACACCGGCAGCGAGGTGCAGTTTGCCCTGCGGGTCGAGACCAACCTGTCATTTGGCATTGCAGCGGTCAATATCAGTGCCAAGGCCATTCTGGAGATCAACACCGGTTCGGACGACTACATCCCCATCGCAGGAGATACCCGGCCCATCGAGGGCGGCACCCTGTTCCGCCTCGAACTCGACGGCGCACTGAAGATCCTCGCGCTCGAGGCCGAATTCAACGGGGTGGTCAGCATCGTCGACGAGGTGCTCGAGCTTCGGATCAACAAGGCGACCTTCGACTTCTTCGGTTTTATCGCGGTCGACGTCAGCGGGTATGTCCGCTCGGACGGCAACTTCCTGATTCAGGGCAAGGTCGATATCGAAGTCGACATGGTGGTGCTGAGCCTGAAGGCGGGCATGTCGGTGACCTTCAGCAACCGGCAGTTCGCGCTCAGTGTGTATGGCTCGCTCGACATCGATATCGACCTGGGATTCTTCTCGATCAAGCGCACCCTGGCGGGCTTCAGCGGCGAGATCGAGCTGACGGCTGCAAGCGCATCGCTTGCGGCTCGCGTGACCGTCGCAGGCTTCAGCATCTCGGGCAGCTACTCCTGGAGTTGGGGTGCGCCGCCGGTCATCACCCATCAGATCGATGACGTGCTGTATCTCAATGCCGGCGATGTCGTGGATCGTTATGGCGACAGCGATGGCGAGCTCTACGGCGACGTGATCCACGAGACCTATCGCATCGAAGCCAAGCTGGACGACGAGGGAGAGCCGATACCCGGTGTGGTCATGATCAACGCGCTCGGCGAAAGCAAAAAGCACGAGGGCGTCTCGAAAGTCGTATTCAACGGGGGCCGGGGCAACGATACCGTGATGGTGTATCCCGGGGTCGATGCCGTGTTGGAGATCAACGGCGGCCCCGGCGTTGACACGCTGATGATCATGGGGGGTGGCCCGGGCAGCGTGGTGCGCGGCGGGCCGGGCAACGACCGCATTCTCGGGGGGCTCGTGCCCGGTCTGAAGGTCTATGGGGACGAGGGCAACGATATCTTCTCGGGCGGCGAAGCGGGCGCCATCATCGATCTCGGTCCGGGCCGTAATGTCATCCAGTCGGGGACGGGCGATGACGAGATCACCATCCGCGGGTCCGAGCTCACGACGCTCAGCGATGCCGGGGGCAACAACCGCATCCGGGTCGAAAGCACACCCGAGGCGCACCTGATATTCAGCCGGGGCCGGAACGAGATCTCGGCCGACTGGGTCGGCCTGCTGCACGTCGAGGGCGGGGTGGGCGAGGAGGTCGTCATCTTCGACGATCTGACCAGCACTCAGGCGCTTGAGCTGCAAGCGAGCGGGCTGCTCTACGACGGCCGCACCCTCACGTTCAATGCAGAACTGGACCGGGTCGAGATCAACGATCTCTCAACCGCGGGAACGGTTCTCAAGTCCACCGAGGACGCCAACTGGGGATCAACCGATCTTGTCCTGAATGCCGCCGGTCTGCTCAATCTCGAGGAGGCTGTGCTCACCGCCCCCAGTGGGCATTTCGATCTGCAGGCCCGAGGCATCGTGGGCGAGGTGCGCACCGAACTTGGCGCGCTGACCCTGGTCAACCTGGGGCAGACAGACAACATCGCAGTGACGGTGCGCGAGGTCGACGACCTGATTCTGAAAGCGGGCACGCGTGGCACCGCTGGGGGCCTCATCACCGACGGGCCGATTCTCATCGAATCGCTGGCGGCCGAGGGACTGCTCACGCTGGAGAGTGGCGCGCTTCGGTCTGCAACGGGTGGCATCACGCTGATTGCCGACGACCTCGATTTCGCCTCGGGCGACGATCGGGTCAGCGCGCCCGGCGAACTGATCATCACCACGAAAACGCCCACCCAGGGCTACCGGATCGGCTCGGCAGGGCAGTCGGTCTACGCCAACGACCGCTCGATCAACGGCGCAACCGGCTTCCTCGAACTGGGCATGCGCGATGTGTCCGCCTTGCGCGACGGATTTTCCGCGGTGCGCATCGGCCATGCGGCCAGTCTCGCCGCGCCGGTCATGTACATCGGCGATCTGGAAAACAAGACCGCTTTCGCCAATGTGTTCAGCGCACGGCTCGACGACCCGACCTTCCTCGAGGCCGATACCATCAACATCGTCGGCGATGTCCAGGCCAGTGGTGCGCTCGCCTTGCGGGCGCGAGTGATCGAGGTCTGGAGCGGCAACATTCACGACGGTCTGGGCTCGCCCGATTCGGGCGTGACGGCCGACGAGATCCGGTTTGTCATCGATGAGCAATGGGTCCACTCCGGCTGGCTGCGCGCCACCCGTCTGATCGATGTCGCGGTCACGGCAAGCACCGGCAACGGCGCGCTGGTCCGTTATGGCCCAGAGCCCAACTCGATCACCGCGGATGTGGGCAGCGTGATCCAGACCACCGGCGACGAAAGCCTGGTGAAACTCGCCAGCACGACGGGCTCCATCATCGTCGCCACAGCGGTGGCGGTGGGCGGGGCGGATTCTGCGATGGAGATCAACGCAGGCTCGGGACTGCGGCTCCTCGAAGGCGCGAGCCTTGCAGTGGAGGGCGATCGCGCCGCCATGACCCTGCGCTCAAGGGGCTACCTCAGCCTCGACAGCGGTGCGGCGATCCGCGCGGGCGCGGCCTTCCGGGATGAGGGCGGCATGCCGGTGGCCTATCGCACCGGCGTCGATACCGTGCTGCTTATCGATACCGACGGCGAGCTGGGATTGGCCGGCAGCCTCACCACCGGTGGCACGATGACCCTGCGGTATGGGGAAACGACGTCGAGCCATGCAAGCTATTTCGACACGATCAACGGTCGCCGGGTGGCCGAGGTCACTGATCAGCAATCGGTCGCGGCCATCGTCACGGCGCTCCGCGCGGGCGATATCCCTGCGGCGCTTCGGCAATCGCTGGCCGACGCAGGGCTCGGGCTGGCCCAGTCTGCGGTGGTCACCGCGGTTGGGCAAAGCACGCCTTTTGCTGCGCTCTCCGACGAGTCCAAGCTTGCGATCACGACCAGCCTTGGCTACACCCGTCATGCCGAGGGAGGCTATTACAACGAATCAACCGGCGCCTTTTACGAGTCGATCGAGATCGGTCCCATCGCAGTCGCCGTCAACGATGCGCAGGCGCTCGCGCGGGGCTACGAGAAACTCGAGGGCGTCTGGTATTACCAGCCCGCGAGCGGCATGCTCAAGCGCTCGCTCATCGAGGGCGAGTCGGCCGATTACAGCAACGCGTCCATCGACTGGGCGTCGTTCGGTGTCAAGGCACCGGCTGATGCCACGACCCCGTTTGAGTCGCTCTCGGCTAAACAGCAGGCCGCCGTGGCGCACACCCTGGGCTACACGCCCGAGCCGGTGATCTCCTACGAGCGCGAGACGCTGCTTGGCAAGCCCGATGATCGGCGCAGTGTTTTCCAGACCTACTACTACGACCCGAGTGCCCCCTGGGGCGATCAGGATCCCGGCAGCGCGCGCAAGCTGTCCGAACTCAGCATCGACCAGAAGGTCATTGCGGCCAAGTATCTGTCGGCGTTTCCCGATTTCGACCTGCGCGAAGTGGTCTGGCCGGAAACGGTCGATCCTGCCGTCGTCGGCACCGAATTCGATCGCCTGACCCCTGCGCAGCGCACGCTGGTGGCGGCAAGCCTCGGCTACAAGGCCATCATCAGCGGATACGACTTCATCAACCTGTCCGCCCGGCCCGACAAGCGCGTGCTGCAAACCTTCACCGAAGGGCGGGTCACCGACTACCGCAACAGCGACATTCATTGGGGCACGTTGCCCGCGGCAGAGGGCACGGCGTTTGATGCGCTGAGCCCGGCGCAGCAGACGCATGTGGCCGCGTCGCTCGGCTACGAGGTGTACAGCGGAACGCACTATTTCAAGGCCGATGCGGGGCCCGGCAGCCGCATCGTCCGGAGCTTTGCGTCTGGCAACCGGATCGATATCGACACCCTGGACTGGGGCGGCCCCGAGGCGCCGGCGGATCCGTATGCGCCGTTCGAAGCGCTCGGCATTGCGCAGCGCCTGCGGGTCGCGCAGAGCGTGGGCTATGCGCTCTTCGAAAAGCAGGTGCTGGTCGGTGTCGACCCCGACGGCGAGGACGGCGAATTGCGGGTCCTTGCAACGCTGGTGGCAGGGTCCGACTTCATCGTGGGCGAGATCGAGTGGGGTGACGTCGAACCCGCCAACGCCGAGTTGTCCTGGGAGGAGTACACACGCGAGCAGCAGGAGCAAGTCCTTGCCGCGATGGAATTGCGGCGTTTTGACGGACAGGTCTGGCGCAATCAGGGCAACGGCATTCTGCGCTTGACCCTGGTCCAGGGCGAAACCGGGCCGGGCGAGGACGACACCCCGGTGTTGGCCGAGCGGTTCGACTACCGGAACAGTGCAATCACCTGGTCGGTACTCCAGCGGCCGGAACCGGATGTGCTGTTCTCGAGCACCTTGAGCGCGGAGGCGCTCGAGGAGCAGGAACTCACTGTGCTGGATTCAGGCCAGCAGTTCCGCGTGCTGGAGGCGCTCGGGTTGCAGCGCTTTGATCAGACCGTGTACCTGAAGGCCGAGCCCGATCCGGAGCGGTTCCAGGAACGGCTGATGACCGGCTTCATCGAGGGCGTGCACTACGTCAATTCCGAGATCGCCAACGCGGCCCCCGACCTGCGTATCAATCGGTGGCAGTTGCGCGATGCGCTCAACCACCATGTTCTGGTGGCGATCGACGACAACCGCGATGGCGTCGTCGAGCGGCTGGAGATCCAGAGCCCGCACGAATTGGCCGGACAGCGTGGGTATGGCTTCCTGCTCACCGGCACGCTGACCACGCTGGACGACCAGGCCGGCATCACGGTCTCGGGTGACGATGCGGTGATCGTCCGCGGAAACATCAATCTGCTTGGCGCCGATTCGGATCTGGTGCTCCAGTCAGACCACTGGATCTACTGGGAGGGCCAGGCCCGCGTGTCGGGCGTCATCAAGATGTACGGCGGCGTGCCGCTCAACTCGACCACGGTGTCGGGAAGCGGTGGTGCCAACGAACGCGGCGTGAGCCTCATGATCGATGGCACCTCCCGGCTGATCACGCCGGGTGCGGAGCGTTCCATCACCTTGATGGCCGCGCAGGATGCGATCCTCGCCGGTTCGGTGATCGCAGGCGGAAACACCAGCGACCTGGGCCTGATCTGGGCCGATGGTGGCGGTGCCGACCTCACGGTCATTGCAGGCCAGCGAATCAGCGTTGACGGCTCGCTCGCGGCTGCGCGCTCGGTCAAGCTGGAAACAACCCAGGTGCCGGGCCCCAACGATGGGCAGGTGTCGGTCTGGCTGAGCAGCGCAGGCTCGATCACGGCGGGGGCGCTCGCCAGCGACGGATTCTCGGGTGGCAGCGTCCGCATCGATGCGTCAGCGCATGTCGAACTGGGTGGCTCGGTGCTGGCGGGTGGGGCGCTCAATCGAACGGAAACGGGTTCCACAATCGTCTGGACGGACCAGCCCTCCGAGGTGCGCATCCAGACCGACGGCCAGCTGTCGCTGGGCGTGATCATCGAAAAGCCGGATGGTCAGAGCGTGGAGGTGGGCGCCTCGATTGCGGCCTGGAACGAGATCTGGCTCGAGGGAGGAACGGGGCGCCAGCGTGACTCGGGTGCTGGGGCCTTGTCTGACGGAACCGGGTTGCGCATACCGGGCAACAGCCGGATCGTTGCCGGCAGTGGCGATGCCCTCGTGCGGCTGTCTTCGGTGCAGGACGTCGACCTGTTCGGTGAAATCGTGGTGGGCGGCCAGTTGAGCGACCGCTACGACGTCCGGGGCGAGTTTGTTGGCAGCGAACTGGTCCGCAACGCGGGCGAGTCCCGGCTGGAGGTGTTTGCCGAGCTGGGGCAGATCCGCGTCGGCCGCGAGTTGAGCGCGGGCCTGCTGATCGACTTGCGGGGTGGTCGTGAATCCGCCATGTCTCGCGATCAGTACGTCCGTCAGTTCGGTGCCGCGGCGGCGGACTCAAGCCGCGATCAGGGGGTCGTTGTGTATGGCTCGGCCCACCTCAGGGTCTTCGAGCCCGATGCGCAGATCAACCTGAGCTCCGCGGGCAATGTTCTGGTGATGCCGGCCACCTGGACCCATCGCCTGATGGCCGACGATTTCTTCGAGCACGCCCGTGGCGACCTCTCGGATGATGTGGTGCTCGCGCTCGATATCGATCTCGGCGACCGCATGCTTCGGGGCACCGTGACGGTCCTCGCATCGGCAACCCGCGACAACCGCCTGGTCAGCGATCTGTTGGCCGATCTCCGCTCGGCGCTTTACAGCACCGACTTCGCGGTGTGGGACAAGGCACGACAGGAGCCGACCGGAGCAACCGGACGCGTCACGAGCGACCAGCTTGGCGTGAACGACCAGGGCGGGCATTTGATGTTCACGGGCTTCCTGCCCGTGACGATCAATTTCGCCGAATCAGAGGGCGTCGAGCGACTCGGTTTCGTCGATCAATCGGCAACGAGCCGGGTATCGACCACCATCGCGGGCCTGGATGCCAGCACGCCCGGCTCGGTGATTCAGCTCGGCAAGGCGGGTGCGGCCGGTGGGCGGGTGCTGATCCAGCGCCATGTGATCGGCCATGACGGCGTGCGTTTCCTGTCCGGCAGCACCGGTGCAGGGTTTGATCTCGGACCGCTTGGCATTCTCGAAACGCGTCTTGGCAACATCGAGTTGCGTCCCTTGGGCGACTCCGTGTTGCAGGGCAGCCTGATTGCTGCCGGACCCAGCGCCGACATCATCATCGATGCGAGCCGTTCGATCGAGGTTCGGGGTGACCTGAGCGCCAACCGCAATATCGTGATCAGTGCTGGCAAGCTGGTCGAAGCGGGTGTGGTGAGCGTACGAACCCACAGTTCTTCGCGCCTCACCTCAACCGGCGCAGCCGGCCAGATCACGATCACGGGCTTGAACGACGTTGTCATCAACAATGTCATCGGCCTCGACAATCCGGGCCTCACCTCGGTCGCGGTCACGGCCGAGTTCGGCACCCTGACGGTGGCGAGGGAAGCGGGGCGCATCGAGACCGGGGCCGAGTTGCTGTTGAGGGGCCAGAACGTTCAGGTCGAGGGCATGCTTCGCAGCAGTCGCGCCACAGCGCAGGAGGACGATCACGAGCTCCGGATCCTCGCCATCCAGGATCTCCGGGTGCTCGCCGATGTGCGGGTCTCGGGCTCGGCGAAACTCTCTGCCGGTCGCGATATCCGGGCGGACAATGCCACGATCACTGCCGTTGCCGCGGGTCAGTCATTGACGCTGACTGCCGGCCGCAACCTCTCTTTAGGAAACGTCGATCCGGTCGCGGGCGACCTCGCGCCGCATGCGGTCATTCTCGCGGCCGATCGTTCGCTGGAACTTCGCGCCACGTCAGACCTTCGCCTCGCGGCCGATGCGTTGGCCAGTGTGTCGGCAGCGGCGGGTGAGCTGCGTCTGGTGGCAGGCTCGATGCACCTGGTGGGCGAACTGCGGGCGGGAGCGCGGGTTGATGCCGCCACGGGCAACTCCACCTGGTCGGGGCCGGGGGCGCTGATCGAGCTCGATGCGTCCAGTGGCCTCACCATCGGTGGCCCGGGGCTTGACCCGAACGCCGCCTTGACCGATGTCGGCGCCACGCTTGCGGCCTCAGGCGAGCTCAGGATTGCAGCGGGGGCCGACGCCAACGACGTTGCCCTCACGCTCACGCCCAGAAGCTCGCTCACCAGCAATGCAAGGTTTGACCCGGCCTGGACCGGCGGGCCCTCCCGCATCCAGGTGCAGGCAAGCGGGCTCGTCAATCTCGAAGGCACCGTGCGCGCCATCGATTCGGGCGCCGACATTTCGATTGCGACCGACAGCCTGGTGATCGTTGATGGGCTGGTTTCCGCGAACGACAGCCTGTCGATCGGTGCGGGCAGTCATCACACGCGCCTGGGTCTGGTCGTCAAGCCAGTCATTGCATCGCCCAATCCAGGCGGGTCCCCCAGGGGCGGGGTGCTCGATGTGGCCTCAGGCGGGTCGATCAGCCTGTCTGCCATCGACGGAATCGAGTTGAGCGGAATCGTCGGACAGATTGAAGCTGCGCAGACCCTCGCGTCGTCGGTCTCCGTGGCGTCGGCTGCCGGCGATGTCAGCGTCACGGGGTCGATCGATGTCAAGGACTCGCTCACGATCTCGGCGCTGCAGATCGCCATTCTGGCGGGCGGGCATGCCGAGGCGAGCGGGCGCGACTCGCGGGCCTTCCTCAATGCCAGCCAGTCGATGCTGCTGGCGGCAGCCCAGGGGGCGAACCCGCTTGCGACGGTCCGCGCAGGCGCAACCGCCCATCTGGTGGCGCCGGTTGCGATCGTGGCGGGCCTGGTCGAGGCGACGCGCACGGCCGATGCAACGCGCCCGCTCGCCGCTGAGCGAACCGGCGGGCAGGTGCTGCTGCACGCCGATACGCAATTGACGATCACGGGTTTGCTGCGCGCCCAGGGCAATGTGGCGCTGATGGCGGGCGCGGATACGCAGCTGCCTCGTGCAACGCTGGAAGCAGGGCTTGCGCTCGATGCGCTGGGTGAGGGCGTGATCGAGGTGCTGGATGCCGGTGGAATTTCCGCAGGCGGAGAATTTTCAGCCCGCACGGGGGGCGAGTTCCGGTTGCTGTCTGCGGTTGAGCTGCTGGGCAATGTGACGATGCTGCGGCCGGCAGTGCAGGTGGTCAGCGAAGCGGTCGAGGTGGTGCGCGGCAGCCGCGATGTTGCGATTGGCACGATCCAGCGGACGGTGTTCACCACTGCAACCACCACGGTGATCGAGAAGCTCCGCGATGTCGAGGTGAAGATAGGCAAGTCCTTTCAGAGCATGGAAGTCACCCTGACCCAGGCCGGGTACTACAACCCCAGCGAGCCCAATCCGGAGCGCAAATTCCGCGAGTATTTTGTCGAGGGGGTGGATTACCTCAACAGCCAGATCGACTGGAGCGACGCCGGCTCGGAAGCCTTGCCGAACCGGCAGGCTACTGCGCCCGGGCTCACCTATCTCGACACGGGTTATCGAACATTCAACCAGCTGAACGATGCGCAGCGGCAGGCGGTCCTGAACCATCTCGGCTACATGCCGCTTTACGATCTGTCCTACGCGAGCGGCAGCATTGGTGGCGGCGATGCGTCGGTACCGGGTCAAGTCTATGAGCACACGAGCCTGAACACCGCAACGGGCGCGCTCACCACCAGCGTGAAGCGCACGCCCACGTGGGCGGCTGCGCCGCTCACCATCTACCACGTCGATGTGGCCGGCTGGCGGGACAAATATGTCCGGATGCCGATGGGTGCGCAGGAGTCCATCTATCGGCTGGTGAGCCAGGGCGAGGCGCGCTATCTCACCGGGGACACTACCCTGAACGGGTTGAGCGATGGCAACTGGCAAAACGCGGTCAATGCCGGGGTGATCTATTCCCTGCCAAACGGCTCTGGGCCGGTGACCACGTTTGCGTTGGGAACCGCCTACAACGGCCGCACCTACGCGAATGATCAGATCGACTGGGCAGCTTATGGCGCGGTGGCGCCTGCGGCCGGAGCGCTTTTCGACACCTTGAGCGAAAACCAGCGGCTGGCCGTGATCGGCCACCTGGGGTATGTGCGGCAAAGCGATCCGGTCATCGGCGAGTTCGTTGCCGAATACACCGACCGGGCGCAGGTCAAATACAGCCAGGTCACTTCGGTGTATGACCAAGCCGCCACGGGCTGGCCGACTAAAACGGTGGTGTTTCTTCCGGGGACACCCTTCGAGCTGTCCCTGGTCGTTCCGGAGTTCAATGATCCCCATGATGCGGTGGAGGATGGCCCGGCACGCTGGGCGGCGAGCTACGTGGCGTCCAGCGGCCAGCGGCTGTACCGTGTGGCAGGTCGACCCGAACTCACGCTAGGTGGTGTGACCTATACCGACACCGAGGCGCGGTCTCCGGATTGGTTCTGGCAGTCGGGCCCTGGTTTTGTCACCGCCGATACGGCGCCGGCCAGCACCACGTATCAGTTGGGTCGCGCAACGAACCTGTTGCGTGCGTATCCAAACTGGGTCACCGCGCTTGACTCCGACACGGCCACCTTTACCCAGGTGGGTACTCCCGTTGTGCGGCCCGATCAGGTCGCGCTCACCTTCAAGCACTGGACCGATCCGACCTATTTTGTCGACATGTGGGTGGACAACGACGACGGCTCCCAGTGGGGTTCCCAGAACTGGGATGATGAAGACGAGGTGCCCCGCTTCAGTTATGAAATCTTCAACAAGTACTCGAACCCTCAGCAATCTGCCAATGCCGGGTATGTGGACGGCGTCCTGCGGCTCGTAGCCAGTGGGCACGATGCGAAGTATCTCAATAACAATACAGGCAAATGGACCGCCGGCACCCTGGCTGCGCTGACCGGGACCAGCGGCGTTATCAACCCGGCCACTAACGCTCCATACGCGGCTTTTGCTGAACGGATCAAGGCGACCGTCCGTTACGCGAAAGATAACGACACGCCCACCGGCAGCGGTGACGGCATCTATGTCACCGTGACCGGGCAGGACAGGCTCAACGGCCAGATCAAGGAAACCTTCAACGACTACACCTACCAGTGGACGTCCAAGACGAAGAAGGTCTACGACCAGCGCCTGCAACTCAACTATCAGCTGACCTGGCGCGATCAGGACGTGATGGGCAGCCGCGAGGTCTGGGCGCCCGTCACCCGGGAGATCCTCCTGCCGGTGTTTGAGGATCAGACGGTCTGGGAACGTCAGGCGGTACTGGGCACCGAGGTGCTGACCCGCACCCGGGTGGGCGAGCGGGCGGAAACGCTCGCTGCGGCCGGCTACGACACGGTGGCTGTTGCCGCGCGCGATATCGTCATTGAGACAGGCGGTCCTGCCCGGCTTGGTGGCGTACTCAATGCCACCCGAGATCTCCGGGTGCACACGCTGGATGCGCTCACGGTGCAAGGCACCACCCTTGCCGGTGCGCAACTCGATTCGGTCGCGCAACTGACTGCGGGTCAGACGCTCAGTCTGGAAGCGGCAGGCACCCTCACCCTCTCGGAGTCCGCGTTCGTCGATGGCCGAACCATCGACCTCGAGTCAGGCGGCCGAATGGCGGTCGCCGGGGTGGTCGGAAGCGTGCCCAGAGCGGCAACCAGTTCGCAGCCCGCTCACCCGGGCACGCTCAGCGTCAGTATTCGGTCGGACGCGGCCCTGTCGCTCGATGCGGCGGTCTATGCAACAGACAGCATCCAGGTGCTTGCCGGGCAGCATGCGGTGGCGCGCTTTGGTGGCATCACGGCTGGAAGCAATGCGCAGTTGCGCACCACCGCGGATGGAAGCGATATCGTGCTGCGGGCCGGTCAGTCGGGTGGTCATCTGCAGCTCGATGGTTCGCTGCTCTCAGCGCGAGGGCTGGGATCCGCAATCGAGCTTTCCGCCGACTCGGGCCGAATTACGCAGACCCGTGGTGCGCAGGGTGGCGCCACCGCAGGCCTCCTTCAGGGTGAAGTCATCGCATCAGCGCTCGTTTCACGCAGCGCAATGGGGATTGCCCTCAATACCGAGGTCTCGCAACTGACGGCGACGGTATCCAAACCGGGCGACATCGAGATCGCCAATGCGCTGCCGCTTGAGGTGGTGAGCGCCACCACCTTCGATGGTGCGATATCGATCGTTGGCCGCGGCACGATCGTTGCCACCGATATTCGCGCTGGTGGAAGCGGCGACGCCAGCGACATTCGCGTGATCAGTACGGGTCCGGGGCCCGCTGGGTCGAGCCCAGCGCAGTCCAATGTGCTGGTCGGTCGCGTGACAACGCCGGATCGGGGCGACGTGCTGATTTCCGCGAAGGGCGAGATCCGCCAGATCGATGCCGGCAGCCCGGTCATCCTCGCCGATCAGCTCGAACTCAAGGCAGGCGGCGCGATCGGGCTGGCAACCCATGTGCGCGGGCTCAGCGTGCAGACGCTGGGCATCGGCAATGTCGTGATCGATCAGCGGGGCACGCGCGAGATCGATCTGCGAGACAGCACGCTCATGAACGGGTCGTTGACCCTGACGGCGGATGCAGCCGTTACTGTCTCGTCGCTCCAGTTGCTGTCGAATGATGACGATCGCAACGTACGCATCGAGACAGATGGCGATCTGGCCCTCGGTCTGCTGGTTGCCGGGGTGTACCTGGAGACCGGGCAGCCGCTGCCAGTTCTCGCCCAGGGCGCGCCGCTGGTTCGTGTCAGTTCGGCCGGAAGGGTAACGCTGCTTGCAGGCGGGCGGATCACCGAAGCCGGTCTCGACAACTCGGTCGACCTGGTCGCCGATCACCTGGAAGCCCGTGCAGCGCTGGGGATTGAAGGGCTGGAGGTGGCGCTGAACAGCGCGGATCTGCAGTCCACGTCGGGACACATCCAGCTGTCCGATCGTGACGGCGTGGGCGAGTCGGCCGAAGGCCTCATCCTTCGGCGGGCGGCAACGTCCCTGACAGCGGACAGCCGGGTCGACATTTCGGCGCAGGGCAACCTGCTGGTGGAGGCGGGCGCGCTGGTTCAGGCCGTCCATTTACGGCTCGCGAGTCGCGAGGGCGATCTGCAGGTTGCCAAGCCCTCGAATTTCCCCGTGGGTACCCAGCAGCCGCATTCTGGCGATTCGTTGAAGTACGGCCGCTCGGTCAGTTTTGTGGCGCCCGCCGGCACGGTTGACCTCTACCGGTTCTTCAATGCCGATGGGGCGATTGAATATCGCGCAGGCGTGCGGTTCCTGTTCGGGACGGACGCGAGCAATCGCACCGGTCTCGTTCCAGGCGACCTCACCTCCGACTCGATCATCCTCGAAACCGGCGAGGTGCTATCGATCAATGGCTCGATCAGCGCGCGCAAGCGCCTGGAACTGATTTCGGCGCGCGATGTCCTGCTGTCCGGCAACCTCGCGCACCGCGATGGCGGAACGGCGCGGATCGAGCAGGTCACCCTGATTGCCAAGGGCCTCCAGCCCATCCTCTCGGCGGTCAACCTGTACGGAAGCGCGGTCAATCAGTTGACACAGGTCTCGCAGCTCTCGGGCCATGTCCGGGTCGACACCATCAGCTTCCCGGTGTCCACCTTCGAGTTGCGGGCCCTCCGTGATGTCGAAGTCCGGGTGGGGTTGCGTCAGCCCGAGTTGACCGGTCGGGATCGCAATCTGACGCTCTCCGGGTTCGTCGGTGGGCTGCAAGGCTTTGGCAAGGCCGAGAACGTCAACCTGGTGGTGCACGGCACCTTGACGGTCGTGGGCGGCATCATCGGGGCGTCGAAGGATATCGACATCCGTGCGAGCGAAATCACGTCGGACGGCGCATCGGTTTTCATCGCCGATCAACTGGACGTCCGGGCGTCCAATTCGATCCAGGTCAACACCTTGGTCGAATCGGTCACGGCTGTCTCCGAGGTGAGCGGCAGCATCAGCATCAACGAGGCCGACAACCTGTACGCCGAGTTGGTGGCGGCCGAATCGGGGTCGATCGATGTTGCGGCGGGCGGCTACCTCTGGGCCCGCGATGTCTACAACGTTGCCGACGGAACGTCGCTTGCCACACGCAAGAACATCACCTTGTCGGCGGCGCGCGATCTGTATGTCGACCGCGTCGAGGCGGCGGTCAGCGCGGGCGCTCAAAAGGTCTACAACTCGGTGGTGCTCGATGCCCGCGGGCTGGTCCGGGAACTGCCCGCGCTGAAGCTTGACGCCAACCAGCAACCCGTCCAAACGAACTGGAAAGAGTTGGTGAATGCGTCCACCGGCGCGCCCGTCACCAACACGCAATGGATCGTCAACGACGACACCAATGCCGACGCCTTTGGCTTCAATGTCCAGATCCGCCAGGACGATACGCAATTCGCGTTCACCCAGTTGGCGAGCGCAAGCGACCGCGGCAGTGCGACGGGCGGGGGGTTCGAGCTGCGGATCACCGACAGCACGCTGGCCCCGACAGCGCCGTCCGCGCAGGTGCAGTCGTCCCTGCTGTCGACCGGTTCGACCTTGCCGCCACCGGTCGCGGGCGATGTGGTGCTGATCATTCCAGAGCTGCCAGCAGGCCGGTCATTCCCGGGGCTGTCGGTGGGGGGCGACCTGAGTGTGGTCGCGCTTCCGACCGTGCCGGGGCAGACCCTCACTCTGTCGGCGGGGTCGCCTACCGCCGACGGCGATCTGGTGGTAGTCGACGGCATCAATGTCGGGTCGGGCGTCACGGGCGGTCGAGTCGTCCTCAGCGCTCAATCGGGCGGCATTGCGCTGGGTGGCGAGGTCGTTGCGCGCGAGCTCGATATCACCACCAAAGAGTCGCTCGCCATCACCTCCCGGGTCGACCAGCTGGCGATCCAGATGACCGGACCGGGCGATGTCAGTGTGACGCAGGATGGCAACCTCACGCTCTCAAGCCTGCAGATGGCCGGTGGCGATCTTGCGTTGACCGTCGACGGCGATCTCACGATCAATTCGATATCGGGCACCGGCGGCGAGGTCACGCTCTTCGTGACTGGAAGCGTGAATTTTGGTGCAACGGTGACCCCCGCCCAGGTCGAGCTCATCACCGTCGTCGCAAGTGGCGCGATCAGTGGGCGCATCAATGCAACGTCTCTTGCCCTCGACACGGATGGTCCGGTCACACTGGTCAACACCGGTTCGCGGCCGCTTGCGATCGAATCAATGGAGACCGATCAGGCGGTTTCGGTGCAGACCCAGGGCAATCTGACGCTCAGCGGTCCAATCACGCTCGCCCTGCAGCAAAGCCTGAGTCTTCGGTCGGTGGCGGGCGCGATCGAGGTTCAGTCGCCGGTGTCGACCACCGGATCGCTTGGCTCGGTCACGCTTGATGCGGGCAATGGCCTGTCCGTGTCCGATGGAATTGCGCTCAGCACCACAGCGGCAGCGATCACGCTCGATGCCGGTCTCGGACAACTGGTGATGGGAGGCTCCACGAGCATCAGTTCTGGCACCGGCAAGATCACGCTGGAGGCCGGCGGAAATATCGTCCTGGGCCGCCTGCTGAGCGATCACAGCCAACTCGCCATCAGTTCTGGCGGCAGTGTGGGGAGCGCGGTCGAAACCGGGCAGACGATCGTTGCGCCCCAGGCCACTGTGCAGATCGATACGGTACTGGGTGTCGGGAGCCTGAACGCACCGCTCGAAACCTCGGTTGCCGGGTTGAACATCAACAACACGGGAACAGGGGCGATTTATCTCGCGGACCTGGGCACCCTCGATATCCAGGCGATCAACCAGACCAACGGCAATGTCGTCATCGAAAGCCGGGGCGGCGCCTTGACCGTTTCCGGGGAAGTGACGGTTGCGCGCGGTGACCTGAACCTGCGCGGATCGGGGCTTGATTCGCGTGTTCAACTGATGGGCGATCTGCGACTCACGGCGGGCAACGCGGCCATTGCCTCCGACAATGCCGACATCGTCTTTGGCGCCGACCTTCTGATTGCGGGTGACGGATCAATCGCTCTTGATGCCCCCGAGGGCTCGGTTCTGGTGGCGCCGGCGCAAAGTGGCTGGATTCGGGACGCAGTGGTCAATGTATCGACAGGCGCCCCGCCCTACGATGAGCGGATCGACTGGGTCATCCGTCAGGCCAAGTTCAGCCTTGCCGTGGCCGGCGCCGATCAGGTCAGTCAGTCGTTGCAATCCCAGAGCACCACCGGCCCGAGGGCGATCAACCTGTCGCCGCTCGCGCCCGATATTGTCGACAGCGGCGCAACGTTTGAAATCACGATCACACGGGGCGCTGTCGTTCAGCGCTTTGGCGTCCAGGTTGAATTCGACCCGACCACCTCGCAAGCGGTGATCCAGTCCCGCATCGCGAGCCAACTGGCGGCGGCGATCAATGCCGCGCGCGATGGGTTGGGTCAGCCGATCTTCTCGGCGACGGCGGCCGCGCACGTGTTGACGATCACGTCCGGCACCGACGGCGCCGAAATCGCCTTCTCCGCGCGCGGCGCGTTGCGCTCGGTCATTGCGGCATCGGATACCAACGCCCGGCTTGAAGGCGTTACCGACGGAATGATCCTGAGGCCAGCCGATGCGCCAAGGCTGTATTCGGCTTCAGGTCAGGTGGTGATTCGCGCCAAGGGCGAGATCGGTCAGCGCATTGGTACGGAGGGCGGACTGGTCAATGATGGCGTATTTACCACCCGCTTCGTCCGGCTGCCGAGCGATGACTCGGACGGGCTGTTGGCAAGCCCGCTGGCGCTGGTGGTGGATGCCACGAACATCACGGTTGAAAGCGCAGAGCGTGAAGATATTGCGTTGATCACGCCGCGCAGCGCCTCGCTCAACGCAGGCGGTGCCAGCGGCGGGTATGTCGATCTCGTCAATCTCGATCGAAGCGTGAGCACCAGCACGGTCATCAATGGACCGGTTGATGCGGCGGGAGAGGATGTGCTGCTGGTCAGCAATCGTCTCGAGATCGGACAGCCCGTCCGCAGTACCGGCGCGGTGCTGGGTATTCGACCGACTGCCCCTGAATTGCCGATCACGCTTGAATCTGCGGGCGGCGGCAGTGGGCTGTCTTTGAACCTGGCCGAGATCGCCCGCCTGCAAGAGGGGTTCAAGCGTATCGAGATCGGCAGCATGGACGGTGCTCACCGGATTGCGGTCACAACCGACGTCAGCTTCCGCGATCCGCTGGTGTTGATGACTCCCCAGCCGGGCGGCGAGGTCACTGTCGATCGCTCTGCCTTGCGTGCTCCGACGATGACCATCATCGGATCGGGACACACCACTTACCTCGACAACTCCAGCCTGACGGCAACCGAGGGGGCTATGGATATTTTTGATTCGGTGGTCGTACAGGGTACGAGTTCGATCACCTCACCCACCTACATCGACATCCAGCGCGCGCCGGCTGTCTCGGGATCGGGCAGCATCAATGCCAACCCCGCCGGGACGGCGCCCGATATCCTGAACCTCACCGCCGGCGGCCTCATCCGGGTCGAGGGCCCGGTGGGCAATGTTGATCCGCTGGACAAGCTGGTCATCGTCAACGCCACCGACGTGACGTTCGAGCAATCGGTCGTGGTCGACGGTGACCTCATCATCAACGCGACCGGCAGCGTGAAGTTCGAGGGATCGGTCACGATCAACAACGGCGGCAGTCTGCGAGTCATTGGTGCCAACCAGGTTGCCTTCAGTGGCGGGCAGGTGGTGCTCAACAAGAACTCGACCACCAACGTGTCGGGAGATCTTTACCTCGAAACCAATCTTCTCACCCTGCCAGCCCTCGACAACTCGGTGATGGCAATGGGGACGGGTTCGATCCTCACGATGCGGCCGACCGATCCCGGGCGCCAGATCCTGCTGTTCTCACCGGCGGGCACGCCCACCGTATCGTCGCTGGACCTGTCCACCAACCTGATGGACAAGATCTCGAGTTCGTCCTTCGACAAGATCGTGGTGGGTCACCAGACGGCAGGCCGCGCGGTCGGCACGGCCAGGATGGTGGTCGGTGCGGTTGACACCGCAGAACAGTATTCGGTACTTACCGATATCGAGCTCTATGCAGGCGAAATCACCTTCAGCGATTACTCGAACCCGAGCTATGTGTTCGCGGTATCCGAGACGCTCAAGATCGATGCGGTCAACACGATCGAATTCAGAAACGAAGTCGAATCGCTGGGCGCCATGTCGATCTGGTCCGCCTCGGGGCAGGTGCGCCAGGTTGTGCCGGCGTCCAACCTTGATTTGCGCGCCACCGAAGCCATCCGGTCCGCATCGCTGACCGTTCGTGCATCCACCGGCGTGAACCTGCCGTGGACCGAGATCAACACCTTGACGGTTGACAATGTTGGCGCGGGCGACATCCTCGTCAATGTGCTGCCCGATCGCGACACCGTGTTCTCGAGCAACATCACGAGCGATGTCGATGTGGTGCGTGCGGTCGCGGCAAACGGCGATGTCACGCTCAGCACCAGCGCGGGTTCGATCCAGGTGACTGCCGCAGGGACCGGTGTCAGCGCCACAGGCACGAAGAACATCACCCTGAATGCGGGGGGTGACACCGGCGCCATCAGCGTTGCGCAAACCATCACCGCAGCAACCGGCACCATCAAACTCACCGGGGGTGGCCAGGTGAGCAACACCGGCGCGGGGGTGGTCTCCACCTCTGGAAACGGCGCCATCACATTCGAGTCGCGCAAGACCAACATCCAGCAGGGCCGCACGGTCAGCAGTGCCGGCGGCACCATCGAGTTCCGTGCGGCCACCGACATTGCGATGGGCGCAACCGATTCGGTCACGAATGTTCCGGTGGTCGTTGATGCCACCGGGTCGGCCACCACGGGCACGATCGTGTTCCGCGCGGGCGGCAATATTGGTCTGGCCACGCTGATCGCAGTGGGGTCCGTGAGCCTGACCGCAGACGACGGCTTTTCTTCCGATACGATCATTACGGGCGTGCCGGCCAACGGTGCGGGTGCGATCACCAGCGTGTTCAGCACAAGCGCCAGCACCGTTCGCAACATTCGCGGCAAAGCTGCGGGGCCGGAGACCACTACGGTAACGCTTGCGGCCGGATCCGGCATTGGCACGGCCGCTTCGCCGCTCAGCACCGCGATCGCGGGCTTCTCGGCAACCAACAGCACCACGGGTGGGTTGTTCTTGGCCGATGTTTCGGCGCTCACCGTGCAAGCGGGCGGCGTGGTCATGAAGGGCGCGGACGGACCGATGGTGATTCGGGCCCTGAACGGTTCGCTCACCGTTGACGGTTCAATCACAGCCGAGGAGGGCGCGCTCGCTACCGGCAATCTGCTCCTGAAAGCCGAAGATGGGGCAGGGGCCTCGGCGGGCGATGTGGTGATCAACCAGCCCATCAAGCTGGGCAAAGGCCATCTCACCCTGTATGCCGAAGACGACGTGACGGTGGGCAGCCTGGTTCAGGTGGCGGGCGGCAGCCGAACGATCGAGGCGATTGCCGAGAACGGCGGCATCACGATGGCGACAACGGGTCGCTTCAACACGAACAGCACCAACAACGGCAACCAGCTCTTGCGTGCCTACGGCGACGTCGTCATCAGCCGTCTTTCGGCAGGCACGGGCGCGGTGCGCGTCGAGTCGGTCAATGGCAGCATTCTCGATGCCGACCTGGCAGCGACTTCGCCACAGATCACCAATATCGAGGCCGACAAGGTCCGCCTGTTCGCGGGCGGCAGCGCCGGCAGCATCGGCACGAGCACGAACGCGCTCGAGCTGAGCATCAATACCCTCGCCGCGCTGGCTCCGGCCACGGGCAGCGCACGCGGCGTCTTTGTGTCCGAGAGCAACGGGCTGGAAATTGGCTCGGTCGGCGCGCTGGCCACCCTCAAAGTGCAGCGGGTGGGGAACACTGGACTGGCCACCGACACGGTGCTGCCGGGCGCTGGTCCGATTGCGGGCACTGACGCAGTGTTGGCCGGGGTCACTGTCGGCAACGATGCGCCTGTCGTCATTCAGGGCAATGTGCTCAGCAGCAGCGCAGGGATGGTGATCAATCAAGCCATCGCCGCGCCCGGGGCGGGACATGTACGGCTCGAATCGGTGCAAGGCACGCTCACGGTGAACGCGGGTGTTGATGCCGGAACTGGGCAGGTCACGCTTCTTTCTGCCAAGGGGCAAACCTACGGCGCGGCTGGCGACATCACCACGGGTGGGTCGAGCGAGATTGATGTGTCGGCGGGCGGTGCGATCGCAATGAACGCGGACACGGTTCTGCAGACAGCGGGTGGCGACATTCGCGTCACGGCAACAGGCACGACCGCGAGCGATCGGGACATCACGCTGGGTGTGCTCGACGTACGACCGACCGGGGATCGTGGGGCGACGCCGACGGCACAGGGCACCTGGGGTTCGGTCGCGGTGAGCGCGACAAGCGGATCGGTGTTGGACGCAGCCAGCGATACAGCCACCCCAACGAATGTGTATGCGAAGGCGTTGCGGGTGAGTGCGGGCGGGGCGGTGGGCGCGCAGGGCGCGAGCGCGAACGCCATCGAGACCGAGGTGGTCACACTGGCGGCTGCGGCAGCGGCGGGCGGCATCAATGTGGTGGACGCGAGCGCGGTGGCGATCGGTACGGTCGCGCCGGTGGCGGTCAAGCGGGTCACGGCAACGGGTGTGCTGAGCGGGACGGATGAAACCGATGCAAGCGCCCTGGCGGGGCTCGCAACCACGGCCAATGGCACGGTGCTGGCGCGCGCCGAATCCATGACGGTGGATGTCGCGGTGAGCGCGAACGGCTCGGGCAACGTGCTCTTGCAGGCGCAGAGCGGTGCGATGGCGGTGAACGCCGGAGTCAGTTCAGGCAGCGGCCACATCAGCGTGCTGTCGAGCGGCGCGCAAACCTACAGCGCAGCGGGGGATGTGTCGACGGGTTCGCGCGTTGACGGCGCCACCACGGTTCGCGGGTCGATCGATCTGTCCTCTGGAT
>JBMSQB010000038.1:0-39898 GCA_049423065.1 Burkholderiaceae bacterium
CCTGATCGTTTCGAGACCCGTGATCTTCATGCGGATCGCCTCCTCTGCGCAGCCCCGAGCGCGCCTGCGCGGGCCCGGGACGCGGGCTTACTTGCGGATCTGCGCGAGCGTGTCTTTCAGCCGGGTGATGGTTTCCTGGCCGATCGTGCCCTGGTGCTTGTCGTACACGGCCTGGACTTTCTCGAACATGCGCCGGTATTCGGCCTGCGAGACTTCATTGATCTGCATGCCGCGCGACTTGAGCGCCGCGAGCGACTTCTCGGAGAGCGAGCGCGAGACCTTTCTCTGCTCATCGCGGCCCTCGATCGCGCAGGCCGAGAGCGCGCCGCGCTCATCGTTCGAGAGCTTGTCCCAGAGCGGCTTGGAGTAGAGCACCATGAAGGGCGTGTAGGCGTGGCGGGTGACCGACAGGAACTTCTGCACCTCGTAGAACTTGGAGGTGTCGATGGTGACGAACGGGTTTTCCTGACCGTCGATTGCGCGGGTTTCAAGCGCGGTGAACACCTCGCCAAAGGCCATGGGCACGGCGTTGGCGCCCAGCGTCCTGAAGGTGTCGAGGAAGATGTTGTTCTGCATGACGCGAACCTTCACGCCCTGCAGGTCTTCCCACTTGCCCACCGGCCGGCGGGAGTTGGTGAGATTGCGAAAACCGTTTTCCCACCAGGCGAGGTTCACCAGATTGGCCGCCGGCATCTTGTCGGAGATGAATTTGCCGAAAGCGCCATCGAGCACCTTGTCGGCTTCGGCCTCGTTCTGGAACAGGAAGGGCAGATCGAAGACGCCCAGCTCGGGCACGATACCCACCAGCGGCGACGAGGAGGTGATCACCATTTCCTGGGTCCCGGAACGCAGGGCCTGGGTCGCCTGCAGGTCGCCCCCGAGGGCACCGCCCCAGAACGCCTGCAGCTTCATTTTGCCGCCCGATTTCTGCGTGACGCAGGCGGTCATCTTGGCCACGCCATTACCCACCGGGTGATCCTGGTTGACACCGTTCGAGACGCGGATGGTGCGCTCGGCAAACTGCGCCTGAGCGGGCAAGGCGAACGCTGCGCCCAGCGCAACCGTCAGGGCAGCAAGCGTTGGGCGAAGCAGGGCACGGTTGGAACGGGGAATCATTGTCTGTCTCCTGTTTTGAATGATGGGAACGAAAATCGGCAACCAGACTTTAACCCGTCGACGCGTCAGCGGCCACGCAGCCATTTCAGCGGGACGGTCACCAGTTCGGGGAAAGCCACCAGCAGCAGCAATACCGTAATCTGGGCGATCAGGAAAGGGGCAACCCCGCGGATCACCGCGCCCATCGGCATCCGGGCGACGCCGGCCACCACATTGAGCACAATGCCCACCGGAGGCGTGAGGAGCCCGATCGCGTTGTTCATGATGAAGAGCACGCCGAAGTAAACCGGGTCGATACCGGCGGACTTCACCACCGGCATCAGCACCGGGGTCAGGATCAGCACCGTGGGGGCGAAGTCGAGGGCGGTGCCCACCACCAGCACAAGCAGCATCATGATGAGCAGCAGCAGCTTCGGATGCTCGCGAAACGGCGCGAGCACACCGGCCAGTTCCGCCGGGATATTGGCCTGAGTGATGAGCCACGCCGACACCAGGGCCGAGGCCACCAGAAACATCACCACTGCTGTTGTCTTGGCGGCAATGAGCATCACCCGGTAGAGCTGCGAGAGCTTGAGCTCCCGATAGACGAAGAGCCCCACAAAGAGCGCGTAGACCGCTGCGAGCACCGCCGCCTCCGTGGGGGTCACCACGCCGAACTTGATGCCCCCAAGGATGATGACGGGCATTGCGAGCGCCCAGATGCCATCGAGCGCCGCGCGCAGACGCTCGCCCCAGGAAGCCTTCGGAAACACCGCCACCTGTTCGCGCCGCACAACCCAGGCCCAGGCGATCACCAGCGAGAGCCCCATCAGGAGGCCAGGAAAGATCCCGCCCAGAAAGAGCTGTGTGATCGAAACGTTGGCCGCAACCCCAAAAATGATGAAGCCGATGGAGGGTGGAATGACCGGTGCGATCACGCCCCCGGCTGCGATCAGCCCCGCCGAGCGTGGCAGGTTGTAGCCGGCCTCCCGCATCATGGGGATGAGGATGGAGGCGAGCGCTGCGGTATCGGCTGCGGCCGAGCCCGAGAGCGATGCCATCACCACTGCGGCAAAGATCGCCACATAGCCGAGCCCGCCGTGCACATGGCCAACCATGGTGACAGCCACGCGAACGATGCGCCGCGACAGCCCGCCCGCATTCATCAGCTCGCCCGCCAGCAGGAAAAACGGCACGGCGAGCAGCTGAAAGTTGTCGGCGCCGATGATCAGGTTTTGCGCCACGATCTGGCTGTCGAATCGATCCAGATGCAGCATGAGGGCCAGCGCACAGACGATGAGCGCAAACGCCACCGGCATGCCGATTGCCATGGCTCCCAGGAGCGATACGAGAAACACCGCGACCGTCATTCGAGATGCCTCTTGAGCGAAGCCGCATCACCGGAGTCGAGTTCACCCGCGAATTCGGCCAGCTCGCGCTCGCCGAGCCGCCCGGTGAGCGCTCGCCACAGCCGTGCGAGCGTGAGAACCGCGATCCCGCCACTGGTGAAAAAGCCGATGCCGTAAATCCAGAGCATCGAGATGCCGGTGATCGGGGCGATGTTGGAGGCGTTGAGCGGCGCCTGCCGCCAGGTGCCCCAGAAAAAAACCCCGCAACACACCAGCACCAGTGCGTCCGACACGATCATGCAGAGCCTGCGACCGGCGGGCCCGAAGCGGACAACCAGTGTCTCCACACCCATGTGCGCGTTCTCGCGCGCGACCACCACGGCTCCCACAAAGGTGAGCCAGACAAACAGAAACCGCGACAGTTCCTCGGAAAGCGCGATCCCCGAGTCGAAGGCGTAGCGCAGCACGACATTGCCAAACACCATCACCACCATGGCTGCGAGGCAGACCACGATGAACACTTCACACGCTCGAAACAGGGAATCGATCAGCCGTAGACGCACGTCCATCGCCCGAAACCGCGGAGCCGCGATGCTACACCGCCCATCAGGCGGCAGTCGACCGGGCCTCGCGGCGGGCGATCCAGGCGGTGGCCGCCACAATGATGGCGCCGCCCGCGAGCGCATGCACACCGGGCCACTCGCCAAAGAGCAGCAGGCCATAGACGCCCGCCCAGACCATGTCGAGAAACCGCACGGGTTGCATCGCCGACACATTGGCAAGCGTGAAGGCACGTGTCATGCAGTAGTGGCCGATCGACCCCAGCACGCCGCAGGCGGCAAGCAGCAACCAGTGGCGAAGCGTGGGGGCCTGCCAGACGGCGATCGCAAAAGGCATCGACAGCACCGATACCGTGAGCCCTTGCCAGACCACGATGGTGGCCGGTCGCTCAAATCGGGTGAGCGACTTGGTGATGAGCGCCGAGGCGGCAAAGAGCGGCGACGAGCAAAGCATCACCATCGACCAGAAGAGGCTTCCGGTCCCCAGCGTCCAGTGCGGTGCGATCACCACCAGCATGCCGACGAACCCGACCAGCGCCGCGGCCCAGCGTTCGAGGCTCACACGCTCACGAAGCAGGAGCGCTGCGCCCAGCATGACCCAGATTGGCGTGGTGAATCCCAGTGCTGTCGCATCCGAGAGCGGCAGGTGCGGCAAGGCAATGAAAAACAGCGATAGCGCGCCGGTGTGTGCGATGCCGCGCCAGACCTGACCGGCAAGCGACTGCGGTCGCCAGACAGCAAGGCCTCCCGCTGCCACCGCCGGCAAGATGACTGGCAGCATCGCCGCGAGCCCGAAGATCGAACGCAGGAATTGCGCCTGCATGGGATCCAGGTCGACCGACACCGCTTTCATGAGCGAATTGAGTCCACAGATCGCCGCGCCGCTCGCCATCATCCAGAGAAAGGCCTGAAGGGTTGGACGGGGAGCGGGTGGCAGTTCGGCGGGCCCGGATTGCGGCGCTGGCGGTTTCATCGCGCCCATGATGCCAGCCCGGGGCCAACGGTCGCTATCATCCGCAGCAAAATCAGTTCTCAATCGGAGAAGAGACCCGTGATGCAACAGTCGATCAGACTCGGCCCGGTCACCGTCTGGCCCGGGCAGTCGGCGGGAAAGTATCCCGACGGCAATCAGGTGATCGTTCGTGGCCGCGATTCGATCGCGGTGTTCGACACGCCGCTCGTCTCCCGAACGCTTCCAGCGGAGTCCGGCTTTGCCAGCGCCGACCTCGTCATCCTGGGCCATGTCCACGAGGATCATATGGCGGGGCTGGGCGCGCTCCGGCATGTGCCGCTCCATGTGCACCGGGGCGACCTCGAGGCCGCGCGCAGCTGGGACGGACTCGCGACCCACTATGGCTACTCTCGCGCGATACTCGACCCGCTGCATGACAAGATCGTGCGCGAGTTCCACTACACGCCGCGGCCCGATGCACTGGGTTATGACGACGGCGCAGTCTGGGATCTGGGGGGCGTGCAAGTGCGTGCCATACACATGCCTGGCCACACCTCGGGACACTGCGTGCTCCTGGTCGAGCCGCACGGGATCGCCTTCATCGGCGATATCGATCTCTCTGGCTTCGGGCCCTATTATGGCGACGCCACCTCCAGCCTTGAGGCCTTTCGCGTCACGCTGGCGCGCATCGCAGACCTGCCCGCTTCATGCTGGATCACCTCGCATCACAAGGGCGTGATCCGCGAGCGCGCCGAATTCCTGCAACTCCTCGGGGCGTTTGCCGATCGCCTGGAAGTGCGCGAGGCGCGGTTGCTGTCCTTGCTTGACACCGGACCGCAGACGCTCGCGCAGCTTGCGCAGTCGCGTGTGGTGTATCGGCCAGACGCCGCGGAACTCTGGATCGATGCAGCCGAGGAGCGCAGCATCGGGCAGCACCTCGATGAGCTGATACAGTCCGGGCGGGTGAGACAGGATGGAGACCGCTTCATGCTGAACCCGAGCGGTCACCTCGACAGCCAGCGGCCATCACCCGGTTGAGCGCGTTTTGCACCTGATGGTGACTGCGGCCGATCAGCGCAACTGCAAATTCGGCACGCCTGATACGGAGCGACTCATGAAATGTTTACCGTTACATCCTGCAGGACTGGGAAATCCTCGGCACGCAAGCGGCAGCAGGGGCGCGGGGCGAAGGGCGAACCGGCTCCGCGCCTGGCTCACCGCGGGGCTCATGCTGTGCTCAGGCCTCACGCCTGCGCTCGCGCAAACGCAGCCTGCGAATGTGGAGTACGACGTTGTGCTGCTCCAGGGTCGGGTCCTTGACCCCGAGTCTGGACTGGACGCCGTGCGCAATATCGGTATCAACGGCGGCCGGATCGCCATCGTGACCGAGGCGCCGCTGCGTGGTCGCAAGCAGATCGACGCAAGCGCAATGGTGGTGGGCCCTGGCTTCATCGACCTCCACTCTCATGCGATCAATGTGCCGTCAAACTGGATGCAGGCGTTTGACGGGGTCACCACCGCGCTCGAACTCGAGGCAGGCTCGCTACCGATCGCCCGGGCCTACGAGCGCTCGGCCGCCGCACGGCTGCCGCTTCATTATGGCTTCAGCGTGTCGTGGGCCATGGCCCGGCTTCAGGTGGCCGATGGGATACAGGCCACCGCAAACTACGAAGAAGCCACCCGCCAGTTCGGCAGACCCAACTGGTCGCAGCTGCTGAAGCCCGGGCAGTCTGCCCAGGTGGTTGAACTCATGGAGCGCGGGCTGCGTGAAGGCGGACTGGGTATCGGTCTGGTCCCCGGCTATGCGCCCAGTTCCAACCGCGAGGAATATCTCGCGGCGGGATCGCTGGCGGCAAGGTTCGGCGTCCCCACTTTCACCCATCTGCGCTACAAGAACGATTTCGAGCCGCAGGGCGTGATGGAGGCGGTGCTCGAATTGCTGGGCGTGGCTGCGGCCACCGGCGCGCACATGCATCTTTGTCATGTCAACAGCACGGCGTTGCGCAAAGTGGGGCTCGCCCTGTCGGCGCTCGACAACGCCCAGAAAAGCCGCATCAGGGTCACCACCGAAGCCTATCCCTGGGGTGCGGGATCCACCGTCATCGGCGCGCCCTTCCTGCGCCCGGAGTCGCTTGAGCAACTGGGCGTCGCCTCCTCGGCAATCACCTACCTCAAGACCGGCGAGCGACCCGCCACCCCGGAGCGGCTGGCCCAGATCCAGCGCGACGATCCGGGCGGTCTGGCGGTGGTGCACTACCTCGACGAGTCCAAACCCGAGGAAATGAAGTTCATTGATGAGGCGGTGCTGTTTCGCGACGTGATGATCGCAAGCGACGCGCAGCCCTTCACCGTCGGCGGCCGACACGTCACCACCGAAACCTGGCCCATCGACCCCAGCGCATATTCGCACCCGCGTTCGGTCGCCACGTTCATGCGGGTGCTCGAACTGTATGTAAAGGGGCAACAGTCGATGCCGCTGATCGACCTCTTCAGGCGTGGCTCGCTGCTGCCGGCCAATCTGGTGGCCACCGCGGCCGCCGAGGCTCGCCTGAAAGGGCGTATTCAGCCGGGTATGGACGCCGACATCGTAGTGATCGACCTGGCGCAGGCCGCCGCGCGCGCGAGCTATCTGGACCCCCGTCAACCCTCCACAGGCGTGCGGCACCTGCTGGTCGCCGGGCAATTCGTGATTGAAAACGGCAATCTCAACCGGGAGGCAAGGCCGGGTCGCCCGATCCGGGCGCCGATTCGCTGACCGCCCGCCCCATCATGGGGTTGGTGGCGCCCAGGTGCGGCACTGCCTGTGACGTCGGCTTCCCCGCCCGGGTCGCCTTCAAAAAAAAGACCTGTGGCGACTGATCGCCACAGGCCGAACCACCATTGTGGAGGTGGAGGAGACAGCGGTACGGGCGGAGCGCCTCAGCGAACGTCGTCTGACGTCATGCGCTGGGCGGCCGCCTGAATTTCGGCGCGCACGCGAGGATCCTGGAGCGCGATTGCTTCGACCCGGGCAAGGGCCCAGGCTTCGTAAGCACTCGCGAGGCGCGACCAGCCCTGCCAGCCACGAACGGCTGCAACCGTACGGGCAGTGATATCGGCGGCTGCGTCGTAGGAGCGGCCAAGCCGCTCGAGTCCGGGGTGAGTCAGGGAATATTGCACGGCCATGATGGAGATCCTTTCAGGTTCGAGGCAGGAGGAGTTTTTTTGTGTTGAACGGATTGTGGGGCTGGTTAAAACATATTTCCAATTGATGTTTATGATGTTTACCATCACATTGAGAAATGTTTGTATGGCCAACTTCAGAACGCTGGACCTGAACCTGCTTCGCCTCTTCGATGAACTGATGGCCGAACGCAATCTCACCCGCGCAGCCGACAACCTGTCGATGACCCAGCCAGCGGCCAGCAACGCGTTGAAGCGCCTGCGCGACGCGCTGGGTGACCCCCTGGTGAACCGCTCGGGCTATGGCGTGGAGCCCACCCCGTACGCGACCGCGCTCTGGCCCGCCATCCGCGCGGCACTGGATCAGTTGCGCACCGCGGTGGCGCCCGACGCCTTCGACCCCGCCACCGCGCAGACCAGCTTCCTGATCACCATGGCGGACTCCACCGCCACCATGCTGATTCCACCGCTATTGAAAGTGATCGAGCGCGAGGCACCACGCATCAACCTGCGCGTGCTGCCGCTTACCACCCGCGACCCGCGGGACTGGCTGGAAGCCAAGCGGATCGACGTCGCGATCGGCTATTTCCCGGCGGTCATCGCAGCGCTCGCGCTGCAGCAGATGGAGGGCAGTTCGCAGGAGTTCGGCCACAGCCGCCTCTACACAGGCGAGTACGTGTGCGTGATGCGCCGCGGACACCCGCTTGCCGCGGGCGAGCTCACGCTCGATGCCTACTGCGCGGCCAACCATCTGCTGGTGAGCTTTTCAGGTCGCCCGATTGGCTTTGTCGATGAGGCGTTGTCAGACCTCAAGCGAAAGCGCCGCGTCATGCTGACCGTCAACCAATACGTCACGGCAGGCGAGGTCGTGGCCCGTTCGGATCTGCTGACCGTGGTGCCGCGGCACTTCGTCGCGGCCACCGGCTTTCCGCGCGCACTCGCCGTTCGACGGTTGCCGTTCGAATTGCCACCTGTGCACGTGGACATCCTGTGGCAACGCCGGCAGGCGCAACGCCCCGGCCATGCGTGGCTGCGCGAGCGGATCGAGGAGGCAGCTGCCCGGGTCTTCAGCGAGAAGGCGGCCGGGCCAGCCTGAGCGCTTCGCTCAGCGTGTCGCGATCGCCCACATGGTTGGCAAGGAGCAACACCAGGCGCGCATTCATGAGCGCTGCCGACTGCTCATCCAGATCGCGCTGGCTGTCGATCAGTTCCTGATAGAACCCGTCGGGATCGGCGATATTGGGCGCGAGATTGAGCGGCATCGTGACTCCGGTCGCAACGGGTTCAGCGCAAGGCGAGACTGCGGGCAAGCGCCACGCGGATGTCGTCGACCGACGGCAGGCGCCAGCGCGCAGCAATGAACTGGTCGGGCCGGATGAGATAAACCGCCTGCCCGCGCGCATCCAGCCGCGAGGCGAGCACACCCGCCCGGTCATGAAAATCATGCCCCGCCCGCAGGCATGCGAGGGGCACCGGCCACGCGGCCGAGTCGTCGAGTGGCGGCGCGTTGCCCACCACCAGCAGCGTAAAGCCTGAGCCCAGGCGCTCGAGCAGCCAGCCGGGGCGACCGTCGGGCAACGCCACAGGTGCATCGGGACACGGCGCACCCGGCGCCGCCGACGGCGCATCGAAGGGATCGACATCGACGGTGATGAGCGGTGAATTCGTATACCGCGTGGGTAGCGACAGCCGCCCGCTGTTCACCAGCGGCCGCGCAAACGCATGGTCGCGCGCGAGGCCCAGCACCGCATCGCGGAACAGCCGGCTGGGAGCATTTTTGGGCGTGATGAAATCGGTCGAGCGGGTGGAATTGCGGATGTTGTCATCGGCCGCGAGCGCCCGCTCGTCGTGATAGGAATCAAGCAGCGTCTCGGGCGCCACGCCGGCGAGCACACACTGAAGTTTCCAGGCGAGGTTGTCGATATCCTGCACCCCGGAGTTGGCACCCCGGGCACCAAACGGCGAGACCTGATGCGCGCTGTCGCCGGCAAACAGCACCCGACCGTAGCGGAACCGGTCAATGCGTCGACAGGCGAACTGGTAGATCGATACCCACTCGAGCTCGAAATCCGCGTCGGGCCCCAGCATCTGGCGCACCCGCGCTTCCACCCGCTCGGGCTTGCGCTCTTCAACCGGATCGGCATCCCAACCCAGCTGAAAGTCGATCCGCCAGACGTTGTCGCGCTGCTTGTGCAGAAGCGCCGACTGACCGGGATGAAACGGCGGATCGAACCAGAACCAGCGCTCGGTGGGAAACTCGGCCTTCATCAGCACGTCGGCGATCAGAAAGCGATCCTGAAACGCCTGACCGGTAAAAGGCGCACCCACCATCGCTCGCGTGTCGCTGTTGGCGCCGTCGCAGGCGATCACCCAGGACGCGGCCGCCGGGTAGCTCCCCTCGGGCGTATCGACGCCCAGCCGCACCGACCCGGCATCCTGCTCAAGCGAGACCACGCGGTGACGCCAGCGCAGATCGATCAGATCGCTTGCGAGGCAGCGCTCGACCAGGGTCTGCTCGAGGTGATATTGCTGCAGGTTCACCATGGCCGGCATCTTGTGATCGGGCTCGGGGAGAAGGTCGAAGCGATAGACCATCTCGTCGCGAAAGTACACCTTGCCCACCTGCCAGCGTATGCCGGCCGCAGCCACGCTCTCGCCGCACCCCAGGCGGTCCCAGACTTCAAGCGTGCGCTTGGCGTAGCAAAGCGCGCGCGAGCCTGTGCTCACGGTATCGTTGTCGTCAAGAACCACCACGCGCACACCGCGCGCGGCCAGGTCGAGTGCGGCCGTGAGTCCCACCGGGCCGGCACCGATCACGATCACCGGGTGGGTCTGCGCGAGGCCCCCTGTCTGCTCGGGCGCGGGCCGCCACGCGTAGCGGGGCGGCGTAAACGTTTGCGACACCTTCGACTCAGCCGGTTGACGCGTCGGCAAACTCTGGCTCGTGCAGCCAGGCTGCATGCTGCGGCGCGCGCCGGGTGCGCGCCCATTCATCGAGCATGTCCCACTTCACGGCATCGAGCCGCGCCTGCATGGCAGCGCTGGTGGTGTCCACCGCAAGCTCGAGCCGGTGTCCGTTGCAGTCGAAGAAATAGATCGACTGGAACAGCGTATGGTCGACCGGTCCGATCACCTCGATGCCGCCCGCGACCAGTCGTTCACGCATGGCCTGGAGCGTGGCCAGGCTGTCAACCTTGAACGCGATGTGTTGCACCCAGCGCGGCGTGTTGGGATCGAACCCCATCTCGGGCGAATTCGGAATCTCGAAGAAAGCAAGCACATTGCCGCCGCCCGCATCCAGAAACACATGCATGTAGGGGTCTGGCGCCTTGGTCGAGGGCACCTGGTTCTCGGCAATCGCGAGCACGAAATCCATGCCCAGGTGGTCGCGATACCAATGCACGGTCTCGCGCGCGTCGCGGCAGCGGTAGGCCGCGTGATGGACACCTTGCAGCTTCATTGTTGGGTCTCCCGGGGTCTCGCCTGAGTGGTCTCGCCGGCGCGATATGACGCGGATGTTAACAAGCCGCGGAACCGGCGCAAGCGCGCCCGCCAGTTCGGGCATCGCGAGTTGAGGCAAATCAGATTTTGTTCGGACGATTTCCGGCAGTTGCCTGCGGTGATTCAATCGCACGACAAGCGATCGAGTGATACGCTCAGCGCACTGTCTGATCTGTCGGAGCCGCCCATGACCTCTCCTGCACCCGCCGCCGGTCCTCCATCGTCTGGCGAGGCGACGCCCCCGCGCCGGTGGTGGATCTGGGTCATTCTGGTCGTTGTGGCGGGCGCGCTGATCGCAGCCGCCTGGATGCTGATGAAGCCGGACCCCCGGCGCAGTGCGCCCGGTGCGGTGTCGTCGGCGCCCAAAGCGGGGCAGACACCGCCGCCGCCAGCCGCTGCAACCAGTTCAGCACCTGGCGCGTCGGCGCCCGGCGCAGCCGAGAGTGCCGGCACGCCAGCGCCAGGTACAGCCGCCGGAACACCGGCCGGAACACCCACCGGCGCTGCGGGCAGTCCCCGCTACCCGGTCGAGCGCATCCTGGGCGCCGACACCCCGATCGATCCGGCCACCGCCTCGCTGGAGGCCGCCGCCTCGGACAAGGCAATCGCCGCCGCGCTCGGCAATTTCCCGGGGCGCGAGCAACTGCTTCGCTTCGTTCTGCCCGCCGACATCGTCCAGAAAATCGTCCTCACCATCGACAACCTGCCGGGCGACAGCATGTCCATGCAGTACCGTGCGGTGGTTGCCACCCCGGGTTCGTTCCAGGTCGAGCGGCGCGATGGTGAACCGGCGATTGCTGCGCAGAACGCGAGGCGCTATGACGCATTTGTGGCGTTTGCAAGTGGGCTCGACGCACGCCGGCTGGCAGCCCTGTACAAGCGCTTCTATCCCCTTTTTCAAAAAACCTATCGATCGATCGGCTACCCGGAAGGCCATTTCAACGATCGCGTGGTGCAGGCAATCGACGATTTGCTTGCCGCGCCTTCGCCCGCAGGCGCCATTTTCCTCGAGCAGCCGCGGGTGCTCTATGAATTCGCCGAGAGCTCTCTCGAGCGTCGGTCGGTCGGGCAGCGCATCATGATCCGTGTCGGCCCCGAGCATGCCGCCAAGCTGAAGGCAAAGCTGAGAGAACTTCGGGCGGTGCTTACCCAGGAGAGCTGAGATGCACACCTCACGCATCCACATCAGACTTCGATCACGCATCGCGGCGGCATCCGCAGGGCTGGTGCTGTGCGTAGCCGCCGCGGGTTCAAACGCCCAGACACTCGCCTGGCGCGAACAGGACGCCATCGGGTGGGCATGCGGCGGCATTGGTCTGGAGGAGCGCCAGGCGCTGAAAATCCTCGAAGCGAAGGCCAATGCCGTGATGCTGTTCGTGGCCGGCGGCCGCGGCACGCTGGTCGCCGACGTCAGGCTTCGCGTGGTGGCAGCGGGCGATGCCACCCGGGGGCTGGAGATTGTGGCAGACGGTCCGATCTGTGTGCTTCAGTTGCCGGCGGGCAGCTGGAACATCGAAGCCCGCCACGGCGACACCGTGCGCTCACGCACAGCGCTGCTCAAGGCCCAGGACACCGGCCAGCCCCAGCGTCTTCAGTTCGCCTTTCCGGAGGAATCCGGTGGCGGCCCGAAGGCAAGCCCGGAAGAGTCCTCTGGGGTGAGCGACTGGGGCCGGGTGGGGCGTTGAGGCTCGCGAGAGTGGCGCACCCGTCAGCGCACGGCAGCCACCACACTCGCCACCGCCACGGTCAGTTTTTTCGCGTAACCGATATCCAGGAATTCATTGGGTCCGTGAGCGTTCGATCGCGGCCCCAGCACGCCTGTGATCAAAAATTGCGCCTGCGGGAAATAGTTGCCCAGCATGTTCATGAAGGGAATGGTGCCGCCCTCGCCGAACCACGCCGGATCACGGCCGAAGGCGCCAAGCGAGGCTTCCCGAAGCGCGCGCTCGAGCCAGCCTGCGGTGGCGGGGGCGTTCCAGCCTGAAGCACCCCAGTCGGCCTGAAACCGTACCCTCGCCTGATACGGCGCATCATTTTCGAGCGCCTCGCGCATGGCAAGCGTGGCCGCCTGCGCATCAAGCGTGGGCGGAATCCGCATGGAAAGCTTCAGCACGGTTCGTGGCCGCAGCACATTGCCGGCCGCATCGGGCATGGGCAGCCCCGCTGCGCCGGTCACCGAGAGCGCCGGCCGCCAGGTTCGATTGAGAATGGCCTCCACCGGATCGGTGGTGGTGGGCATGGCATGCGCCTGCGGCTCAGGGCCATGACTGCAGCCGACCCAGGGGAAGTGCTGCCAGACCGAATCGCCCAGAATGTCGCCCGCCACCCGCGCCTGCTCCAGCCGCTCAGCCGGGATATCGGCATGGAGGCCCGGCAGGAGCACCCGGCCTGTCTTTGAGTCCTCGATACGTGACAGCAGATGCCGGGCGATCCGGAACGACGAGGGCACGATGCCGCTTGCCATGCCCGAGTGCACGCCCTCGTCGAGAATTTCAACGCTCAGCACACCGCCCACCAGCCCGCGAAGCGAGGTGGTGACCCAGAGCTGTTCATAGTTGCCGCAACCCGAGTCAAGCCCCACCACCAGTTGCACTTCGCCCAGCCGGGGGACCAGTTTCTCGAGATAGGCGGGCAGGTCGGGGCTGCCGCTTTCCTCGCAGGTCTCGATCAGCCCGACACAACGCGGGCGGGCAACCCCCTGGCGGTCAAGCGCTGCGATGACCGTGAGCGCCGAATACACCGCATAGCCATCGTCGGCGCTGCCGCGACCGTAGAGCCGGCCGTCTTCGATGACCGGCGTCCAGGGCCCGAAACCCTCGCGCCAGCCGACCATTTCGGGCTGCTTGTCCAGATGGCCGTAAAAGAGCACGCTGCGATCGTTGCCCAGCCCCTGCGTGGCGGGCACGTCAAAAAGGAGGCACGGCGTGAGCCCGTCGATCGAGACGATTTCAAGGGTCATGCCCTCGATGCCCTGAGCCTCGCACCACGCCCGGGCCGAGCGGATCACCGCCTCAAGGTGCCCGTGCGCGGCCCAACTGGCATCAAACGCGGGCGACTTGGCCGGCACCTTCACATAGTCGACCAGCCGGCCAACGATATCCTCGTCCCAGCGGCGCGAGATGAATGACTGAATGTCGGCGAGGTTCATGGCACTGGCGCTCCGTTGTGGGGGTGTCCGCAATGGCGGGCGACGATTGCAGCGGCTTGGCTGACGAGTCTAGCGCAGACATGCCAGAATCAGCCGAGGAGCCCCGCCATGACCTCGCCCATGCCCGTTTCGTCTGCTGCACCCGTTGCTGCCCTGCCGCTCGCCCCGCTCGGCCATGGCATTTTCGCGCTCGATTCCGGCTATGTCCGGACGCGTTTTGACGCGGTTCACCTGATGGTCGAGGCCGGTCGCGCCGCCATCATCGACACCAGCACACGGCACTGCGTGCCGCAGATCCTGGCTGCGCTTGCCGCGCTGGGCCTCGAGCCCGCCGATGTCGACTGGGTCATCCTCACGCATGTCCACCTGGATCATGCGGGCGGCGCAGGCACACTCATGGCAGCGCTACCCTCGGCCCGGCTGGTCGTCCATCCGCGCGGGGCGCGCCACATGATTGATCCGTCCAAGCTGTGGCAGGCCACCTGTGATGTCTATGGCACGGCCGAGGCCGAGCAGATGTACGGCCGGGTGGATCCGATCGACGCCACCCGGGTGGTCGAGGCCACAGACGGGCACGTCCTCACACTGGCCGGACGCCGCCTGCGCTGCATCGACGCGCCGGGCCACGCGCGCCACCACATCGTGATCCACGACGAGGCAAGCGGCTGGGTGTTTGCCGGCGACTCGTTCGGTATTTCCTACCGGGAATTTGACGTAGCGGGCCGGGCCTTCGCGTTTCCCTCATCCACCCCGGTGCAGTTTGAACCCGAGGTGCTCTGCCAGACCATCGACCGCATGCTGGCGCTCAACCCGGAGGCAATCCTTCTCACGCATTACTCGCTGGTGCGCGACGTGCCCCGCATCGGCGCGACACTCAAGCGCCTGACGCAGCGCTACGCGCAGATCGGTCTTCTGCACGAGCACGCGGGAACCGAACGCACCGCGCGCATCCGTGCCGACCTCGCGCATCTGCTATCGACCGAACTGCGCGCGCACGGCGTCACGCTTGATGATGCCCGGGTGTCAGAACTGCTTTCGCTTGATGTGCCGCTCAACGCCGACGGCATCGTCAGCTGGCTTGATGCACGATCGCGTCGATCACCCACGCCGCCGCAGCCAGGCCCATCGTCGCCGTCACCGTGACCGCCGAGCCGTAGCCGGCGCAGGCAAGCGGGGCGCCAGCCTCTCCCCCGCGCGCGCCCCGGCTCGCAGGCGCTTCCCGCGAACAGATGGCGACCACCCCAAAGCGGCGACCCGCTTCGCGCGGAAAACCGTGCTCCCTTCGAAGACGCGCACGCACCGATGCGAGGAGCGCATCACCACGGGTGAGCGCAAGGTCTTCCCGCGAGAGCGCAAGCGGATCGGTGCGCGCACCGGCCGCGCCACACACCACCACCGACTGCCGGCGGGCCCGCGCGAGCGCGATCATCGCAGCCTTGGCCCGCGGCTGGTCGATGGCATCGATCAGCCAGGCATCGGCGGGAATGAGCGCGGCCGCGTTGTCGGCGGTGATGAAGTCGTCAATCAGCGCAACCGAGCAGTCGGGCGAGATGTCGGCAATCCGCTTGCGCATCACCTCGATTTTCGCTGCGCCCAGCGTGCTTTCCAGCGCATGCACCTGCCGGTTGATGTTGGACTCGGCGATGTGATCGAGGTCGATCAGCGTGAGCCGGCCGACACCGCTTCGCGCAAGCGCCTCCGCGCTCCAGGACCCCACCCCGCCGATGCCCACCACACAGACATGCGCAGCCGCAAGCGCTGCACAGCCCGCCTCGCCAAACAGACGGACCATGCCGCCGAAGCGACGCTCATCAACCAACGAACGCCGGGGCTCACCAGACGGGCAGGCGGGCGGGGCCCCGGACACCGTCAGGCCACTCAGGGCAGAAGAATGGTGCAGCCGGTGGTGCGGCGCGACTCGAGGTCGTTGTGCGCTTTCACTGCTTCCGACAGCTTGTAGCGCTGATCGATCGGGATCCGCACCTTGCCGCTTGCCACCATCTTGAACAGGTCGCCCGCGATTTCCTCGATGTTGGAACGGCTCACCATATGCGCCATCAGCGACGGCCGCGTGATGTAGAGGGAACCCTTGAGCGCGGTGAGTGCGAGCGGCGGCACCGGGCCGGACGCATTGCCAAAACTGACCATCAGACCGAACGGCTGCAGGCTGTCGATCGAGGCCTGGAAGGTGTCCTTGCCCACCGAATCGTAGACCACCGGCACCATCGCGCCCTTGGTGATCTCGCGCACCCGCTCAACGATGTTTTCCTCGCGATAAAGCACCGTGTGATCACAGCCGAAACTGCGCGCGAGCTCGGCCTTTTCCTTTGAACCCACCGTGCCGATCACCTTCACGCCAAGCGCCTTCGCCCACTGCATGGCAATGAGGCCCACGCCGCCTGCAGCAGCGTGAAACAGGATCGTCTGGCCCTTCTGGACCTTGTAGGTGCGGCGGAGCAGGTACTGAACCGTCATGCCCTTCAGCATCATCGCAGCGCCGGTCTCGAAGCTGATCGACTTCGGCAGTTTCACCAGCGTGTGCGCGGGCATGTTGCGCGCCGTGCAATACGATCCCGGGGGCCCGCCGCAGTAGGCCACGCGGTCGCCGGGTTTTACATGGGTGACACCCTCGCCCACGGCGGTGACGATTCCCGCGCCTTCCTGCCCGACGCCCGCCGGCATGGCCTGGGGGTAGAGGCCGCTGCGGAAATAGACGTCGATGTAGTTGATGCCGATCGCATGGTGCTCGACCTGCGCCTCGCCCTTGCCGGGCGCACCGAGCTTGACCTCAACCAGCTTCATGTTCTCGGCTGGGCCGGCTTTCTCAATCTGAATCGCTTGGGGCATGTTGACTCCTGTCAGGTCTGGGCGGGGGCGGGAGGCCGCTGAAGTGGCTGGATGCTAAGATTTCCGGTTGCGTCGCCGGCACTCGATCATCGGACATTGTCCGGCCAACCACAACACGTTCCACAGTTTACCGACAGGGCAGACAGAGGCATCCAATGGCCGGTCATTCCAAGTGGGCCAATATTCAGCACCGAAAGGGGCGGCAGGACGCCAAGCGCGGCAAGCTCTTTACCCGGCTGATCAAGGAAATTACGGTAGCGGCCAAGCTTGGCGGGGGCGACGCCACCGCCAACCCGAGGCTGCGCCTTGCCATGGACAAGGCGTCCGAGGCCAATATCCCGAAAGACACCGTGCAGCGCGCCATCCAGCGCGGCGCGGGTGGCATGGATGGCGCCACCTACGAAGAAATTCGCTACGAGGGCTATGGCATCGGTGGCGCGGCGGTGATCGTCGACTGCATGACCGACAACCGAACCCGAACCGTTGCCGAGGTGCGGCACGCCTTCTCCAAGCATGGCGGCAACCTGGGCACCGACGGCTCGGTGGCCTTCATGTTCCGTCACTGCGGCCAGTTGCTGTTCGTGCCGGGCACCTCCGAAGACCGTGTGATGGAGGCCGCAATCGAGGCAGGCGCCGAAGATGTGCTGACCGATGACGAAGGCGGCATCGAGGTCATCTGCCAGCCGGGCGAGTTTGGTTCGATCAAGGCCGCCTTGGAAAAGGCGGGGCTCAAGGCCGAAGTTGCCGAAATCACCATGCGCGCGGAAACCCCGGCCCCGCTTGCCGGCGAAGACGCCCAGAAAATGCAGAAGCTGCTGGATGCCCTCGAGAATCTCGACGATGTCCAGCAGGTCTACACCAACGCAGAGTTCGACGAAACCAGCTGAGTCCGCCCGCGTGCGGCCACCGACAGATCACCCGTTAACGCCAACCCCATGAAACTGCTCGTTGTCGGCTCCGGAGGCCGTGAACACGCGCTCGCCTGGCGCCTTGCGCAGTCGCCAGGCGTCACCCAGGTGTTCGTGGCGCCCGGAAACGGGGGCACCGCCCGCGAGCCGGGGCTCAGAAACCTGGCGATTACCGACATCGCAGAGCTCGCCGAGTTTGCGTTTCGCGAGAAGGTCGCCTTCACGGTGGTCGGCCCGGAAGCCCCGCTTGCCGCGGGCATCGTCGACCTGTTTCGCGAAAAACGCCTGCGCATCTTCGGACCCACCCGCGCGGCTGCGAGGCTCGAATCCTCCAAGGATTTCGCCAAGGCCTTCATGAGCCGGCACGGCATCCCGACCGCCGCCTACCAGACCTTCTCCGATGCCGGACAGGCACGCCAATGGGTCAGCGAGCGCGGCGCACCCATTGTCATCAAGGCCGACGGACTGGCGGCGGGCAAGGGCGTGGTGGTTGCCCAGACGCTTGCCGAGGCCCATGCGGCGATCGACGCCATGCTGGTCGACAACCGGATGGGCGACGCCGGCGCCCGGGTGGTGATCGAAGACTTCCTTGAAGGCGAGGAGGCGAGCTTCATCGTGATGGTGGATGGCCGCAACATCCTGCCGCTTGCCAGCAGCCAGGACCACAAGCGGCTTGCCGACGGCGATCTGGGGCCGAACACCGGCGGCATGGGCGCCTACTCGCCCGCGCCCGTCATCACACCCGAAGTGCATGCGCGCGTCATGCGCGAAATCATCCGCCCCACGGTCGAAGCAATGGCCGCCGAGGGCACGCCCTACACCGGATTTCTCTATGCCGGCCTCATGATCGATGCGGCGGGCAAGCCCCGCACGCTCGAATTCAACTGCCGGCTGGGCGACCCGGAAACCCAGCCCATCATGATGCGCATGCGGGGCGACTTTGCCCGCATCATCGAGCATGCCATTGACGGCGAACTCGACCGGACCGATATCGAATGGGACCGACGCACGGCGCTCGGCGTGGTGCTCGCGGCTGCCCACTATCCGGAGGAGCCCCGTCGCGGCGACCCGATCCGCGGCCTGCCCGCGCAGGGCAATGCCTTTGGCGACGACTGCATGGTGTTCCATGCCGGCACGGCCGCGGGCGACGGGCAGACCACCGTGACCGCAGGCGGGCGTGTGCTCTGCGTCACCGCGCTCGGTGACTCGGTGCGCGTGGCGCAAACGCGCGCCTACCGCGTGATCGACACCGTCGGATTCGACGGCATGCAGCTTCGCCGCGACATCGGCCACCGTGCAGTCGGTCGCTCGGCACGCGGCTGACAGGCCATCGATCCGCATGCCCGTTTCGCATCGTTTCCCTTCGAGGCGCACCCCATGACCGCCAACGCCCCTGCCGTGCAGACTCCCGACATCGATGCGGTTCGCACCTACCTGACCGGCTTGCAGTCAAGGATCGTCGCAGCACTCGAGGGCTGCGACGGCAACCGGTTTGAAACCGACGCCTGGCAGCGTCCAGAGGGCGGTGGTGGCATCACCCGCGTGATCGAGGAAGGCCAGGTCCTCGAGCGGGGTGGCGTGCTGTTTTCACACGTACAGGGCGACCGGTTGCCGGCATCGGCCAGTTCGCACCGCCAGCAGATCGCCGGCCGCCCGTTCGAGGCCATGGGCGTATCGCTGGTCATCCACCCGCGCAACCCCTACGTGCCCACGGTTCACCTCAATGTCCGGTTTTTCATTGCGCTTGCCACCAGTGCACCGGGGCAGTCCGAACCCATCTGGTGGTTCGGTGGCGGCATGGATCTCACGCCCTACTACCCGTTCGAGGAAGACGCCCGTCATTTCCACCAGGTCTGCAAGACAAGCCTCGCGGCGTTTGGCGACGATACCCATGCGCGCTACAAGAAATGGTGCGATGACTACTTCTTCCTCAAGCACCGCAACGAAGCACGGGGCGTGGGCGGCATCTTTTTTGACGATCTGAGCGAGCCCGGATTCGAGCGTTCATTCGCCCTGATGCAAAGCGTGGGCAACGCCTTCACCGAGGCCTACGTGCCCATCGTCGAGCGGCGCAAGCACTTGCCTTGGGGCGAACGCGAGCGCGACTTTCAAGCCTACCGCCGTGGCCGCTACGTGGAATTCAATCTGGTCTTCGACCGCGGCACGCTGTTCGGTCTGCAATCGGGCGGGCGTACCGAGTCCATCCTCTGCTCCATGCCGCCGGTCGTACGCTGGCGCTACAACTGGCACCCCGAACCGGGCTCGCCCGAGTCTGAGCTGTACGATTTTCTGAAGCCGCGCGATTGGGCATGAACGCCCGCCCCATTCGGATCGGGCTGCTGGGCGGCACCTTTGATCCGATCCATGTCGGCCATGTGGCGCTCGCCCGCGCCGCGCAGGCAGCTTATGGCTTTGACGAAATCCGCTTCCTGCCGACCGCCATTTCCTGGCAGAAAGGCGAGACCAGCACCGACTCCCAGCACCGGCTGGAAATGGTGCGGCGTGCGATCGCCGGTCATCGAGGCTTCGTGCTCGATGATCGCGAAGTGCGCCGCGGCGGCAATACCTACACCGTCGATACGCTGGGCGAACTGAGAAGCGAGCTGGGGCGCGATGCGGTGCTGGTTCTGCTCCTTGGCAGCGACCAGCTGCGCAATCTCGCCACCTGGCGGCGCTACCGCGAGCTGCTCACGCTGGCGCACATCGCGGTCACACGGCGCGAGCAGATCAGCCTCGCGCGGCTGCCGGATTCGGTCGAGTCACTGGTTGCTGAACATGGACGCGACACCTTGCCCGACGCGCCAAGCGGTGCCATCGTGTTCTTCGGCATGCCTTTTGTGCCAGTATCGGCCACGCGTCTGCGCGAACAACTGCTGGCCGGCGAGCGGCCGGCCGCGGTGCTTCCTGCCGGCATCCTCGACTATATTGACCACCACCAGCTGTACCGCCCGGCGCGCGGCCAGCCCTGATACAGGCACTGCTCATGGATTTGCGAAAGTTGCAGCGGGTTATCGTCGACGCACTCGATGACATCAAGGCCCAGGACATCCAGGTCTTCAACACCATCGGACAGACGGAACTCTTCGATCGCGTGATCGTTGCCACCGCCTCCTCGAACCGACAGACACGGTCGCTCGCCGCGCACGTTCGCGACAAGGTGAAGGCGGCGGGCGGCCATGTGGTGTCGGTCGAGGGCGAGGAAAGCGGCGAGTGGGTACTGGTCGATCTGGGCGATGCGGTGGTGCACATCATGCAGCCGGCAATCCGGGCCTATTACCGGCTCGAAGAATTGTGGGGCGCCAAGCCGGTCAGCCTGAAGACCGGACCCGAGAAAAAACCGGCCGCGCCGGCTGCCGGCAGAAAGCGAGCCGCCTCATCACCCGCGCCACGCGCAGGCGCTGCCAGGCGGGCAGCCCCAGCGTCTGCAGCGTCTGCCGGGTCTGCCGCGCCCGCCGCGCCCGCCAGCGCCTCGCCGCGGAGCCCTCGCGCCCGCACCGCCGCAGCAGCAACCGGAAAGCCGGGCGTTCAGGCTGCGCGTCCCACCAAACCCCGCGCCGCCAAGCGCACCCGCAGCACCTGAGCTGTGCGCATCCGGGTGATCGCGGTCGGCACCAGGATGCCGGCTTGGGTCGACGCCGCTGCCTCCGATTACAGCGCCCGGTTGCCTGCCGAGCTTGCGCTCGAATGGCGCGAGGTGCGTGCCGAGCCCCGCAGTGCGAGCGGCTCGCCCGCAGTCTGGATGCAGCGCGAGGCCGAGCGGATCCGCTCGGCCATCATGCCGGGCGCCTGGCGGGTCGTGCTCGATGAGCGCGGCCGCGATCAGACCACGCGGCAGTTTGCACAGCGTGTGGGCGCGTGGCGCGATCGCGGTGCACCGGTTGCGCTGGTGATCGGCGGCCCCGACGGCATTGATCCATCGCTTCGCGACGAAGCCGATGAGCTGGTACGGCTCTCAAGTCTCACCCTGCCTCATCCCCTGGTCCGCGTGCTTCTTGCCGAGCAGCTCTTTCGCGCCTGGTCTATTCTCACCGGCCATCCCTATCACCGCGACTGAGCTGATGCCGCTTCCCGAGTCCCCCTTCATCTACCTCGCCTCGCGCAGTCCGCGCCGGCAGCAGCTGCTTGAGCAGATCGGTGTCTCCTTCCGGCTGCTGGCACCGGGCGCCGACGAAGACGCCGAGGCGCTCGAGCGCGTGCGCCCGGGCGAGGACCCTGGCAAATACGTGTTGCGCGTGACACTTGCCAAGGCTGCAGCCGCACGCGAGCGGCTCGCAAGGCTGGCGCTGCCGGCAGCCCCCATCCTGGTGGCCGACACCACGGTCGCAATCGGCGGCACGATCCTCGGCAAACCCGCGCACGCGACCGAAGCGCTCGACATGCTCACGCGCCTGGCAGGCCGCACCCACCGGGTGATCACGGCGGTCGCGGTTGCCCGCGGCAGCACGCGCACCGATTCCATGGTCAATGTCTCGCGGGTCACGTTCGCCCGCATTCCCAGGGCTGAGCTCGAGGCCTATGTTGCGACAGGCGAGCCCATGGACAAGGCTGGCGCCTACGGCATTCAGGGTGCGATCGCGCGCCATGTCCGGCGCATCGAAGGCAGCTACAGCGCGATCATGGGACTTCCGCTTTACGAAACCGCGCGGCTGCTGGGCCGCGCGGGTCGTACCGCATCATGACCGAGGAAATTCTCGTCAATCACCGCGCGCACGAAACGCGGGTTGCCGTCGTTCAACAGGGCGTGGTGCAGGAACTGCTGATCGAGCGGGCGGTATCGCGCGGACTGGTTGGCAATCTTTACCTCGGCCGCGTCTCGCGCGTGCTGCCCGGCATGCAGTCGGCCTTCATCGACATCGGCCTGGAACGCGCAGCATTCCTGCATGTGGCCGACCTCTGGCAATCACGCCACTCGCACGCCCCGACCGGCACTCAGCAACCCATCGAAAAGCTGCTGTTTGAAGGGCAACCCCTTCTGGTTCAGGTCATCAAGGATCCGCTTGGCACCAAGGGTGCCCGACTGTCCACCCAGGTGAGCATCGCCGGTCGGCTGCTCGTGTATCTGCCCCACGAGCCGCACATCGGCGTATCACAGCGCATTGGCGATGAACAGGGGCGTGAGGCGCTGCGCAGCCGGATGCAGGCGCTGGTGCCTGACGACGAAAAGGGCGGCTTCATCGTGCGCACGCTCGCCGAGGACGCAAGCAGCGACGAACTCGCCGCCGACATTGCCTATCTCAGGCGCCGCTGGCAGCAGATTCTCGACGGCTCGCGCACGCGTACCGCACCCTCGCTCATCTACCAGGAGCTTGCGCTCACGCAACGGGTGCTGCGTGATCTTGCAGGCGAGGCGACCAGTGCGGTGATCGTCGATTCCGGCGAGGCACTCGCCCTGATGCAGGAATTTGCATCCGCCTGGATGCCCGCAATGACCCGCAGGCTGCGGCTTCACGCCTCCGAGCGGCCGGTGTTCGAACTCCACGGTGTCGAGCAGGAAATCGAGCGTGCGCTCTCCCGTCGCGTCGATCTTAAGTCAGGCGGCTACCTGATCATCGATCAGACCGAGGCCATGACGACCATCGATGTGAATACCGGCAGTTTTGTGGGCGGCCGCAATTTCGAGGACACGGTATTTCGCACCAACCTCGAAGCCGCCCATGCGATTGCGCGGCAGCTCCGTCTGCGAAACCTGGGCGGCATCATCGTGGTTGACCTGATCGACATGCGAGACAGCGCGCATCGCGATGCGGTGCTTGCCGAACTTCGCAAGGCCGCGCAGCGTGACCGTACCCGGATCGGCATCAACGGCTTCACCTCGCTGGGTCTGGTCGAGATCACCCGCAAGCGCACGCGTGAGTCGCTGGCGCGCGTGCTGTGCGAGCCCTGCCCCACCTGCTCGGGCACCGGCCAGATCAAGACGGCGCGCACCGTGTGTTATGAAATTCTGCGCGAGATTCAGCGCGAGGCCGGGCAGTTCAATCCGCGTGAATTCCGGCTGGTCGCCGCGCAGTCGGTCGTTGATCTGTTCCTCGAGGAAGAGGCCCAGTCGCTGGCCGCCCTCTGCGATGCAATCGGTCGTCAGATCTCCCTGATGGTGGAAACCACCTATGCGCAGGAGCACTACGACATCGTGCTGCTCTAGGCCCACGCTCCCAGCGGTGCCCGGGCCTGGCTACGGGGCGCACCTGACCGCCCCCTGCAGCTATTTTTTCTCGCGCGGCAGTCGCCCGAGCAGATAGAACTCCGGGTTCGGCATCATCGAGGCGAGATTCGCCATGCGGTTCGACAAAGCGAAAAACGCCGCAATCGCGCCGATGTCCCAGGCGTCCTCATCCGAAAATCCTTGCTCGTGAAGCGCCTGAAAGTCGGCCTCGCCAATCTCGGCTGAGCGGGTGGCCACCTTGAGCGCGAAGTCGAGCATGACGCGCTGGCGCGGGGTGATCGCCGCCTTGCGATAGTTGGTTGCGAGCTGATCGGCGATCAGCGGGTTTTTTTCGTAGATGCGCAGGATGGCGCCGTGCGCCACCACGCAATAGAGGCAATCGTTGGCAGCGCTGGTAGCCACCACGATCATTTCCTTTTCGCCCTTCGACAAGCTGTTCTCGCGCAGCATCAGTGCGTCGTGATAGGCGAAAAATGCGCGGAATTCATCGGGCCGACGCGCAAGCTTCAGAAACACGTTGGGAACGAATCCGCTTTTTTCCTGTACCGCAGTGATCTTGTCGCGAATGTCGGCAGGAAGCTGGTCGATTTCGGCAATCGGAAAGCGGTCGTTGGCAGCTGGCAAGTTCATTGTGAAGGCTCCTGCGCACCGGGTGCGCGTTGCTGGATCTGGTGGAGGCGGGCATAGAGTCCGCCTGCGCGAAGCAGTTCGGCATGCGAGCCGAGTTCAACCAGCTGCCCGGCCTCGAGCACCGCGATGCGGCTCGCGCGTTCGATGGTGGACAGCCGATGCGCCACCACCAGCGTGGTGCGCCCCGCCATCACGCGCTCAAGCGCACTCTGAACCGCCCGCTCGGTCTCGGAGTCAAGCGCAGACGTGGCCTCGTCGAGCAGCAGAATCGGCGCGTCTTTCAGCACCGCACGCGCGATTGCAAGTCGCTGTCGCTGACCACCCGAGAGCTGCGTGCCCCGCTCGCCGATCTCGGCATCGAGCCCCGCAGGCAGCGCACGAACAAAGTCATCGAGCGCTGCCACCTCGAGCGCGCGCCAGAGCCCCGCATCGTCCGGCGTGTGGGGCACCGCAATGGCAAGATTGGCGCGGATGCTGCCGTTGAACAGCACGGTCTCCTGCGATACCAGTGCGAGCTGACTGCGCAGACTGCCGAGCGTGAGCGAGTCGATCGGCACGCCATCAATCAGCACCTCGCCGGCCTCAGACTCAACGAAGCGCGGCAGCAGATTGAGCAGCGTGGTTTTCCCGCCGCCCGAGGGCCCGACCAGTGCAAGCATTTCGCCGGGCCGAATATCGAGCTGCAATTCGCGTAGCGCCGGTTGACTGGCGCCGGGGTGCCGTACCGTCACGCCCCTGAAGCAGACAGCCCCGTGCGCGCGTCCCAGCACCTGCGATCCGCTGTCGGGTTCCGCTGGTCGATCGAGAAGTTCAAACACCTTCTCGGCCGATGCAAGCCCCCGCTGAATCACCGCATTGATGTCGGCGAGGTGCTTGAGCGGCGCGAGCAGCATGAGCATGGCAGTGATGAACGAGACGAAGCCGCCCACGGTCTCGCTGTCGGTTTCCGCCTGAAGGAGCGCAATGCTCACCACCACGGCCACTGCGATCGCAGCACAGAGCTGCGTAACCGGCGTGGTGGCTGCGGTTGAACTGATGATCCGGATCGCAACCCGCCGCAACCGTGCCACGGTGTCGGCAAACCGCGCCGCCTCGCGTTCATGCGCATCGAATACCTTGATGACCTTGTACCCCTGCACAGCGCTTTCGACCGTACGCGTGAGCTCGCCCATCTGCTCGAGGTTGCGCCGGCTGAGCCCGCGCATCCGGCGGCTGAACTGGGTGAGGATCAGGGCAAGCGGCGGCACCATGCCGATCGCCACCAGGGTGAGTTGCCAGTTGAGATAAAAGAGCCACCCGAGGAGCCCGATGATCACCAGCGTATCGCGCACCAGCACCGTGACCGCATGGGTGGCCGCATCGGTAAAACTGTTGACCTCGAACACAATGCGCGAAATCAGGAGCCCCGAGGCCTCGCGTTCGAAGTCCCGCGCGGGCAGGCGCAGTGTGTGCGCGAACATCTGACGGCGCACTTCGGCGAGCACCCCCGCAGAAACCCAGGCCATGGCGTACTGCGCGCAGAAGGTGGCGCACCCGCGCACCACAAAAATTCCGATGATGGCAGCCGGCACCCACCAGAACGGGAAATCGCTGCGCGCGACAAAGCCCCGATCCAGTAATGGCTTCATCAACGCCGGAAACAGCGGCTCGGTGGCCGCTGCCACCACCATGGCAACAAGCGCTACCGCGAAGCCGCGCCAGAACGGGCGCACCCAGCCGAGAAGGCGCAGCCAGATACGGAGGGAATCGCGCAAGTCCGAAGTCCGCCGCTCAGTACTCGACATCGACCGCGATCGGCTTCAGGCGCTCGCCAATCGCTGCAAGCAGACTCTCCTCGGGGCGTACCCGCCAGGGTGCGCCAAGCTCGATGGCACACTGCGCAACCGCACTGGTGTAGTCGATCACCACCGGCAGCGCAGGCGCCTCGTCGGCTGCCGACGGCTCGCCCGCAGCAAACGGGGCGATCACGCTGCGCAGCGCAGCGCCATCGGCATTGCCATTCAGGCGGATCCGAAGCCGTTTGCCAAACTCGCGGCGCGCACCCGCCAGATCGAGCAGCCGCTCGGCCACCACGCGCTGCCCGCCGGTGTAGTCATCGCGGCTCACCTTCCCGAGCACCACCAGCAATTCATCTTCGCGAACGATCCGGCGATTGGCGTCATAGAGCTCATTGAAGACCGACACATCGACCCGGGCCGAGCCGTCGTCCAGCGTGACAAACAGCATCTTCCCGCGCCGCGTCATCTGTGTGCGCTGCGCTGCCACCACGCCCGCCATCCAGATTGGCTGAGGTGCGGGTTGAAGATCGGCGAGCCGCATTCGTACAAAGCGCCGGATCTCATGCTCATGTGCGGCAAACGGATGCCCGGTCAGAAAGAATCCCAGTGCGAGTTTTTCTTCCTGAAGCCGCTGACGCTCCGACCAGGGAGCGACCGGCAGCCAATCGGTGACGAGCGCGCTCGAGCCGTTGGATTCGCCAAACAGGCTCGCCTGATCGGCCGCTGCCCCCGCAGCCTCGGCCGCGTCCATGGCACGCGGTGTGTTGGCGAGCAACTTGGCCCGGTCGGGATCCAGACTGTCGAAGGCGCCAGCCCGCACCAGCGCTTCGACTGCGCGACGGTTGACCAGTCGTCGGTCAACCCGGGCACAAAAATCGAACAGATCGCGAAACGGCCCATCGGCCCGGGCCGCCACGATCACGTCTACCGCGTTCTGACCCGTGCCCTTCACTGCTCCGAGGCCATAGCGAATCTCTCGATCGCTGACCGGCTCGAACCTGCAGGCCGACAGATTGATGTCGGGGGGGAGCACGCGCACGCCAATGTGCTGCGCGTCGGCCACAAAGAGCTGGACCTTGTCGGTGTCATCCATGTCGGACGACAGCGTGGCCGCCATGAACTCGGCCGGATAGTGCGCTTTCAGCCACGCGGTCTGATATGTCACGACCGCATAGGCGGCGGTATGCGATTTGTTGAACCCGTATTCGGCGAACATCGCCATCAGGTCGAAGAGCTTGTTTGCCAGATCGACCGAATAGCCTTTTTTCTCTGCACCTTCCACGAAGAGGCCTCGGTGCTGGGCCATTTCCTCGGGCTTCTTCTTGCCCATGGCACGCCTCAGCAGATCGGCGCCACCCAGGGTATAGCCACCAATGGTCTGCGAGATCTGCATCACCTGTTCCTGATACACGATCACGCCATAGGTGGGCTCCAGGCAGGCCTTGAGGTCTGGGTGAAAATAATCGATCGACTGCTGGCCCTTCTTGCGCAGAATGAAGTCATCGACCATGCCGGAATTGAGCGGCCCCGGGCGGTAGAGCGCAAGCACCGCGATGATGTCCTCGAAGCGGTCGGGCTGAAGCTTTTTAAGAAGCTTCTTCATGCCGTCGCTTTCCAGCTGGAACACGGCCGTGGTGTTGGCCTCGCGCAGCACCTTGTAGGCCGCCGGGTCATCGAACTTGAGCGCAGCCAGATCCAGACCCAGCCCCGGATGCCGCGCGTTGATGAATTCCTCGGCCATGCGAATGATGGTGAGGTTGCGAAGTCCGAGAAAGTCGAACTTCACCAGTCCCACCGCCTCGACATCGTCCTTGTCGAACTGGCTCACGACACCGCCCTCGGCGCCTGGCTGCTTGTAGAGCGGACAGAAATCCGTCAGCCGGCCAGGCGCAATGAGAACGCCACCCGCATGCATGCCGACATTTCGAGTGAGATCTTCAAGCCGCCCGGCAAGCGCAAGCAGTTCGCGAACCTCGTCCTCGTTGCGCTCGCGCTCGGCGAGCGCGGGTTCGGCCTCACGCGCCTTGGCAAGTGACAGCGGTTTGTTCTGCACCACCGGTACCAGCTTGGAGAGCTGATCGCAGAAGGTGTAGCTCATGTCGAGCACGCGGCCGACATCGCGAATGACGGCCTTGGAGGCCATCGTGCCGAAGGTTGCGATCTGCGAGACCGCATGCTCGCCATATTTGTTGCGCACATACTCGATCACGAGCTGGCGCTTGTCCTGGCAGAAGTCGATATCGAAGTCGGGCATCGACACGCGCTCGGGATTCAGGAACCGTTCGAACAGCAGCGCGTACGGAATCGGGTCGAGATCGGTAATGCCGAGCGCCCAGGCCACGATGGAGCCCGCCCCCGATCCGCGCCCCGGGCCGACGGGAACGTTGTTTCTTTTTGCCCAGTTGATGAAGTCGGCCACGATCAGGAAGTAACCCGAGAAGCCCATCTTCTCGATGGTGTCGCACTCGTAATCGAGCCGACTGCGATACGACTCCCATCGGTCAGCCGCAACATCGGGGCCGAGTCGACGCTGCAGGCCTTCGAGCGACAGGTCACGCATGTGCTGGTCCAGCGTGACCCCGTCGGGTACCGGATAAAGCGGCAGGCGAGGTTTGCCCAGGGTCATGGGCACACTGCAGCGCCGGGCAATCTCGACACTGTTCTGGAGCGCAGAGGGAAGGTCGGCGAACAACTCGGCCATTTCCTGCTGCGACCGGAAGTGCATCGCTCCGTCAAAGCGCCGCGACCGCCGCGGATTGGCGAGGATCTCGCCCTCGGCGATACAGACCCGCGCCTCATGCGCGCGGAAATCATCGGTGAGGAGATACTGAACCGGCTGCGTGGCAACCAGCGGCAGGTCAAGCCGGGCGGCCAGCCGTGCTGCGGCGATTGTTTGTGTCGCCGACTCGGGCTGCTCGGTGCGCTGCACCTCGAGATAGAACGCGCCAGGAAAACGCTGCGCCCAGCGAAGCGCCGCTGGCGTTGCCTGCGCAAGGCTGCCCGTGAGGAGCGCCTGCCCGACCTCGCCGTGATGCGCCCCCGACAACGCGATCAGGCCGTCCCCCGCGCGGCCGCCATCAGCGGCAGGCTCGTCAAACCACTCGGCCCGGATCTCGCCCCGGCCACGGTATTCGTTCTCCAGCCACGCTCGGCTCAGCAGCGAACACAGGCGCAGGTACCCGGCGGCATTGCGCGCGAGCAGCAGCATCCGGTAGGGCCGGTCGCGCTCGGTTTCATTGGTGATCCAGGCATCGACCCCGCAGATCGGCTTGATCCCGGCAGCGCGTGCGGCCTTGTAGAACTTCACCCAGCCGAACAGGTTGGCGAGATCGGTCATGGCGAGCGCCGGCTGCTGGTCAGCCTGCGCGGCCTCCACCAGCGCGTCGATGCGAACGATCGAGTCGCTGATGGAATATTCGGTGTGGACCCGCAAGTGGACGAAACGGGGTGCGCTCATCGCCAAAATTCTACCCGCCTGGCCGATCAACGGTGTGGCAACATCCATTCGACGCGCATGCCGGGCCTCGGCTGCAGCCTCACCGATTTCCAACGTCTACAGAGAAAGCATGCGCTCACCTTTCGCCTACCGCCCAGCGGTTTCACCGCACCGATCCGGAAAACCCAAGTGAATTTCCCCGCCTCACCCCGTGGCGCCGCGTGGTTGATGGTGGGCTGCGCCGTGCTCTGGAGCAGCGCCGGCGCGCTCACCCGCATGCTGGAAAACGCCCGCGGGTTCGAACTGAGCTTCTGGCGCAGTCTGTTTTGCGCCATCGCCATGCTGTTGATCCTGACTGTGCAGGAGCGCGGCCGGCCGGTCGGCACAGTGCTCAGAATGGGTTGGACGGGCCTGTTCTCCGGTCTGATGTGGGCGGTGATGTTCACCTGCTTCATGATCGCGCTCACGCGGACCAGCGTCGCCAACACGCTTCTGGTGATCGGGTTGGCGCCGCTCCTCGCCGCGCTGCTTGCCCGCATCGTGCTGGGCCAGACCATCCGCCGCGTCACCTGGGCGGCGATCATCGCAGCCGGCGCGGGTATCTGGTGGATGGTGCACGAGGCGATATCGGTCGATGGCCTCACGGGCATTCTTATCGCGCTGGGCGTACCGCTCGCCTCGGCCATCAATCTGGTCACCCTCAGACGGGTTCACGCCGAACTCGATCTCGCGCCGGCGGTGCTGCTGGGCGCCCTGATCTCTTGCGCAGCCATGCTGCCGCTCGCCTGGCCGCTTGCCACGGGTGGACGCGATCTCCTCATCCTTGCGTTCCTTGGTGCGTTTCAACTCGCGCTGCCATGCTGGCTGATGGTGCGTGCACTCGCCTGGCTGGCGCCTCATGAGGTGGCGTTGATCGCGCTCCTCGAGGTGGTGCTGGGCCCGCTCTGGGCCTGGCTGTTCGTGGGTGAGGCCACACACGCCGCCACCTTGCAGGGCGGCGTGGTGGTGCTTGCCGCACTGGTGGTCAATACCCTGGCCACGAGAAGTTCGCCGCGCTGAGCGGTACCGAGGGCCTGGCGCGGACTCAGCGCGCGCGGGCGCGCGCAAACATCGCGATCCGCTCACCGTAGGCGCGCGCCGTATCCAGATCGCCCTGGGGCGGGCTCTGCTCGGGTGGCAGGTTGTCCGCCTGCGCCATGACCCCGATCGTCGAACCAATCCGGTTCATCTGCTCGGGCGCACCCGCTGTGGCCGAAGGCATCATGGCGTTACCGACCCAGACCATGCCGTGTTGCATGGCAAGGGTGACGAAGTACATGAGGGTTGAGTATTTATCGCCACTCATGGCAAGCGAGCAGGTGAAGCCTCCCGCCAGTTTGTCCTTCCAGGCCTGAGAGAACCAGACCCGGGACGTCGCGTCGGCGAAGGTCTTGAAGACGCCCGAGGGCCCGCCCATGTACGTGGGCGCACCGAAGACAATCGCGTCGGCTTCGGCGAGCAGTTCCCAGCCGGGATCGTCGATGGTGCTGACATCGAGCCATTGGGCACGAGTACCGGTTACCGATGCGGCGCCTTCCCGGAGCGCCTGTGCAACCCGGCGCGTGTGGCCGTAGCCGGAGTGGTAGGCAATGACGACGAGCGACATGGTGCGCGTCTCCTGGGTCAGGGCAGATCGAAAACCAGCACTTCGGCAGCGCTGCCCGATTCAAGCGTCAGTTCGGGTTCGTCAATCAGCATCGCCGCATCGCCCGCACCAAGCGGCCTGCCATTGACGTGCAGCGCGCCCCGGGCCACGTGAACATAAACCCGGCGGCCGGCATCGAGCGTGCGCCGCTCCTGCTCGGCACCGTCGAAGCGCCCGGCCCACAGTCGTACATCCTGGCAAATGTGCACCACGCCCTCTTCGGTGCTGCCCGAGGCGATGAGCGCGAGTCGACCGCGGCGCGATCCGTCATCGATCAGACACTCCTGATAGCCAGGCTCGATCGCCAGACGATCCGGTGTGATCCAGATCTGCAGCATGTGGGTGGTGATGCCGGACTCGCGATTGTGTTCCGAGTGCATCACACCCGTTCCAGCGCTCATTTTCTGGACGCTGCCCGCCCGGATCACAGACGAATTGCCCATGCTGTCACGATGCGTGATCGCGCCCTCCAGCACATAGGTGATGATCTCCATGTCACGGTGACCATGCATGCCAAAGCCCGTGCCGGGCGCGATCCAGTCTTCATTGATCACCCGAAGCGGACCAAAATTCATATGCGCGGGGTCTTGATACGAGGCAAACGAGAAGCTGTGCCGCGATTTCAGCCAGCCCAGATCGGCCTGGCCGCGTTCGTTGGAACGTCGGATCGTGAACATGGGGGTGCACCGTTCATGAGTCCGGAACGCCTTCGTTCCGGAATGCAAGGGTTGAACATTGCATCAGTGTAAAGACGAGCGGATCGTGACCGAAAAGAAGCCGACGACGCGAACGCTGATTTACCGGACCCCTGACGCATGACCCCGCTCAGTCCATCAACCGTCCCTCAACCGACCGCAGCCGCCGGCTACATCGGTCGGTTCGCACCCTCGCCCACCGGCCCGCTTCACGCCGGATCGCTGGTTGCCGCGCTCGCCAGTTACCTCGATGCCCGCGCCCACCAGGGTCGCTGGCTGCTGCGCATCGAAGATGTTGATACCCCTCGTGTGAAGAAGGGCGCCACCGAAGCGATCCTTGCCGTTCTCCACCAGCTGGGCATGCGGCACGATGGCGAGCCCAGCTTTCAGAGCGCGGGGCGAGCGCGCTACGCGGCAGCGCTCGATCGACTCCGGGCGGCCGGGCAGGTCTATCCATGCGGGTGCACGCGCGCCGAACTTGCCGACTCGCGCCTGAACTGGGGCACACCGGGCGATGCCGACCGCGGCGCTGCTGCCAAACGATCGGCGCATGCGGGCGACGAGCCCCCCGGGCGCGAGCTGATCTATCCGGGCACCTGTCGACATGGACTACCCAGCGGACGGAGCGCCCGCTCCTGGCGGGTGCGTGTCCCAGCCGGTCCAATCCAGTGGCTTGACCGCAGCGGTCGAACGCATCATGACGACCTTCAGTCCAGCGTGGGCGATTTCGTCGTCTACCGGGCCGATGGCATCTGGGCCTACCAGCTGGCGGTGGTGGTGGACGACGGCATTCAATCGGTCACCGACGTCGTGCGCGGCTGCGATCTGGAGGGCTCAACATCGCGACAGATCCACCTGCAAGAGCTCCTGGGACTGCCCAGGCCGCGCTATCTGCATATTCCGGTGGTCCTTGCCGCCAACGGGCAGAAGCTGTCCAAGCAGACCGGGGCGGCACCGATCGACCTCTCGCAGCCGGTTCGGGTATTGAACGACGCCATGACGCACCTTGGCCTCGAACCGGTTCAAACCGATTCGCTCACCACGTTCTGGCACCGCGCGACCGAGCGCTGGGCAACGAGCGTCTATATGCAGTCAGCCACCCGCCCGTCGCATCTCGCTGCTTCACGAAGGCAATCGAGCCATCCGGATCGGCGATCACCGGGCGGCACGCCTGCCGATTAGCGCTTGAGGGGTTCCCCGCCCAGCAGCACGGCAACCCGACGCGCGGGGCGACCGCCGGTTCGTGCAGGCGCAGGCGGGGGCGCTTGCGCCGTTCCCGCGGGGAGCGCAGCTGGCTCATAGGGCTTGAGAAAGAAAGGGTCAACATTGACCGCAGCAGGCGTGGATGCGCGGCGCTCCGGGGACCGCGTCACGCGCTCGTCGCGGCCACGACGGGGGGGGCGCTCGTCGGAGTCCCGTGGGGAACGACCGGCGCGCTCGGTGTCATCAGAGGCCAGACGCTCAACCACCAGCGTGCGCACCTCGAGCTTGCGCTTGAGGAGTTTTTCAATGTCCTGATGAAGCCGTTCATCAGCGCTCGTCATGAGCGACAGGGCGAGCCCGCTCGCGCCCGCGCGTCCCGTGCGACCGATCCGGTGCACATAGTCTTCGGGGCTGTATGGCAGGTCGTAGTTGATGACTGCAGGCAGTTCGGCGATATCGAGCCCGCGCGCCGCCACATCGGTGGCCACAAGCACGCTCACCTCGCCCTTTTTGAAGCCTTCCAGCGTGGCGAGCCGCTCCTGCTGCGATTTGTCGCCGTGAATCGCGCTGGCGTTGAGCCCGTCGCGCTCGAGCTGACGCGCCAGTCGGCTGGCACCGATCTTGGTGTTGGTGAATACGATGACCTGGCTGATGGCACGCTCGCGCACGAGTTGCGCCACAGCCGCGCGCTTGGACTCCGTGTCGGCCACCCGATACACGACCTGCTCAACGGTGTCGGCTGCCGCATTGCGGCGCGCCACCTCGATCGAGATCGGATTTTTCAGGAAACTGCCAGCCAGCCTGCGGATATCCTCGGAAAATGTTGCCGAGAACATGAGGTTCTGCCGCTTGGTCGGCAATGCATTGATGATCCGCTGGATATCGGGCAGGAAGCCCATGTCCAGCATTCGATCTGCCTCGTCAAGCACCAGGATTTCGGCCTGCGCCAGCGTGACCGTGCGCTGGCCCAGATGGTCGAGCAGCCGCCCGGGCGTGGCGATCAGCACCTCGCACCCCTGGCGGAGCGCCGCGATCTGCGGCGCGATATCCACGCCGCCAAACACGACCGCGCTGCGCAAGTGGCTGTGACGCGCGTATTCGCGAACGTTCACGTAAATCTGGTCGGCGAGTTCACGCGTCGGCGCAAGGATCAGCGCCCGCACAGGATGACGCGCAGGCGAGGCGCTCGGATTGGCATGCGGCAGCAGACGCTGAAGGATAGGGAGCGCAAACCCCGCGGTCTTGCCGGTGCCGGTCTGCGCAGCCCCCATCACATCATGACCCTGCATCACAACCGGAATGGCCTGCGCCTGAATCGGCGTGGGTTCGCGATAGCCCAGTTCATGAACCGCGCGCAGGATGGACTCGGCCAGCCCAAACGACTGGAAGGTAATGGCCGGACCCGGTTCGGCGGACGGCGCTGCCGGCGCGGGCTCGCCGGAATGCAGCGGGGACGGTTCTTGAGCGACGGAAGGGGTGGTGTTCACGCAGGAGGGCCTTCGCCTGGGGGTGTTCGGGTACGCATTGGCGCTGATCGTTCGCTGGTCGTTCGCTGATCGATCGCGCCTCTGCTGGCCGCGCCTCAGGTCATCGCCCTGACCAACCGACCGGATCAACCACCCAAGGACAGTGACCTGGGCTCGCGCCTGACCGAACGGACCCGACTCGGGGCTCGGTTAAATTGAACTAACCCGCTATTGTGCGCCCAGATCGACGCCAGACAAAACGATGACCTGATGACCGGGCGCGCCACGACCGTTGAGTGCTGGCAAACGCATCGCTGATCACGCGCCCATCCAATGGGCGAAACACCGCATGATCGGTCAATGGCGATCAATCACCAGCGTGGCCATCGCGCCCGCGTGTTCACAGCGTTACTCATTTGCCTTGCCCTGCCAGCCTGTGGCTCACTTTTGCCACGCTCGACTGACGAGACCCGAATGGCATGGCAGGAATTCGATCAGGCCCGCCAATCGATCGAACAGATCATTCCCTACCAGACCCGCCGTGCCGAGTTGCTGTCGGATGGATTCGATCCCTACAGGAATCCGGCAGTAACCATATTGTCCTGGCCCGAATTGCTGCAGAAATTCGCAACGGCCGACGTTTTGAAAACCGGAATACTCGATTCGGGATTGCAGGCGTGCCTTGCCGCCGGCCGACGCTGCACCGGGTTATCAATCAGCGTCCGGCGAATTGCCCGCCAGCGGCAGGGCAATTTCTGGCTTGATTCGCTTTCTTTTCGCCGGGAAGTGCTGGTGACAGGCTGGACATTCAACGCACTGATTGTGTTTCTCGATGATCTCGCGATTTATCGTGCGTTCGGGGGTCAACCAAAAATCGAAGAACTGGCAATTACGCGTAACCCGCTTGGACCGATACAGGCGTGGGGCGATTCGGTGGGTGGGTTGCTGCTGAGATAAATCCCGGTTAAATAAAATTTCATATTAATCATTGACTTGGGATAAACAATTAAACCCGCGATTAATAATCCGTTCCGATCAATAAATCAACCAAGGCTTAAACTGAAATTCTCCTTATTCACCGACTTGTTGCGTCGAAAAACATAAACCTGATAAATTCGCGGTTCTGTCATTTTTAATCCGGATCGACAATCATGGCCCGTAGCTACGAAGCAATCAAGAAGCAGATCGCGCGCCTTGAGGCGCAGGCAAAAGCGCTGGCATCTGCGCGCGACAATAAAAAAGCCCGTGCGGTGGCGCGCGTCAAGGCCTACATGAAAAAACTGGGAGTCTCGGTTCAGGATCTCGCTGACTCAAGCCCTCGCGCGAAGTCGGCCACCAAGGTTCGGGGTCGGGCTGCCGCCAAACCCAAATCAACCGTGGCGCCCAAGTTTCGCGATCCAGACAGTGGCGCCACCTGGACAGGCCGCGGCCGGCCCCCCGTGTGGCTTGCGCAGAAGCTTGCTCAGGGCGCCACCAAAGAGCAGTTTCTCATTCCGACGCAATCCACTCCGGCCTGAGAGAACAGGGCGCATCCCCGTTAATGGGGACGCGCCCGGTCTGGCGTGGGTTGGTGGGCCCCCCGGGAGTCGAACCCGGCACCAACGGATTATGAGTCCGCTGCTCTAACCAAGCATGAGCTAGAGGCCCGCAAGGCGAATTGTAGACCGGCGTTTGGCTCCTGAACTCACCGGGCGCATTCAGGCGCGGATCGAAGTCGGCGCTGATTCAGATTGTTTGCCCCCAGGGCAAGCACGACGAGCGCAGCGCCCACCAGTTCGGCCGTGGTGAATTGCGCTCCCATCGCTGCAAGAAGGGCAAATGCCACCACCGGCGTCAGGTTGCTGAGCAACACCGAATTGAGCGCGCCGATTCGGCGCAGGCTGATGTTCCAGAGGAAAATAGCCACCAGCGCTCCAAATATCGCGAGAAACGCGATTTTTCCGATGAGCGCACTGTCGAGGCTCGCCGGGAAATAGGTGGCGCCCGCAAGATGCGCGATCCACCAGACCGGCGTGGCAGCCGCCACACCGAACAGGCAGGTGAGCGCCGAGATTCGCGCACTCGACCAGTGCGAAATCGAGCGTGTCGACACCGAATACGTGACCCAGGCAATCGAGCCCAGAAACACCAGCGTATTGCCAATGAATTCATCGACCGTGATCGACACATCGGTTGCAAACGCGGCCCCGCCGCGCGTCACCACCAGCATGACTCCCAGAAAAGCAACCGCAATGCATGCCAGCGTGAAACGTTCGGGACGTCGGCGCTCGAGGAGCCACTGAGCCAATACGGCAATGGCGGGTTGCAGCGCTCCGATAATGGCTGCCGACTCGGGTCGGGTGAGCGTCAAGCCGGCAAATACCAGCATCACCGATCCTGCGATACCCACGCCACCGGCGACCGACAGGACACGAAAATGCCCCGCGGGCGAGACGGCCGCCCATCCCTCTTTCCAGACGAGAAGCGCGACAAAGCCAAGCATGGCGGTTACATAACGCAGCAAGCCCAGCGAAAAGCCGTCGAGTTGCGCGAGGACCTGTTTTCCCAGGGGGATCTGGAACCCCCAGATCAGCACTGCGCCCAGCGCGGCAGCAACGCCCGCGCCAAAATGCCCGCCGCTGCTCACCGCTCAGCAAGCCGCGCCGTCAAACGCCGGGCGCAGCACAGCAATACCGTGAATGCCCGGGCGCAAGCGACAGGCTGTGCCCTGCCCGGGCGAACGGCTGATGCGGATTGGCTTACTGGCCTTCAAGAAAACTTTTCAGCTTGTCGGCCCGCGTGGGATGACGCAGTTTGCGCAGCGCCTTGGCCTCGATCTGGCGGATACGCTCGCGCGTCACATCAAACTGCTTGCCGACTTCTTCCAGCGTGTGATCGGTACTCATTTCAATACCGAACCGCATGCGAAGCACCTTGGCCTCCCTGGGGGTGAGGGAATCGAGCACTTCCTTCACCACATCGCGCATCGAACCATGGAGCGCTGCATCTGCTGGCGCAAGCGTGGTGGTGTCTTCAATGAAATCACCGAGGTGCGAATCATCATCGTCACCAATCGGCGTTTCCATTGAAATCGGCTCTTTCGCGATTTTCAGGATTTTGCGGATCTTGTCTTCCGGCATTTCCATTCGCGTGGCGAGGGTGGCCGGATCGGGTTCCTGGCCCGTCTCCTGAAGAATCTGCCGGCTGATCCGGTTCATCTTGTTGATCGTTTCAATCATGTGAACCGGGATACGAATGGTGCGTGCCTGGTCAGCAATTGAACGCGTGATGGCCTGCCGAATCCACCAGGTTGCATAGGTGGAGAATTTGTAGCCGCGCCGATATTCGAATTTGTCAACGGCCTTCATCAGGCCGATGTTGCCTTCCTGAATCAGATCGAGAAACTGAAGACCCCGGTTGGTGTATTTCTTGGCGATCGAGATGACCAGCCGCAGATTGGCCTCGGTCATTTCGCGCTTGGCCTTCCGGGCGCTGGTCTCGCCGGTGGTCATCTTCCGATTGATGTCTTTCAGGTCGGCCAATGGCAGAACCACCCGCACCTGCAGGTCGATCAGCTTTTGCTGCAGATCCTGAATGGCTGGCACGTTGCGCGTGAGCACCTGCTGCCATGCGGAGGGCTTGCTCAGCTCGGAATCGACCCAGCGCAGATTGGTTTCATTCCCCGGGAACGAAGCAAGGAAATGCTCGCGCGGCATGCCGACCCGCCGAACGCAGATTTCGCCAATGGAGCGCTCAAGCTTTCGAACCTCTTCGACCTGGCTGCGCAGCGTATCGCAAAGTTTCTCGACGATTTTCGCGGTGAAGCGGATCGTCATCAGTTCGTCCTGGATCTCGCCTTGAGCCTTGAGGTAGGGCTTGCTCTGGTAACCATCCTTCTCGAAGGCAACCCGCATCCGGTCAAAGCCCGAGCTGATCAGTTCGAACTTTGCGAGCGCATCGCGCTTGAGTTCCTCCAGCCGGGCGGTGTTGGCGCCACTGCCATCGCCCCCCTCCTCGTCTTCAAAATCGGCTTCCTCGGCGGGCGCTGGCGCAGCCGCAGCAACGAACTCGACCTCCTGAGCGTTGGGATCGATCAGCCCATCGACCACTTCGTCGATGCGCATGGTTCCGGCCCGGATTCGATCGGCATGGTCGAGCACCTCCTTGATGGTGGTGGGACACGCCGAGATCGCAAGGATCATGTGCTTGAGGCCATCCTCGATGCGCTTGGCGATTTCGATCTCGCCCTCGCGCGTGAGGAGTTCAACCGAGCCCATTTCCCGCATGTACATGCGGACCGGATCGGTTGTTCGACCAAATTCGGAATCAACCGTGGACAATGCCGCTTCAGCCTCTTCCTCGGCGTCATCGTCGGAACTCGCCACCGGGGTGGTGTCGGCCATCAGCAGCGTTTCGGCATCAGGCGCCTGGTCGTAAACCGCGATGCCCATGTCGTTGAACGTGCTGACGATGGACTCGATCGCCTCGGCCTCGACCAGATCTTCGGGGAGATGGTCGTTGATCTCGGCGTAGGTGAGGAAGCTTCGTTCCTTGCCGAGCTTGATCAGCGTCTTGAGGTTGTTTCGGGTGGCCTCGCGCTGCTCCTCGGTGATGCCAGAGCGGCCGCCGAGCTCCTTGAGAAGCTGTTTTTCCTTCGCGCGGCTGCCGCGCTTGGTCGCCTTGACGGCGGCTACCGGCACCTCGGGAATGGGTTCGGCTTCAGTGTCCGCATCGTCGAACACTTCGACCTGGTCTGAACCATCGGCGGACTCGTCGAGGTCTTCATCGCCTTCGGGCCGGGCACCAGCCTTGGCGGGCTTGCCCGCCTTTCCAGGTTTGGCGGCTTTGGTGGCTTTGGCGGTTTTGGTTTCCCTGGTGTCCTTTGCAGGCGTACCGGGCTCGGCTTGCCTCTCTTGCCTTGCAGGGGTTGCAGACTTGGCTGCCCCCGCAGTGGGTTTCGCCACCGGCGCGGTTTCAGCAGATTGGGTGGCGGCGGGCTTTCCCGCCGCTTTGGCAGGGCTCGCAGCCCCGGCAGCCTTGACGCCAGGTCCAGGCTTGACAGGCGCATTGGCGACGGCCTTGTTGCCAATCGCGCGAGGGCCAATCGCAGCGGGCCCCTTGGCTGCGGCGCCGGCCGCCGGGTTGGCTGCGGCCGCTGCAGGTTTTCTCTCTGCTACAGCGGTGCTGGCCGCTTTCGGGGCAGCCTTCGATGCCGTCGCGGCGACGGGTTGGACAGCGCCCTTCGAGACCGACCCTCCACCCGACTTGCCTGCTGCTTTCGAAACCGCCTTGCCAGCCGGTTTGGCAACCGGCTTGGCCACTGGCTTGCTGACCGGCTTCGATGC
>JBMSQB010000039.1:0-38961 GCA_049423065.1 Burkholderiaceae bacterium
CAGACGGGGTCGGCTGCCGCCAGTCCGCCGACAGTGGCTAGACGACCCGTGGTGGCGGTCGTGCTGGGCGGTGGGGGCGCGCGCGGTGCGGCGCATGTGGGCGTGCTGCGCGTACTCGAACGCGCGGGCGTGCCGATCGACATCATCACCGGGACGAGCGCGGGCGCCATCGTAGGCGGCCTGTACGCAGCCGGGCAGACGCCCGATCAGATCGAGCAAACGCTGCGCACGATCGACTGGGATGCCACACTCTCCGATCGGCCCCCGCGCTCGCGCAGGGTTCAGAACAGCCGTAGCGATGAACGCGTGATGATCTCGCGCGAGGTGGCTGGGGTGAGCGAGCTGGAGGTGCGGGCGCCCAGCGCCCTGGTTCAGGGCCAGCAGTTCGACTTCATCCTGCGCAACCTCACCCTGCCGGTTCAGCGAATTACCGACTTTGACCGGTTGCGGGTCCGCTTCCGTGCGGTGGCTACCGATGCCGCGACGGGTGATCCGGTGGTCCTCGGCGATGGCGATCTTGCCCGGGTGATTCGCGCAAGCATGGCAGTACCGGCGGTATTTGCCGGGGTCGATATCAATGGCCGGCTGTTGATCGACGGGGCGGTGTCGAACAACCTGCCGATTTCAGTGGCCATCGAGATGGGCGCCGATATCGTGATCGCTGTCGACATCAGTACGCCCCTTCGCCCACGCGAGCAACTCGGCTCCCTGCTTGCCATGATGGATCAGATGACCGGGTTCCTCACCGCCCGCAACACAGCCGATCAGATCGCGCGGCTGCGGGCGGTCGATTTGCTGCTGCGCCCGCAGGTCGATGGCCTGTCAAGCTCGGATTTTTCCCAGGCGCACGAGGCTGTGGAACTGGGTGAGCGGGCGGCGTCGCAGGCGATCCGCCGGCTCGAGGAAATCGCCCTGCTCGCGCGTGCCGATTCGGCTCCTCGGCCGGTGGCAGCCGTGACGGTCGGTGCTGCGCCGGTTCTGCCGGTGATCGGCTTCGTGCGATTCGAGAACCCGTCGTCCCTGCGCGACGAGGTTCTTCGCGCAAAGCTCGGTGACCTGCTTGGCCGCCCACTCGATCTCGATGCGCTCAAACTGGGTCTGGACCGCATTTATGCAACCGAGGCCTTCGAGAGCGTGCGTTACCGTCTGGATGAAGAGGGCGAGCGCACCGGCCTGGTTGTATCGGTGACGCCGCGCTCCTGGGGGCGAGACGCGCTGAATTTTGGCTTGCGCATGGCGGCTGAGCGCCGGCGCGGAGCCGAATTTGATTTTGGTGTGGCCTACGAGGCACGGGCGATCAACGAGCTCAACGGCAAATGGCGCACCGAACTTCAGCTTGGCCAGAGCACGCTGGTTGCCACCGAAATCTACCAGCCGATTGACCCGGCGGAGTACTGGTTCGTGAACGCGCGCATCGGCGCTTCCGACACGCTGCGTAAACGCTACATCAACAACCAGCCGGTGTCGGAGTACGGCATTGTGCGGAAGGGCGTCCAGGCGGCGTTCGGTGCGAACGTCGATCGCTATGGCGATGTGCGGGTGGGTGTTCGCCGCTCTTTCGGCAGCACCCGCCTGGCGGTGGGCGAGAGTGACCCCTATCCCCGATACCAGTTCGATGAGGCGAGTATTTTCGCCTCGACCGAATTCGAGAATCTTGATTCCATCCGCTTTCCGCGGTCGGGCGCACGCCTGTTGCTGATCAGTTCGCACTCCCTTCCGCGTCTGGGCGCGAGCGCCGACTACCGCCAGTTTGAGGCCCGTGCCACCGCAGCTCGCAGCTGGTCAGCCCACACCCTGATCGGGCAGGCCAATGTCGGCCTCACCACCCGCGGCACTTCCCCGCTTGAAGCCCAGTTCTCAATGGGCGGTCTCTTCACCATGCCGGGCTACAACCTCGATTCGCTGATCGGTCAGCAGCTTGTGCACTCATCGCTCACCTACATGTATTCATTTGGCCGGGTCGCACTGCTGCCGGTCTACCTCGGCGCCTCGTGGCATGCCGGCAATGTCCGGGATGAACGGTCTGCGATTCAGGGCTCGCGATTGCTGCAGGGGCGGGCCGTGTTCGCAGGGACCGATACGCTGATCGGCCCGATCTACCTGGGCCTGGGCGCCTCGCCCGGTGCGGGCAGTGCGGTCTATCTGAACCTCGGACAGTCGGCATTCTGATGACCTTACACCGATTCGGGAACGGTGCTCCATGCGTACGCTTGATCTGATCGCCGAACGGCGAATTCGTGAAGCCATCGAACGTGGCGAGTTGAAAGACCTGCCGGGCGAGGGGCGGCCGCTGGAGCTGGACGATGACAGCCTGGTGCCCGAAGACACCCGCGCCATCAACCGGGTGCTGAAGAACGCGGGATTCGTGCCTCCGGAGGTGCAGGCCCTGCGCGAGGCGGCCCAGTTGAACCAGACGCTTGCCGAAACCGGGGCGGTCGGCGCTGCGCTTGCCGAACCTGGGTCGATCAGCGCGGCGGATCGGCGCCGCGGCGTTCAGCGCCTCGCGCTGTTGCGAACCCGTATCGAGGCTGCGTATCTTGATCGGGTGATCGACCGGCTGTCACGGCGCGCGCTGAGCGCGCGCGGCCCGCTATGCACTCACGCTGGGCAGCCCCGCGAGTGCCATCGCCAGCTCCTTCTCGTCGTAGCTTTCATCGCGCAGCTCGCCGGCGAAGTACTTCTGGTAGGCACTCATGTCGAAGTGACCATGGCCGCAGAGGTTGAACAGGATGGTTTCCGCGCGTCCCTCGCGCTTGCAGCGCAGCGCCTCCTCGATGGCGCCCTTCACCGCATGGTTTGCCTCCGGCGCGGGCACGATGCCTTCGCTGCGCGCGAACTGAACGCCTGCTGCAAAGCATTCGGTCTGGGTATAGGCGCTGGCCTCGATCAGCCCAAGCTCCTTCAGATGCGAGACCAGCGGCGCCATGCCGTGATAGCGCAGGCCGCCCGCGTGAAATGCCGGCGGTGTGAAGGTGGACCCCAGGGTGTGCATCTTGACGAGCGGGGTCATCTTGCCGGTATCGCCAAAGTCGTAACCATAGCGGCCCCGCGTGAGCGACGGGCAGGCCGCAGGCTCAACCGCAACGATGCGAGGCTTGACCCCGCCCCGCAGCCCATGCCCGATGAAGGGGAAGGTGATGCCGGCGAAATTCGAGCCGCCGCCCGTGCAGCCCACGATCACATCAGGCCAGGCGTTGGCCATCTGCATCTGTTCGATGGCTTCCAGACCGACGATGGTCTGGTGCATGAGCACATGGTTCAGCACCGAGCCCAGCGCATATTTGGTGTCTTCGCGCTGCGCCGCGAGTTCGACCGCCTCGGAGATGGCGATGCCAAGGCTGCCCGGGTGGTCGGGGCGCTCGGCCAGCACGCTGCGGCCGTATGCGGTTTCCGTGGACGGCGAGGGCAGGCAACGCGCGCCATAGGTTTCCATGACCGCCCGCCGGTAGGGCTTCTGGTCGTAGGACACCCGAACCTGGAACACGAGGATTTCCAGGCCATAAATCTGACCCGCAAAAGATAGCGATGTTCCCCACTGACCCGCACCGGTTTCAGTGGTGAGCCGCTTGACGCCGGCCGCCGCGTTGAAGAACGCCTGCGGCACCGCTGTGTTGGGCTTGTGGCTGCCCGCCGGACTGACGCCTTCGTACTTGTAGAAAATTTTGGCGGGGGTGCCGAGTGCCTTTTCGAGTCGGTGGGCGCGATAGAGCGGCGAGGGCCGCCACAGGCGGTAGACCTCGCGTACCGGCTCCGGAATCTCGATCTCGCGCTCGGTGCTGACCTCCTGAAGAATGAGGTCCATGGGAAAGAGCGGCGCCAGATCGGCCGGACCGATTGGCTGCAACGTGCCCGGGTGCAGGACGGGCGGCAGCGCGACCGGCAGGTCGGCCTGAATGTTGTACCAGGCGCGCGGCATCTGCGCTTCGTCGAGCTGATACTTGGTCGGTGTCGTCATGCCGTGTCTCCGTGTTTGAGTGGGAATGATCGGTAAGGCCCTGGCTGTAACCCTGGTGCTCAGTCAGCGAATACGCCTGCTTTCTTGATGACCGGCCCCCACTTGGCGATCTCGGCCTGCAGATGGGTGCGCAGCCCCTCGGGGGAAATCTTGTCGGCGGGCGGAATGTCCGAGCTCAGATCGGCCATCCGTTTGACGACCGCCGCGTCGGTGAGCGCCTCGCGAAGCGCACGGGTGAGTTTTTCGGTGATGTCGCGCGGCGTGCCTTTGGGGGCGTAAACGCCGTGCCAGACCTTCACTTCGAAGCCCTTGAGCCCCTGCTCGTCCAGGGTGGGCACGCTGGGTAGCGCTGCCAGCCGGCTGGTGGAGGTGACGCCATAAATCTTTACCCGCCCGTCGCGGATCATGGGAACAGTCTGCGTGGTCTGATCGCAAAGAAGGTCGACCTGACCGCCCAGCAGATCGGTCATGGCCGGGCCAGTGCCCTTGTAGGGTACGGTGGTGAGGTCGGTAGCGATGGCCGACATGAACATCATCCCGCACAGGTGCGATACCGCCCCCAGACCAGCATTGGCGAGCGTCACCTTGTCCTTGTTGGCTTTCACATAGGCGATCAGCTGCTGCAGATTTTCAGCCGGAAAATCTTTCCGCGCCAGCATCGTCATGGGCACATCAAGGGCCTGGCCGATGTATTCGAAGCTTGCGAGCGGATCGAAAGGAAGCCGCCGATAAAGCGCCGGCGCGGTAGCCATGCCCATGTGATGGATCAGCACGGTGTAGCCATCGGGGTTCGATTTCGCGACGCGCTGCGAAGCGATGGTACCGCCCGCGCCCACGGTGTTTTCGACCACGACCGTGGTGCCTAGCGACTTGCCCATCGGGGCAGAGATCATGCGTGCGACCACGTCGGTTGGGCCGCCCGCTGCGAACGGCACGACCAGAACGACGGGTTTGGTGGGATAGGACTGGGCGCTGACCTGCGAACCGACCGCTGCCAGGGCGGCGGCGAGCAGGGGTAGAAAAATGCGGGCGCGTGGGTTCATGGCTTTCCTCGGTTGGCGCGCACTGATGTGCGTAAAACCGGGATGTTAACCGGCGAGACGGCCCGCCACCTCAGCGTGCAATTGCAGCCAGGGGCCAATCGACTCGGCCGGCCGCCGTCCCAGCCCGCACTCGCAGGCAATGCCGAAGGCCGGTGCGAACGGTCGTGCAGCACGGATGCGCTCGAGCGCGCCCTCGACACCATCCTCGAGATGCAAAAGCCCCAGGAACAGTTCGCTTGCGGGGTCAAGGCGCAGACCGCCGAGCGGCGCAAAGTAACCCTGGTCGGTCCGGTTCTGTGGCACAGGCAGATGAAGAAAGTCGAGGCGCCTTTGGGTCCGCGCAATGAGTCCGTTGGCGACGGACACCAGATTTTGGGTGTCCACCGGCTCTTTCCAGTGCTGGTTGTTCATGCTGCCGTAGCAGAGGTGAAGACCCAGTTCCACCCCGGCGGGCACGGCGTTCAGCAGTCTGGCGACACTGTCGAGCACGCCGTTTTCAATGTCCTCGAAGGGTGCGGGATAGACCCGCTCCCACCAGCTCATTTCGGTGGCCACGTCCCACTGGATGCATAGCGACCCGGGTGGAATGGCCTCGCAGACCGCAGCCAGTTCGCCGAGCAGCGCGGCTTCATAGATGGGGTGGATCTCGCGCTGCCAGCGGTAGCTGATGAACGAATAGACCGGTGCCCAGGCGGTGGGTAGCGCGACCTGGAGGCGGGTGTCGGGTGCCAGCGCGCCACTGGCCTTGAGGTCCTGAAAAACCCGCCATGACTTGATGGCTTCATCGGCAAACCCTAGCGGGCCGAAGCGCACGTCGGCCGGCTGTGCGGCAGGGCGCAGCGTGAACGGCGGGAACAGTTGATAGTTGCGCTCGCGTGCGCCGGATTCGACCAGCGCCGGAATCGCACTGAACACTGCGCGCTGCCAGGCAATCCAGTTGCTGCGGCGGCCGGTCTCGCCATCGGGCAGGCGCCGCGCGCTGCGTCCCAGTGTTTGCGAGGCCGCCTGAAAAACGGCGGCCGAATCCCTGAGCGGCACGCTGCCCACCAGCAGCGTGCCCACGCCTTGCGCGGCGCCGGCGGCGCCGGTGGACATCAGCGGCCGACGAACTGGTTGGTGAACAGGTCGGCGACCGGTGTTTCCTTGGGAACAATGCCCTGGGACACGTAGAACTTCTGGATCGCGGAAAGTTTCTCGGCGTTGATGGCGCCCAGCGGGCCCGCGCCCTGGTAGGTGTACTCGGTGTACTGGCTGAACACATCCTCAAGGAACGCCTCGCGTCCCTTGAAGGTGGGCGAACCGGCTACGAAGTCAGGCACCACCGCCTTGGGATCTTTCATGATGTCGGCAAGCCCGGCGAGCGTGGCGCGAACCAGTTTCTGGATGAGCTCGGGCCGCTTGGCAATCATGTCGTCGGACGCAAGGATGGCCTGCGTGGTGGTGGGGATGAACTGGTCGGAGGCCACCGTGGTGACCTTGGCCCCCGCGCCACGAGCGCTGATCGCGAAATCAACCGGGCCCGCGAACGCCTGCGCCTTCCCGGTGGCGGGTTGCTGCCAGACACCCACTGGACCCGCCGCCTGCACCTCGACATCATTCTTGGTGAGGCCTGCCGAGGCCAGCACGCCCAGGAGCACGTAGTAAGAGGTGTCCTGATAGGACATGACGGTGATGGTGCGGCCCTTGAGATCGGCCACCTTCCTGATGCCGGCGTTGTCGAGAACATGCAGGTGATGCAGCGCGCGGCCACCGATGAGGGCCACCGCCTTCACCGGTACGCCCTGGGCGCGCACGATGATGGGGGTGTCGCCGATTCCGCCGCCGATGGGCGCATTGCCCGCGCCGACCTGCTTGGCCACATCGACCCCGCCCTTGGCGACCAGGAAGTTCACCTTCAGGCCTTCGCGGGCGTAGTAGCCGCGCTGCTGCGCGAGCACCCAGGGCGCAAACGCCGGCAGGGTGGGCGGGGCAGGCAACAGGTAGCTCACCTCTTCGAGCTTTTGCGGGGCCTGCGCCTGAGCGGTGCAGGTGAAGAGGGTGGCAGCAGAAAGGGAAACGGCCGCAAGCGTGCCGGCGAGACGATTCATGAGCTCCTCCTGACGGGGTGAACGCGTGCGCCCGGGCGGACGCCGCGCGTGTGTTTTAGTGGGTCACATAGTAGCATCGGCGCGTCATGTGTCGGCAAGGGGCGGGGATGAATCCAACCAGCGAAACCATCATGCTTGCCGTGTTCCTCAGGCATGATCAGTCGCAGAATCTCGACCAGCTTCAGCGCACGCTTGCCGAGCGCAACTGGTGGGAACGGTTTCCGCTGATTGGCGCCTAGGAGCGAGGATGAGCGTCATCACTCCTGTGCTGCCCGAGCCGCTTCGTTTCAAGGACCGTATCCTGTTTCTGTCGGAGGATCCGGACAAAGTCGCCTTGCAACTCGCCGGCCAGGCGCTCGCGCGTGAAGCGGCGGGCATGCTTCGCGACAATGTGTCCACCGATGAAATCACGCCTGTGCCGGCCATGACCATCTGGGACGACCGGCTGGGTCGCATCCCTTACACCGGGTTCAAGGCCGGGCAGCGCCTGCCCATCGGGCGCGATGCGATTCGCGAAGCGGGGATCGAGGTGGTGGTGGCCGGTGCCCGCTATGGCAAGGGATCGTCGCGCGAGCACAGTCCCGCGGCCGAGCGGGCAGCGGGTGTCCGCCTGGTGATTGCCGAAAGCTTCGAGCGCATTTACCGGCAAAACGCCGACAACATCGGTCTCTTCACCTCTACCGATTTCGGTCTGATTGAGCGGATCCGCCGAGGCGAGCCCATCGCGCTTTCCGATCTGCTCGCCGATCGCGACCAGCTTGCAAGCGCCATTGTTCGTGCGGGCGGACTGATCGAATTCGGTCAGCGACACCTGCGCGCGGTGAGCCCGCAGCCCATGGTGCCGGCGGGTGCAGCGCCCCGTCCGCAGACGCTCTTCGAAAAAATCATCGAGCGCAATCTCCTCGCAACGCCGGTGAGTGCCCGGGCGGTGCATCCCGGCGCCGGGGTGTTTGTGCGCGCCGACTGGCGTTTCATCATCGAGTACTACGCGGGCATGGCCATTCACATGCTCGAGCGCCGCTTTGGCAGCGACCTCTCGCTTGTCGACCCTGAACGTATCGTGATGTTCGAGGATCACACCTCCTATGCCGATGAAAGCGCGGTACATGTCCGCCTGGGGCTGCTCTCCCAGGTGCGCGAGATGTGCGAGGTTCAGCGCGAATTTGCCCAACGCCATCGGCTGAAGTTCTTTCGCACGCTGCCTGAAGTCGAGGCGGTGGCCGATGACGGCGGGCATGTTGCGGGCATTTCCCACGCGGTGATATCCGAGCAGTTTGCGCTGCCCGGCCAGCTCATCGTGGGCACCGATTCGCATACGCCGCATAGCGGTGCGCTCGGGTGCGTGGCGATCGGTGTGGGCACAACCGACATGGCCAACGCCTTTGTCACCGGGGCGGTCCGGCTCGCCGTTCCCGACACGATCCGGGTTGAGTTCACGGGGCGGCTCCGCCCCGGTGTGACAGCGAAAGACGCGGTGCTCCATCTGCTCGCGCAGCCTGCAATTCGAGCCGGCGGGGCACTTGGCAAAGTGTTTGAATTCTGTGGCGAGGCGGTTCGCGCCATGGATACCGATGAGCGGGCCACGCTCACCAACATGGTGGCCGAACTCGGTGGACTCACCGGCCTGGTTGAACCCGACGATGAAACCGTCCGCTACCTGAAGGAGCGGCGCGGGGTCGATTTCGAGATCGAAAGCTGGATGCGCAGCGACCCTGGGGCGCCCGTCGCCGAGCATCTGCGGATCGATTGCGCTGCGCTCGGACCGATGCTCGCGCGCCCTGGCGATCCGGGTAACGGGCTCGCCATGGCCGCATTGACCGAGCGGGTGCCGATCACCATCGCCTACGGGGGCTCCTGCACCGGCGGCAAGCGTGCCGATTTCGATCATTACTTTGCAGTGCTGCGCTGGGCATTCGATCGCGGGCTCACCGTGGCGCCAGGGGTGCAACTTTTCCTGCAGTTTGGCACCACGGCTGTTCGCGACTACTGCATCGCCCGCGGCTACATGCCGGTGTTTGAATGGTCGGGCGCAAGGCTGCTGCAGCCCTCCTGTGGCGCCTGCGCCAACTGTGGCCCGGGCTCGTCGGTGAATGCCGACCAGGTCACCGTGAGCGCGATCAACCGCAATTTCCCTGGTCGCAGCGGGCCCGGTCAGGTGTGGCTCGCGAGCCCGCCCACGGTCATTGCAAGTGCCATTGCGGGCGAACTGATGTCGTTTGAGGGGCTGCAGGCCCGCCACTGACGCTGCCGTGCGGCAGTGCCCGATGTCCCCGGAAGGCGAACGGTTGAAGCTTGTTATGATCGTCCCGACCTTCCGGCTTTGGGCCAGCCGGCTGCCTTCCCATCATCCACAGTGACCGGGTCTTCCATGTCTTGCACAGCGCTTCAACGGATTGCTGCGGGCTGTCTGCTCGTGTTTGCGCTCGTGGCCGGGGCCCGGTCAGGGTGGGCGCAGGACGCGGTTCCGGGCTACAGCCTCGATCAACTGACTCAGCGGGTGCTGGCCGGCAATCCCGATCTGCAGGTGACTGCACTCGCGCGTGATGCCGCGCGTTCGGCGAGCATGGCTGCGCTCGCGCCGCCCAATCCCAAGCTCGATGTCGCGGGGGGACGCGCTGTGCCTCGGGCTGGGGTGGGTGGCGCGTCATCGGTGCAGGCGTTTGGCGCCTCGCAACTGATCGAAAGCTCTGCGGTGCGGGGTGCCCGCGTTGATTCGGCGCGCGCGGCCGAACGCGGCGCGGGGCACGCCGTGCTGCAGGTTCGCAATCAATTGGTGGCTCAGACGCGTCTGGGGGCCTTCGAGGCCCTGCTCCGGCAGGAGGAGGCCGAGGCGGCGTCCGAGGCTTTGCGGCTGCTTGATCAGGTGCGTGAGCGGGTGCGGGTGCGGGTCGACAGCGGCGAGGCGCCGCGCTATGAGCTCATCAAGGCCGACGCCGAAATCATCAGCGCACGTCAGCGTCGCGATGCGGCCCGTCTGATGGCCGAGAAAGCCCTGCTCGATCTCAACCGGCTGGCTGGTGGAGCGCTACCCGATCGATGGCGCCTTGCCGCCACACTCGACGAAGTCGGACCGGCGCTTGAGCTCGACCCGCTGATCCGTGACGCGCTGGCGCGCAGCCCCGAGCTTGCGCAATTGCAGGCTGAGGTCGACCGGGCGCGCGCCCAGCTGCAGGCCGCGCAGGCGAGCCGCTGGCCTGGTGTGGAGGTCCGTATCGACCATTCCCGCGAACCCGATGTGATTCAGAACAAGATCGGACTCAGCGTCGCGGTGCCGCTCCTTGACAACCGATCCAGTGCAATCGAGCAGGCGAGCGTCGAGCTGTCGCGTGCGCAGCGCCTGCTCGAGGGTCGCCGTACCGAATTGCGCCAGCAGGTTCTTCTGGGCTGGAAATCCCTTGAAATGGCGACCGGCGCGGTCGAAGCCCTCAGCCGCGGGGCGGTCCGTGAGGCCGAGGCTGCGCTCCGGGTTGCCGAGGCCGCTTATCGGTTCGGCGAGCGCGGCATTCTCGAGGTGCTCGATGCGCAGCGTGTGCTCCGCTCGGTTCGCGCCGATCTTCTGCAGGCGCGTTTCCAGGCGCAGGCCGCGCGGGTCGTACTCGAGCAGCTTGCCGCCCGTTATGTTGACCGCTGATTCTGTTCGAATGTTTCCGAGGTATGTGATGACCCGACCGATCAATCGCCTGATGTTTGCCGCAGTCATCGCTGCGGCGCTCACGCTGGCTGGGTGCGGCGAGCGCAGCCCTCAGGCACCGGTGGCCACGCAGTCGGGCGCCACCAAGGCTGGCAGCGGCAGCGCAGGCACGGGCGCGGCGGCACCGGGCGCGCGCCGCGCAACGGACCCGATGGAGGTCAGCGTCCGTCCTGAAATGGCGTCCTACTTCAAGGTTGGCAAGGTTGATCAGGTCGAGATCGCACAGACCCTGGACGCGGTGGGCCGAATCGAGGCGGATGCACGCAGAGTGGCGCGCATCGGCGCCGCCGTATCGGGCCGGGTCACCGAAATTCTTGCCGAGGTTGGTGACCCGGTGCAGCGCGGCCAGCCGCTTGCCGAAATCGCTAGCCCGGAGCTCACCAACGCCCAGCTCAATTATCTGCGGTCCTACTCGGCCAGCACCCAGGCCGAGCGCGCAGTCGACCGCGCTCGACAGCTGCTGCAGGCCGATGTCATCGGATCGGCAGAATTGCAGCGGCGGGAGTCCGAGCTCACGATTGCGCGCGCCGAACTCGGCGCGTCGCGCGACCAGTTGTCCCTCATCGGCATGACCAGTCTTCAGATCGACACGTTGCGCGGCAGCGGCACGCTCAACGCCCGCATGCCCATCGCATCCTCGCTGTCCGGGGTGGTGATCGAGCGCAAGCTCAGCAAGGGCCAGGTGGCGCAGCCAGGCGATTCGCTGTTCACGGTGGCCGACCTCAGCAGCGTCTGGGTGGTTGGTTCGCTGCCGGAGCAGGTGGCGAGACAGGTGAAGATCGGCCAGACCGTCGAGATGGAGGTGGCGGCGCAGCGCGGCCGAAAACTCGTCGGGAAAATCATTCATGTTGGCGACATGCTGTCGTCTGAAACGCGGTCGATCGAGTTTCGTACCGAGGTGGCCAATCCGCAGCGCGAACTCAAGCCCCTCATGATGGTCTCGATGCGCGTGCTCGGCGAGCCGCAGCGACAGCTCGCTGTGCCGGCGGACGCCGTGGTGCGCGACAACGACCGCGACCATGTCTTCGTGCGCACCGGGCCCGACCGCTTCCGGCTGGTTCCAGTCGAACTCGGCTATGCGGTGGGCGGCTTGCGTCCGGTGAGGCGGGGGTTGCAGGAGGGGGCCGAGATCGCGGTGTCAGGCGCTTTTCACCTGAACAACGAACGCCGGCGCGCAGAGCTGGAGTAATCCCATGATCGCGAGCCTCATCCGGGCGGCGCTCGGCCAGCGCCTGATCGTCATCGTCCTGTCGCTGGTCCTGGTTGCCTTTGGTGTGCGCGAGGCGCTCCGACTGTCGGTCGATGCGTTTCCGGACGTCACCAATGTGCAGGTGCAGATTGCCACCGAGGCCGCGGGCCGCTCGCCTGAGGAGATCGAGCGTTTTGTCACGGTGCCGCTTGAAATCGCGATGACGGGCTTGCCGGGGCTGGTGGAGATGCGCTCCCTCAACAAGAGCGGACTGTCGATCATCACGCTGGTTTTCACCGACCAGACCGATGTGTATTTCGCCCGCCAGATGGTGACCGAGCGACTGATCGAGGTGACGCCGCGCATGCCCGCGGGAATCGTGCCCGTGCTGGGGCCGGTCTCCACCGGTCTGGGCGAGGTGTATCAGTACACGATCGAACACCCGAACGACGGGCAACGCGCGCTCACAGAGCAGGAACTCGCCGAGCGGCGCGCGGTACAGGACTGGGTGGTGCGGCCGCTCTTGCGCTCGATCCCGGGCGTGGCGGAGATCAATTCGCAGGGCGGCTATGTGCGCCAGTATCAGGTGCAGGTCGATCCGGGCCGCTTGTTCCACTACCGCCTGTCGGTGCAGCAGGTGGTGCAGGCAATTGCCGCCAACAACGCCAACTCCAGTGGCGGCATCCTGCCGCGCGCCTCCGAACAGTTTCTCATCCAGGGTGTGGGTCTCATCCGCACGGTGGAGGACATCGCCAACATCGTCATTCGCGAAGATGCTGGCGTGCCGGTGTTCGTGCGTGACGTGGCAATCGTCAGCATCGGCTCCGAAGTCCGCCAGGGGGCCATCGTGAAGGGGGGCTACACCGAATCGGTCGCGGGTATCGTTCTCATGATGCGCGGCGGCAACGCCAAGGAAATCGTGGGTCGTATCAAGGATCGTGTCGACGAGATCAATACCAAGGGCATGCTGCCTGGCGGGCTGAAGATCGTCCCCTTTTACGACCGGACCGATCTGGTTGACGCTGCGCTCTGGACAGTCGGAAAGGTGCTGATCGAGGGCATCCTGCTGGTGGTCGTGATCCTGTTCATCTTTCTGGGCGACGTGCGCTCGAGCCTGATCGTGGTGGCCACGATCATCATCGCGCCGCTCACCACCTTCATCCTGATGAACCGCTACGGCATCTCGGCCAACCTCATGTCGCTGGGAGGCCTCGCGATCGCCATCGGTCTCATGGTGGATGCCACGGTGGTGGTGGTCGAGAACGTGTACCTGAAACTGGGGGAGTACGTGCCAGGCGGCAAGTCGCGCCGGCGCATTGTGTTCGAAGCCACCTCCGAGGTGGCCACGCCCACCATCTTCGGCATTGCCATCATCATTCTCGTGTTTCTGCCCCTCATGACGCTGCAGGGCATCGAGGGCAAGATGTTTGCACCGCTTGCCCTCACCATTGCCATGGCGCTGGCGGTCTCGCTGGTGGTTTCGCTGCTCCTGTCGCCGGTGCTGTGCTCATTATTTCTCAAGGGTGGCGGCGACCATGAAACCTGGCTCATCGCTTTCCTCAAGCGCCGCTACACCCCGCTGCTTGACGCTGCGCTCGGTCGTCCCTGGGTCACCGTCGGCGCAGCGGTGGCGCTGCTTGCGGGCGCCCTCGGATTGTTTCCGCTCCTTGGCAAGTCCTTCATGCCGATCATGAAGGAGGGGGCCCTCACGCCGCAGATCAACCGGGTGCCCAGCATCTCGCTGGAAGAGTCGCTGCGCATCGAGATGGACGCGATGAAGCGTATCGCCGAGGTACCAGGCGTGAAAATGGTGGTCTCCAAGCTCGGCCGTGGCGAGTCGCCCGCCGACCCGGCAGGCCCGAACGAGTCCGATCCGATCGTGCTGCTGGACCCGAAATCCGGCCGCAGTCAGGATGAAATCGACGAAGACATCCGGCAGCGCCTGTCCACCATTCCGGGCGTGCAGATCGTGCTCTCGCAGCCGATCGCCGAGCGCGTGGATGAAATGGTCACGGGCGTACGTTCGCAGCTCGCCATCAAGGTGTTCGGCAACGAGCTGTCGGAGTTGCGACGCATTTCCGAAGCGGTGGCGCGGGTGCTGCGATCGGTCCCGGGTTCTCAGGACATCCGGATCGAACGGCTGTCGGGCCAGCAGTCGCTTCAGATCGAAATCGACCGGTTTGCCATTGCGCGTTATGGCCTCAACGTGGCCGATATCCATCAGATCATCGAGTCTGCGGTTGGGGGCAAGGAAGTGACCTCGGTCTACGAGGGCGAGCGCCGCTATGCGGTCACCGTCCGTTTTCCGCCCGAGCGTCGCAATTCCATCGAAGCCATTTCGGCAATCAAGGTGCGAAGCCACGAGGGAAGCGAAGTACCGCTGTCGGCGCTGGCGCGCATTCGCCTGGTTGATGGACCGGCGCAACTCTCGCGCGAGGGCGCCAAGCGCAGGGTGGTGGTGGGCGCCGATGTGAGCGGGCGCGATCTGGGCGGTTTCGTTGCCGAGGTCCGCCAGCGGCTCGATGCCGAGGTTCGTTTGCCCGAGGGCTACTACTTCGATTTCGGCGGGCAGTTCGAAAACATGGAGCGGGCAATGGCAACGCTGTCGGTGATCGTGCCCATCACCGTGGGCGCCATTTTCTTCCTGCTGTTTCTGCTATTCAACTCGGTCAAGCTCGCATCGCTCATCATTCTGGTGCTGCCGTTTGCGTCGATCGGCGGCATCTTTGGATTGTTTGTCACGGGCGAGTACCTCAGCGTGCCCGCCTCGGTCGGCTTCATTGCGCTGTGGGGCATTGCGGTGCTGAATGGCGTGGTGCTGGTCACCTGCATCCGGCGTCTGCGTGAAGAGGGCAAGGATGTTGCGGTCGCCGTCCGTGACGGCTGCCTGCTCCGCTTTCGCCCGGTGATGATGACCGCCACCGTTGCGCTCCTCGGGCTGGTCCCGTTCCTGTTCGCCACGGGGCCGGGTTCAGAGGTTCAGCGCCCGCTCGCGGTGGTGGTGATCGGCGGTCTGATCACCTCCACGCTGCTCACGCTGGTTGTGCTGCCCGCGCTCTACCGCTGGTTCGACGACCGCCCGGAAGAACTCTGAAATCAGCGATCCATGCCGTATTCGCGCTGGATGCGCTCGATATCGTCAAATCCGATCAGCTTCTTGAACTGATCCATGCTGGTCTGCGGCAGGGGCAGGGCGCGCGCGTGTCGGTCTGCGGCCAGTTTTGCAAGATTGGCGCGCATGGCGCTTGTCACCGTCATGAGCGGAACCAGCGGGAACACCGCAAGCCCGGCGACCGATTCAATGTCGGCGGGGCTCAGATCGCGTTCCAGCCACCCCAGGATCTGCAAGGACAGACGCCGGCCGCAGGCGGCCTGCAGCCGGCGCAGATCATCGATCGATTTCATGGTTCTGGAGATGGGCTGAATCAGGTCGGCGCCGGCTTCGGCATAGAGGCAGGCGCGTTCAATGGATTCCTCCACGCTGTCGGCGTCGGTCCGTGCGATCACCAGAAAATCACGGTCGCGGCGCGTATCGCAGGCGGCGCGGATCTTTCGTGCGGCCTCTTCGGCGGGCAACACCTCCACCTTGCTGGCTGCGGCCGGGCAGCGTTTGGGGATCAGCTGATCCTCAAACACAATGCCCGCCACGCCGGCATGCTCGAATTCGCGCACCGTGCGGATCACGTTGATCACATTGCCGTAGCCCGTGTCGCCATCGGCAATCACCGGGCGCTTGACCGAATTGACCATGTGCCGTACCACGCCCAGGTTTTCGGTCATGGTGTAGAGCTCGACATCGGGCAGGCCGAGGTGCGAGGCCGAGATGCCAAAGCCGGTGGTGAAGACAGCATCGAATCCGGCCTCGTCGACCAGTCGGGCCGACAGTGCGTCGTAGGCGCCTGCCGACCAGATGGTGCGGCCAGCTTCAATGATGTTGCGCAGTGCGCGGGCATGGGTGGTCATTAAAGTCTCCGGGAGAAAAGGCAAAGGGGGCGCGAAGGCTAAGACGTGGCGGACGCGGCTGCCCGGTGTTTCAGGTAGCCGGTGAGACCGCCGTGCTCGAGCATGCTGAGATCGGCGCTCGCGAGTGGCAGAAACGGCAGCGTGGTGCCGCTTCCGAAGACCACCTGTTGACGGGCCCAGTCGATGGTGAGCGACTCCCATCGCTTTGCGACGGTCAGAATGCCCGGGCAGGCGACCATCGGAAAGCCCATGCTGATTTCGCCTCGCCAGAAACCCGGGGAGAAGGATTCAGCGATCAGTGCACGGATCCCCAGATGCCGCATGGCGCGCAGCGGCGGGTAATGGGGATGACCGTAGCCGAAGTTCACGCCGCCCACCAGCACATCGCCCGGACGGACCTGCTGGGCGAAACCGGGGTCATAGTCCTTCATGGCCTGGGCGGCGAGCTCCTCGATGTCGGTGATTTTGATGTTCTTCACGCCTACGATCTGGTCGACATCAAAGTCTTCCTCGGGAAAGATCCAGGCGATCCGGCCAGTGATGTTTTCAAGTGCCATGGTGAAGTGGGTGAGGGCGGTTGATCAGGCAGCCGTGGCAGCAAGCAGGGGCCGCGGGTCGGCGATGCTGCCGGCCACCGCCGAGGCGGCCACCACGGCAGCGTTGCAGATGTAGATTTCCGAGTCGGGGCTACCCATGCGGCCCGGCACGTTGAGCGTGCCGGTGGAGACGGCCCGCTGGCCTGCGGTCATGGTGCCGATCCGACCAAAGCAATAATCGCAGGAGGGCGAGCTTACGAACGCCCCAGCGTCGGAAAACACCTGAATCAGACCCTCGGCTGCCGCCTCCGACATGATGGCCTGCGAGGTGGGCACGATATGAAGCGACACCCCCGCTGCCACCTGGCGGCCGCGCAGCACCTGCGCCGCGGCGCGCAGGTCTTCCATGCGGCCGCTCGCGCACGAGCCGAGGTAGCCTGCGTGGATAGGCAGGCCGATGAAGTCGGTCAGGTCGCGGGTACGCGCCGGGCTGGGCGGAATCACCACAATCGGTTCAAGCGCCGAGATGTCGATCTCGACCACCCGTTCGTACACCGCGTCGATATCGCTTGTGACCGGATCAAGCGCGATGCGCGCCCGATTCCGTGCGTAGTCGATCGCTTTCTGGTCGGGATTGACGATGGCGGTGGTGGCGCCCACGAACATGGCCTGGCCGCAGAGCGTCTGCCGGCCCTCGATGCTCATGGCGTCAATCACCGGGCCGCCCAGTTCGAGCACCTTGAACGCGCATGACGCCGGCCCCATGACGCGCACGATGTGATGGAACACGTCGCGTGCCATCACGCCATGACGCAGCTTGCCGTGCAGATTGACCCGGACCGTTGCGGGCACGCGCAGACTGACGGTCTCGTTGACGAACGCCTCCAGAAGATTGCGTCGGAGCCCGATTGCGAGCGTGCCCAGCGCGCCGAGCTGGCTGATGTGGCCGTCGAAGTGCACAGCGAACGCGCCGGGCGTGGCATAGCCCAGCTCCGCACTCACCTGATGCCCGATCCCCTTGCGCTCATAGACCGGAACGCCCTGCTGAGCCCCCCACTGCCGGGTCTGGATGTGGAGTTCCTCTTCCTTGGGCGTGGCGACCGGCACCATGTGGTCGATGAAAAGCGCGAACCGCTTCGGATCGGTCACCCGGTCGATGCCGAAGTCGTCTTTCATCTGCTTGAAGATGACATCGGTGTAGCCAGGGAAATCATAGGCGATGACAAAGTCGGGGCGCGCCAGGACTTCGTCGCCGGCACGCACGGCAGGGCGCTGCGCGACGCGCGCGAGGATTTTTTCGGTGATCGTGAAGCCCATTGTCACTCCGCGGTTTGCCCACCCGCCCCCCGGCCGCTGAACGGGCGGTGCGGAGCGGTCTGATCTGGTAATGGCCAACGCCCCGGCGGGTGTTGCCTGACTGGCTAGTCTAGCGATAACCCCGGGCCCGTGGGATGTTCGCGGTTCACGCCCGTGGCGGCCCCCATCAAAACGGGTGGTTGATTCGGGGCGATGTCCTTTATCATCCGCGGGCTTGTCAGTTTTTCCCATCAAGGAGACACACATGTTGAAACGGATTCTGGTCGCGGCGGTCGCCGCAGCCTGCGCAAGTGGCGGTGCCTTTGCGCAGTCTCTCCCCGCTGGCCCCAAGATCACGGTCACCGCGGTCACCCAGGCGGCGCCGTCCATTCCGCAGTACACCAAGGTCGATGTGCCGGTGCTTCGCGAGAATATGCCCAAGGCGAGCAACGGCCGCATTGAGTTCAATCTGAAGAGCTGGCCCGAGGCCAACGTCCAGGGACCCGAGGTCATCCGTCTGGTCCGCTCGGGACAGGTGGACATCGGTGGCGCGCCGCTCACCACGGTGTCGGGCGACGTCCCCATCCTGGACGGGGTGGACCTCGCTGGCCTCAATCCGGAAATCGATCAGGCATTCAAGGTGGCCGAGGCCATGCTTCCGCTTGCCAACCGTGAGCTCGAGCGGCTGGGCGTCAAGATCATCGCCACCTACCCATATCCCGCCCAGGTCTTTTTCTGCCGCAAGCCCATCACCGGGCTGGCTGATTTCAAGGGTCTCAAGGTCCGTGTGAACGGCCCGTCGCCAGGCGATCTGATGAACGCACTCGGGGCACAGCCAACCGCACTTGCCTTCGGCGAGGTCTACACCGCGCTCGAGCGCGGCACGGTCGACTGCGGCGTGACCGGGTCGGGGAGCGGCAACGGCACCAAATGGTACGAGGTATCCACCCATCTCTACACGCTGTCGATCTCATGGTCGACCTCGGCGTATTTTGTGAACCTCGCCTGGTGGAACAAACTCGATCCGGCGGTGCGCAGCTTCCTTGAAGCGCAGTTCCGCGATGTGCAGGCCCGTCAGTGGAAGCTGGGCGCCGATGCATCGCAGGACGGCATCGACTGCAATATCGGCAACGCTGCCGCCTGCACGATCGGCACCGTCGTCAAGAACCGTCCCATGGTCTGGGTGAAGGCGTCGGATGCCGACAAGGCGCGGGTTCGCGAGGCGCTTCAGAACGTGGTGCTGCCCAACTGGGTCAAGCGCTGTGGGGCGAAGTGTGGCGACATCTACAACGAGGTGATCGCACCGATCTCGGGCGTGCGCTACGCCGCGCGTTGATTGGAGCCGCGCGATGCTGCTCGTCGCAGTGCGCGCAGCCAATCGCGCGGTCGACGCGCTGGCCCGGGTGATGGGCGCGTGCGCAGGCTGGCTGATCATTGCCTGCGCACTCTTCATCACCTTCGATGTGCTGGCGCGGCGGTTCCTGGGGTTCTCCACGCAATCGAGCGTCGAACTGTCCGGGTACATGCTGGGAATCGGCATCACCTGGGGACTCGCCGCTGCGATGGAGGCGAGATCCCACGTGCGGATCGATGTGCTGATCATGCGCTTTCCGCCCGGCGTGCGCCGCTGGCTGCACTGGGTGGCGCTTCTCGCGCTGGCCATCTTCGCGGGTTTCCTGGTCTATGGCGCCTTCTACACCGCCAGGGAATCGTTTGAATTCCGGGCGACCGACAACAGTCTGCTGAAGACGCCCCTCATCATCCCGCAGGGCTTGTGGCTTGCGGGGCTGGCTGTGTTTGGTCTGATGGCGGCGCTTCGCACCATCGAGGTGACCTTGCTCCTGCGGGGCGGCACCATTGGCGAGGTCGAGCGACTCACCGGCCCGCGCAGCTATGTCGAGGAAGCCGAAGAAACCCTCGATGCGCTCGGCGTGAAAGCGGATGCCCTGCAGCAGTCGCTTCAACCCCAGACGGATGGGGCGTCGGTTGGTGTGCCTCGCCCGCGAGACAGGAGTGCGCCGTGATCGCGGTCGTCTTTCTGATCCTTCTTCTGGCAGTGACCGTGGGCGCCTCGCTCTTTGGCGGCGCCTCGGCCTCGCAGGTACCGGTCGGCCAGATTCTGATGCTGGTGGGCCTGTTCTGCCTGTTTTTTGGTGCCGGCATTTATGTGGCTGCGGCGCTGGGGCTTCTGGGCATCATCGCGGGCTTTGCCTTTTCCGACCGGCCTTTCTGGAACTTCATCGGCCAGATGGTCTGGGGGCCCACCACCAACTTTGTGCTGGTTGCGGTGCCGCTGTTTTTGTTGATGGGCGAGATCATGTTGCGGGCGGGACTGTCTGATCGGCTGTACCGCTCGCTCAACCTGTGGCTGCAGCGGGTGCCCGGCGGCCTGCTGCACACCAACATTGCCGCCTCCAGCGTGTTTTCGGCCATTTCAGGATCGAGCGTGGCAACGGCCGCCACCATGGGCTCGGTGGCGCTGCCGTATTTTCGCGATACCCGCTACTCGCAGCCCATGGTGCTGGGCTCTCTGGCGGCAGGCGGGGCGCTTGGCAATCTCATACCGCCCGGCATCACCTTCATTGTCTATGGGCTGATTACCGAGACCTCGGTGGGCGCGCTCTACACCGCGGCGATCGGCCCCAGCATCCTGGTGGTGCTGCTCTTCACGCTCCTCATCCTGTGGCACGGTGTTCGCAACCCCCTCCCGCGGCCCGATGCGATCCCGCTGGCGGTGAAGCTGAGGGGGCTCCTCGACCTGCTGCCGACCCTGGTGCTGATCGCGATCGTGCTGGGCACCATTTATTCGGGGCTGGCCACGCCCACGGAATCGGCCGCGCTCGGTGTGGTGGCGGCGATCATCGCCGCGGCACTCGCCGGGCGGCTGACGCTGTCCATGCTCAATGAATCCGCCAAGGCGGCTGCGCGCACCACCGCATTCATCGGGCTCATCCTGTGTGGTGCCTATCTGCTCAACTACATCTTTGGTGCACTCGGCGTGCCGCGGGCGTTGTCCCAGGCGGTCTCCGACCTGCCCGTTCCTTCCTGGATGATCATGACGCTGATCGTTGGGTTTTATCTCGCGCTCGGCACGTTCATGGAAGGGTTTTCGATGATCGTGACGACAATTCCGGTCATCTTTCCGGTCGTCAAGGCGCTCGGCTACGATCCGATCTGGTTCGGCGTGGTCGTGACGATGCTGGTCGAGATTGCGCTGATCAGTCCTCCCGATGGCACGGTGCTCTATGTATTGCAGGGCATGCGGGGTAATCCAGGGCCGATCACCGATGTGTTCAAGGGCGTGATGCCCTTTCTTCTCGTCTACATTGTTGCGATCATTCTGCTGATGGTGTTTCCGCAGATCGCCCTGTGGCTGGTCGCGCGAACGCCCTGACCGGGGTCGCCGGGCCCGATTCTTCGGCATTTCCTCAACTCATTCGGGTTTTGTCATGCTGCTTGGGTTTGTTGTTGTTTATCTGCTCTGCACGATTGCGATCGGGCTGTGGGCCGCGAAAAACGTCAAGACCACCGCCGACTTCGCGGTGGCTGGCCGGCATCTGCCGATGATCATGATTGTCACCACCACCTTCGCGACCTGGTTCGGGTCGGAGACCGTGCTTGGCATTCCCGCGAAATTCGTCGAGGGCGGTCTGGGCGCGGTGGTCGAGGATCCATTCGGCGCGGGCAGCTGCCTCATTCTGGTGGGCCTCTTCTTCGCAGCCAAGCTCTACCGGATGACGCTCCTCACCATCAGCGACTATTACCGCGAACGCTATGGTCGCGGGGTCGAGGTGGCCTGCTCGCTCATCATCATCATGAGTTACCTGGGGTGGGTCTCGGCCCAGGTCACCGCGCTGGGTCTGGTGTTCAACCTGCTGTCCGGTGGCGCCATTCCCATCGAGATGGGAATGATCATCGGCACCACGGTCATTCTCGCCTACACCCTGTTTGGCGGCATGTGGTCGGTGGCGGTCACCGACTTTGTGCAGATGATCATTTTGGTGGTCGGGTTGTCCGCGATTGCCATCTTTGCGGCCAATCTTGCCGGCGGTGCCGACAAGGTGATCGAACTTGCGGCGAGCAAGGATCTGTTCAGGTTTTTCCCCGAGCCCAGCTTCACCGAGATCATGTTCTTCATCGCTGCGGCAATCACCATGATGTTTGGCTCGATTCCGCAACAGGATGTCTTCCAGCGCGTGATGTCGGCGCGCGATGAAAAGGCCGCCACGCGCGGCCCGGTGATCGGCGGCATCTGCTACATCCTGTTTGCGTCGGTCCCGATGTTCCTGGTGACGAGCGCGCTCATCATCATGCCGGAGAAAGCTGCCGAGCTGATCGCAGACGATCCGCAGAAGGTGCTGCCCACGCTGGTGCTCGAAAAAATGCCGCTCATCATGCAGGTGCTTTTCTTTGGTGCCCTGCTGGCAGCGCTTCAGAGCGTGGCCTCGGCCACGTTGCTCGCGCCTTCGGTCACGTTCGTTGAAAACATCTGGCGGCAATTCAAGCCCCGGATCAGCGACAGGCAGGAACTCCTCACCATGCGGATTGCGGTGCTGGTGTTTGCCTGCTGCGTGTGCACCTACGCCATTGCGCTGAAGGGCACGCCCATCTACGAGATGGTGTCGGGTGCCTATCAGGTCACGCTGGTTGGTGCCTTCGTGCCGCTGGTGGCGGGCCTCTTCTGGTCACGGGCCACCACGCAGGGGGCGGTGTTTGCGATCGTGCTGGGGCTTGCCACCTGGGGCATCCTGCTGCTTGCCGGGTTGGGCGAGGTGTTCCCGCCGCAGCTCGCGGGGTTCGCCATGGCCGCGGTGGGCATGGTGATCGGTTCGCTGGGGCCGCAGCGCCTCATCCGCAATCAGCACGCATCGCACCGCCACATGACAGGGGTGGAAGGGCGCGGGGCGCACTGAGTGGGTTGCGCGCTCGCGTCGGCTGGGTGATGGACATTGTGCGATTTCTGCACTACCTTTGCGCCCAGCCATTACAAATAACATGGAGACACACGTGACGCCTGATTTCGTTCGCCGCTCTTTTGTTGCCGCCGCCCTGGTTGCAGCTGCCGCCCCCGCCGCGTATGCCCAGATTCCCTCAGCCTCGCTCGATCAGCTCGCCGCCCAGGCACGCACCAAGGGACCGGTGATCTGGTACGAGAGCTCGCCCACCGATCAGGCCGACAAGATCGCGGCAGCCTTCGCAAAGCGCTTCCCCGGGGTGCAATTGCAGCACACGCGTGATGCGGGCGGGGCGGGCATTGGCGCCCGGGTCATTCAGGAAGTGCAGGGCAATGCCCGAACCGCAGACCTGCTCACCGGCAGCGCCTCGGTGATCTGGCAACTGGTCAATCGCGATCTGGTCGTCAAGCAGGACTGGAAGGCGATGGGCGTTCCCGCGAGCGTCAGCACCTCGCCGTTCACCATTGCGAGCACCACTGCGGTCTACGTACTTCTCAGCAACAAGCAGCAGGTGTCCGATGCCGAGGCGCCAAAAAACTGGGACGATCTCCTCAATCCCAAGTGGTCGGGCAAGATCGGTCTCTGGATCCGTGCCGAGCCGCAACTGTCGCTCGCATCGGTTTGGGGGGAGCAAAAGACCGTTGCGTTCATCGATTCGGTCAACCGCCAGAAGCCGTTTGTCTTCAAGAGCACGTTCCCGCTTGCCCAGCAGGTAGGCGCGGGCGAAGTCCCGGTCGGCCTCGGGCTTTATCACGCCGCCATGGTCCCGATCGCCAAAGGCGCCCCCATCCGCTTTCATTTCCCTGACCCGGTGCCCACCACCACGCTGCACAGCGCGGTGATCGCTGCGGGCAAGAACCGTGAGGGCGGTTTGCTGCTGGCCCTCTGGCTCGCCACGCCCGAGGGGGCCAAGGTCTATGAAGCCGCCACAGGGCGCGGTCATGCCGGCGTGGAAGGCACCGAAGTGCAAAAGCTGCTGGCGGGTCGTACGCTTGCCGAATTCTCGCCTGACAAGGTGCCGGCCAATCTCGAGATGTTCGAGCGCTTCAACAAGTCCATCGCTGCCGGCGGCCAAGCCGTCAAGTGAGGTTGGCGCCTGCATCGGGCGCGCCGTCCGTCAGGCACGGCTGGGGAGCGCGCCTCACCGCGGCAGCGGTGGCGCTGCTCCTGATTTACCTGGTGGTGGTGCCGCTGGTGCTGCTCGGCATCAGCAGCATCCGGCCCACTGGCTTTCCGCTTGAGCCCGGCTTTACGCTCGACAATTTTGGCAAGGTCTTTCTGGCGGGCGATTTTGCCGCGCTGCTATCGACCACGGTGGTGTTTGCGCTCGGCTCGACCGCGCTTGCGCTCGTGTTCGGCACCGGGCTCGCCTGGCTGATCGAACGCACCGATCTGCCAGGGCGTGGCGCGTTCCGTGTGCTGGTGATCTTGCCAATGGCCACGCCACCGGTTCTGCTCGCAATCGGTTGGGCCATGCTGCTGTCGCCCCGCACAGGCTTCTTCAATCTGCTGCTTCGCGATGGGCTGGGTCTGGGCGCGGCGCCATTCAATGTGTACTCGGTGCCTGGCATGATCTTCGTCGAGGCGCTGGCCCTGGTGCCCACAGCCTTCCTGTTTCTTGCGCCCGCGTTTCGCAACATGGATCCCAGTCTGGAGGAGGCAGCACTCGCAAGTGGTGCGTCCACCTGGCGCTTGATCCGGAAAGTGCTGCTGCCGCTTCTCTGGCCAGCGCTTGCGGCGTGCGCGGTGTTTTTACTGATCGTATGCTTTGTGGTGTTCGACATACCGGGCACGCTCGGCATGCCCGCGCGCATCTATGTGCTGAGCACCCGAATCTTCTACCTCACGGCAGACAGTCCCACCGGTGTTCCGCTCTACGGGCAGGTGAGTGCGCTTGGCAGTTTTTTCCTGCTCATCCTTGCGGTGCTGGGATACGCCTATTTCCGCTTCACCCGCGAGAGCCAGCGCTATCGGACGGTGAGCGGCAAGGGTTTTCGCCCGCGACAATCGCCGCTCGGCCGCTGGCGCTGGCCGGCGTTCGGTGCGGTCACCGTCTACTTCCTGCTGGCGGTGGTTGCGCCGCTCGCCATTCTGATCTGGGCGAGTCTCATGCCCTATCAGACGAGGCCCAACCTTGCGTCGTTGTCGCTCGCCACGCTTGATAATCACCTGGAGTTTCTCCGCAACGCCCGCCTGATCGCCGCGTCGCTCAACTCGCTCACCATCGCCGTCGTGTCGGCCACCGCGGTTGCGCTGCTCTCGCTCGTGGTGTCGTGGCTGGTGGTCAGACAGCGGCCACGGGGGGCAACGCTGATCGACAATCTGGCGTTTGCGCCGATCGCCATTCCCGGTGTCATGCTGGGTGTGGCGGTGGTGTATGTCTACCTGTCGCTTGATCAGGTGTTTCCGGTCTACGGCACGATCTGGATTCTGGTGATTGCCTATGTCACGCACTACCTGTCGTTTGGGAGCCGGCTCGCCAATGGCGTGATGGTGCAGATTCATCCCGAACTCGAAGAGGCGGCCCGCGCCTCGGGCGCAGGAAGCTTTCGTGTTCTGGCGCGTATCACCGCGCCGCTGGTCTGGCCGGCCGTGGCGGCCATCTGGATCTGGGTGCTGGCCCATGCGATGCGCGAGCTCTCCACCGCGCTCATGCTCTCCAGCCGCAACAACACGGTGTTGCCCACGCTGCTCTGGGATTACTGGACCGGGGGAGAGCCCACCCGTGCCGCCACGGTGGGCGTCTGGCTGGTGCTGGCGCTGGCACTCATTCTTGCTCTGTGGCATGTGCTTGCCACACGAAGCAGCACGCGGACAGCATGAACCCTGATGGATGAATCAACATGCTTGAGGTGAGTCAGCTTCGCAAACGCTATGACCGCACAGACCCCAACGCGTTCGCTGTGCGGGAGGTGTCGTTTGCGGTAAAGCCTGGCGAGTTTTTCACACTGCTGGGTCCTTCGGGGTGCGGCAAGACCACCACGCTGCGGGCGATCGCCGGGCTGGAAATGCCCGACGAGGGGGAAATCCGAATCGCTGATGAGACGGTTTTTTCCTCGGCGAGGGGCGTTGCGGTACCGGTCAATCGCCGCGACATCGCAATGGTGTTTCAGAGCTACGCGATCTGGCCGCACATGACGGTGGGTGAAAACGTTGCCTTTCCCCTCGAGGCGAAGGGTGTGCCTGCGGTTGAGGCCGCGCGCAGGGTGGAGCGCGCGCTCGAAATGGTGGGGCTCGCCGCGTTCCGTGATCGTCCGGCACCGATGCTGTCTGGCGGTCAGCAGCAGCGGGTGGCGCTCGCCCGCGCTTTCGTGAAGGAGGCGCGCGTCCTGCTGCTCGATGAACCGCTCTCCAATCTCGATGCGAAGCTGAGGGAGCAGATGCGGGTGGAGTTGCGCGACCTGCAGCGCAGAGTGGGCACCACCACCATCTATGTCACCCATGACCAGGAAGAGGCGATGAGCCTGTCGGACCGCGTGGCGGTGATGAATGAGGGACGGGTCGTTGAGGTGGCGCACCCGCGTGCGCTGTATCTGCGGCCACGCACGCGCTTTGCCGCGCAGTTTGTCGGACAGGCCGATCTGCTTGAGGGCACGGTGGTGGCCGTCGACGGCGATGCACGGGTGGTGGATACGCCGCTCGGGCGACTGAGCGCGATTGCCTCGGCACCGGCCGGCGCCGAGGCGTCTGCCGAGGGCGAATCGCTGGGCACAACCGCCGGCTCGGGCGTGAGTGTCCTGATCCGCCCCGAACATATCGAACTGCACGCTGCAACCCGTGGTGCCCGGAATGAAGTGCCCGGCGTGATTGAACGCCTGATGTTTTCCGGCCGGATCGTTGAGTATGTGGTGATGGCCGGTGACCAGCGCGTCCGCGTGCAGGGCACATCGCGGGAAATGTTCGAGACCGGCCAGAGCGTGGTCATGGTGTTGCCGCCCGAGCACTGCGTGGTGGTGACCGCGTAGCGCCCGGCGCAATCCAGTACAACGTTCAACTTTCGATGGGTAAAGGCTGAGCCTCGTTGCGATCAGTCGCCCCGGTCGTTTCAGCTGGCAATCGGATGAGGTGGTCAAACGCGCTCAATGCCGCCTTGGCCCCATCGCCCGCCGCAATCACGATCTGCTTGTAAGGCACCGTGGTGCAGTCGCCGGCTGCGAAAACTCCCGGCACGTTGGTGAGTCCGCCAGCGTCCACCACGATTTCGCCGAACCTGCTGAGTTCGACGGTGCCACGCAGCCACTCGGTGTTGGGGACGAGCCCGATCTGGACGAACACGCCTTCAAGCGGTACCCAGTGCGCCTCGCCGGTTTGCCGGTTGCGATAACTGAGCCCGTTCACCTTGCCCGAGGCGCCGGTGATTTCAGTGGTCTCGGCGTTGAGCCGGACCGTCACGTTTGGAAGGCCTTCGAGCCGCCGAACCAGCACGGCATCGGCTTTGAGCGCACCGGCAAACTCCACGAGCGTGACATGCTCGACCACGCCCGCAAGGTCAATGGCGGCCTCCACGCCAGAGTTGCCGCCTCCGATCACGGCCACGCGCTTGCCCTTGAAGAGCGGGCCATCGCAGTGCGGGCAGTAGGCCACGCCCTTGTTGCGGTACTCCTGCTCGCCCGGCACGTTCACGCTGCGCCAGCGGGCGCCGGTTGCCAGGATCACCGAGCGGCCCCAGAGCGTGGCGCCGCTTTCGAGGTTCACCTCGTGGAGGCCACCGGGTTCGGCAGCGGGAACCAGCGCCCGCGCACGCTGCAGGTTCATGATGTCGGCGCCGCAGGTGCGCGTGTGGGCTTCAAGAGCGGCGGCAAAACGCGGTCCGTCGGTGTCGAGCACCGAAATGTAGTTCTCGATGCCAAGTGTGTCGTTGACTTGTCCGCCGAAGCGTTCGGCGGCGACACCCACCCGGATTCCCTTGCGTGCCGCGTAGACCGCCGCGGCGGCACCGGCAGGGCCTCCGCCCACGATGAGCACATCGAAGGGCTCGCTCGAATCGAGCCGGGCCGCCTCGCGGGCGACCGACCCGGTATCGAGCCGGGCGAGGATTTCCTCCAGGGTGAGGCGGCCTGTGCCAAACAGCTTGCCGCTTTCGAACACCATGGGTACTGCCATGATCTCGCGTTGGCGCACCTCATCCTGAAACACGCCGCCTTCAATCACCACCGTGTTGATGTGCGGATTCAGAATCGACATCAACGAAAGCGCCTGCACCACGTCCGGGCAGTTGTGACACGAGAGCGACATGAATACTTCGAAGCTGAGCGGCTGATCGATCTCTCGGATGCTGTCGATGAGCGCAGGCTCGACCTTTGGCGGGTGTCCGCCCGTCCAGAGGAGGGCGAGCACCAGCGAGGTGAATTCATGACCCAGGGGGGCGCCAGCGAACCGGACCCCGTGGTCACTATCCTGGGGAGTGATCAGGAAAGAGGGTTTGCGAGCGTCATGCCCGTTCAGATCAAGCGTCACCTTGTCGCTCAGTTCGGCGATGGTGCGAACCAGCGCGAGCATCTCGCCGGAGGCTGGGTCATCGCCGAGCGAGGCGGTGAGGCGAATGGGTTGCCGCAGCAGCTGGAGGTATTGCTGCAGCTGTGACTTGAGTTCGGAATCGAGCATGACAATCTCCCTTTCGATGGCCGATTAAATCTTGCCGACCAGATCGAGCGATGGCGCAAGCGTCTTCGCGCCTTCCTGCCACTTGGCCGGGCACACCTGTCCGGGGTGATTGGCCACGAACTGGGCGGCCTTCAGCTTGCGCAGCGTTTCCTTCACATCGCGGGCGATCGCGTTGTCGTGCACTTCGGCCGTCTTGATCACGCCCTCAGGGTTGATCACGAACGTGCCGCGGAGCGCCAGACCTTCTTCCTCGATGTGAACGCCAAACGCGCGGGTGAGCCGGTGGGTGGGGTCGCCCACCAGCGGAAAGCGCGCCTTGCCTACTGCAGGGCTGGTTTCGTGCCACACCTTGTGCGAGAACTGCGTGTCGGTCGTGACGATGTACACCTCGGCGCCGGCCTTCTGGAATTCGGCGTAGTGGTCGGCCGCGTCTTCGATCTCGGTCGGGCAGTTGAACGTGAACGCTGCCGGCATGAAGATCAGGACCGACCACTTGCCGGTGAGTGATTGTTCGGAGACCTCGATGAATTCGCCCTTGCCGGTACGGTTGACGAACGCATTGGCCTTGAAGGGCTGAACGCGGGTGTTGATCAGGGACATGATGTTTTCCATTTATGGTGAGGAGGAGAGACAGCCTTTTGTGCGCTGTGTTCGTGGTGAATCAGGGCACGCAACAGATGATAGGTATCGCATATCAATTATGGAAATTGATAGTTTTAATAGAATCGATAGGTGAGGTCTCATGCGCTTGCATGGCCGGATGGTTTGATCGGCTGCGGGTGTATGCTCGACCGGGCGGTCAGCCGCCGCGATTCAGGAGACATGCATGGCACGACTATCCGATCTGACCGAATACGAGCGTACGCACCTGCTCAAGATGCGCGAGCAGGCCCCGCGCCTCGTGCCGAAGGCGTGGGTAGACGCAGGGCCGCTTGCCCGGCGTCGCGTGGCGATTGTCAGCACGGCGGGCTTGCACGCCGGCAGCGACCCCGCGTTCGCGCCGGGCGAGGGTGCCACCGGCTACCGGGTGATCCCCGGCGATGTGAACCCGGCAACGCTCATGATGAGTCATATCTCGGTCAACTTCGATCGAAGCGGTTTTCGACGTGATCCTGAGGTGGTGTTTCCAGTCTCCCGCTTGCGTGAACTCGCCGCGGAGGGCGTCATCGGCTCGGTGGCCGACTTTCACTACTCCTTCATGGGGGCACCGTTTCCACCCACTCGGTTTGAAGCGAAGGCCCGCGAGATCGCTGGCCTCCTGCGTCGCGACGGGGTGGATACGGCCGTTCTGATGCCGGTCTGACCGAATTGCACGTGCGCCGTGAGCGCCATCGGTCACTATCTGGAATCGGAGGGGATTGCTACCGCGTCGATCAGCCTGGTTCGCGAGCACACCGAGGTGATGCAGCCACCGCGTGCGCTCTGGGTGCCATTTCCGCTCGGCCGGCCAATGGGGGTGGCACACGACCCGGCGTTTCAGCGTCGGGTGCTGAGAGCGCTGCTCGCACTTTTTGAACGTCCGTCGGGCCCGGTGCTCGAGGACTTTCCCGAGGACGCCCCCGCCGATGGTCTTGCGCATGCTGATGACCCGGAGGGCGAAGCCTGTCCCGTATTTTTTGATGCGCCTGGTGAAGCATCCGATTCTCCGCGTGCTGCGCGGTTGCAATCAGAAATCGCGCAGCTTGCACCGTGGCAGGCGCTTGCCGCCCAGCGCCGGGGCGCCAGCGTGTTCGGATTGAGCGGCCAGTCACCGCAGGCGCTGGCGGCGACGCTCGTGGATCTTGCCGAGGCGGCTTCCATCACTGCCGCCGACTGGCAGACACTCAAGCTCGCGGTCGATGATCTTCGCACCTACTACGAAGAGGCCGCAGCTGCCCAACCCTCGCCACTTTCGTCAGCCGAGCTTGAAAAATGGTTCTATCGAAAAACGGTGGCGGGAGCGTTGCTGCACGACCTGCGCGCTGCAGGGCTCGTGCACGATGACGCAACCGTCAGGCAGATCGCCGACCGGATGCTGATTCCCAGGAGGGTGCTGGAGGCGGAACCGTTCCAGGAGGGTTAGATGGCGGACTTGCGCGGCGTAGTGTTCGATGCCTATGGCACGCTGTTCGATGTGTATTCAATCGGTCAGCGCGCCGAGCAGCACTTTCCCGGAATGGGTGCGGCCATTTCAACCACCTGGCGCGACAAGCAGATCGAGTACTCGCGCCTGGTGACACTGTCAGACCCGTCGGCCTCTGGCAGTCGTCACTATCAAACGTTCTGGGAGCTGACGCGCGCAGCGCTCGTCTACAGCCTGCAGAAGCTGAATCTCTCCTTCGCCGCTGCCGAGATCGATGACCTGATGAGCGGCTACGCCCGACTCGATGCCTATCCCGAATGCCGCTCGGTGCTGCAGGCGCTCAGGTCGTGCGGTCTTGTCACTGCCGTTCTGTCCAACGGATCGCCCGACATGCTTCAGGCCGCGTCGGACAGCTCGGGTCTCACGCCCTGGTTGAGCCACCGCATTTCAGTCGATTCAGTCAGGCAGTTCAAGACCAGCCCCGCCTGTTACGCACTCGCACCGCAGGTGCTCGGGCTGCCCACCGAGTCGTTGCTTTTTGTCTCGTCAAATGGTTGGGATGTGGTGGGCGCCCGGTGGTTCGGGTTTCGCACCTGCTGGGTCAACCGGCAGGGGCTTCCGTTCGAAACGATCGGCGAGCGGCCTCATCACACGTGCAGCACCCTCGAAGGTGTGTTGGCGCTTGCCGGCCTATTCGAAACCGCAGCGCGTCCGAAGCTCGGCGCTTGACTCCGACGCCAGCAACGCAATCACCTGCTGTGCGAGCGCCGGCTGCGCTGCGCGCGCGCTGACCGCTGCTGTGTAGACCGTGCCCAACTCGAACCGCTTGGGGAGCGGCGCAACCAGCGTCACGCCGGCGGTGAACAGGATCTCGGAGATTTGCGTGCAGCCGATGGCCCCCGCTTCGCCCGACTCTGCCATGGCGCGCATGGCAGTCGCGCCGTTGGGAAACTCCCGCAGCCGAGGCTGCATGGCCTCGGCCAGGCCCAGCGCCTCGAGCACTTTGCGAACGTGAATGCCGGCGGTTGAACGAACGGTGTCCGGAATCCAGAGGCTCGACGCTCCCGACAACGCAGCCGCCAGCGCCTCGGCGCTACTGACTTCGGGCAATGACTGGCCCGCGGGAACCGCGACGCCAGTGCGCACGGATCCGATTGGCGTGACACCGTCTGCGCGCAACTGTCCTTCCGCCACCATCGCGCGAATCATCGCGTCGGTGAGAATCATCAGGTCGCACGGATCGCCAGCAAGAAACGCCTCTTTCATTGCGCCGACTGCGCCAAAGCGACCTGCGGTATGAACGCCCAGTTCGTCTCGCAGCCGATCCGCGATGCGGGTGACGAGTCCCTGCGAAGCCCCGGCGCAGAGCGTGGCAATGGTCTGCGACATGTTCAGTCGGCCTTGATGCCGGCGCTTTTCACAACGCCCGCCCACTTGGCAATGTCGTCGTTCAGGAACTTTCCGAACTCGCCCACGTTCATCGTCATGGCAGCCGTACCCTGTGCGGACCAGCGCTTGCGAAGTTCGGCATCGGCGGTGACCTTGCTGATCTCGGCATTCAACCGGTTCACGATGGCAGCAGGGGTTCCCTTGGGCGCCATCACACCGATCCAGATGGTGGCGGTGTAGCCTGGCACGCCCGATTCCGAAACGGTGGGCACGTTGGGCATGATGGCCGAGCGCGCACGGCCGGTGGTGGCCAGCGCCTTCACCTTGCCACCGGTGACCTGCGCAGCCATGGTGGGGATTGCATCGAACATCATGTCGACCTGGCCGCCCAGCACGTCGGTACGCGCCTGCGAGCTGCCCTTGTAGGGAACGTGGACCACCTTGATACCTGCCATCGACTTCAACAGCTCGCCCGCCATGTGATAGGGGGTGCCGTTGCCGGAGGATGCGTAGGTCATGCCGTCGGGCTTGGATCGGGCAGCAGCCAGCACCTCGGCGATGCTGGAGGCGGGAAGCGCCGTGCGCGCGACCAGCACCAGATCGGATTCATTGATGGGTGCCACCGGCTCGAAATCGCGCATCAGCTGAAACGGCTTGGTGGCGATGAGGGACTCGTTCACCGTATGCGTGTTCGACATGACCAGCAGCGTGTAGCCATCGGGCGGGCTCTTCGCAACCACATCGGTTCCGATGATGGATCCCGCGCCGGGACGGTTTTCGATCACGAAGCTCTGTCCCAGCGTTTCCTGCAAACGCGTGGCGACCAGACGCCCGAATACATCGGCCGAGCCGCCGGTGGCAAAGGGGACCACCAGCCTGACGGGGCGGGCGGGCCATTCCTGGGCCGAGGCGCCAGCCGAGAGCAGCAATGCGCCCAGTACGGCGGCGGCCTGAGCGGGACGGAATAAGCGGGTGAAATCGCGGAACACGGGCATGACGGCTCCAAGGGTGCGGAGTGAACGGATTCCGGATGTTAAGTGTCCGGGCACCGTCCCCCAAATGCGGGGTCTTTCCGCGGCCTATACTCGACAGGTTCAATCCGGAGACCGCCGCCATGACTTCCCCCTCCGCCAAAACCCTGATCTGGGCCCAGGGTGCGACCGACCGCATCGGTCACAAGCCCTACCTTGAGCGCCTGCTGCCCCACATCGCCCGCTGCAGCGATCCAGATTTCGAGGTCCGGTTTCACACCACTACGCCCTCGGTCACCACGGTGCATGCGGTGTCGGAGTTCCGGTTCTCGCGCGAGGTGATCCGCGCAGCCGTTCGGGCCGAACGCGAAGGCTATGCGGCGTTCTACATGAACCATTTTCAGGATGTCGGCCTGCAGGAGGCTCGCGCCACGGTCAATATTCCCGTGCTGGGGCTGGGCGAGACCAGCATGCTGCACGCATGCACGCTGGGCCGCCGTCTGGGGCTTCTTGCCATCAATCCGGCCTTTGTGCCGCTCCACGCCGATCAGGTGGCTCGGTACGGTCTGCGCGACCGGGTGGCGGGTATCCGGTCGATCAACGCCAACATCCCCGACTACATGGCGGGCTTCGCGTCAGCCGAACGGAAGGTGCCCCTGCAGCGTCAGTTCGAGGACGAAGCGCGCCGCCTGATCGACGCGGGTGCGGATGTGATTGTGCCGACAGGCGGACTGCCGATGATGATGTTTGCCGAGGACGCAGGCGCAGCGATCGACGGTGTGCCCATCGTCAATGGCGTGACCGTGCTGGTGAAGGCCGCCGAAATGGCGGTGAAGCTCAGCCGGCTGACCGGGCACGTGGCGAGCCGCGCGCCGCACTCGGGCTACGTGCTGCCCTCGGCGCAGGCGCTGGAGGAGTTCCTTCAGCACGGGTAACCGGCGCTTGCAGCGCCAGGCGCTCGATTTCGCGCTGGCGATCGGCCCGGGCGCGGGCTGTGCCATGGTGGTGCAGCAATGATTCGCCGATTTCGGCTGAATAGGTGATGAAGGCACGGGCCCGCGCCTGAGCGGGTTTGAGGCCCAGCGCCCGAAAGGCTTCCTCATGATAGGCAAGCCGGCTGCGATCGGCTTCGTCAAGCACCTGCTGCGCGAGCGCATCGCGGCGTGCCCAGGCCCTGATCGCAAGCTCGATGCGCGCAGCACGCTCGGCCGCGCGCCCCCGGTGGGGGAGCGAAATCATGTCGCGCAGGCGCTCGCGGGGATCGCTGCTTGCGCTCGCGAGCCGGCGCGTCAGCGCAAGCGTGGCACGCTCGCTCCAGGCCTGCAGTACGCGGCGGAGCAGATCTTCACGATCACGGAAGTGCCAGTAGAAGCTGCCGCGGGTGACACCGAGTTGCCTTGCGAGCACATCGACCCGCACGTGGTCGATGCCCTCGCTCACCAGCACGTCGGTGGCGGCATCGATCCACGCCTCGGGGGTGAGGGCCTCCCGGAGCCCGCGCGTGGCAGCGCTTGCCGGGGAGGCGCGAGCCGAAGCGGCACGAGTCGAAGCGGCACGAGTCGAAGCGGCGCGGTCAGGCTCGGGCGTCCTGGCGGGTGAGCGGACAGTTCTGCGTTGAGCGGGAGATTTCATGGATGCGATCATGCCATACATGAGTGTATGGTGAGACTGCTGAATTTGAAAGAAAACGTTTGGATATTGAATCCATCAGATCTAGAATAGCCCAAACACATACACATGTGTATGGAATGCATGGAGAGAGGCCTTGACTTCTTCAATCACAGTCACACCGGGTGCGCTTCCTGAACAAAGCTCGCCCTCTGAATCCGGTTTCTTCTCCGACGAGTCCATGCTTGCCCCGCGCCGGGTCGAGCGCATCGATCTGGGTGCGGGCGCGTTTCTACTGCGCTCGCCTGAACCGCTCATGCCCGGAGTCCGCGCCATCGGTGTCTGGCTCGAGCATTGGGCGCAGGAAAAGCCTCAGGCAATCGCTTTTTCCGAGCCCGCCGGGCTGTCGCAGGCAGCGGTTTCATCCGGCTACACCGCGCTCACCTGGGCCGAACTGCGCACCCGCGTGGGCTCGGTCGCCCAGGCGCTTCTCGACATGCGGCTTGCCGCGGGCGCGCCGGTGGTCATCCTGTCCGACAACTCGCTCGACCATCTGGTGCTGATGCTCGCGGCGATGCACGTGGGGCGGGCCGCCTGCACGGTCAGCAGCGCCTACTGCCGTCTGGCGGGCGGCGATTTCAGCCGCATCAAGGGAATACTCAACAAACTCGCGCCCGGGCTGGTCTATGCCTCCGATGCGGCCACCTACGGCCCGGCGATCCGGGCGAGCGGGGTGTCGGCGCCGGTCGTGCTGAGCCGTGGGGCGGAAGACCTCTCAGGGGCCGTCGGTTTCGATTCACTCGTTGCCGTTCGCGAAACCGATGCCGTCGGGCATGCCTTCGCTGCCGTGGGGTCCGATACCCATGCCAAATACCTGCTCACCTCAGGCTCCACCGGGCACCCGAAGGTGGTCATCAACACCCACGGCATGCTGTGCGCCAATCAGCAGATGATTGCGCAGACTCTGCGCTTTCTGGCGGTCGAACCGCCGGTGCTGCTCGACTGGCTCCCCTGGAGCCACACCTTCGGCGGCAACCACAACATCAACATCGTGCTCAGAAACGGCGGCATGATGGTGATCGATGACGGCCGCCCGGTACCGGGTCTCATTGACCGAACGGTCGCACATCTGCGCAAGGTTCAGCCCACGGTGTTCTTCAACGTTCCCCGTGGCTATGACATGTTGCTGCCGGCGCTCGAATCCGATTCGGCACTCGCCCGACGGTTCTTCGAAAAAATGCGGATGGTGTTTTACGCGGGCGCCGGTATGCCGCTCGCCACCTGGAAGCGGCTGGAGGCAGTCGCTTCGGGCGTGCGCAGCGAACCGGTCTGGTTTACCACGTCATGGGGTTCAACGGAAACCTCGCCCGCCAACACGGCAGCGCACTGGCGACTCGATCAGCCCGGGGTCATCGGGCTGCCCATGCCGGGCGTCGATCTCAAGTTCGTACCCAACGCGGGCAAGCTCGAAATGCGTCTTCGCGGGCCGCATATTTTCCCTGGCTATCGCGGCAACGACGCTGCCACCCGGGAGGCGTTCGATGATGAGGGCTTCTACCGGATCGGTGATGCGGGCTATCTGCTCGATGAGGCCGATCCCGCGTCGGGCGTGGTGTTCAATGGTCGCGTGGCGGAAGATTTCAAGCTCACCACCGGCACCTGGGTGTCGGTGGGTACGCTGCGGCTATCGCTCGTCACGGCGCTTGCGCCGCTTGCACAGGACGCCGTCATCACCGGGCACGACCGCACCGAAGTGGGGGCGCTGCTGTTTTTAAGCGAAGCGGCGCGGGGGCTGCCTGAAGCCGAATTGCTCGCTCAGCTTCATGAAAAGCTCGCTGCGTTGGCGGCTCAGGGCGGCGGTTCATCACAGGTGCCACGGCGCCTGCTCGTGTTGCCCGATGCCCCCAGCATGGCTGCGGGTGAAATCACCGACAAGGGCTATGTCAACCAGCGCATGGTGCTCGAGCGCCGGGCGGTCGAGGTCAAGGCCCTTCATGAGGCATCGAATCACCCGCGCCTGATCCGGCTCTGACCAGTATCCCCTCTTTACGGAAGTGCTCACATGACACAGAACTCTCCTCCTTCGCTGCCTGATCTCGAACGCTTTGATCCCGCCTCTGGCGCGTTGTCGGGGCTGAATCTGGTGCGGCTCGAGCGCAGCGGTGCCATCTTTCATCTGCGCCTGAACCGCCCCGCCAAGCGGAACTCGGTGAGCGATGAAATGCTCAGACAGATTCACACTGTGTTCCTCAATCTGCCAGCAGATGTGCGCGTGCTGATCCTCAGCGGCGAGGGCGAGCATTTCAGCGCGGGCCTCGATCTGTCAGAGGTGAGCGAGCGCACGGTCGCCGAGGGTATCCACCACTCGCGTGCCTGGCATGCGTGCTTCGAGTCGATTCAGTTCGGACCGGTGCCGGTCATTGCGGTGCTCCATGGCGCCGTGGTGGGGGGCGGTCTGGAACTCGCGGCCTCCGCCCACCTCAGGGTCTCGGAAGCGGGCACGTTTTACGCGCTCCCCGAGGGCACACGGGGCATTTTCGTGGGCGGCGGCGGCTCGGTTCGCATCTCCCGGCTGATCGGCACCGCACTCATGACCGACATGATGCTCACGGGTCGGGTGCTCGACGCCAACGAGGGGCTGGCGGCCTCGCTTGCCACCTATCTCGTACCCGCCGGGGAGGGTCTTGCGAAGGCGCTTGAGCTTGCCCTTCGCATTGCGGGCAATGCGCCGCTTTCCAACTACGCCATCACCCAGGCGTTGCCGCGTATCGGCGAAATGTCGCCTGCGGAGGGGCTTTTTGTGGAGTCGCTCATGTCGTCCATTGCCCAGGGCGATGAAGCGGCCAAGGAACGGGTCCGTGCATTTCTTCAGAAACGTGCGGCCAAAGTCGAGCGCCGATAGCCCATCAGGAGCACGCCCATGAGCTGGACATACCGGGCGCCGGTCGCCGACATGCGGTTTGTCATCGAGCAAGTGCTCGACGCACCGCGCGACTGGGCGCTTTGCGGGTGGGATGTTGACGCCGATACCGCTGGTGCGGTGCTCGAGGAGGCGGCGCGGTTTGCTGCCGACCGTCTGCTTCCCATCAATGCGGCGGGCGACGCACAGGGATGCCGGCTCGATCAAGACGGGAGGGTTCGCACGCCCGAAGGTTTTGCAGCTGCCTATCGTCAGTTTGTAGAGGCGGGTTGGCCCGCGCTGCCGTGCGAGCCCGAGTGGGGCGGGCAAGGGCTTCCCATGCTGATTGATGCGGCGGTGCGCGAAATGCTGAGCGCCTGCAATCATGGCTGGACCATGTATCCCGACCTGCTGCATGGCGCCTATGAAACGCTGCGTGCGCATGCCAGCGCCGAACTGAAGGCGCGCTATCTGCCAAAGCTCGTGAGTGGCGAATGGCTCGCGGCCATGGCGCTCACCGAACCCCAGGCGGGGAGTGACCTGGGGTTGCTGCGCACCCGCGGGGAGCCGTGCGCCGACGGATCGATCGCCATTACCGGCAGCAAGATTTTCATCTCCGGTGGTGACCATGATCTCACCGACAACATCATCCATCTGGTGTTGTGTCGTCTGCCTGATGCGCCGGCCGGCACGCGCGGCATTTCACTTGCCCTGGTGCCTGCGGTGCTGCCCGATGGCTCGCGGAACACCATGCACTGCTCCGGGCTCGAGCACAAGATGGGCATTCACGGCAGCGCCACCTGCGCCATGCAATACGAGGCTGCAACCGGCTGGCTGGTGGGCGAGCCCAACCGCGGCCTCGCAGCCATGTTTCTCATGATGAACTCTGCACGGCTTCATGTGGGGCTGCAGGGGCTGGGTCATCAGGAGATCACCACGCAGAACGCCGTTCGTTATGCGCTGGAGCGCAGGCAGGGGCGCTCTGCAAGTGTCGCGGGGGGTGCGGCGCCCATCGCTTCGCACGCGGCCGTCCGGCATATTCTTCTTCGCAGGCAGGCGCTCACCCAGGCACAGCGCGTGATCGCCTATCGTGCGGCGCAAGCGCTCGATCAGGCGGCAGGCGCTGACGACGCCCAGGCGCGTCAGCTGGCAGGCGCGCTCGCGGGGCTGCTCACGCCGGTGGTCAAGGCGCTTCTCACCGATCAGGGCTTCCTGGGGGCCAGCGAGTCGCTGCAGGTTTTCGGCGGCTACGGCTACGTTCGCGAAACCGGTATCGAGCAGTCGCTTCGCGACAGCCGCATCGCCATGATCTACGAGGGTACCAACGAAATTCAGGCGATCGATCTGCTGCAGCGAAAAGTGCTGGCAGACGGCGGGCAGGCGCTGAGCAGTTGGCAGGCGGAAGCCCTGGTCGAGGCTGCGCGGTGCGAGGCGGCCGGGCTTGGCGAGTTTGCGAGCATGGTTCGTGACACCATGACCCAGTTGAGTGAGGCAGTGCGCGCTGTTCGGGAGGGCGGGCTGGCCGATCCCGATTGCGTGCCCCGTGTGGCCGACGAGTTCCTTCGCGGTGTGTCCTGGGCGATGCTGGGCTGGGCGTTTGCAGCGGGCGCTCGGGCAGCGGTGGGATGCGCCGATGAACGGTTTGCGCAGGTCAAACTCGCGCACATGCGCTACGGACTTCAGTGGCTCATGCCACAGGCCGCGGTGCACTGG
>JBMSQB010000040.1:0-38903 GCA_049423065.1 Burkholderiaceae bacterium
GCCACGTCATGGCCCGCCACGTCATGGCCCGCCACGTCAGCGCCTCCCAATGACCGGCGTCCGCGCTGGCCAGCCGGATGCGCCACGGCAGGCGGGCGCGGCCGACATCGCATCGTTTCTCGAGCAGCTGCGGATCGAGCGGGGCTACTCCCCAAGGACGATCGCCGCCTATCAGGCCGACCTCGACCCGCTTGCCGGCCTCGCCTGCGAACGCGGTGGCGCGGGATCAGCGTTCGACTGGGGCCGTATTGATGAGCGCGCAGTGCGCAGCTGGGTGGCGCGGGCCAGCCGGGATGGGGCCTCGCCCCGCAGCATCGCCCGCCGGCTGTCCGCCTGGCGCGGGTTTTTCGACTGGCTGGCCGAGCACCGGGGTGGCGCGGGCAATCCGGCGCGCGGCGTCAGGGCGCCACGGCTACCGAAGCGGCTGCCTTCGGCGCTTGCTCCCGATCAGGCGGTGCGGCTGGTGGCCGACCCGCAGGCCGAGGGATTTGATGCGGTGCGCGACCGCGCGATCGCCGAGCTTCTTTATTCCTCGGGTCTGCGGCTCTCCGAACTGATCAGCCTGGACATCCGGTATTTCGAGCCTGCGTCAGGGCGGCCACGCTCGGCGAGCTGGCTGAGCCTGACCGAGGCCGAGGTGATCGTCACCGGCAAGGGCGCCAAGCGGCGAAGCGTGCCGGTTGGCCGCGATGCGCTGACCGCGCTGCGTGCCTGGCTGTCTGAACGTGAGCGCTTCCTTACGCTGAAATCATTGCCCGACGAGCGCGCCTTGTTTCTGTCTCGACGTGGCCAGCGTCTGTCCGCGAGGTCGGTTCAGCTGCGTCTGAAGCGGCGCGGCATCGCCCAGGGGGTGGCGGCGAGCGTCCATCCCCACATGCTGCGCCACTCGTTTGCCAGCCATCTGCTTCAGTCAAGCGGCGATCTGCGCGCGGTGCAGGAGTTGCTTGGACACGCGAGCATTGCCAGCACCCAGGTGTACACGGCCCTCGATTTCCAACGTCTTGCAGCGGTGTATGACGCAGCGCATCCCCGCGCGCGACGACCCGATCCGTTGCCGGCCACGCCGGCTTCGGGCGCCGACGCAGACGTCAGTGCGAGCTCGACCCGAAGCGGGCAGGGCGCAGCATCCTCGCGCGGGGTCGCGCGACCGCCGCGGCCCGGCCGTGCCCCCGGCCCTACCGACCGGAACCCGTCATGAGCGCCCCTGCCACGCTGGAACTTCACCCCGGGAAAGAACGGTCGCTGTTGCGCCGTCATCCCTGGATCTATGCGGGGGCGGTGGCGCGGATGGCGGGTCGCCCTGCGCCGGGCGATCTGGTGCGCGTGGTGGGCGCCGATCAGCGCTTTCTGGCCTGGGCGGCATTCAGCCCGGCCTCGAGTATCCGGGCCCGTGCCTGGTCGTTTGCCGAGACCGAGATGCCCGACGATGCCTGGCTGCAGGAACGCATTGCGGCCGCAGTCGCCCGTCGCGCGGCCCTGCTTGCGCGGACCGACGCGCGCCGGCTGGTGTTCGGCGAGGCCGATGGCCTGCCTGGGCTGATCGTCGATCAGTACGCCGACCAGCTGGTGGTGCAGCTGATGGCGGCCGGCGTCGACGCGCGCCGCGAGGCAATCGCCGATGCGCTCACCGCCGCCACCGGGATCAGCCGGCTCTATGAGCGCTCGGACGCCGCTTCGCGCCAGCGCGAGGGTCTGCCGAGTCGCGAGGGCACCCTCCGTGGGGCAGCGCCCAGCGGGCCGGTGGTCATCCGCGAGGACGGGGTGACCTATCAGGTTGATGTGCTCCGAGGCCACAAGACGGGCTTCTACATCGACCAGCGCGACAACCGGCGGCTCCTTGCGTCGCTTGCCGCCGGCAGGCGCGTGCTCAACTGCTTTTGCTATACGGGCGGGTTTTCGCTCGCAGCGCTGCGGGCCGGTGCCGCCGAGGCCTGGTCGATCGACTCGAGCGCGGACGCGCTGGAAGTTGCGCGCACGCAACAGTCATTGAATCAGATCGAATCGCCCGCACATTGGATTCAGGCGGATGTGTTCGATGCGCTCAAGCAGTTTGCATCCGAGCGTCGGCAGTTCGACCTGATCGTGCTCGACCCGCCCAAGTTCGCGCCATCGGTGCAGCACCTCGATCGCGCCACCCGGGCCTACAAGCAGCTGAGCCTCGCGGCGCTCCGTCTGCTGGCTCCCGGCGGGCGACTGTTCACGTTCTCATGCTCGGGTGCGGTGTCGGTGGATCTGTTTCAGAAAGTGGTGGCGGGGGCGGTGATCGATGCACGGGTGGATGCCCAGATGCTCGCGCGGCTGGCGGCGGGCGAGGACCATCCGGTGTCCATGACCCATCCCGAAGGCGAGTACCTGAAGGGGTTGATGCTCGGTCGGCTGTGATGGCGTGCGCCGGTTGCAGCCGATCACACAAACCCGTCAGGCGGCATGCCAAAGCGCGCTCGGCGCGCGTAGAATCTCGCGCCCTGAAGCCGGCCGGCCCGGCCCGACAGACATACAAGGTTGCAGTTCATGTCCAGTACACACATACCGGTCACCATCCTCACCGGGTTTCTCGGCAGTGGCAAGACCACGCTTCTGAAGCGCATCTTGAGCGAGCAGCACGGGCATCGCATCGCGGTGATCGAAAATGAATTCGGTGAGGAGGGCGTTGACAACGACCTGCTGCTCCAGGAGCGCGATGAGCAGATCGTCGAAATGAACAATGGCTGCATCTGCTGCACCGTTCGTGGAGACCTGATCCGCATTCTTGGTGATCTGCAACAGCGCCGTGCCAAGGGCGAGATCGCCTTCGAACGGGTCATCATTGAAACCACCGGCATGGCCGACCCCGGGCCGGTTGCGCAGACCTTCTTCGTCGATGACGACATCGCCGACCGCTATCTGCTCGATGCCATCATCACCGTGGTCGATGCCAAGCACGCGCCGCAGCAGCTTGCCGAGCGCCGCGAGGCGCAGGAGCAGGTGGGCTTCGCCGACCGCATCCTGCTCTCCAAGGTTGACCTGGTTACCGAAGAAGAACAGACCGCCTTGAAAACGCGGCTTCGCCAGATGAATCCGCGTGCGCCGATCCGGGCCGTTCATTTCGGCAATGCCCCCATCGACGAGATCCTCGATATCCGGGGCTTCAATCTGAATGCCATCCTCGAGATCGATCCCGAATTCCTCGACAGCGACGAGCACGAGCACGACGACAGCGTGCAGTCGTTCGTGTTTCGCTCCAACCGTGCGTTTGATCCGGGCAAGCTGGAAGATTTTTTATCAGGGCTGGTACAGGTTTACGGTCCGGACCTGTTAAGGTATAAAGGCGTGCTTTTCATGAAGGGGTCGGATCGTCAGACCGTCTTTCAGGGCGTCCACATGATGATGGGCGCCGATCTGGGCAGGCGCTGGCAACCCGGCGAAAAGCCCTCCAGCAAAATGGTGTTCATCGGCCGCAACCTGCCGAAGGACATGTTCATCAAAGGCCTCGAACAGTGCCTCGCGTAGGCTGATCAATCAGGCAGGATTTGACATGGCAGCCACGAAAGAAAAAAAACCGCTCACCGAGCAGGCGCTTCTGCGTATGCCCGAAGCGGACTACATGAATGAAGCACAGCGCGCGTTCTTTCGCGAGCGGCTCCAGCAGATGGAGCGCGAGATCCTCCACAACGCGGGTGAAACCACCGAGCATCTGCGCGAGACCGTCATCGTCCCCGACCCGGCAGACCGTGCCACGATCGAGGAAGAACACGCGCTCGAACTGCGTACTCGCGACCGCGAGCGAAAGCTGCTGAAGAAAATCCAGCAGGCCATTGCGAGCATCGATGCGGGCGACTACGGTTTCTGCGAGGAAACCGGTGAACCGATCGGCCTGCCGCGTCTCCTTGCTCGGCCCACCGCCACGCTGTCGCTCGAAGCCCAGCAGCGGCGCGAGCTGCGTCAGAAGCTCTACGGCGACTGATTGGAACAGTTCCACGGCACGACGATCGTCTCGGTCCGTCGCAACGGCAGCGTTGCGCTGGGCGGTGACGGTCAGGTCACGCTTGGCAACATCGTGATCAAGGCGAGCGCACGCAAGGTCCGCCGTCTGCACGATGGCAAGGTGCTCGCCGGGTTCGCCGGCGGCACGGCTGATGCGTTCACACTCTTCGAGCGATTTGAGGCAAAGCTGCAAAAGCACGCCGGCCATCTGGTCCGTTCCGCGGTCGAGCTTGCCAAAGACTGGCGTACCGACCGCATGCTGCGCCGACTCGAGGCCATGCTCGCGGTGGCTGACGCCGAGGCCTCGCTCATCATCACCGGCAATGGCGATGTGCTTGAACCCGAACACGGGCTGATTGCGATCGGGAGCGGCGGGCCCTATGCGCAGGCGGCAGCGCTTGCGCTGCTTTCGCATTCAACGCTGGATGCCGAGGCCATCGTGCGACGCTCGCTTGCCATCGCGGGCGAGCTCTGCATCTACACCAATCAGCATCACACCGTGGAGACGCTGGGAGCCGACAGCCGTGGCTGAGCCGACGCCGCTCACGCCGGCAAACATCGTGGCCGAGCTCGACAAGCACATCGTCGGGCAGGCTCAGGCCAAGCGCGCGGTGGCCATTGCGCTTCGCAACCGCTGGCGCCGCCAGCAGGTCGAAGGCGTGATGCGCGCGGAAATCACGCCCAAGAACATTCTCATGATCGGCCCCACCGGTGTGGGCAAGACCGAAATCGCGCGTCGCCTTGCCCGCCTCGCGCAGGCCCCGTTCATCAAGGTCGAGGCCACCAAATTCACCGAGGTGGGCTATGTCGGCCGAGATGTCGACACCATCATTCGTGATCTGGTCGAGACCGCGGTCAAGCAGGTCCGCGAGCGTGCGCTGGCCGACGTGCAGGCGCGCGCGCTCGATGCGGCCGAGGAGCGCGTGCTCGATGTGCTGATCCCGCCCGCGCGTGCCGCCTCGCAGCCTGCGGCCTTCCCGTTTTTTGGCGGCGCCACCGAAACACCGGCCCCGGCGCAGCCCGCAGCGCCGGAGTCTGCGGCCCGCCAGAAATTCCGGAAGCGTCTGCGCGAAGGCGAACTCGATTCGCGTGAGATCGAGATCGAGGTGGCACTGGCTGCCCCGTCGGTGCTGCCGCTTGGCGCAGGCGCCGGCAACCAGCCTGGGCTCGATGATCTCAGCCAGCAGCTGCAGTCGCTTTTTTCCCAGATGCCGGGTCGCCGCGCCACGCGCAAGATGACCGTGGCCGAGGCCATGCGAACCCTTGCCCAGGAAGAGGCCGGGCGGCTGGTGAATGAGGAAGAGATCCGCAGTCGCGCGGTGGAGCTTGCCGAACAGAGCGGCATCGTGTTCATCGACGAAATCGACAAGGTGGCAAGCCGCGCCGAGCATCAGGGCGCCGATGTGTCACGCCAGGGTGTGCAGCGCGACCTTCTGCCCCTGATCGAAGGCACTGCCGTCACCACCCGCTATGGCGTGGTGCGCACCGATCACATCCTGTTCATCGCCTCGGGCGCGTTTCATCTGTCGCAGCCCTCCGATCTGATCCCCGAGCTTCAGGGGCGTCTGCCGATCCGGGTCGAAATGCAGGCGCTCACCGCGCAGGATTTCGTCCACATCCTGGGCGACACCGATGCGAGTCTGGTGCGTCAGTATCAGGCGCTGCTCGCCACCGAGGGCGTCACGCTCGAATTCGCAGCCGACGGGATCCGGCGGCTTGCCGATATCGCCTTCGAGGTCAATGAACGCACCGAGAACATCGGTGCGCGCAGGCTTCACACCGTGATGGAGCGGCTGCTCGAAGAGATATCGTTTGATGCCGACAGCAAAGCAGGCCAGACCGTGCTGATCGATGCGGCGCTGGTGGATGCGAGGCTTGCCGATGTCGCTCGCCGTGACGATCTCGCCCGCTACATTCTCTAGCCCTGCCCCGTCCGACCCGATATTTCCGACCCGCTCCTCGGAGCTCTGACCATGACCGACAAGACCCCGATCGCCCCCGCGCTTCAGGCCGAGATCCTCGCCGAGGCCATGCCCTACATCCGGCGGTTTCACGGCCGTATCCTGGTGATCAAGTACGGCGGCAACGCCATGACCGATCCGCTTCTGAAGCAGAGCTTTGCGCGTGACGTGGTGCTGCTCAAACTGGTGGGCATGAATCCGGTGGTGGTGCACGGGGGCGGCCCGCAGATCGAGCAGCTGCTTGCCCGCGTGGGCAAGAAGGGCGAATTCGTTCAGGGCATGCGTGTGACCGATGCCGAGACCATGGATATCGTCGAGATGGTGCTCGCCGGCCAGGTGAACAAGGAGATCGTCGAGCTGATCAACACCGCCGGTGGCCGCGCAGTGGGTCTGACCGGCCAGGACGGCGGCCTCATCCGGGCGCGCAAGCTGCGCATGACGCTTCCCGAGCAGCCAGGCGAAGAGGTCGATATCGGCCAGGTGGGCGAGATCGAGAAAATCGATCCTGCCATCGTGCACACCCTGACCGCCAACGGTTTCATTCCGGTCATCGCGCCGATCGGCTCGGGCGCTGATGGCGAAACCTACAACATCAACGCCGACGTGGTGGCGGGCAAGGTGGCCGAGGTGCTGAAGGCGGAAAAGCTGGTGCTGCTCACCAATACCGCCGGCGTGCTCGACAAATCGGGCAAGCTCCTCACCGGGCTCACCGCGCGGCGTATCGACGAACTCTTTGCCGATGGCACGATCTCCGGCGGCATGCTGCCCAAGATCGCGTCGGCGCTCGATGCGGCCCGCGCGGGCGTGAACTCGGTGCACATCATCGACGGTCGGGTCGACCACTGCCTGCTGCTCGAGATCATGACCGATCACGGTGTGGGCACCATGATCCGCAGTCACTGAGGCCATGCGGGCGCTGCGCCGGCCGCTCACCGGGCCCACCGCGCCGCGCCGGGCGGAGCGGGTTTGGCTCCTCGACCTCGATGACACGCTGCACGATGCGCAGCCCGTCATCATGCCGCGCATCGATGCGGCAATGACGGATTACGTGGTGCGGCACCTGGGGCTCGCCCGCGACGAGGCAAGTGCGCTGAGGCTGGGCTACTGGAAGCGCTATGGCGCAACGCTCCTGGGCCTTGTCACGCACCATCCCATCGACCCCCATCATTACCTGCGCGAGACCCATCGCTTCCCCGACATGCACCGGCTGGTGCGCCGGCGCCCCGCGCTTGCGCGGGCGCTTCGCCAGCTGCCGGGGCGGCGCATCATCGTCACCAATGGCCCCTGGCACTATGCGCGCGCAGTGGTGCGCGCGCTGGGCATTGCGGGCAGCATCGAGGGCATCGTGCCGATCGAGGCGATGCGCTTTGCCGGTCGCTTCCAGCCCAAGCCCTCGCGCCCGATGATGCGCAGGCTCGCTGCCCGGCTGCGCACGCGGCCGTCCCGGTGCGTGCTGGTCGACGACGCGGTGGGTAACCTCGCGGGTGCCCGCGCGGCAGGGCTTCGGACCGTGCTTGCAACCGCGCTCAAGGAGGCGCGCAAGCCCGCGCCGGCTCGCGCCCGCGCCGGTTCGTCACGGCGCGTGGAGCTTCAAGTACAATCGGTTGCACAGCTTTCGCGTCGCGTGCCGTCGCGCTCCACCTTCTGACATGGATCCCGCCACCGACTCCGACACCCCCGCAGCGCCCCGCCGATCCCGCCCCAAGCCAGGCGAGCGGCGGCTGCAAATTCTGCAGGCGCTCGCCACCATGCTGCAGGAGCCGGGTGGCGATCGCGTCACCACCGCCGCGCTCGCGGCGCGGCTCAAGGTCTCGGAGGCCGCCCTCTACCGCCACTTCGCGAGCAAGGCCCAGATGTTCGAGGGCCTGATCGAGTTCATTGAAGCCACCATCTTCGGGCTCATCAATCAGATCACCACCGCGCAGGAAGACGGCCAGCGGCAGCTGCGCGACATCGTCGCCATGCTGCTCAATTTTTCCGAGCGCAATCCCGGCATGACGCGCGTGCTGATTGGCGATGCGCTGGTCACCGAAGACGACCGGCTGCAACTGCGCATCAATCAGCTGGTCGACCGCATCGAGGCCTCGCTTCGCCAGTCGTTCCGGCTCGCCGTGGCGCAGAACACCCTTGCCGCCGCAACCGACGCCAGTGCGCGCGCGGCGGTGGTGATTGCCTTCGTGCAGGGCAGATGGCTGCGCTTTGCCAAAAGCGGCTTCAGGCGCCTGCCTGCCGAAGGTCTCGGGGATCAGATCGCCACGCTGGTCGCCTGAGACCTTGCCGGCGGTCGAGCCTCGACCGTGAAAATCTTCCGATCCCTCGAGCACCCCCGGTTCCGACACTATTTCTTCGGCCAGACGATCTCGGTGATCGGCTTCTGGCTGCAGTCGATTGCGCAGGCCTGGCTGGTCTATAGGCTGACCGACTCGGCCGTCATGCTGGGTCTGGTGACCTTCGCGTCCTTCATCCCCATGCTGGTGGCTGCGCCGTTTGCAGGGCTCGTGACCGACCGGGTGGATCGCCGCACCATGGTGCTGGTCACGCAGACCGCACAGATGCTGCAGGCGTTTGCGCTCGCCGCGCTCACGTTGGGCGGCTGGGTCGAGCCGCATCATGTGGTGTGGCTCGCCCTGGTCCAGGGTCTCGCCAACACCTTCGATGGCCCGGCGCGGCATTCGCTCCTGCCGGTGATGGTGGGCGGCACACGCGATCTGCACAACGCGATCGCGCTCAATTCGCTGGTGATGAACCTGGGCCGGTTTGCGGGGCCGGCCATTGCGGGTGTGCTGCTGGTGTGGATGGGCGAGGGTTGGTGCTTCGTGCTGAACGGGGTGAGCTATCTCGCGGTGATCGCCTCGCTCGCCCGGTTGCCTTCGAATCGGGCCGAGCGCCCCACCCAGTCACTCTTTCGGGAATTTTCCGAAGGTTTTGTCTGGGTCTGGACCAACCTGCCCGCGCGGCTGGTCATGATCAATCTGGTGCTGGTGTCGTTCTGTGCGCCCAATTACCAGACGATGATGCCGGTGTTCGCGCGCGAGGTGTTCGCGGGCGATGCGCTGCTGCAGGGGCTTCTGGTGAGCTGTGCTGGGGCCGGCGCACTCGCGGGCACGATGATGCTCGCGGCGCGCAGTTCCACCGCCGGGATCGCCCGCGTGATCAACGTCGGATCGCTTGCCGCCGGAATCGGGCTCACCGTGTTTTCGCTCAGTCCGTCGCTTGCGCTTGCCGCCGTTGCGCTCACGGCGGTCGGGTTCGGCGTGATCGTCACCGGCGCTGGCACCAACACGCTGCTCCAGAGCCTGGTCGCGGAGCGTCTGCGCGGCCGGGTGATCTCCCTCTACATGATGGCGTTTCTGGGCACCATGCCGGTGGGAGGCTTTGTGGTGGGCTGGCTCACCGAGCAGTTCGGGCCTCAGCCCTCGCTCGCCGCTTACGGGCTGGTGAGCATCGCGAGTGCGCTCCTGCTGTGGCGGCGGCAACCGGCGATTGCAGCAGCGCTTGCGACCGGCAACCCGCGCGGTGGCCAGGGCTGAGTCGTGCGCCGGACCGCGCCAGGTGGCGTTGCCCGGAGGGCTCAGGCGCCCCGCAGGGCGTGCCAGTCGCGCTCCAGTTGCTCGCGAAATCGCGGGTCGGCAATCGCAATCATGCGGCTCGCGCGTTCGCCAAACGAAGCGTCGCGCAGATCGGCCACCCCCCACTCGGTGATCACCAGGTCGGCATCGCCCCGCCCCAGGGTGACCTGGCCGCGCGAGGTGCCTGCCACGATGCGGCTGCGTTTGCCGTCTCTCGAGGTGGAGGCGAGCGCCACGATGCCACGACCGCCTTCGGACAGCCGGGCGGTGCGAACGAAATCGCCCAGCCCGCCCAGGCCGCCCCGCCAGGCGCGGCCATCGTGCTCGGCGTTGGCCTGACCCGTGACATCGACCTCGAGCGCCGAATTGATCGCGTGAAAGCGATGGAGCGCCGCGAGCGTGGCCGGATGGTGTGTGTAGGTGGCCGGGCGGATGAGGAACTGCGGATTGTCATGGGCGTGGCGATGGGCGCGTGTGGTGCCCCCCAGCGTGTTGGTGACGGTAAAGCCGTTATCGAGCCCCTTGTATGCATTGGTGACCGCACCGGACTCGATCAGTGCCACGGCGCTGTCGCCGATCAGGCCGCTGTGCAGGCCCAGGTCCCGATGGCTCGCGAGAAGCCCCAGCACTGCATCGGGGAGCGCGCCCAGCCCGATCTGGATCGTGGCGCGGTCGGGCACGACCGATGCGACATGGCCCGCGATACGACGCTCGGCTTCTTCTGCTGCCATCGTGGGGGACTGGACGGTTGAAGTGGCTGCGCGCACGGCGACATCGATTCGGAGGGAGGCCGCGTCGGCTTCGGTGCTGGGCGTAAACGGTGCCTGCGGGTTGATCTCGGCGATCACGCATCGCGCGCGTCGCGCCGCGGCGATCACATAGTCGTTGGCCATGCCGAGGCTCAGCCGGCTGCCATCGGCCGACGGGGCGAGCTGCAGCATTACGACATCGGCCCGCAAGCGTCCGGTGCTGAAGGAGCGTTCGAGTTCGCGATAGGGCGTTGGCGTGACATTGGCAATGGAGCCCGGCTGCGATGCGAAGCCCTTGGCCGCGCCGCCCATGATGCCGTAGCCGCCGGGCCGAAGTTTTGGCGATAGCGGGCGCGCGAAGGTATCGGAGAGCACCGCACCCAGGAACACATCCACCGGACCGGCCAGGGAGTCGGCCTCCTCGACCAGCGCGCGCGTAAGCGTGAGCGGCTCGGCACCGGCCTGGCCGATGATGATGGCGTCGCCCGCGCGAATCAGCGAGGCAAGCGGGGGCAGGGAATCGAGAATGGGCGCAGCTGGCATGAACGGAGGCTCGAGGCAAAAAGGGTTGGTGACACAGGAACGGGCGGTTGATGCTGGCATGTTCGCAGTCTGGGCGTCAAACCGCGTGGCCGCCCTGCCGGCCACCCTGTCGGTCGCGTGCCGGCGCCCCCCTGCCAGCCGCGGGCCGATTCGGCCGACTTGCCGGTTGTTCGTACCACGCGTACCTTGCCCGTCATGACCGACCCCGTGCTCCGTCCTGAAGCCCGTGCGTCAGACGGGACGAGCCGTCTGGCGATCGCGGTGCTGGGGATCGCGTTTTCGCTCAATTTCGCCGGGCGCGGGCTGGTCGAGGCGTTTTCGGCGTTCGTGCTTCCCTTGGAGGAGGCTTTTGGCTGGCCGCGAAGCGCCCTCACCGGCGTGGTCGCCACGCAGATGATGGTGAGCGGGCTTGCCGCGCCGATTGCAGGCTGGCTCTTCGACCGGTATGGGCCCCGGGTGGTTTACTGCAGCGGGCTTGCACTGCTGGGGATGGCCGGGTTGCTGTCCAGCCGGGCCGAGTCGCTCGCGATGATCTATGCCGGTGCCGGCGTGCTGGTTGGCGCCGGCGCGGCCGCGACCGGGATGGTCTGCGCTGCATCGCTGGTTGCCCGCTGGTACCGGGCCCGGCTGTCGACCGCGATTGCCGTGGCCTATGCAGGCTCCGGCTTTGGCGTGCTGGTGATGGTTCCGCTCTCCCAGGCCCTGATCGACGCGCTGGGTTGGCGGGGCGCCTGGCTCGCGCTGGGCGCGGGCGCCTTTGCGATGGTGCCCGTTTGTGCGCTTCTGCCCTGGGCGCGCCTGTCGCGCCCGCCGGTTGATGCGGCGCCGGGACGCCCGCCGCCTGCGCCCGCGCAGGCGGGCGAGGCTCGGGCGGCCTTGCGCGCGGCCCTGTCAGACCCGGCGTACTGGCATCTGGCCCAGGCATTTTCCTTTACCGCGATTGCGGCCTATCTGGTCACCCCGCAGGTGGTGGCGCTCCTGATCGAGGGAGGGCTCGCCCCGCTGATGGCGGCCTCGGCCTATGGGCTCGCCGGGCTGCTCTCCACTTTCGGGATCGTTGGCTCGGGCTGGTTCTGCGACCGCATCGGGCACCAGCGCACGGCGCTCCTGTCGTTTTCGTTTACTGCGCTGGGGCTGGGTGGTCTGCTTGCGGTTGCCATCACCGGGTCGCTTGCAGGGCTCGCGGTCTATGTCACATGCTTTGGCGTGGCGCAGGGCGCGCGCGGCCCCATCGTGTCGGCGCTCTCGAACCGGATCTTCGCCGGACCCGGTGCTGCCACGATCTACGGCACGATCTTCGGAATGATGGCGCTTGGCGCTGCGCTTGGCGCCTGGGCTGGCGGGTTGCTGCATGACCTGACCGGGGCTTACTGGCCGGTCGCGCTGGCCTCCGGCTGCGCGTTGATGGTTGCCGCTGCGCCTTTCCGGTCAGGGAGCGGGCTGATGCGGCGGGTTCAGGCGCTCGGGCGACCGAGCTGATGCGCGCCGCAGACCTCGCAATCGGGGTTGCGGGCCAGGCTCACACTGTCGATCTGCATCGATCGTGAGTCGATCAACAGCAGGCGACCCACCGCGGTGTTGCCGAAGCCGCCCAGAATCTTGAGCGCTTCGGCGGCCTGCATGGTGCCTACCATGCCGGTGAGGGGCGCAAACACGCCCATGACCGCGCAGCGCACCTCTTCGAGACTGTCGGTCTGCGGAAAGATGCAGTGATAACACGGCGACTCGGCGTGCCGCGGGTCAAAGACCGACAGCTGGCCGTCAAAGCGGATGGCAGCCCCCGACACCAGTGGCACGCCGGCATGCACACAGGCGCGGTTGATGGCGTGCCGGGTGGCGAAGTTGTCGCTGCAGTCGAGCACCACCTGACTGCGGGCCACAGCGGCCGCAAGCGAGGCGCCGGCGAGCCGTTCATGAATCGGTTCCACCCGCACATCGGGGTTGAGCGCAGCGAGCGTACGGGCGCCCGACTCAACCTTGGGCTGCCCCACCGCGTCATCGCGATGGAGGATCTGGCGCTGCAGGTTGCTGAGATCGACCGTATCGCCATCGGCGATGAGCAGGGTGCCAACGCCCGCTGCTGCCAGGTACATGGCAGCAGGCGACCCGAGCCCACCGGCCCCCACGATCAGCGCTGTGGCTGCCTGCAGCCGCTCCTGGCCTTCAACGCCGATGTCCTCCAGCAGGATGTGCCGGCCGTAGCGCAGCAGCTGCCGGTCATCCATGGCGTGACGGTTGCCTAGCGTGTGGCGCCGGCAGCGCCGCCCCCCGCAGGCGCGGCAGCCGCGTCGCCGGTGCGCGGCCGTGCCACGGCGACCGGCTGGCCCTTGAGATGGTTGAGCGCCTGCTGCAGCTGGTAGTCATCGGCCGAACCGAACTCGACGGGCTTGCGCTCGCGCGCCCGCTCCGCCTCGGTGGTGGGCCGGGGCGTTCCCGAGGGGCGCTCCTGCTCGCGCGAATTCGACAGATGCCGGTTCAGGTCGGCCTCGCGGACACGGAAGTTGGTGGTGTCGCCATCGGCGGTTTCTTCGACCAGGAAATCGGGCTCGATGCCGCGCGCCTGAATGGAGCGGCCATTTGGCGTGAAGTAGCGCGCGGTGGTGAGCTTGATGGCGGTGGAGTTGGACAGCGGAAGAATGGACTGCACCGATCCCTTGCCGAAGGTTTGCGTACCGAGCACCGCTGCGCGCTTGTAATCTTGCAGGGCGCCCGCCACGATTTCCGAGGCGGAGGCCGATCCGCCATTCACCAGCACGACCATGGGCACGTTTTTCGCGGCCGACGGCACACGGGCAACGAAGTCTTCACGACTGCCGCGCAGGTAGTCTTCGGGGATGGCGCTGTATTTGCGCCGGGCGTCTTCGTTGCGCCCTTCGGTGGTGACCACCGTGACCTTGGCGGGCAGGAATGCGGCCGACACACCTACCGCGCCGTGCAGCAGGCCGCCCGGGTCGTTGCGAAGATCGAGCACCAGCCCCTTGCCGATCGCGCCCTGACGGTCGAGATTTTCGAGATGGCGCACCAGCGCCTCGACCGTGTGCTCCTGGAACTGCGTGATGCGGACATAGCCGATGCCGGGCTCGATCACTTTCGATCGTACCGACTGGACGCGGATCACGTCGCGCATGATGGTGACGACAATGGGTCGTGCCTCGCCCTTTCTCGACAGCGTGAGGGTGATCGAGGTTTTGGGCTTGCCCCGCATGAGCTTGACCGCATCGTTGAGCGCCAGGCCCTTGGTGGACTTTTCATCGATGCGGATGATGAGATCGCCCGCCCGCACGCCGGCCCGCGCGGCCGGTGTGTCCTCGATGGGAGAGATCACCTTGATGAAGCCGTCTTCGGTGCCGACTTCGATACCCAGCCCGCCAAACTCGCCTTGCGTGCCCACCTGCAGCTCACGGAAGGCATCGGCATCGAGATAGGCCGAGTGCGGATCGAGCCCGGAGATCATGCCGCTGATCGCCTCGGTGATGAGCTTCTTGTCTTCGACCTGTTCGACGTAGTTGGCCTTGATGGCGCCAAACACGTCGGAGAACTGGCGCAATTCTTCGAGCGGCAGGACGGCGCGCTGGCTGCGTTGCGCGACCGCCGACAGGCCGACGCTCACCAGGATGCCTGCGAAAGCACCAGCGAGAACGAGACCTAGAGACTTGAGTTTGAACTTCATGGGGCGCGCGGTTCTGAACCGCAATCTGGATAGGCGAGCGGGCGCTCTGGAAATGGCTCTGGTGAGTATAAACCTCCCCAACCGGCCGCGCCCAGTGTGAGGCTTATCGGAACGCACGGATGTTGCGCGTGCGCCGGAGTTGGCCGGCGGTTGGCGCGGGCTCAGCCGGGCTTGGCACGCCCCTGGGCGGCAACCGCCGCCATGGCAGCCTCGATCTCGGCAGCATCGCCCAGATAGCGGCGGCCGACGGGTTTGAGCGCGCTGTCGAATTCATAGACCATCGGACGGGCGGTCGGGATATTCAGGTTCACGATCTCGTCGTCGGGTACGTTTTCCAGATATTTGATGAGCGCCCGCAGCGAATTGCCGTGGGCTGCGATCACTGGGCGATGACCGGCGCGGAGCGCCGGGGCGATGGTGCTCTCCCAGAAGGGCGCGACGCGGGCAACCGTGTCCTTCAGGCATTCGGTGCGCGGAATGTCGGCGGCCGCCAGATCGCGGTAACGCGGATCGAACTCGGCGCCGCGCGGATCGCCCGCGGGCAGCGGATCGGGCGCGATCGCATATGCGCGACGCCAGATCAGGACCTGCGCGTCGCCAAAGCGCGCGGCGGTTTCGGCCTTGTTCAGGCCCTGCAGCGCGCCATAGTGCCGCTCATTGAGCCGCCACGACTTCACCACCGGCAGCCACAGGCAAGCCATTTCATCGAGCACGGTGTGCAGCGTGCGGATGGCGCGCGTGAGTACCGAGGTGTAGGCGATATCGAATTCATACCCCTCGGCCTTCAGGAGCGCGCCGGCGCGCCTCGCCTCGTCAAGCCCATGCGGCGTCAGGTCGACGTCGGTCCAGCCGGTGAACCGGTTTTCAAGATTCCACTGGCTCTCGCCGTGGCGAAACATGACGATCTGGAAGTTCATGGCAGCTCGGTGTGGGGATGCAGGGTGGGTTGGACAGGCAATATCTTATAATTTCGGGTTTGGCTTTAACGCTGGAATTCAACTTGGCCTTCGTCACCGAAAACATCATCCTGCTCGCCATTGCGTTTGCCTCGGGTGCCATGCTGCTCTGGCCGATGATCATGAAACGCACAGCCGGCGCCTCGCTCAACACGCTTGGCGCCACCCGGATGATCAACGACACGCAGGCCATCGTGCTTGACGTGCGGGCCACCGGCGAGTTCGATGCCGGGCACCTGCCCAACGCCCGCAACATCCCGCTTGCGGAACTCGTCCAGCGTGTCGGGGAACTGCCGGCGGGGCGCCCGGTGATCGTGTGCTGCAACACCGGCATGACCTCGGCCAAGGGCGCGGCCGCGCTGCGCAAGGCCGGCCGCGAGGAGGTCTTCAACCTCGACGGCGGGCTCAATGCCTGGCGCCAGGCCGGGCTTCCGGTCGTCAAGAACTGAACACAGGGGAACACGGCCCATGGCTGCGCGAATCCAGATGTACACCACGGCGGTCTGCCCCTATTGCGTGCGTGCCGAGCAGCTGCTGCGCCAGCGCGGGGTCACGGAAATCGAAAAAATCCGCATCGACCTCGAGCCGGCGCGCAAGGACGAAATGATCGCGCGTACTGGCCGCCGCACCGTTCCGCAGATCTTCATCGGCGACCGGCACGTTGGCGGCTGTGACGATCTGTATGCCGTAGACCGCGCGGGTGAGCTTGCGCCGCTGCTCGCGGCGGACTGACCCCCTCTGCAGAGCCGCTGCTTCGGCGCCTGCCGAGCGCAGCCGGTCTCACCAACCCCCGACGGAACCGGTCCGTCAATCACCAGGATCATCCAATGAGCGGACAGGAGCAGGCCCCAGCGTTTTCCATCCAGCGCGTCTATCTGAAAGGCATGTCGCTGGAAATGCCCAATGCGCCGGCCATTTTTCTCGAATCCCAGCAGCCCTCGGTCGAGGTGGCGGTTGACGTGAGCTCGCTCACCATCGTCGAGGGCATTCATGAAACGGCGGTCACGGTAACCCTCACCACCCGCGTTGGCGACAAGGTGGCGTTTCTGATCGAGACCACCCAGGCGGGTATTTTCGAGATCCGCAATGTGCCCGCCGACCAGATGGATGTGCTCGTGAATGTGGTCTGCGCCAATATCGTTTTTCCGTATCTGCGCGCGAACCTGGCCGATGCCATCCAGCGCACCGGCTTTCCGCCGATCCATCTCGCCGACCTCGATTTCGGCGCCATCCATCAGCAGCGCCTCGAGCAGCAGGGCGCGGCGGCTCCGTCGGGCCTGATCGTGCCCGGGCGCGCGTAAGGGGCGCGCGAAAGGGTTGGCGCCCACGCGCAGGCCGAGCGCAAGCTGCCGTGAGAATCGCAGTTTTCGGTGCGGGTGCGTGGGGCACGGCGCTCGCACAGCATGCGGCGCGTCGGCATGCCGTGCTCCTCTGGGCGCGGGATGCCGGGCAGGCCAGCGCGCTGGCAAAAGAACGATGCAACCGCCGCTATCTGCCCGGAGTGAGCTTCGAGCCCGCGCTCGAGATCTCGTCCGATATCGATGCCGCTTGCGGCTGGCTGGCCGCCGAGCCATCGCTTGCCGTGGTCGCCACGCCGGTCGCCGGTCTGGCAGCGCTCCTCGATCAACTGGCAAGCCGACTGCCCGGCGCCTGCGCGGGCGTCGTCTGGCTCTGCAAAGGTCTGGAGGCAGGCACGCTGCGCCTGCCTCACCAGATGGCCGCGGAGCGCCTGGCATCGTTTGCCGGCGGGGTGCTGGCGGGGCCCAGCTTTGCCCAGGAGGTGGCGGCCGGATTGCCGGTTGCGCTCACGGTGGCCGGGGGCGGTGCGCGGCTTGCCGAGCAGGCGGTGGCGGCGTTTCACCATGGCGCGGCGCGCATTTATGTTGCCGACGACCCGGTGGGCGTCGAACTGGGTGGCGCGCTCAAAAACGTGATGGCGATCGCAGCGGGCATTGCCGACGGCCTTGAACTGGGCATGAACGCACGCGCGGCACTCATCACTCGTGGCCTGGCGGAAATGACCCGGCTGGGGTTGGCGCTGGGTGGCCGCGCAGAAACGTTTTCAGGGCTTACCGGGCTGGGCGATCTGGTGCTCACCTGCACCGGCCCGCTGTCGCGCAATCGAAGCGTGGGCCTCGCGCTCGCCCGTGGCGAGGCGCTTGCCTCGATCATCGAGGGGCTGGGTCACGTGGCCGAAGGGGTGAGCACTGCCCCGGCCGCGCGCGAACTGGCTGAGCGCCACGGGGTGGACATGCCGATTCTGCAGGCGGTGTGCGCGGTGCTTGCCGGCCGCACGCGGGCGCCCGAGGCGGTGCTTGCGCTCTTGTCGCGCGAGCCCCGCAGAGAGGCAAACTGATCGTGGAAGGCGGGTGCGCAGACGGGCGGCGTTCGCCGCAGAGGTGGTCGTGCCCGGTCTGGGCGCAGGGGAAGCAATGAGCGAGATCGATTCACGTTTTTCAGTATGTGTGTTTTGCGGCGCCAAGCCCGGGCTCGATCCTGAGTTTGCGCAGGTTGCCCGCGCTGCGGGCCGCGCCATCGCCGAGCGTGGCTGGCGCATGGTCTATGGCGGCGGGCGGGTCGGATTGATGGGCGTTGCGGCGGATGCCGCGCTTGCGGCAGGCGGCGAAGTGATCGGCGTGATTCCCGATGGCATGCTGGTCCGCGAGCAGGGGCATCGCTCGCTCACGCGCCTGGAGGTGGTGGCCGACATGGCGATCCGAAAAACCCGGATGATCGCGCTGTCGGATGCCTTTCTCACGCTGCCTGGCGGGCTCGGCACGCTCGATGAACTGTTCGAGGTGCTGACGCTTCGCCAGGTACGGTTCATCAACAAGCCGATTGCGCTGCTGAACCACAGGGGCTATTTCGACCGGCTGCTTGCAACTTGCCAGGGATTTGTCGATGCAGGGTTCGTCGCGCCCAACGACCTCGATGCGCTCATGCACGATGGCGAACTTGACCCGCTGCTGAACCGGCTGGGGGCGCTGCGCGCCTAGCGTGCGCCAGAAAATCCGTGCTGCCGCCACGCTTCATAGACCGTGACGGCCACCGCGTTGGACAGGTTGAGGCTGCGGTTGTCGGGGCGCATCGGCAGGCGCAGCCTGTGATCCGCAGTGAACGTGTCGAGTACGGCGGGCGGCAGGCCCGCGGTTTCCGAGCCAAACACCAGATAGTCCCCGGCCTCGAACGCGACATCGTGCGGCGCGCGCGCACCCCGCGTGGTGAGCGCCCAGGCCCGGCGCGGCGCTTCGCGCTCGAGAAAGGCCGCCCAGCTTTCGTGCACACGCAGCGTGGCGAACTCGTGGTAGTCGAGGCCGGCGCGGCGCATGCGTGATGAATCAAGCGGAAATCCCAGCGGCTGCACCAGATGAAGCGTGGCACCGGTGTTGGCGCACAGCCGGATCACATTGCCGGTGTTGGGCGGAATTTCAGGCTGGACCAGGACGACGTGAAACATCGGGCGGGGCGGTTCGAGCGACGATGACGCAGGTGACAGAGGCCGCGCCCGCGCGGATCAGCGCATGCGACGCGGCGGCAAGGGTAGCACCGGTGGTCATGACATCGTCGACCAGGAGCACCGGTCCGTGATGCAGCCGTGTGGCGATGAATGCCTGGTCGACATTGCTGGCTCTTGCCCCTGGCGACAGCCGGGATTGGGGCGGGCCGGCTCGCTGTCGGCGCAGCGCCACGGGGTCGATGGGCAACCCGAGCGCCCGCGCAAGCGGCCGGGCGATGAGAAGCGACTGGTTGTAGCCGCGTTCGGCGAGCCGTTCATCGGAGAGCGGTACCGCGACCACCCGGTGCCGAGGATGCCCCGGGGGGAGACGTGCGAGCTCGCGCTGGACGATGGGGGCGAGGGTGGCGGCCAGTGCCGCACCGAGTGCCGGCTGCCGGTTGAATTTGAGCGCGCGCACGATCCGGTCAAGCGGCGGCGCGTAGGCACCGAGCATCACGGTGCGCGCGAAGGGCGGGGGCGTGGTTCGGCAGCTTTCGCAGATTGGCATGAGAGATTCGATTGCGCATTGCCCGCAACGACTGACCCCGCTGCCAAGGGCCGCCAGACAGGGTTCGCACCAACCCGACCGGCATGCGCCCCGTGGCAGCACCCGCGCGCAGCCGGCGCAGGCGCGCGGGAGGAGTGCATCGGCGGCATTCAAGGCGAGTGCAGCAAGGGCGCGCGAGAGCGCTGGACCGTGTTCGAACATCCCGCAATTGGCGCACGTCCGCCTATACTTCGGCCGCAATGAATGCGACGGCAGGTCTAGACCCGGCGGCTGCGCGTCTTCAGGCGCGCCGACGCGCCCGGGCGCATGCGCCCCATTTTCTGCAGCAGGCGGTCGAGCGGGGCCTCCTTGAGCGGCTCGATCCGGTGCGGATTGCGCCTGGCCGCGTGCTGCTTGCCGAGGCGGCGCGCTCCGGGGCGCTGCCCGCGCTCGCCCAGCGCTTCGTCGGGGCCGAGATCATCGCGACCGACGATGATTCCGCCGCCCTCGCAGCGCTGGCAGCCCGCGTCGCGCCCGCACGCAGCGGGCTTCTCGCGCGGCTGGGGATCGTTCGCGGGCGCCCGCTTGCGAATTTCCTGGTTGCCGAGCCCGCGCAGCTGCCGTTTCCGTCGGGATCGGTCGCTCTGGTGTGGTCGGTCCTCAATCTTCATGCTGTCCCCGAACCCGATCCGCAGATGGCCGAATGGCGGCGCGTTCTCGCGCCCGGCGGGCTGGCTGCCTTCGCCTGCCTGGGGGTCGACACGCTTGTCGAGCTGCGGACACTGGGCGCCCGCATTCAGCGTTTCCCCGACATGCATGACCTGGGCGATGCCCTGGTGCGACAGGGGTTTGCCGAACCGGTGGTGGACACAGAACGCCTCTCCATCACCTGGCGTGATGGCTCGACGCTGCTCGACGAGGTGCGGCAGTGGGGGGGCAATGCCCTCGCCGATCGCTTCCGGGGACTTCTCACGCCCAGGCACAGACAGGAGTGGCTGCGAGCCGTGGAGGGCCTTCGGGGTCCCGACGGATTGATCCGGGTCAGCGTCGAACTCATTTACGGCCATGCCTGGTGCCCGCCGGAGCGGCGCTTGCCCGACGGGCTTGCCCCGATCCGGGTGATTCCCCGTGGCGGCCGTTGAGCGCAATTTGCCGCCTCTCTGGACGAGCGCCTATAATCTGGCCCGACACCGGTGGTCCGATTCGAAAAAAGATTCGAGTTTCATGCAGTACGAATGGCAGTATCACGTCCGGAGCCAGCAGCATTTCTGGACGCTGCGCCGCAACTGCGTGCTGTCGCCTTCTCAACTCGCGATCTGGTTCGGCTCGATCTCGGCGGTGTCCCTGGGGATTGCAGCCGCCTTTGCAGTCGTCGGCGCCTGGATGGTGGTGCCGTTTGCGCTGATCGAGGTTTCGGTTCTGGGCTTGGCTTTCTTCTGCTACGCGCGCCATGCAGGCGACTATGAGCGGATCGAGGCCGGACCGGGCTGGCTGCGGGTTGAGGCAAGCCACGGCGCGAATCTTCGCGTCGAAGAAGTGAGTCCACCCTGGGTGCGCGTCGATTACCGAGGGCGATCGAGCGATCCGATCGTGCTCGTTGCAGGGCGACAGAAAATTGCGGTGGGGCGGTTTGTTCCCGACCATCGCAAGCCCGCGCTGGTTGAGGAATTGCGCGGTGCGCTGTCGCAGGGGTAGGCGGGTGACGGGTTTCCGTGTCTCGAGCTTGGAAGAGAGCAATGGCTGACATACTCAAGAAGGGTGCGCTCCGCACGGCGGCTGCCGCGCTTGCGTGCATGACAACCTCTGCAGCCTGGGCGGTCAAGGACATGCCTGGCGGGCCGACGGTCAATCAATGGAATCTGGCCGAACCGGCCAACGCGATTGCGCGTGGGCAGATCTGGCTTCACGAACTCCTGATGTGGGTCTGCGTGCTGATCTTCATCGGCGTGTTCGCGGTCATGTTCTATTCGATCTGGGCGCATCGCAAGTCGCGCGGGGCCAAGTCTGCCGACTTCCATGAAAGCACCACGGTTGAAATCGTCTGGACGGTGGTGCCTTTTCTGATCGTGGTGGGTCTTGGCATCGCTGCCACCGGAGAAGTGATTGCCCAGAAAGACACCTCCAATCCCGACCTCACCATCAAGGTCACGGGTTACCAGTGGAAATGGGGCTACGACTACCTGAAGGGCGAGGGCGAGGGCATCGCCCTCTTGTCCAACCTGTCCACGCCACGCGAGCAGATCGAGGACCGCAACTACCCCGACGCCCGCGCCAAGCGCGAGGCCAATCCCACCTATCTGATGGAGGTGGACAATCCTCTCGTGGTGCCGGCTGACAAGAAGGTGCGGCTCGTCATTACTGCCAACGACGTGATCCACTCCTACTACGTGCCGCGTCTGGGCATCAAGCAGGATGCAATTCCAGGCTTCATCCGCGACACCTGGTTCAGGGCCGACAAACCCGGGGTCTATCGCGGTGCCTGCACCGAACTCTGCGGCAAGGATCACGCCTTCATGCCGATCGTGGTCGAGGCGAAGAGCGAAGCCGACTACAGGAAGTGGGTCGAAGAAAAGAAAAAGGAAATGCTCGCCCGGGCCGACGACCCCAACAAGGAGTGGACGGTCGCCGATTTGTCCGCCCGCGGTGAAAAAGTGTATGCCGCCAATTGTGTGGCCTGCCATCAGGCAAACGGCAAGGGTGTGGCTGGGGCGTTTCCTGCGCTCGAGGGTTCCAAGCTGGTACTCGGCAAGCGCGATGACCACATCGCCATCATGCTGAACGGCAAGGCCGGCACTGCCATGGCGTCCTTCAAGGGGCTGTCCGATACCGAGCTTGCGGCCGTCATCACCTATGCCCGCAACGCGTGGGGCAACAAGGCCGAAGACAATCTGGTGCAGCCACAGGCCGTCAAGGCGGCGCGAAAGTAATTGCCGGCGAGCGGCAGGCGTTTCCCGGCAACGATCAAGGATTCAAGCAGGAGTCACACGATGAGCGCAGTGATCGGTCACCACGATGACCATTCCCACGACCATGCCCACGACCATCCCACCGGATGGCGGCGCTGGCTCTATGCCACCAATCACAAGGACATCGGCACGATGTACCTGTGGTTCTCGTTCACGATGCTGATCGTGGGCGGGCTCAATGCGCTCCTGCTTCGCACCGAACTGTTCCAGCCGGGCCTGCAGATTGTGAGCCCCGAGTTCTTCAACCAGCTCACCACCATGCACGGGCTCATCATGGTGTTCGGCGCCATCATGCCGGCGTTCGTGGGCTTTGCGAACTGGCAGATTCCACTCATGATCGGTGCGTCCGACATGGCGTTCGCGCGCATGAACAACTTCAGCTTCTGGCTGCTGCCACCCGCGGCGCTTCTGCTGGTGGTGTCCTACTTTGTACCGGGCGGCGCCACGGCGGCAGGTTGGACCATCTACGCGCCGCTGTCGGTGCAAATGGGCCCCGGCATGGATCTGGGCATTTTCGCGCTCCACATCATGGGCGCGAGCTCCATCATGGGCTCGATCAACATCGTCACCACCATCCTCAACATGCGCGCGCCGGGCATGACGCTCATGAAGATGCCGCTCTTTGTCTGGACCTGGCTCATCACCGCCTACCTGCTGATTGCGGTGATGCCGGTGCTTGCCGGGGCCATCACCATGCTGCTCACCGACCGTCACTTCGGCACCTCGTTTTTCAACGCTGCCGGCGGCGGCGACCCGGTGATGTTCCAGCATATCTTCTGGTTCTTCGGTCATCCCGAGGTCTACATCATGATCCTGCCGGCCTTCGGCATCGTGTCGGAGATCATCCCGACCTTTGCACGCAAGCGCCTGTTTGGCTACAGCTCCATGGTGTATGCCACGGCGTCGATCGCCATCCTGTCGTTCATCGTCTGGGCGCACCACATGTTCACCACGGGCATGCCGGTCACCGGGCAGCTGTTCTTCATGTACGCCACCATGCTGATCGCCGTGCCCACCGGCGTGAAGATCTTCAACTGGGTGGCCACCATGTGGCGCGGTTCCATGACGTTCGAAACACCGATGCTTTTTGCCATCGGCTTCATCTTCGTGTTCACGATGGGTGGCCTCACCGGCATCATCCTGTCGGTGGCGCCGCTCGACATCGCGCTCCATGACACCTACTACGTGGTGGCGCACTTCCACTACGTGCTGGTGGCGGGCTCGCTCTACGCCCTCTTTGCTGGCACCTACTACTGGCTGCCCAAGTGGACCGGCCACATGTACGACGAGCGGCTGGGCAAGTGGCACTTCTGGATGTCGCTCCTGTCCTTCAACCTCACCTTCTTCCCGATGCACTTCCTGGGGTTGGCGGGCATGCCGCGCCGCTATGCCGACTACCCGATGCAGTTTGCCGACTTCAACGCCATCGTCACGGTGGGTGCGTTCTGGTTCGGGCTGTCGCAGCTCATCTTCCTGTGGGTGATCATCAAGTGCATCCGCGGCGGCGAGAAGGCGGCCGACAATCCATGGGGTGCGTCGGAAGGTCTGGAGTGGACCATCCCGTCGCCCGCACCGTTCCATACGTTCGAGACCCCGCCGGTTGTGAAGTGACGGGGTGCCCAATACCGTGAGCGCAGACCCTTCAGTCAACCGCCCGAGCAACCTGCGAACCGCGCTCGTGCTCGCCTCGATCGCGCTGGTGTTCTTTGCCGGCGTGATTGCGAAATACTGGCTGTTTGGCGGCTGAGCCGATCCGTTATGAAGCCTTCGGATCCCGTCACCACGCGCGCCCCTGCCGGACGGGTGGCGCGCGGCATGAATGCCCAGATGCTGGGCAAGCTGGTGATCATGGCCGGGCTCATGTTCGGGTTCGGTTATGCGCTGGTGCCCATTTACCAGGCCATCTGCGAAATCACCGGCATCAACGACCTCACCAAGCGCGACAAGGGTGCAGAAGAGTTCGCCCGCAATACCCAGGTTGACCGCAGCCGCAAGATCACCGTCGAGTTCGACGCGAACAGTCGCGGAGCGTGGCTCTTCAAGCCCGAAGTCAATGCGCTCGAAGTCCATCCCGGCGAACTGGTGACCGTGGTCTACGACCTGGTCAACACCCGTGCGGTTGCCACCGCAGGTCAGGCCATTCCGAGCTACGCGCCGCAGCAGTCATCGCCCTACTTCAGAAAGCTGGAGTGCTTCTGCTTCAAGCAGCAGGCGCTCGATCCCAGCGAAACCCGCAAGTTCCCGGTGGTGTTTGTCATCGATCCGAAGCTGCCCCGCGACGTCAACACCATCACGCTGTCCTACACCTTTTTCGAAGTCGGCGGATTGGCGCCGAAGGCGGGAGGCTGAGCGTTGATGAATCGCGCCGCACAGGCTCAACCGGCAGCGTCCGACATGCAGGTGGCGGGTGGGCAGACGCCGGCTCTGGCGGTCGAGCCGCAGGCCGAGCCGGCCGTTACCCGCCAGGCAGGTCTGTTTGAAACCGCGCGTGCGGTGCTGTGGTCGTTTTTCGGGGTTCGGGGGCGTCGTGAGCATGAACGCGATGCCGTGCGCCTCAATCCCCTTTACGTGATCCTCATGGGAATCGCGCTGGCAGCGGGCTTTGTCGTCGGGCTCATCACGCTGGTTCGATTCGTCGTGTCCTGATTCAAGAATTTTCCAGGGAGAAAACAATGGCTGCCGGAGCCCACTCTCAAGCGCCTTACTACTTTGTTCCCAGCCCCTCTCATTGGCCTGCCGTGGGCTCGGTTGCCCTGTTGTGCTTCGGTTTCGGCATGTCCGGTTGGGTGAATGGCGCGGCCTACGGGCCCTGGCTGTTCGCCGCGTTTCTCGCGATTCTGATCTTCATGATGGTGGGCTGGTTTGGCACGGTTGCGGCCGAGTCCGAGTCCGGCATGTACAACCATCGGGTCGACACCGCCTTTCGCTGGTCGATGGGCTGGTTCATCTTCTCCGAGGTCATGTTTTTCGCAGCGTTTTTCGGTGCGCTCTACTACGCGCGAACCATCAGCATGCCCTGGCTTGGCGACCTTGATCACAAGTCGGTTCTCTGGCCGGATTTCCAGGCGGTCTGGCCCAATCTCGGGCCTGCCGGAGTGATCGATACCTTCCAGACCATCGGCCCCTGGCCGATCCCCACCATCAACACTGCGCTGCTGCTTGCGTCCGGCGTCACACTCACGATCGCCCATCACGCGCTGAAGGAAAGCCGGCGCGGCTCGGTGGTGTTCTGGATGTTCGTCACGATCCTACTGGGGGCGGTATTCCTCGCCTGCCAGGCCTACGAATACATGCATGCTTACAAGGATCTGAACCTCAAGCTCACCTCGGGCGTGTTCGGCTCCACCTTCTTCATGCTCACCGGCTTCCATGGTTTCCACGTCACGGTGGGGGCCATCATGCTGGCGGCGGTGCTGTTCCGGCTGCTGAAGGGCCACTTCACTGCCGAGAACCACTTCGCATTCGAAGCGGCGGCCTGGTACTGGCACTTCGTTGACGTGGTGTGGCTGGGGCTCTACGTCGTGGTTTACTGGCTGTAAGCAGTTCGTCACCGCCCGGAAACGGGCGTGCTCGACATCAGGGGCGCCATCGGCGCCCCTGGTTGCTTCAGGCACTCGGGAAGGGCTCGCGATGCGCTATCGAGCCGGACCGACCGGCACCCCGGTGCTCTGAATCCAGCCAAGCTGGTGTGCGATCAGGATGAAGACGAACAGCGCCACCGAGAAACCGACCCGCAGAGCCAGTGCGCGGACGGTGTTGTGGGTGCGGCCCTTGTCCCGGATCAGGAACACCATGGCCGACCCCAGGCTTGCGATGATCAGCACGAAAGCGATCACGATGATGATTTTCAAGACAGGGCTCCGCCAATCGAACCCGGAATTGTAGGCGCACGGAATTGCCGCGACTGAAAGTAAAGGGCATTGCCCTGCTGCCCTCGATTGCCGCGTTTCTGCTGGTGGCGCTCACGGTCTCGCTCGGCAACTGGCAAACGCGGCGCGCAGCGGAGAAGGTCGCGATGCAGGCCGAACGCGATCAGGCGGCTGCGCAGGCGCCAGTCACGCTCGATGCGCGCGCGCTCGCTGCGCCCGATGCGCTCCTCGGGCGTCGCGTGGTTGCGGACGGGCGCTTCCTCGAGCGGTATTCGGTCTTCATCGACAACCGCGGCTACCGTGGCCAGGCGGGTTTTCATGTGCTGACGCCGTTTCGCCTCGAGGGCCAGGCAGAAACGGTACTGGTGCTGCGGGGCTGGGTGCCACAGGATCCCGCCGCACGCGGCCGCCTGCCCACGCTCGCGACCCCTGCAACGCCGGTACGTATCGAGGCGCTCGCGCAGCGCGACCTCGATCAGGTGCTTGAACTCATGAAGGCCGCACCGCCGGGGCCCGAGGACCGGTTGTGGCAGAACGCGAGCATTTCGGCGGTGAGCCAGTGGTCGGGTCTTGCGCTGCTTCCTGTCGTGCTGCGTCAGACCGCCGAGGCGCCGCTGCCGTCCGGGGTGCCGCCAACCGCAAGCCCCGCCCCTGAGGCGGTGGCCCTGGTGCGCGACTGGCCCAGCCCCGGAGCGGGCGTGGACAAACATCGCGCCTACGCGTTTCAGTGGTATTCGATGGCGGTCCTGGTGACTGTTCTCTGGTTCATATTTTTCTGGCGTTCGCGCCACCCCCGCTCATGACAACGACTTCATCGCCCCCGGCGCCCGCGGTTTCCCGTGGCCGGCTCAAGCTGATTCTGGTGCTGCTGGTCTGCGCAGCGCCAGTGCTTGCGTCCTACTTCACCTACTACGTCATCCGGCCGGAGGGCCGGATCAATTATGCCGATCTGATCGAGCCGCAACGCCCGGTGGGCGATACGGTGATTCAGCGCCCTGATGGCGCGGCCGACACCCTTGCAAGCCTGCGCGGCAAGTGGGTGCTGGTTGCAGCCGCCCCGCCCGCGTGCGATGCCGCCTGCAGCACTGCGCTCTACAACATCCGGCAGGTCCGACTCACCACCGGTCGCGAACGCGAGCGCGTGGAGCGCCTCTGGCTGCTCACCGAGCCGGGGGACCCTGACCCGGCGCTGCTCGCGCAGCATGAAGGGCTCATCGTTCGCCGGATTGCCGCCGATTCGCTGACCCGCTTTGAACCGGCGACGGGCGGCCGCAGCGCCGACCATATTTTCATCATCGACCCGATGGGCAACCTGATGATGCGTTTTCCCGCGCAGCCCGATCCCAGCCGGATGAAAAAGGACCTCATCAAACTGCTACGTGCATCACGCATCGGATGATCGAATGAATGCTTCGTCTGCTTCCCTCTCGGGCGCGGGTCGCGCGCCTGCGTATCGTCGGTTGATCGGTTTCACCGCGGTGCTCACGCTTGCGCTCATCATGCTGGGTGCGTGGGTGCGCCTCACCGATGCCGGGCTCGGCTGCCCCGACTGGCCGGGCTGCTACGGCAAGCTCACGCCCATTCAGGCCAAGTCCGATATCGCCCGAGCGGTGGTCGAGCAGGGTGGCGAGCACGGTCCGGTCTCCATGGGCAAGGCGTGGCGCGAAATGATCCACCGCTATGTCGCCTCGGGTCTGGGCCTGCTGATCATCGCCATTGCCGTGATGGGCTGGCGCGCGCGTCGCCGGCTCGATCAGTCACCGGTGCTGCCGATTGCTCTGGTGGGTGTGGTGATCATGCAGGGGCTCTTTGGCATGTGGACGGTCACGCTTCTGTTGAAGCCCGCGGTGGTCACGCTTCATCTCGCGGGCGGCATGCTCACCTTCGCCCTGCTGATCTGGCTCTGGCAGCGCCAGCAGCCGCGCTGGTCGGCGGTGGATGAACGGGCGCTTGTGCGCCTGCGGCTCCTTGCGCAGGGGGCGCTGGTGCTGGTGGCATTGCAGATTCTGCTGGGTGGCTGGACCAGCACCAACTACGCCGCACTTGCCTGTACCGATCTGCCGAGGTGTCAGGGCCGGTGGTGGCCCGACATGAACTTTGAAGACGCGTTCCATGTGTTCAGAGAGCTCGGCCGCACCGACGACGGCGAGTTCCTGCCCGCGCAGGCGCTTACCGCGATTCACCTCATGCATCGGCTGGGCGCGATCTGTGTCTCCGCCTGGCTTGGCTTTCTCGCCTGGCGCGTGATGAAGGTGCCTGGGACCCGGGGTTTCGGGCTCGCGCTCCTGCTCATGCTCGCGACTCAGTTTTCGCTGGGGCTCTCCAATGTCTGGTTCAGTCTCCCGATCGCGGTCGCGGTGGCCCATACCGGTGGCGCGGCCGTGCTGCTCGCGCTGGTCGTGGTGCTAAACTTCCGGGTTGCGCAAGCACGGTTGACACACTGAGCGACCAGGCCTCGAGGCCCAGTGGTTCATTGGTCCGATCATCCGGCTTTGCCTACCGCACCCCCCTCGGTCGTCCTGCCATGCAACTGACCCGCAACGCACCTGCCAGCTGGCGATACATCGCTCTGCAGTATTTCGCGCTCACCAAGCCGCGCGTGGTGCTGCTTGCTGCGTTCTGTGCGCTGATCGGCATGCTGCTCGCAACCGATGGCCCCCTGCCCTGGACCCTGTTGGGCGCAGGGCTTGCCGGCATCTCGCTCTTGGCCGGCGCGGGGTTTGCATTCAATTGTCTGATCGAACGCAGCATCGATGCGCGCATGGCGCGCACCCGCGCCCGCCCGCTCGCCCGGGGCGAAGTGGGCGTCACCGGCACCATCATCTTCGCGGGCGTGATCGGCGGTCTGGGTGCCGCGCTCCTCTACTGGGCGGTCAACCCCCTCACCATGTGGCTCACCATGGCCACCTTTGTCGGTTATGCCGTCATCTACACCGTGCTCCTCAAGCCCGCCACGCCGCAAAACATCGTGATCGGTGGCGCCTCGGGTGCCATGCCCCCGGTGCTCGGCTGGGCTGCGGTTGCCAACGAGGTGACCGCGCCTGCGCTGGTGCTGTTCCTGATCATTTTCGTCTGGACGCCCCCCCACTTCTGGGCGCTTGCGCTTTACCGCATCGAAGACTATCGGCGCTCGGGGCTTCCGATGCTGCCGGTCACACACGGCCCCGAATTCACCCGCCTGAATGTTCTGCTCTACACCGTGCTGCTGGTGGCGGTGTCGGTCATGCCCTACATGATCCGCATGAGCGGGCTTTTCTATCTGCTGAGTGCATTGGTGCTTGGCGGCGTGTTTCTCTGGTATGCGTGGCGGCTGTGGCGCAACTACTCCGATGCGCTTGCCCGCAAGACCTTCAGCTACTCCATTTTCTATCTGTCGGCGCTCTTTGGGGCGCTGCTGATCGATCACTACCTGCGCTGATGCCGGTCCCCGCCAAGTGTCTGTCGCGCAGGCGCAGGGCGCTGTTGCGCACGGGGGTTGCCGCCCTGCCCGGTTCGCTGTCGCGGGGCTTGCTGGCGGGGCCTGCGCTCGGTCTCGGTCTCGCGGGAGTGGGTGGCTGCGGCCGGCAGTCCGGATTCCGTGGCATCGACATCACCGGCGCAGACTTCGCGAAGGGATTCGATCTCACCGATCATCGGGGGCGCCGAACCCGGCTGGAAGATTTCTCCGGCAAGCTTCTCGTGGTGTTTTTCGGCTACACCCAGTGTCCCGATGTCTGCCCCACGACCATGGCGGAAATGGCCGAGGTCATGCGGCGCCTGGGGCCGCTTGCCGAGCAGGTGCGGGTCGCGTTCATCACCGTTGACCCCGAACGCGACACGCAGGAGCTGTTGTCGCACTATGTTCCCGCCTTCCATCCCGAGTTCATCGGCTTGTGGGGCGATGCCGATGCCACCGCGCGCACGGCGCGGGCTTTCCGGGTGGTCTATCAGAAAGTGCCCGGCAAGACGCCCGGCAGCTACACGGTTGACCACAGCGCGGGCAGTTATGTCTTTGACCGGCGCTCGCGCGTGCGACTCATGATCCGCCATGGCGCACAGGCCGAGGCGATTGAGGCCGATCTGCGGCGCCTTCTGGGCGAGCGCTAGTCAGGCTGTCTTGCTTTGCGCGGCCGAAGCGAAAGCGCCGCCGCGAGGCTTGCCAACACAATCAGTGCCCCGCCTGCGAGCACATGGGGGCGCAGTGTCTCGCCTGCGATCAGTACGCTCGACAGCGCGGCGACCGGGACCTCGGTAAGCATCACGATCGCGGTGACGCGGGTGGGAAGCCGGGGCGCGCCAAACTGCAGCGCGGCATTGGCGACCAGCAGGATCACCGCGAGGACCACCGAACCGGGCAGCCACGCGAAGTCGTTGACAGGCGGGGCGCTGATCATGCCGACGGCCATCAGCGCGACGCCCACCCCGGCGGGCACCAGTGCCGAGCCCACGCTCATGGCCAGCGCCCGCGCGGTGGCCGGCGCCTCGCCCAGGCCGCGCAGCTGCACATTCAGCCAGGCAAATGCGGCGCCACCCGCCACGCCCAGCCAGTCACCGAGCGATGTGGGCCAGGGCAGCCCGGTGCCGGGCTCCCACAGCACGACGGCGGCGCCTGCGATGGCGACCAGCGCGCGAACCGCCGCCCCAGCAGTAATCGGCTCGGCGAGCAGCCAGCGGGCAAGCAGCATGGTCCAGACCGGCATGAGGTAAAAAAGAAGCACCACGCGAAGTACTTCCCCTGCCGTCATTCCCCAATTAAAGCAAGCGTTGGTAAGCCCTGCAGCGAGAGCAAGTACCCACAGTCGGCGGTCGGACAGAAGCCGTGCGAGGGCGCTTCGCCACAGCAGTGCGATGCCGACGCTACCGATCAGAAAGACAATGGCGGTGGCCCAGAGCCCATGCAGACCCCGCTCCGCGAGATAGCGCAGCGGCCACCACGACAGGCCCCAGATCGTGGCATTGAACAGCAGCGCGAGCAGCGCGGGTCCGCTTCCCGGGGGCACGGCGCTCACGCGCCCAGCCAATCGGACCAGACATCCTGGGCGAGTGCCTTGGGCGCGCGGCTGGAAGGCGGACGGGTGGCGGTGCCGAGCGCGATCCAGCCAACCAGGGTTTCGCCTGGGGCGCAGAAGGCGCGTGCGAGGAGGGGATCGCGAACCTTGGCACCGGACAGCATCTTGCCGGCGTAGCCCAGCGCATGGGCGGCGTTGAGGAAATTGGTCAAGGCGCCGCCCACCGCGATCCATTGCTCGTGTGCCGGCACCAGTGGGTGGCCGAGGTCGATACGCGCGGTGAGCGCCACACTGACCGGTGCGCGGCGCGCGCGCTCGGCATCGAGCTGCGCGCCGGCCTCGTCTTTGCCGGCCTCGCGCGCCGCCTGTGCGAAGAGCGAAGCCAGTCGCTCGCGTGCCGCACCGCGGATCACGCTGAATCGAAAGGGCACCAGTTCGGCATGGTCGGGTGCCTTCAGCGCAGCCGCAGCCATTTGCGCGAGCGCGAGGTCGTCCGGGCCGGGCTCGGACAGATGCTTGATACCGAGCGAGTGTCGGGTGACGAGCAGCTGCAGGCGATCGTTGGATGAGGAATCGGGCATGGCTGCTCGGTCGTCGGCACTTGCTCAGAATACCAGCGCGCGCCAGCGCTGATCGGCGGCGCGGGCCATGAATTGCACTGCCCCACCGCGGCCCCCGCATTCCGGGATGAGCACAGTGGAGGCGAGGCCGTGCGCGGCCAGCGCATCGCTGCAGGCAAAAAGTCTTGCGCCCAGCTGTGTTGCTTCGCGAATGGAGTCGAGCACGGTCTTGGGATGCTGGGGGTTCGGCCGGAGTGCTGCGGCGGCGCCCGGGGCAAGCAGCTGCACGCTGGCTGCGCTGAAGAACATTTCTACCGGAATGTCCATCGCGGCGGCGGCGGCGGCATGAAAGAACGGCGTGGCCAGTCGCTCGGGCGAGCGCGGGTCGGTTGCCCAGAGCAGGATCGCCACGCCTGCAACCTGATGGTCGATGAAGCCGCTTGCCTGCGTCACGGTCAGTCGATCCGGTAGAGGCGCGCGTGGTCTGCCATGGCGGCCCTCACCCCCTCGCCGTGCAGCAATGCCAGCCGCTCGTGGTCGAGCGCCTCGGGCCGGATCCGCGCGATCCAGCCCTCGCCATAGGGATCGGCATGCACGATCTCGGGGGACTCGGGCAGGCGGGGATTGGTCTCGACGACCGTACCCGAAAGAGGCGACTTCACCGACACGATGGATTTGGCGAGCTCGACCACCGCGACCGACTTCCCCTGCTCGATTGCCGTGCCCGCCGCTTTGGCCCGACACATGTAGATCTCGCCTGCAAGTGCGATGCCGAGCGAGGTGATGCCCACGGTGGCAGTACCGTCGGGTGCGAGCCGTGCCCAGACCTGATGCTCGATCAGGTAGTGCAGATCGGCTGGAAAGGCGAGCTCGTCGAAGCGCACAGTACTCATGGGAAGCGGCCGTCATGAGGCGGTTGGCGGAGGGGAATGGGAGTCGAACCCACCCGGCAGCGCTTGGCGCCGCCCACAGGGTTTGAAGCCCGGCCGACCCACCAGGATCGTTTCCCCTCCAAGGTCTGCATGAAAAACGGCCCGCACGCTCCTGTCAGTCAAGAAACAACCGGCTGTCGGTACGCAGCCGATGTTCATCGCCCACCCGCCGCAGCAAACCGGCCCGATCGAAGTATTCCAGAATCTGAATGGCCCGCTTTCTGCCCAGCGCAGTGGCATCGCGAAAGGCCGCTGCGGTGACCGCCCCGTTGGCCGTGGCAAGGTCCCGGGCGATGGCCGCAAGCCGCCGCATCGTTGCGGTATCGTAGACCAGATCGCGTACCACCTGGTGCAGATCCCCGCGTTGCGCAAGGCGCGCCACCGCCACCCGCAGAAGCGGCTCGTTTTCGCCGGCATCGCGGGCCAGATCACGCGCCCACGCCCCCTCATAGCCCGCAGCGTCCAGCATGGGCGCAATCGCCTGCGCGATCCGCTCGTCAACCGCCGACAGTCGCACGCCGTGCTCGGGAAGATGAACAAAGCTGCCACGAAGAGCGATCCGGGCGTTCTGCTGCAGTTGCTGCAGGAGCGCTCGCCACAGCGGCTCGGCAAGGCGTGGCGCGGCCAGTCGGCGCAGGCGTGCGCTGTCCGGACCCAATTCGTCGGGGTGCTGCTCGTGAAAGCGGGCGAGCATGGCAAGCGCCTGCCCGGCGTGCAGATCTCTGTGCGCGGCGCCGAGGGCATAGATCGCCTCGCCATCGCGCGCGGTCAAGGGGCTCGCGTTGCCGTCGCGGCCCGCTGCGCTGTCGGCGTGGGCGGGCGGGTCATGCGCGCCAACCGTCTCCGAGCCGGGTATCGACCCTTCGGCCCGATAGACCTGTGCGAGATCGATGCCGTTCGGCGCGGCGGCGATCCGCGCGGTGTGTCGGGCCGTGCGATCGGCCAGCGCGATCGCATCGAGCTCGGCCAGTCGTTGCGGAGTGCGGCGGTAGCGCGCGGGCGCAAACGGGTCGAGCACGCTGCCGCCCGCGATCGTGCGACTCGCCGAGGCATCGCGCAGCACCACACGATCGCCGCGCCATGTGGCCACCTCATCATGGAGGACGAGCTGCACCCGCGCGGCGCTGCCCGGTGCGAGCGTCTCGCCTGCATCAAGGAGCGCCACGGTCCCGGTGACCGAGGTGGCGCCCAGATGCACATGCACCGGGGTGCCCGCACGAAGCGCGCGCGGCTCCTCTTTCCAAAGCCCCAGCACGGCATCGATTCGCCGCGTGCCAAGCGCGATGGGCGGGGCGACCAGCCACTGGCCACGGCGCAGACTCTCGCGGTTCACACCGGCCAGTCCAAGCGCGCAGCGCTCGCCTGCGCAGGCCGAGGTCACCGCGCGGTTTTGCGCATGAACACTGCGGACGCGGGCCCGAAGCGTGAGGCCCCCGCCAGGCACGCCCACCAGTTCATCGCCCGCTTTCACCTGGCCCGCGTGGACAGTACCGGTCACCACCGTGCCCGCACCTTCGACCACGAAGACGCGGTCGATTGCAATCCGAAAACCCTGGTTGGCGGTGGTTTCGCGTGAGCCGTGTTCGGCACCTGAGAGGAGCGCATCGCGAAGCGCAGCGATACCCTCGCCAGTCTGCGCGCTCACCTGAAAAATGGGCGCTTCGGCAAAGCGGGTCCCGGCCGCGAGCGCCGCAAGCTGTTCACGCACGCGCTCGCGCTGCGGCGGGTCAGCGCGATCGGTCTTGGTGATCACGAAGCTCGCCGAGGGTACCGCGAGCAGTTCGAGAATCGCGAAGTGCTCGCGCGTCTGGGGCATCACGCCGTCATCGGCGGCCACCAGCAGGAGCGCATGATCCATGCCGGTGGCGCCGCTCAGCATGGTGTGTACCAGCCGCTCGTGGCCCGGTACATCGATGAAGGCGAGGCGCGTGCCGTCTGGCGCGTCGAGAAACGCATAGCCCAGCTCGATGCTGATGCCGCGACGCCTTTCTTCGGGCAGCCGGTCGGTATCAACGCCAGTGAGCGCGCGCACCAGCGTGGTCTTGCCGTGGTCGATATGACCCGCGGTGCCGATGATCACGACAGCAGCCGGGCGAGTGCGGGCAGCTGCGACCCAAGCTCGGTTTCGTCCTCAAGGCAGCGGCAATCGAGGAGCAGTTGCTGCTCGGCGATCCGGCCGATCACCGGGCGATCGAGTGCACGCAGTGCCCGCTCGAGCGATTCGAGCGCCCGCCCTGCGCCCCGCTTCTGGACTGGCGCGATGGCAAGCCCTGCCGAGCGCAGGCTCTCGACCGGCAGCGACCCCGATCCGATCTGTCCGAGGAGTTCGCAGGTCCGAACCGTGAACCGGGGTCCGACCGCTTCGGCAACTGCCGGCAGGAGTCGCTCGGCGCAGCCTCGAATCGCATCGAGCGGTCGTGTGAGGAGCCTGAGCGTGGGCAGATCCTGTTCGAGACGCTCGGGGCGCAGGTAGAGTCTCAGGGTGGCCTCGAGCGCGGCGAGCGGCAGCTTGCTCATGCGAAACGCCCGCTTCATCGGATGCCGTCGGATGCGGGCAATGGCCTCGCGTGAACCGACGATAAGTCCCGCCTGCGGACCGCCCAGCAGCTTGTCGCCACTGAAGGTGACCACATCGCAGCCGGCGGCGAGTTTTTCCTGGGGAAGCGGTTCGCGAGGCAGCCCCCAGTGCGCAAGGTCCACCAGCGATCCGCTGCCCAGGTCGGTGGCCACCGACAGCCCGTGCGCATGCGCGAGCGCAGCCAGCTCACGCTCGTCGACGCTGGCAGAAAAGCCCTGGATCGCGTAGTTGCTGGTGTGCACCTTCATGAGCAGCGCGGTGCGTGGGCCGATGGCGGCTTCATAGTCGCGAAGATGCGTGCGGTTGGTGGTGCCGACCTCAACCATCCTGGCCCCTGCGCTTGCCATCACATCGGGCATGCGGAAAGCGCCACCGATCTCGACCAGTTCGCCGCGCGAGACAATCACCTCGCGGCCGCGTGCAAATGCTGCGAGCGTGAGCACCACGGCAGCGGCATTGTTGTTGACCACAGTGGCTGCCTGCGCTCCGGTGATGGTGCAGAGCAGCTCCTCCACGATGGCATCGCGATCGCCACGCCCGCCCGAGGCCAGGTCATATTCGAGGTTGTTCGGGCCCGCCATCATTGCTGCGAGATGGGCGAGCGCTTCGGGCGCGAGGAGCGCACGGCCGAGATTGGTGTGGATCACCGTGCCGGTGAGGTTGATGACGCGACGCATGCGCGGAGCGAGCCGGGCGCTCACGCGGGCGTGAAGCTGCCCGACCAGCAGATCCACGCTCACGTCGGTGCCGGGCAGCGTGCCGGCAAGTGCGCGCTCGCGCAGCGTCTCCAGCAGCGCGCGCGCCTCGGCCGCCACCAGGGTGTGGCCCTGCGTGGCGACCAGTGCGGCGCCTGCAGGGGCGCGCAGCAGTCGGTCTACGGAGGGAAGGTCTTTCGGGCTGGCCTTCGAACCGTCGACGACGGATTGCGCGGGCCGGTCCATCAGTGCGGACCCGGGTCGGGTGGATCGGGCGGTCGCGTTGCGCCGGAGGCCTCGGCTTTCGGGCTCGGGCCGCCCTCGGCCGCATCGCCCGAGCTGTCCCCGGTCTGGTCGTCGGGCTCGCCGAAGAGCAGCATCAGGTTCACGCCATGGCGGCGCGCGCCCGACTCCGAGACGAGCAGATCGAGCGTGAGGGTGGCGAGGTCGTCGGCCGCCGCATCGACATGCGGGTCACGATCGGAGTGAAAGATCTTGAGATAGTGGCCGCAGCTGTCGCAGACCTCGGCCTGCGCGACCGCCGAAGCTGCCGCTTCTGTATCGGGCTCGTCGGCCGCACGCTGCAATGATTGATAGCTGATGGCCTGCGTGGACAGGCAGTGCGCGCATTTGATCCGCACCATGTGCCACTGCAGCCCGCAGAGCGAGCAACCGAGATAGCGCTGGCCCAGCAGCTCGCCGGCACTGCGGGTGACGCTGGCCACCGGTTTGCTCGCACAGGCCGGGCAGACGGTTTCGTCTTCAATGCGGCCAAAGGGCTGGCCGCGGCCGATTGCGCCCGCCTGGACGGACAGCAGCAGATGCGTGAAGTACACCTGCAGCCCGGCAGCCACCAGCGGGGCGGCTGCCAGATCGAGGCCGCGCGTGACGCCCGCCAGCAGGCAGTCGGCCTGCGTCTCGAGCCAGGCGTCGTCGGCCCGGGCGACCCGCGCGATCGTGTCGCGGGCGGCGTGGGGAAGCGAATCGGGCAGCCGGGCGAGGAGCGCTCGGAGTTCGCTTCGCCAGGCCGGATCACGCGGGAAGTCGATCGCGGCAAGCGGCGGTGCGAGCCGGCTTGCTGCCCGATCGAGTGCCTCATGATCAGGTAATGCGACCGCAGGGTAGGCGGCAAGCTGGGTCTGCTGCGCCCGCGCGAGATCGGCCGCGAACAGCAGAAACTCGCGCATGGGGTGGTTGGCGGCCAGCTGGCGCAGCCGCATTTCGCGCTCGGCGAAATGCGTGCCGCGCTCCGGCCAGAGCAGATACGGCGTCTCGCCACCCGAACGGGCGGCGATTTCTTCGGGCGACATCACCCGTACGGTGGCTGTGACTCCCATCGGGTGATGCGCAACCAGGGGCTTAGCGGCCCTTGGTGACCTCCTGATGCCAAAGCGGGTGGTTGGCCTTCGCCCAGCTCTCGGTCACGGTGCCGCGGGTCATGGCACGGATCGTCCCCTTCACCCAGATCGCCGCATAGACATGCATGATGGTGCTGAGGATCAGCACCACCGCGGAGATGGAGTGAAACAGCACCGCCGCACGCATGGCTTCCACCGAGAAATAGGGCGCAAACCAGGGCCGCCAGAACATCACACCGGTGACGAGCAGCACAGCCAGCGAGAGCGCCATCACCCAGAAGGTGAGCTTCTGCGCATAGTTGTATTTGCCCACCGGCGGGAGCCCCGCCTTGTCGCCGCTCAGCATCTTGCCCATGTGCTTGGCCCACTCGCGATCGGCAGCGGTGATCAGATTGTCTTTCCAGAGCCGGATGAACAGCCCCAGAAAACCGATCACCATCAGCAGACCCAGAACCGGATGCAGGATCCGGGTCCAGCTGCCACCGCCGAAGAGGTTCGAGAAGAAGAACATGGACGGATGGAAGAAGGCGAGACCGGAAAGCGCGGCGAGCACGAACATGAGCGCGATGAACCAGTGGTTCATCCGGTCGCCGTCCTTGTAGCGTTGCAGGAGCCTGTTCATCACGCTTCCTCCTTCTCGGCCTTGTCCTCGACCGGACCGACCTTCATGTAGTGGAAGAATCCGGCCACCATGGCGCCAATCATGCCGGCGACCGCAAGGGGCTTGGCAAGGCCTTTCCAGAGCGACACCATCGGATCGATGCGCGGGTTGGCTGGAAGCTCCTCAAGATGCGGCTTGTCGGCGTGTTTGAGCACATACATCACATGCGTGCCGCCCACGCCCGCGGGGTTGTAGAGCCCCGCATTCTGGAAGCCGCGCTCCTTCAGCTCACCCGCACGCTTCTCGCCGTAGCTCACCATGTCGTCCTTGGTGCCGAACGAGATGGCGCCGGTCGGACAGGTTTTTACGCAGGCAGGCTCGAGACCGACGCTGACGCGGTCGGAACAGAGCGTGCATTTGTAGGCCTTGTTGTCCTTCTCGCTGATGCGCGGCACATCGAACGGGCAGCCCTTCACGCAGTAGCCGCAACCCACGCAGTTTTCCGAGATGAAGTCGACGATGCCGTTGGCATATTTGACGATCGCGCCCGGCGAGGGACAGGCCTTGAGGCAGCCCGGATCCTCGCAGTGCATGCAGCCGTCCTTTCGGATCAGCCACTCGAGTGACCCCGCCTTGGGCTCGACCTCGTAGAACTTCATCACCGTCCAGGAACTGGGCGTGAGGTCAGAGGGGTTGTCGTAGACCCCCACGGTTTCACCGACATCATCACGCAGATCGTTCCAGTTCATGCACGCGACCTGGCAGGCCTTGCAGCCGATGCACTTGGACTCGTCGATGAGCTTGGCAACCTGCGGAATCGCCTGCCGCACTTGCGGCGTAGGCAGGGTCGTGGCCGAGCGGGCCACGACATCAAGGGATTGCAGACTGGCCATGGCTTACTCCTCACGCCTTCTCGATGTTGACCAGGAACGCCTTGTATTCCGGCGTCTGGGAGTTGGCGT
>JBMSQB010000041.1:0-38711 GCA_049423065.1 Burkholderiaceae bacterium
TGCTGCAACCCGCTCGACGCAAATATCGCAAGGAACAGAAGGGCCGCAACAAGGGCCTCGCCACGCGCGGGGCTTCGGTGGCCTTCGGCGATTTCGGCCTGAAGGCCACTGGTCGCGGTCGGCTCACGGCCCGCCAGATCGAAGCTGCCCGTCGTGCCATGACCCGGCACATCAAGCGGGGTGGCCGCGTCTGGATCCGTATTTTCCCGGACAAGCCGATTTCGAAAAAGCCTGCCGAGGTCCGCATGGGTAACGGCAAGGGCAATCCCGAGTACTACGTTGCCGAGATCCAGCCCGGAAAAGTGCTCTACGAGATGGACGGCGTCAACGAGCAGCTTGCCCGCGAGGCCTTTGCGCTCGCAGCCGCGAAGCTGCCGATCTCCACCACCTTTGTCACGCGGATGGTTGGCGCCTGAGCGCCCGCCCACCGAAAGGACACGCCATGAAGGCCAAAGACCTACGCGCCAAGGACGACCAGGCGCTCGGCAAGGAACTCGACGAACTGTTGCGTGCTCACTTCAAGCTGCGCATGCAGCACGGCACCCAGCAACTCAATGACAACAGCCAGCTGCGCAAGACCCGGCGCGACATCGCCCGGGTGCGCACGGTGATCAACGAAAGGGCGGCAGCCAAATGACCAGCACCGAAACCACCGCTGCCCGCGTCAAGCGTACGCTGACCGGCCGCGTCGTCAGCAACAAGATGCAGAAGACCGTCACCGTGCTGGTCGAACGCAAGGTGAAGCATCCGGTCTACGGAAAATATGTGCTGCGGAGCACGCGTTTTCACGCCCACACCGAAACGCAGATCAGCGAAGGCGCGACGGTGGAAATCCAGGAGAGCCGTCCGCTCTCCCGCACCAAGACCTGGGTGGTGTCGCGCGTGGTGTCCGGCGCCGAAGCCTGAACCCCGCGACTTGCACAGGTTATTTTTTTCTGTCATGATGTAAGGCTTTCCCGGTAACACCCAATTGTTGCGGTTCGGCAGGACAAAGCGCTGGGCACGCAAGGGTGTTGACGGAATTTTTCAAACCCATTCCTCGGGGCCAAGACTGTCCGCTTGCGGTTGAAGCGGTTCAAGTTGGTGAACAGACATGATTCAGATGCAGTCGACGCTGGACGTCGCCGACAACACGGGTGCGCGTTCGGTCATGTGTATCAAGGTGCTTGGCGGCTCCAAGCGGCGCTACGCCGGCATTGGCGACATCATCAAGGTGTCGGTGAAAGACGCCCAGCCCCGCGGTCGCGTGAAGAAGGGCGAAATCTACAACGCGGTGGTGGTCCGCACAGCCAAGGGCGTTCGTCGTCAGGACGGGTCGCTCGTGCGCTTTGACGGCAATGCCGCGGTGCTTCTCAACGCCAAGCTCGAGCCGATCGGCACGCGCATCTTCGGGCCGGTCACGCGTGAACTGCGTACCGAGCGTTTCATGAAGATCGTGTCGCTTGCGCCCGAAGTGCTGTAAGTCTCAGGAGCCACAGCGATGGACAAGATTCGCAAGGGCGATGAAGTGGTTGTGATCGCCGGACGTGACAAGGGCAAGCGCGGCGTCGTGCTGAGCCGCGTCGACGACAGCCACCTGGTCGTTGAGGGCATCAACCTGGTGAAAAAGCACCAGCGCCCCAATCCCATGAAGGGCGAAACCGGGGGCATCGTCGACAAGACAATGCCGATCGACCAGTCGAACGTGATGCTGCTCAACCCGGCCACCGGCAAGGGCGACCGCGTCGGCTTCAAGGTGCTCGAAGACGGACGCAAGGTGCGCGTGTTCCGGTCCAATGGCGAAATGGTCAAGGCCTGAGCGCTGGCAACGAACTGACAAACCGCACCGGTCAGGTGGTCAGTGATTGCATCGGCGCTGTGGGCGCCGTGTAGCGCGGGCCGCCAGGGCTGGTCAGACCCTCACCGTTGGCCTCGGGGCTGACGAAGGTCAAAAGGAAAAGATCCATGGCACGTTTAAAGCAGTTTTATCGCGAGAAAGTCGTTCCCGACATGATGGCCAAGTTTGGCTACAAGTCGGTCATGCAGGTGCCCCGCATCGAGAAGATCACGCTCAACATGGGTGTGTCCGAGGCTGTGGGCGACAAGAAGATTCTCGAAAACGCCATGGGTGACATGTCGCGCATCGCCGGTCAAAAGCCGGTTTCCACCAAGGCGCGCAAGGCAATCGCCGGCTTCAAGATCCGTGAGGGCTATCCGATCGGCTGCATGGTGACGCTGCGCGGCGAGCGGATGTTCGAATTTCTTGACCGTCTCGTCACGGTGGCGCTGCCGCGGGTGCGCGACTTCCGTGGGGTGTCGGGGCGCGCGTTCGATGGCCGGGGCAACTACAACATCGGCGTCAAGGAACAGATCATCTTCCCGGAAATCGAGTACGACAAGGTTGATGCAATCCGGGGCATGAACATCAGCATCACCACCACCGCTGCAAGCGACGCGGAAGCGAAAGCGCTGCTTGCTGCATTCAAGTTTCCGTTCCGCAACTGATTCCCTGCGATCCACAGGACGACTACAGTGGCCAAACTTTCCCTGATCAACCGCGACATCAAGCGGCAGGCACTCGTCAAGAAATACGCACCCAAGCGCCAGGCGCTGGAGGCGATCATCAATGACCAGTCCCGATCCGAAGAAGAGCGTTTCCAGGCGCGGCTCAAGCTTCAGGCGCTGCCGCGCAATGCCAACCCGACCCGACTGCGCAACCGCTGCGAGGTCACTGGTCGGCCGCGTGGCACCTACCGCAAATTCGGCCTCGGGCGCATCAAGCTGCGCGAGTCCGCAATGCGCGGCGAGATCCCCGGGCTGGTCAAGGCCAGCTGGTAAGCGACGGCCCGAACAAGAGGAAATCCAATCATGAGCATGAGCGATCCGATCGCCGACATGTTCACCCGCATCCGTAATGGACAGCGTGTGGAAAAAGAGTCGGTGACGATGCCCTCGTCAAAGCTGAAGGTGGCCATTGCGCGCCTGCTGCAGGATGAAGGCTATATCGACGGCTTTCAGGTTCGCGCCGAGGGTGCCAAGGCCGAGCTTGAAGTGCGCCTCAAATACTACGCGGGCCGGCCGGTCATCGACCGTCTGGAGCGCGTGTCCCGCCCCGGGCTGCGCGTCTATCGCGGCCGCCACGCGTTGCCACCGGTCATGAATGGCCTGGGTATCGCGATCGTTACCACGCCGCGCGGTCTGATGACCGACCGCCACGCGCGGGCAAGCGGTGTCGGTGGCGAAGTCATTGCCTACGTCGCCTAAGGAGCTCGCATGTCACGTGTAGCACGCATGCCGGTCCCGGTGCCCAAAGGCGTCGAGATCAACCTGGCCGCCGAACTGATTTCGGTCAAGGGTCCGCTTGGCACGCTCAACCAGCGCGTCAACCCCAAGGTGCGCATCACCCGCGAGGGCGACGAGCTGCGCTTTGCCGCGGCCGACGAGTCTCGCGAGGCGTCGGCGTTGAGCGGCACCTTCCGCGCGCTGGTCTCGAACATGGTTACCGGTGTCACCAAGGGCTTCGAGCGCAAGCTTGCGCTCGTGGGCACGGGTTACAGGGCTCAGGCGCAGGGCACCAATCTCAACCTTTCGCTGGGTTTCTCGCATCCGGTCGTCTATCGGCTGCCCGAGGGTGTCAAGGCCGAAACGCCTACGCAAACCGAGATCCTCATCAAGGGCAGCGACCGCCAGAAGGTCGGTCAGGTGGCAGCCGAAATTCGCGGATACAAGCCGCCTGAGCCGTACAAGGGCAAAGGTGTGCGCTACTCCGACGAAACGGTGGCTCTCAAAGAAGTCAAGAAGAAATAACGCGTCCACGCATCACGCGAGGAAACCAACATGGACAAGAACGTCGCCCGCCTGCGCCGCGCCCGTCAGACGCGGCTCAAGATCCGCGAGTTGCGGGCCAACCGCCTCACGGTCCACCGCAGCAATCTGCACATTTACGCCAACATCACCGACGCCGATGGCGCGAAGGTGCTGGTGTCAGCGTCCTCGCTGGAGGCGGATGTGCGGGCGCAGCTGGGTGGTCAGTCTGGCCGCGGTGGCAACACCGGCGCTGCAGCAGTGGTTGGCAAACGGCTCGCCGAGAAGGCGCTCGCTGCAGGTATCGATACCGTCGCATTCGACCGCGGAGGCTTTCGCTTCCATGGCCGAGTCAAGGCGCTCGCTGAAGCCGCCCGCGAGGCGGGTCTGAAGTTCTGATCGCCGCGACATCGGCGACCCAACAGGATTCGACATGGCAAAGATTCAGGCAAAAGTCGGCGCAGAAGATCGGGATGACGGTCTTCGCGAAAAAATGATCGCGGTCAACCGCGTGACCAAGGTTGTGAAGGGCGGCCGCATTCTCGGCTTCGCTGCGCTCACGGTGGTGGGTGATGGCGATGGCCGCATCGGCATGGGCAAGGGAAAGTCGCGAGAGGTTCCGGTTGCCGTGCAGAAGGCCATGGACGAAGCGCGCCGCAAGATGATCAAGTTCCCCCTGAAGGGCGGCACGATCCATCACGCCGTTGAGGGTCGCTGGGGTGCAGCGTCGGTCATGCTTGCGCCCGCGCCCGAGGGCACCGGCATCATTGCAGGCGGTCCGATGCGCGCGGTGTTCGAAGTCCTGGGTGTCACCAACGTGGTTGCGAAGAGCCACGGTTCGAGCAATCCCTACAACATGGTTCGCGCGACGCTCAATGCGCTCGGTCGGTTGCACACGCCGTCCGAGATCGCAGCCAAGCGCGGCAAGTCCGTCGAGGAACTGTTCGCGTAAGCGGGCGGAGATCACCCATGAGCGACAAGCCCACCATCAAGGTCACACTGGTCCGCAGTCCGGCCGGCACGCGCGAATCGCACCGCGCCACGGTCCGCGGCCTCGGTCTGCGCAAGATCCGGCAGAGCCGCGTGCTCGAAGACACGCCGGCAGTGCGCGGCATGATCAACAAGGTCTCCTACCTGGTACGGGTGGGCTGAACCGCGTCACCTGTTTCGGAGTCAGCATGAAACTCAACGACATGAAGCCCGCCGAGGGCGCCAAGCACCCGCGCAAGCGCGTCGGGCGGGGCATCGGTTCCGGTCTGGGCAAAACCGCCGGACGGGGGCACAAGGGGCAGAAGTCACGCTCGGGTGGTTTCCACAAGGTGGGTTTTGAAGGCGGTCAAATGCCGCTTCAGCGCCGGCTGCCCAAGCGCGGCTTTGTCTCGCTGTCTGCGGGCGACTGCGCCGAGGTACGGCTGTCCGACCTGCAGCGTCTCGAGGCGGCCGAGGTCGATCTTCTGGTCCTGAAGGCAGCCGGTGTGGTGCCCCACCTGGCCACCTCGGCCAAGGTCATCCTGTCGGGCGCCATCGCGAAGGCGGTCACACTCAAGGGTATTGGCGTGACCCAGGGTGCGCGCGCGGCAATTGAGGCCGCTGGCGGCTCGATCGCCTGAGCCAGCCTCCAACCCCCATACCGACCTTCAACCGGGCAAACGGACAACTCTCCTCGTGGCCACCTCCACCGCGGCAGCGCTCAAAGCAGGACGATCAGGCGACTTGAAACGTCGCCTGTGGTTTCTTGTTTTCGCGCTGATCGTTTATCGGCTGGGTGCGCACATTCCGGTGCCGGGCATCGACCCGGACGAGCTCGCGGCGATTTTCCAGCGGGAGCAGGGTGGCATTCTCGCCATGTTCAACCTGTTCTCCGGGGGCGCGCTGTCGCGGTTCACGGTGTTCGCGCTGGGGATCATGCCCTACATCTCCGCTTCCATCATCATGCAGTTGCTCACGGTGGTGGTTCCCTGGCTCGAGGCCAAGAAAAAGGAAGGCGAGGCGGGGCGGCGCGAAATCACCAAGTACACGCGCTGGTTCACCGTTGCGCTTGCCACGTTTCAGGCAATCGGAATTGCCGTGGCGCTGGAATCGCAACCCGGGCTGGTGATTGACCCGGGCCTCATGTTCCGCTTCACCGCAGTGGTGTCGCTGGTCACCGGCACCATGTTCCTGATGTGGCTCGGCGAACAGATTACCGAGCGCGGTCTGGGCAACGGCATTTCCATCATCATTTTCGCGGGCATTGCGGCGGGTCTGCCGAGCGCCATCGCCGGCATGGGCGAGCTGGTTCGCACCGGTGCCATGAATCCGCTGGTGTCGCTCCTGATCATCGCGCTGGTGGTTCTGGTGACAGCCGCGGTGGTGTTCGTTGAACGGGGCCAGCGCAAGATCACGGTCAATTACGCCAAGCGCCAGGTGGGCAACCGGGTGTATGGCGGTCAAAGCTCGCATCTGCCGCTGAAGCTCAACATGTCCGGCGTGATTCCGCCGATCTTCGCCTCGTCCATCATTCTCTTTCCGGCCACCATCGCGCAGTGGTTCACGGCAGGCGACACCGACAGCGCAATTGTCCGCGTGATCAAAGACCTCGCGGCGACGCTTTCGCCAGGCCAGCCTGTCTACATTCTGCTGTATGCGCTTGCCATCATTTTCTTCTGCTTCTTCTACACCGCGCTGGTCTTCAACAGCCGGGAAACCGCCGAGAACCTCAAGAAAAGCGGCGCGCTGGTGCCCGGTATCCGTCCAGGCGAGCAAACTGCCCGCTACATCGACAAGATCCTGATGCGGCTCACGCTCGCAGGCGCCGTCTACATCACCGCGGTGTGTCTGTTGCCGGAGTTTCTGGTGCTCAAGTGGAATGTGCCGTTTTACTTCGGTGGCACGTCGCTTCTCATCATTGTGGTGGTCACCATGGATTTCATGGCACAGGTGCAGGCGTACCTGATGTCACACCAATACGAAAGCCTTCTGCGCAAGTCTGGCGCGAAGGGCATGGGGTTGTAAGCCGCCCCACAGGGCGTCGGTTTTTAATGAAGCAGAACAGGTAACAAACGAGGGTTGATGGCCAAGGAAGATGTCATTCAGATGCAGGGGGAGGTGGTCGAGAACCTGCCCAACGCGACCTTTCGGGTCAAGCTTGAAAACGGTCACGTGGTGCTCGGCCATATCTCGGGAAAGATGCGGATGCACTACATCCGTATCCTTCCCGGCGACAAGGTGACGGTTGAACTCACACCCTATGACCTGTCGCGTGCCCGCATCGTATTCCGCGCCAAATGACATGGCCCCACGGCCGACTGAACGAAACTCGAGGTGAATCATGAAGGTAATGGCATCCGTCAAGAAGATCTGCCGCAAGTGCAAGGTCATCAAACGCAACGGCGTCGTTCGCGTGATCTGCAGCGATCCGCGTCATAAGCAACGTCAGGGTTGAGAGGAAACATCCCATGGCACGTATTGCGGGTATCAACATCCCCGACCGTCAGCACACGGAAATCGGTCTGACGGCCATCTATGGCATCGGTCGCACCCGTGCTCGCCAGATTTGCGAGGCGGCGAACATTCCGTTCAGCAAGCGCGTCAAGGATCTGAACGACGCCGAGCTCGAGCGGATTCGCGAGCAGATCGGTCGGCTCACGATCGAGGGCGATCTGCGCCGCGAAATCTCCATGTCGATCAAGCGGCTGATGGACCTTGGCTGCTATCGCGGCGTTCGGCATCGTCGCGGTTTGCCGGTGCGTGGTCAGCGCACGCGCACCAATGCGCGCACGCGCAAGGGCCCGCGCAAGGCCGGCGTCGCGCTCAAGAAATAAGCCCTGCCCGCTAACGGAGTTCAATCACTCATGGCAACCAAGACCCAGTCGGCCGCGCAGTCGGCCGCCGCATCGCGCAACCGGAAGAAGGCGAAGAAGAACGTCTCCGACGGTATTGCCCATGTGCATGCCTCGTTCAACAACACGATCATCACCATCACCGACCGGCAGGGCAATGCGCTTGCCTGGGCGTCTTCGGGCGGCGCGGGCTTCAAGGGCTCGCGCAAGTCCACGCCGTTTGCTGCGCAGGTGGCAGCCGAGGCGGCGGGGCGCGCGGCGCAGGAGTGCGGCATCAAGAATCTCGAGGTCGAGATTCGAGGTCCGGGTCCCGGGCGGGAGTCCTCGGTGCGGGCGCTCAACGCACTGGGCATCAAGATCCTGCAGATTCAGGACGTGACGCCCATCCCCCACAACGGCTGCCGTCCGCCCAAGCGTCGCCGGATCTGACCGCCGATCGGGAACTGTTTCAGGGGCGAAGCCTCGCGTCGCAGACAGGCGGCGCGGCGGCTCGGACGTCCCGGGCAAGCTGCAAGGAATGCCCAAGCCCAGAGGCGCTGACCATCGGTCTGTGCTTCCAGGCAGTCTGAGTCGTCAAGACCACCGTTCGCCACCCGTGAGGCCGTTTTATGCGGCCGGGTCGCCGAAGGCGAACTGACCGCGAAGCAATTCGCGCAACAGAAGGGAAACCATCGTGGCACGTTACACCGGACCCAAGGCCAAACTGGCCCGCCGTGAAGGCACGGATCTGTTTCTGAAGAGCGCCCGCCGAGGCCTCGATTCGAAGTGCAAACTCGACAGCAAGCCGGGCCAGCATGGCCGCATTTCGGGTGCCCGCACATCCGATTACGGCAAGCAGCTGCGCGAAAAGCAGAAGGTCAAGCGCATCTACGGCGTGCTCGAGCGCCAGTTCCGGCGCTATTACGCGGAGGCCGTGCGTCGTCGCGGCAACACCGGCGAGAACCTGCTGAAGCTTCTTGAAAGCCGGCTTGACAACGTCGTCTATCGAATGGGCTTTGGCTCCACCCGCGCCGAGGCGCGCCAGCTGGTGGGTCACAAGGCGCTGACGGTCAACGGAAAGCCGGTCAACATCCCGTCGATGCTGGTTCAGCCCAACGACGTGATCGCTGTTCGTGAGAAGTCTCGCGCGCAGGCCCGTATCGTTGACTCGCTCAACCTGGCCGATCAACACGGTTTTCCCTCCTGGGTGTCGGTCGACAAGACCAAGATGGAAGGTGTGTTCAAGTCGACGCCCGATCGGGCGGACCTGGCTGGTGACATCAACGAAAGCCTGATCGTCGAGTTGTACTCGCGCTAATCAAAAGGATTGCCATGCAGACTGCCATGCTGAAGCCGCGCATCGTCGAGGTCGAGCAACTCGGTGCCGCTCACGCCCGCGTGGTGATGGAGCCGTTCGAACGCGGCTACGGTCACACGCTGGGCAACGCGCTACGCCGTGTGTTGCTCTCCTCGATGGTCGGCTACGCACCGACCGAAGTCCAGATTTCGGGCGTGGTGCACGAATACTCCACGATCGACGGCGTTCGCGAAGACGTTGTCGACCTGCTCCTCAACCTGAAGGGTGTGGTGTTCAAGCTGCACAACCGTGACGAGGTCTTCGTCACCTTGCGCAAGGACAGCCCGGGCCCGGTAACCGCAGCCGACATCGATCTGCCGCATGACGTCGAGATCGTCAATCCCGAGCATGTCGTGGCCACCCTCACCGAAGGGGGGAAACTTGACATGTCGATCCGGGTCGAGCGTGGCCGCGGCTATGTGCCGGGCACGCTGCGTGAACTGCACGAGACGAAAACCATCGGCCGGATCGTGCTTGATGCGTCGTTTTCCCCGGTTCGCCGGGTGAGCTATCAGGTCGAGAGCGCGCGCGTCGAGCAGCGTACCGACCTGGACCGCCTGGTGGTCGATGTCGAGACCAACGGCGTGATTGCTCCCGAGGAGGCGGTACGTCAGTCGGCCCGCATCCTGGTGGAGCAGCTCTCGGTGTTCGCCGCGCTCGAAGGGGGTGCCGAGCCCGGCTCGGAGACGCTGGGTGTGCTGGGTGCGGTAAGCCGTGGTGGACCGCAGATCGATCCGATCCTGGTCCGTCCGGTCGATGATCTCGAACTCACGGTGCGCTCGGCCAACTGCCTCAAGGCCGAGAGCATCTACTACATCGGTGATCTGATCCAGCGTACCGAGAACGAGCTGCTGAAGACCCCCAACCTGGGTCGGAAGTCGCTCAACGAAATCAAGGAAGTGCTCGCCTCGCGTGGACTTACGCTCGGCATGAAGCTCGAGAATTGGCCGCCTGCGGGCCTCGAGCGCCCGTAAGCCTGAACGCGACCACAGGAAGCGAATCATGCGTCACCGTCACGGACTAAGAAAACTCAACCGCACCAGCGCCCACCGCGAGGCGATGCTGCGCAACCTCTGCATTGCGCTTCTGCGCCATGAGATGATCAAGACAACGCTGCCCAAGGCGAAGGAACTTCGCCGGGTCGTTGAGCCGCTCATCACGTTGGGCAAGAAGCCTTCGCTTGCGAACCGTCGCCTGGCGTTCGACCGCCTGCGTGACCGCGACATCGTGGTCAAGCTCTTCAATGAGCTCGGTCCGCGCTACGCGCAGCGCAATGGCGGCTACACCAGCATCCTCAAGTTCGGCTACCGGGTGGGCGACAATGCGCCCATGGCGCTGGTGCGGCTCATGGACCGCAGCGAGGACGCGGTAGCCGCTCCTGCGGCCAGCTGATCGCCGCCTTGCGCGGCTGATCCATGAGCGCAGTGCTGAGGGCCCGCGGGCTCGTCAAGCGCTTTGGCGATCACCGCGCGGTTGACGGACTCGATCTCGAGGTTCCGGCCGGGGTCTGTTTTGGATTGCTCGGACCGAACGGTGCCGGCAAGAGCACGACGCTCAGGATGCTGCTCGGGCTCACCCGGCCCGATGAGGGCGATATCCGTGTGCTCGGTCTCGAAGTGCCTCGGGAGGCGAGGGCGGTTCGCGAGCGGATCGGGGTGGTACCGCAACTTGATGCGCTTGACCCCGACTTCACTGTCGCCGAAAACCTGATCGTATTCGCCCGGTACTTTGGGTCCCGCGCGCACGCTGCGCGGCACGACCCTTCGGCACTTCTCGAGTTTGCGGGGCTCGCGCACAAGCGTAATGCCCGGATCAACGAGCTCTCGGGCGGCATGAAGCGCCGCCTCACGCTCGCACGCGCGCTGGTCAACGATCCCGAGCTGCTGCTGCTGGACGAACCCACAACCGGACTCGATCCGCAGGCGAGGCACCTGATCTGGGAACGATTGCGCCAGTTGCTCGCGCGCGGCAAGTCCATCGTGGTGACGACGCATTTCATGGAGGAGGCCGAGCGGCTTTGTGACCAGATTGCGATCATCGATCACGGCCGCTCTATTGCGATCGACTCGCCCGCAGGCCTCATTGCCACCCATATCGAGCCCGTTGTGCTCGAGATCATGCCAGGGCGCCCCGGCGCAGCGCTGCCGCCGATCGAGCCGCGCGGTGCAGAGCGAATCGAACGGATCGGCGATACGCTCTACCTCTACACCGCGGATCCGTCGCGTGCCGCGATGCTTGCCACCCTGGGCGATCTGCGGGTGCTGCGCCGCGCAGCCAACCTCGAGGATGTGTTTCTCAAGCTCACCGGGCGCGATCTTCGTGATTGATCCTGCCCGTGTACTGGCGGTGTACCGTCGCAACCTGCTCGTGTGGCGAAAGCTCGCGCCAGCCAGCCTGGTGGGCAATGTTGCCGAACCGCTGATTACGCTGCTTGCCTTTGGCTATGGGCTGGGTGCTTTCCTGGGCGAGGTTGATGGCGTCCGATACATCGTATTTCTCGCAGCCGGTGCAATCTGCATGAGCACCACGATGGCGGCGAGCTTTGAGTCGCTCTATTCGGCGTTTTCCAGAATGCAGGTGCAGCGCACCTGGGACTCGCTCATGAATGCGCCGGTGGAGCTCGACGATATCCTGGTGGCAGAGTGGCTGTGGGCGGCGAGCAAGGCAACGCTTTCCGGCGTGGCGATCGTGGTGGTCGCGTTTGCGCTGGGCGTGACGAGGGCGCCAACGCTGCTGGCCGTGCTGCCGGTAATCCTGCTCACGGGGCTGTGCTTTGCTGCGATCGGGCTGGTGTTCAATGCGCTCGCGCGAGGCTATGATTTTTTCACCTTCTACTTCACGCTCTGCCTGACACCGATGATCTTCATTTCGGGGGTGTACTACCCCACGCATGCGTTGCCTCCGTGGCTGGAGGCCGTGTCGGGTGTGCTGCCGCTCGCGTCCGCGGTGAATCTCGTCCGACCGCTCGTGATTGGCGAGTGGCCCGCGGCGGTGGTGGGCCCACTCGCGCTCCTCACAGCCTGGACGCTGGCCGCATTCACGCTTGCCCGATGGCTCACCCGGCGGCGCTTTCGACACACCCTATGAGCGCGCCCCGCGATACGCCAACGCCGGTTGAGATCGAGCCCCCCGACAGCGTGGTGCTCGCGATCAGCAATGCACCAGACGCCGATACCGCGCAGACGATTGCCCGCGCCCTGGTCACCGAGCGCCTTGCGGCTTGCGTGAACGTGCTTGCGCCCTGCGTGTCGATCTATCGCTGGCAGGGCGAAATCGAAGAGGCTTCCGAGGTGCCCATGCTGATCAAGACCACGCGTCGTCGCTGGGTCGCGCTCGAGGCGCGGCTGCGCGAGCTTCACCCTTACGAGGTGCCAGAGCTGATCGCGGTCTCGCCCGCCGCGGTGTCACCGGCCTACGCGAGCTGGGTGCTGGGACAGACCCGGCGCAGCCCCCGGTAAGGGGTGGCGAATTTGCCTCAGCGGATTGACTTCAGCGAATTGACTTCAGCGGCTCTGCTTCAACCAGCGCGCCGCATCGAGCGAGAAATAGGTGAGGATGCCGTCGGCGCCTGCGCGTCGCATGGCAAGCAGAGACTCCAGCACCACCGTACGCTCGTCGAGCCAGCCGTTGGCGGCAGCTGCCTTCAGCATCGCGTACTCGCCGCTGACCTGGTAGACATAGGTGGGCACGCTGAATGTGTCCTTCACGCGGCGCACAATGTCCAGATAAGGCATGCCGGGCTTGACCATCACCATGTCCGCACCCTCCTGCAGATCGAAGGCCACCTCGCGAAGCGCCTCATCGGAATTGGCCGGGTCCATCTGGTAGGTTTTCTTGTCGCTTTTGCCCAGATTGGAGGCTGACCCGACCGCATCGCGAAACGGCCCATAAAAGCCGGAGGCATATTTGGCCGAGTAGGCCATGATGCGGGTGTGAATATGGCCACCGGCTTCAAGCGCGGCACGGATGGCGCCGATCCGGCCGTCCATCATGTCGGAGGGCGCCACGATATCGACCCCCGACTGTGCCTGAACCAGTGCCTGCTCGGTGAGGATGCCGGAGGTCTGGTCGTTGATCACATAGCCGTTCGCGTCGATCACCCCGTCCTGACCATGGCTGGTGTAAGGATCGAGTGCGACGTCGGTGAGCACGCCGAGTTCGGGGAAGCGCCGCTTGAGATCGGCCACCGCGCGCGGGACGAGGCCGTCGGGATTGGCCGCCTCGCGTCCGTCGGGGGTCTTGAGCGCCGGATCAATGACGGGAAACAGCGCGAGCACCGGTATGCCCAGTTCCAGACACTGTTCCGCAACCGGCGCCAGAAGATCAACCGACAGGCGCTCAACCCCGGGCATTGATGCGACGGGCTGTCGAACGCCCTTTTCGTCCAGGACAAACACCGGGTAAATGAAGTTGTCCGGGCTGAGCCGATGTTCACGGACGAGCCGTCTGGAGAAGTCATTTCGACGATTCCGGCGCAATCGGGTGCCAGGAAATGCTCCAAACGTTGAAAAATCGTTTCCCATCGACAAATTCCCCTCTCTCACGATCAACTAATCTTTGACCCGGTTTGTCCACGACGTATCATGAACAACAGATGATTTTGGTCATCTCCCGCTTCTCCTCCCTGAGCGGGCGCCCTCCGGCTCGGAAGGCATTCGTCCCCGAACGTTCAGGCGTTCGGGGCTTTTTTTTGCCCGCTCCCGGCGTGCGCCTCAGGGTGCTGGTTCACTCGCCTCGACCATCCAGCTTTCGAGCAACCCGCGCACCGACTCCACACCAAGGCCAGTGTTGGCCGAAAACGCGGTTAGCGTCAAGTTGAGATGACGAACAATGTCGTCAAGCGATTGCCTCACGCTCGCGAGCGTCCGGCTGCGCTCGGCATTTCCCAGCTTGTCCGATTTGGTGAGCAGCACCAGCACACGCTGGTGGGGCGGGATGAAATCGAGCAGCTGGCGATCGAGTGCGGTGACGCCACGCCTGCAGTCCATGACCAGTACGATGCCCGCGAGACTTGAGCGTGCCTCGAGATAGCGGCCAGCCAGGCGATCCCAGCCGGCGCGGACTGCCGCCGGGGTGGCGGCGTATCCGTAACCCGGTGCGTCCACCAGATAACCGGCGGCCTCGCGGTGCTCTGGGCCCACCGCAAAAAAATTGAGTGCCTGGGTGCGGCCAGGCGTCTTGCTTGAGAAGGCGAGACGCCGACGCTGGCAGAGCGTGTTGATCGCGGAAGACTTGCCTGCGTTCGAGCGACCGACAAACACCACCTCGGGCGCGCCTGGGGGTGGGAGCTGGTCGAGACGCGCGACCGTGGTGGCAAAACGCGCGGTGAGAAGAAGCGATGACACGGGAGGGGCCTAGCGCGCGAGCAGGTCGCGCGGTGAAAGGGGCCATGCGGCGGCCGGCTGCCTGCAGAGGTGCCCGCGCGACCAGTGGGTTGGAAGACGCCGTCGCCGAGCCGGCTTTGCGAGCTCGGTCTCCGGCTCTCGATCTCTGTCGGTATTGTACAATTTCGGGTTTGTGTCTCGCCGCACCGGGTCCGCCATGCTCCGTTCTGCCTCGATTGTTGCCTCCATCCTGACTGCGCTCGGCCTTGCCGTGAGTTCGACCACGCTCGCCCAGTCAGCGGGCAAACCCGACCTCAAGAAGGGCGCTGACATCGCCTCGCAGGTCTGCGCCGGCTGCCATGGCGCAGACGGCAACAGCCCCACACCGGCCAACCCGAAGCTTGCCGGCCAACACGCCGAGTATCTCGCCAAGCAGCTGGCCAACTTCAAGGCGAAGCCCGGCGCGAAAGAGCCCGAGCGCAACAACGCCATCATGGGGGCGTTCGCAGCGCAGCTCTCGGCAGACGACATGCGCAATGTGTCCGCTTTCTATGCCTCGCAACCTCTTGTGCCCGCTGCCGCGCGCGACAAGACCCTGGTCGAGCTTGGGCGCAATATCTACCGGGGTGGCATCGCGGCAAAGGGTGTTCCGGCGTGCGCAGGCTGCCATGGCCCAAGCGGTGCCGGCCTGCCCGCGCAGTATCCCCGCCTTCAGGGCCAGTATGCCGAGTACACCGAGTCCCAGCTCACCGGATTCCGGCAGGGTACGCGGGCAAACAACGCGTCCATGACCGCGATCTCGGCGCGGCTCTCCGATCTCGAAATCAAGGCAGTTTCCGACTATATCGCCGGCCTGCGGTAAGGCTCGGGCGCGCCCCGGCGCGCTGTTGTTCTTCAGGCCAGAGACAGTCCGACTCGCTCTGGTCAGCCGCTTGGACCATTGCGCTGTGGGGGTGTTCGCGCGCGCCCAGGGCCGGCTCTGAGAAGATCTCGCTCCACACTCAGGAGCCGACATGCTGATACGAACGCACGATGCGAGCACGCCGCCAGTCTCGGACATCACGCCGCGTGAAGTCTGGCGTAACCGGCGCCAACTGCTTGCGGCCGCAGGCGGCACTGCGCTCGGGGCAGCGCTGCCCGCACTCGCGTCAACTGCGGCGCAGGCCTCCAGCGCCATCATGCAGGGCGGCGATCCCAAAGCGCAGAAGCTTGCAGCGACCGCCTCGAAACTCTCCACCCCCGAGCGTGCCACGCCCTACAAGGTCGTGACCACCTACAACAATTTCTACGAGTTCGGCACCGAGAAGGACGATCCGGTCAAACACGCCCATCGGCTGCGCACGCGCCCCTGGTCGGTTCGCGTCGAGGGCGAGGTGGCCAAGCCCCGCAGCTTCGACATCGAAGAGCTTCTCACGCTCGCGCCCCTCGAGGAGCGGATTTACCGTATGCGCTGTGTCGAGGGTTGGTCGATGGTGATCCCCTGGATCGGCTATCCGCTTGCCGAATTGATCCGGCGGGTCGAGCCCACCTCGAAGGCGCGCTATGTTGAATTCGTGACACTTGCCGACCCGAAACAGATGAACGGGCTCGCGATTCCGGTGATCAGCTGGCCCTACATGGAAGCGCTGCGGCTTGACGAAGCCATGCACCCGCTGACGCTCTTTACGGTCGGGCTGTATGGAGAGGTGCTGCCCAACCAGAACGGCGCGCCCGTGCGGCTGGTTGTTCCGTGGAAATACGGCTTCAAGAGCGCCAAGTCGCTGGTGACCATCCGCTTCGTCGAGAAGCAGCCCAATACCAGCTGGATGCGCTCATCGCCCGAGGAATATGGCTTCTATTCCAACGTCAATCCCGAGGTGAGCCATCCCCGCTGGTCGCAGGCCACCGAGCGCAGGCTCGGCGAGGACGGCTTCATGCAGCGCCGCCGCCCCACGCTGATGATGAACGGCTATGCCGATCAGGTTGGCAGCCTCTACGCGGGCATGGATCTGCGCCGCAACTTCTGACGCAGCCGGACGCGTCCGTGCGGCTGTCGATCGCCTGGATCCGCGGTCTGGTGATCGCGGCCTCGATGCTGCCGATGGTGCGGCTGGTGCTCTGGCCGGTGCTTGACTGGGCGGGCGCCAACCCGGTTGAGTTTGTGACCCGCTCGAGCGGCACCTGGACCCTGGTGTTCCTGCTCCTGGCCCTGTCGGTGAGTCCGCTGCGGCGACTCACCGGGGCTGGATGGCTGATGCGGCTGCGTCGCCCGCTCGGACTGGCAAGCTTTGCCTACGCTCTGGCCCACCTTGCAACCTGGGTATGGCTTGAGCACTGGTTCGAGATCGCCCCGATGATCGGCGATGTACTCAAGCGCCCTTTCATCACTGCCGGGTTTGCTGCGCTGGTGCTGCTGATTCCGCTTGCCCTCACGTCGACTGATGCGATGGTTCGCAGGCTGGGGCGCCGATGGTCGACGCTCCATCAGCTGGTCTATGCAGCCGCGGTGCTCGCGGTGCTTCACTACTGGTGGCACAAGGCTGGCAAGGCGGATGTGACCGAGCCCGCGCTCTATGCGCTGGCGCTTGCTCTGCTCCTCGGGTGGCGTCTGGTGGCGCGCCTGCGCCGCTGACGGTCTCTGCCCCGTCAGTCGGGCAGGCGGTGCTCGAGTGCGAACAGCGACTCGATGGATTCACGCTCGCGGATGAGGTGCACACGGTCACCATCGACCAGCACCTCGGCGGCACGCGGCCGGGTGTTGTAGTTGGAACTCATGGCCATGCCGTAGGCGCCCGCGGACATGACCGCAAGCAGGTCGCCCTCGGCGAGGCAGAGCTGTCGGCCGCGCGCGAGCCAGTCGCCCGACTCGCAGACCGGACCAACGATATCGAACTGTGCCGATTTGCCCTGGCGAGGCCGGACCGGTTGCACACCGTGCCAGGCTTCATACAGCGCTGGCCGCATGAGATCGTTCATGCCGGCATCCACGATTGCGAAGTTGCGCTCGCCGTTTTGCTTCAGGTACTCCACCCGGGTCAGCAGCACACCGGCATTGCCCACGATCGAACGGCCAAACTCGAACAGGATTTCATAGCGGGCGCCGCGCGGGTGCGCATCGAGCCGCGCGAATACGGCATCGATCAACGCCGCGCGCGAGGGCGGCGCCTCGTCGTCATAGCAGATGCCCAGGCCACCGCCCAGGTCGATGTGGTGCAGTTCGATGCCCGATGCGTGCAGGCGGTCAACGAGTTCGAGCACTTTGTCGAGTGCCGCGGTGAACGGCGCGAGGCTCGTGATCTGCGAGCCGATGTGGCAGTCGATACCGACCACATCAAGGTGCGGCAGCGCGCACGCCCGCTGATACGCGGCGAGCGCGTCTTCGTGCGGGATGCCGAACTTGTTTTCGCGAAGACCTGTGGAAATGTAGGGATGCGTGCCCGCGTCGACATCGGGGTTGACGCGCAGGGACACGGGCGCGCGCCGTCCCATCTCGCCCGCAATCCGGTCTAGCCGCACAAGCTCTGCCTGCGACTCGACATTGAAGCAGCGAACGCCGGCCGTGAGGGCTTCGCGAATCTCGGCGTGGGATTTGCCGACGCCAGAAAAGACGGTTCGGGCCGCGCTGCCGCCAGCGGCGAGCACACGACGCAGTTCGCCGGCCGAGACAATGTCAAAGCCCGCCTGCTCGCGTGCGAGCAGATCGATCACGGCGAGATTGGAATTGGCCTTGAGCGCATAGCAGACCAGCACTCGCCGCCCTGCGCAGGCCGCCGAGAATTCTCGCCAGGCGTCGGTGATGGCGCGGCGCGAGTAGACATAGCAGGGCGTGCCAAACTGCGCGGCGAGCGCATCAAGCGGCACGTCTTCGGCGTAGAGCTGGCCGTCGCGAGGCAGGAAAGCATTCATCGGTTGACGGGCGCAGCAGGCGCCGCGCTGGATGGGTTGGAAAAATCTGGCGGCGGGCGAATTGTGCAGGGCGGCGGGCTGCCGTCGGCACAGGGACGCTTGGGCAGCGGACTGGGGGTGAGGGGCCCTTTGGTGCCGCAGCCAGCCAGCGCAATGAGCGACAGCAGGGCTGTGGTGAGTAGAATCCGCGACCGGAATTGCCGGGATTGCGCGGTGGTCGTTGCAGTCATCAGCGCCACTACCCGGGCAGGCCCCTCCTCCATGACCAAGGCAGTCTAGCATGAGCACCGAAGCGCCCTTCGAACACCTGATCGACCAGACCCTGCGGGCCATCGAGGACGCCCTCGATGCCTCGGCGCTCGACATCGACACCCACCGCAGCGGACCGGTGCTCACGCTGGAGTTTGATGACGATTCGAAGATCGTGATCAATGGTCAGGAGGCGGTGCGTGAGCTGTGGGTGGCCTGCCGTGCTGGCGGCTTTCACTTTCGGCGCGACGCCGGTCAATGGCTCGATACGCGTGGCGCGGGTGAGCTCTTTGCCTGTCTGTCCCGCTGGGTGAGCGCGCAGGGGGGCGTCGCTGTCAGGCTCGCCGGGCGCTGACGGGGCAACGCGGCAACGCGGCAACGCGGCAGCGATCAGCGGCGCGGCTCGGCCAGTGCCGCGGTGACCGGCGTATTGCCCCACCACTGCACACCCGAGTCGATCCGCGGTGCCGGCGGCGGGGGTACCGCGGCGGGTCGCTCATCGACCCCGAGGCTGCGGATTCCCTGTCCGGGCCGGGTTTCGGTGAGATAGAACTCGCCATCGAGCTTCACCACACCAGGCGGTTGCACGCGCGCAATGTCGGGCGAGCGCGAGAGCGCCTGACCCATGTAGCTGATCCAGATGGGAAGCGCGAGGCCGCCGCCGGTTTCCCGCTCGCCCAGCTTCCTGGGTTGGTCATGACCGACCCAGACCGCGGCCGCGATCGCCGGGTTGTAGCCCACGAACCACGCGTCGTGCGCATCATTGGTGGTGCCGGTCTTGCCCGCCAGATCTTGACGCTTGAGCGATTGCGCGCGTGTGGCCGTGCCGTTCGAGACCACGGTCTGCAAAAGGCTGTCGACGAGGAATGCGTTGCGGGCGTCGATTGCCCGGCGCGCCTCATCACCCGCCCGCCCGGGGCGTGCCAGGGCGAGCACCCGGCCCTGCGCATCGGTGATGCGCGTGATGAGATAGGGATCGACCCGGTAGCCGCCGTTGGCAAACACCGAGTAGCCAGCGGCCATCTGGAGCGGCGTCACCGATCCTGCGCCCAGGGCCATCGTGAGATAGGGCGGGTGGCGCTCTGCGTCAAAGCCGAACCGGGTGACATAGGATTGTGCGTAGTTCGGGCCGATGGCATCAATCAGCCGGATCGAGACCATGTTCTTGGACTTGGCCATGGCCTCGCGCAGCGACATCGGGCCTTCGAAGCGGCCATCATAATTCTTGGGCTCCCAGAGCCGGTCGCCGGTGCGGCGCGGGTCGATCTGGACGGGCGCGTCGTTCACGATGGAACTGGTGAGAAAGCCCTTTTCGAGCGCCGCCGAAAAGATGAAAGGCTTGAAGCTTGACCCGGGCTGGCGCCAGGCCTGCGTCACGCGATTGAACTTGTTCCGGGAGAAGTCGAAGCCCCCCACCATGGCCCGGACCGCACCATCAACCGGACTGATTGCCACCAGCGCTGCCTCGACATCGGGGAGCTGGCTGATTTCAAACTGGCCGTTGCGGGTTTCGACGATGCGGACCAGGGAACCGCGGCGGATTCGACGGGCGGGTGCCGCCCGGTCGGTGAGCGCGTTGGCGACAAAACGCAGGCCCTCGCCCTGGATGCTGACCGGTTCGGTATTGCGGCCGCGTGTGACGGTCACGCGGCCCGCCGAGGCCTGCAGCACCACCGCAGCGATGAACTCGTCGACATCGTCCGCTTCGCCCAGCGCGGTTTCGATCTGCTCTTCGGCCCGCCGTGCATTGGTTGAAAGCTCGATCTGCGCTTCGGGGCCACGGTAGCCGTAGCGCCGGTCGTATTCGAGCAGCCCGGCCCGGACCGCTGCGTTGGCGGCGCGCTGCTCGGCAGCGATCAGCGTGGTGTGCACCACCAGCCCTGCGGAGTAGGTGTCCTCGCGGAACTGCTCCCAGGCAAGCTGCCGTGCCATTTCCGCGGCGTGCGGCGCGAGCGGCAGCAGCTCCTGCCGGGGCTTGGCGAGCCGTAGCGGCTCGTCGAGGGCGGCCTGGTACTGCGTATCGGTGAGAAACCCCGCGTCACGCATTCGGCGCAGGATGTAGCGCTGTCGCTCGGTGGCGCGTTTGGGGTTGACCATCGGGTTGAACCGGGAGGGCGCCTTGGGCAGTCCGGCGAGCATCGCCGCCTGCCCCGCGCTCAGTTCGGCGAGCGGCTTACCGAAGTAGGTTTGCGCGGCTGCGGCGAAGCCATAGGCGCGCTTGCCGAGAAAAATCTGGTTGATGTAGAGCTCGAGGATCTGTTCCTTGCTGAGCGTTTCCTCGATCCGCAGCGCAATCAGAATCTCGACGATCTTTCGGGTGTAGGTGCGCTCGGGTGACAGAAAAAACTCGCGCGCGAGTTGCATCGTGATGGTGCTTGCCCCCTGCTCGGTGCCACCCGACAGCAGATTGACCACAGCGGCCCGCGCCACACCGATCAGATCGATACCCACATGCTCGAAAAAGCGCGCGTCTTCAGCTGCGACGATGGCGTTTTTCATGACCTCGGGGACGTCCTGCACGCGCACGAAGGTGCGCCGCTCCTCGCCGAATTCGCCGATCAGGACGCCGTCGGCGGTAAGGATGCGAAGCGGGATGCGGGGCTTATAGTCGAGGAGCGAGTCAAGCGGCGGCAACCGGTCGTTGATGAGCAGGGTGGCGAGCGACCCGGTGAGCACGATGGCGGCGGCCAGTGCGAAGGGCGCCACTGCCAGCGCGAGCAGCAGACGCCCCAGGCGAAAGGGCCGCTTGGCGGGGGGAGGCGCGGATCCAGAGTCAGGCGGGGGCGATCGACGGGTCATGACAAACCGGCGCGGGGTACGCGCCCGGTTCCGGCGGGGGATCCCAAATTATACGGGGGCCTTTTCTGATTTAATCCGTAACCGTGCGCAACATCATTCTCATCGGCATGATGGGATCAGGAAAATCCACCGTCGGTCGGCGGCTTGCCTCGACACTCGGCCGCCCGTTTGTCGACGCAGATACCGTGCTTGAACGGCGCTGTGGCGTTCCGATCTCGACCATCTTCGAACTCGAGGGAGAGGACGGCTTTCGCCGTCGCGAAGCGCAAGTGATCGCGGAACTCGCGCAGCCCTCGGGCTGTGTGCTTGCCACGGGCGGTGGCGCCATCCTCAATGCCGACAGCCGCGCGTTGCTCCACCGCGTGGGGTTTGTGGTGTATCTGCAGGCGGGGCTTGCCGATCTCTGGCAGCGGCTGCGCCGCGACCGGGCGCGCCCGCTCCTTCGCACCAGCGATCCGAGGGCGCGCGTCGAGGCGCTGGTCGAGCAGCGCGACCCGCTTTACCGCGAGGCCGCGCACTGCGTCATTCCCACTGGCCGACAGCCGGTCGATCGCACCGTCGCCGACATCCTGGCCGCGCTGCCCGCCGACCTTGCGGCCGATGCCCGGCCGGCGGATCCGTCGGTGTCCGATGCAGCCTGAGCGGGCCGGGTTCAAGACCCGGCGGGCCTGCTTCGAAGTCCCTCTTCCAGGAATCAATTCATGAGTGTTCATCGTCTTGAGGTTGCGCTGGGCGAACGCAGCTACCCGATTCTGGTGGGTCCAGGACTGCTCGAGGGGGGCGCTGAGCTTGCCGGGCTGGTCGCCGGCCGGCAGGTGGCCATCGTGACCAACGCGAGGGTCGATGCGCTGTACGGCGAGCGGCTGCGCAGCGCGGTCGGGCGTGCCTCGCCAGCCACCTGCATCACGATTGCACTTGATGAGGGCGAACAGCACAAGGACTGGTCGTCGCTCAACCGGGTGTTCGATGCGCTTCTTGCCTCGCAGTTCGATCGACGCTGCCTGATCGTGGCGCTGGGGGGCGGCGTGGTGGGCGACACGGCAGGGTTTGCTGCGGCAACCTACCAGCGTGGCGTCGACTTTGTCCAGGTGCCCACGACGCTGCTCGCGCAGGTCGACTCATCGGTGGGCGGCAAGACCGCGATCAACCACCCGCGCGGCAAGAACATGATCGGCGCCTTCCATCAGCCGCGGCTGGTGCTTGCCGATACCGACACGCTAGCGAGCCTGCCTGCGCGAGAACTGTCGGCAGGCATCGCCGAAATGCTCAAGCATGGCGCGATCGCCGACCCACACTATCTCGGGGTGCTGGAGGCCGACATGGCGCGGCTGCGCGCCGGGGATGCGGCCGCACTTGCCGCCGCGGTGGTCCGGTCCTGCGAAATCAAGGCGGGCGTGGTGGGGGCTGATGAGCGCGAATCGGGTCTGCGCGCCATTCTCAACTTCGGCCACACCTTCGGTCACGCCATTGAAGCGGGTGCCGGTTACGGGCAGTGGCTGCACGGCGAGGCGGTGGGAGCCGGCATGGTGATGGCAGCCGATCTGTCGCATCGCCTGGGGCTCATCGACGCGGCCGTGCCCGAGCGGCTGCGCGCCGCGGTGGCGGCGGCGGGGTTGCCGGTCGAGGGGCCGGGCTGGCCCGCAGAGCGCTATGTTCAGCTGATGAGCGTCGACAAGAAGGCCTCGCAGGGCATTCCGAAGTTTGTGCTGCTGGAGGCGCTGGGCCGCGCGGTGGTGCGTTCGGCACCCGTCGATCTGGTTCATCAGACCTTGCGCGCCTGCTCGGCGGCGCACTGAGCGCGCGGGCGCCCCAAGTGGTCGGGGTCACAGGGTTGCCGCGCGCGGCCTGGGCGGCCGATCCGGCCCGATCGGCCGGGCGAATGCATGCGGAGCCCCCAGCTGGGGGCCGCACGGCTTTTCAGCGCGACCGCGACCGGATCGTGCATTGCACGGCCTTTCGAAGGCTTGAATACAAGACGCAGGTCTTCATCAATCACGAAGGTGATCTGTACCGCACGCGGCTCACGCATTCGATCGAGGTGGCGCAGATTGCCCGCACGGTCGCGCGCGCGCTGGGCCTCGATGAGGATCTGACCGAAGCCGTCTCGCTCGCCCACGATCTGGGACACACGCCGTTCGGTCACGCCGGACAGGACGCGCTTGACGCCGCCATGACGCGCTGGGGGGGCTTTGAACACAACCTGCAGTCGCTGCGGGTGGTTGACGAGCTTGAGCAGCGCTATGCCGCGTTTGACGGGCTCAACCTGAGCTTTGAGACCCGCGAGGGCATTCTCAAGCGCTGCCGGCCTGAACTCGTCCAGGCACTGGGGGAGGTGGCGGGGCGGTTCCTGCGCGGCGGGTCACCCTGCCTGGAGGCGCAGATCGCCAACCTCGCCGATGAAATCGCCTACAGCAACCATGATGTCGACGATGGCCTGCGGGCCGGGTTGATCGATCAGGAGGCGTTGCAGGCGGTTGACCTCTTCGCACGCCACCGCCGCGCCGTGCTCGAGCGCTATCCGGCGCTCGCCGAGCGCAGGCTGGTGCACGAGACCATCCGCCGGATGATCAGCGAATTGATCGAAGACCTGACCGGCGAGACCTTGCGACGGGTGTCGGCGGCCGGCGTGGGAAACGTTGCCGAGGTTCGCGCGAGCCCACCGCTCGCCGCTTTCTCCGCGCCGATCCGGCGTGACCTCAGCCAGCTCAAGCGCTTTCTCGCCGAGCGGCTCTACCAGCACCCGCGCGTGGAGGCGGTGATGGATGCGGCGCGTGCGGTGGTGGGTGAACTGTTCGAAAGCTATCGCGCCCAGCCCCAGGGCTTGCCCGCCGAGCATCGCGAACGGTTCAGCCGGCTGGGCGAGCGTGCGATAGCCGACTACATCGCCGGCATGACCGACCGGTTTGCGATTCGCGCGCATCACGAGCTCACCGGCCGGCGGGTTCGCGAGTTCGACGCCGGGCAGGTCGACGCCGGGCAGGTCGACGCCGGGTAAGCGGCGCGCTCGGCTATCGGCGGGCACGTCCGCGATATACTTTAAAGTTCGACTGTAAAAAACCGCAACCGTGGCCCGGGCTCTTCCGCAGCGCGCAAAATCCGCCCAGCGGGAGTGCGTTCAGGTCGCGTTGGCCAACCTGGGTTTTCGACTGCAATCGGGCGAAATACCCAGCCGGCGGAGGTCATGGCGCAGTGCCGCATCGATGGGTGTTCTCATCATCAGGCGGCCGGCGGACCGCCTGACGGTGCGGCCGCGGAAACGTGCATGACCAACACCGTCCGGTCAAAGGGTTCTGGAGCTTAGACATGTCCTCACTGAGCAGTGCGCAGCCTTCTGTCCCTGGAATCCAGGGGCTCTACGATCCCGCAAACGAACACGATTCGTGCGGCGTGGGTTTCGTTGCCCATATCAAGGGCAAGAAAAGCCATCGCATCATCGAGCAGGGTTCGCAGATTCTCTGCAATCTCGATCATCGGGGCGCGGTGGGTGCCGACCCCCTGATGGGTGACGGTGCAGGCATGCTGATCCAGATCCCGGACCAGTTCTTTCGCGAGGAAATGGCGCGTCAGGGCGTGGCGCTGCCGCCGGCCGGAGAATACGGCGTCGGCATGGTGTTCCTGCCCAAGGAACACGCGTCGCGGCTCGCCTGCGAGCAGGAAATGGAGCGCGCGATTCGGGCTGAAGGGCAAATTCTGCTTGGCTGGCGTGATGTCCCGATCGACCGTGACATGCCCATGTCGCCCACGGTGAAGGCCAAAGAGCCCGTCATTCGCCAGGTGTTCATCGGCCGCGGCCCCGACGTGATGGTGACCGATGCGCTGGAGCGAAAGCTCTACGTCATCCGCAAGACCGCAAGCCATGCCATCCAGAAGCTTTCCCTCGCGCACGGCAAGGAATACTTCGTGCCGTCGATGTCGGCGCGCACCATCGTCTACAAGGGGCTCCTGCTGTGCGGTCAGGTTGTGCAGTACTACCGCGACCTGCAGGATCCGCGCGTGGTGTCGGCCTTCGCCCTGGTGCATCAGCGCTTCTCCACCAACACCTTCCCCGAGTGGCCGCTTGCCCACCCCTACCGGATGGTTGCGCACAACGGCGAAATCAACACGGTGAAGGGCAACTACAACTGGTTGCGCGCGCGCGAGGGCGTGATGCGCTCAGCCGTGCTGGGTGAGGATCTCGCCAAGCTGTATCCCGTGGTCTATGCGGGTCAGTCCGACACCGCCACCTTCGACAACTGCCTGGAGCTCCTGGTGATGGCGGGCTACCCCATCGCGCAGGCGGTCATGATGATGATCCCCGAGGCCTGGGAGCAGCACACGCTCATGGACGCCAAGCGGCGCGCGTTCTACGAGTTTCATGCAGCCATGATGGAGCCCTGGGATGGGCCGGCGGCGATCGCCTTCACCGATGGTCGCCAGATTGGCGCCACGCTCGATCGGAACGGGCTGCGTCCAGCGCGTTACTGCGTGACCGATGACGACATGGTGATCATGGCCTCCGAATCGGGCGTGCTGCCCATTCCCGAGAGCCGGATCGTCAAGAAGTGGCGTCTGCAACCGGGCAAGATGTTTCTGATCGATCTCGAGCAGGGCCGCATCATCGATGATGCAGAGCTCAAGTCGCAGCTTGCCAACAGCAAGCCCTACCGCGAGTGGATCGAGGCGATTCGCGTCAAGCTCGATGAAATCGGTTCACTTGATGCCGACATCGAGGCCGACCGCCGCGAGCTTGCACCGGCCGTGCCGCTTCTCGATCGCCAGCAGGCGTTTGGCTACACCCAGGAAGATCTCAAGTTCCTGATGACGCCGATGGCAGTGAGCGGCGAGGAAGCCGTGGGCTCAATGGGCAATGACTCGCCGCTCGCGGTGCTGTCGGCCAAGAACAAGCCGCTGTTCAACTATTTCAAGCAGCTCTTCGCGCAGGTCACCAATCCGCCGATCGACCCGATCCGTGAGCAGATGGTGATGTCGCTGGTGTCGTTTGTGGGGCCGCGGCCCAACCTGCTTGATCTGAACAACATCAATCCGCCGATCCGGCTCGAGCTCTCGCAGCCGGTGCTCGACTTCGACGAAATGTCGAGGCTGCGCCACATCGAGCACTACACCGGCGACAAGTTCCGCGCCTACACGCTCGACATCACCTATCCGGTGGAGTGGGGTGCCGAAGGCATCGAGGCGCGGATTGCGTCGCTTTGCGCCGAAGCGCGTGATGCGGTGCGCTCGGGCTACAACATCCTGATCGTGTCCGACCGTGCGGTGAGCAGCGCCAGGGTCGCGATTCCGGCGCTTCTTGCCACCAGCGCCATTCACCTTGATCTGGTCGACAACGGCCTTCGCACCTCCGCCGGCCTGGTGGTGGAAACCGGCTCGGCGCGCGAGGTGCATCATTTTGCGCTCCTCGCGGGCTATGGCGCCGAGGCGATCCACCCCTATCTCGCGCTCGAGACGCTTGCCGACATGGCTCGTGGCCTGCCTGGCGACCTGGGTCCCGAGAAGGCGACCAAGCACTATGTGAAGGCGGTGGGCAAAGGTCTCATGAAGGTCATGTCCAAGATGGGCATCTCCACCTACATGAGCTATTGCGGCGCGCAGATTTTCGAAGCAGTGGGGCTCTCGGATGCACTGGTCGCCCGCTACTTCGCCGGCACGCCGTCCAAGGTGGGCGGCATCGGCATCTTCGAGGTGGCCGAGGAGGCGCTGCGCCTTCATCGCTCGGCATTCGGCAACGACCCGGTGCTGGCCCGCGCGCTCGATGCGGGCGGCGAGTATGCCTTCCGGATCCGCGGCGAAGACCACATGTGGACGCCCGATTCCATTGCGAAACTCCAGCACGCCACCCGCTCGGGGAGCTTCTCCACCTATCGCGAATACGCGCAACTCATCAACGATCAGAGCGTGCGGCACATGACGCTGCGCGGCCTCTTCGACTTCCGCTTCGATCACTGTCAGTCGGTGGCCATCGAGGAAGTTGAACCGGCCGCCGAGATCGTCAAGCGCTTTGCAACCGGCGCCATGTCGCTGGGCTCGATCTCCACCGAGGCGCACACCACGCTGGCCGTTGCCATGAACCGGATCGGCGGCAAGTCGAACACCGGCGAGGGCGGCGAGGACGAAATGCGGTATCGCGCCGAAATGCGCGCGGGTACCTCTGTGGTCAAGGACGGCGACACCGTGGGCAGCGTGATCGGGCGCGACCGCGTCGAGGCCGACATCGCCCTGAAGGCGGGCGATTCGCTGCGCTCCAAGATCAAGCAGGTGGCCTCAGGCCGATTTGGTGTCACGGCCGAATATCTCGCGAGTGCCGACCAGATCCAGATCAAGATGGCGCAGGGCGCAAAGCCCGGCGAGGGCGGGCAACTGCCCGGGCACAAGGTGTCCGACTACATCGGCAAGCTTCGGTATTCGGTCCCGGGCGTGGGTCTCATTTCACCGCCGCCGCACCATGACATCTATTCCATCGAAGATCTCGCGCAACTCATCCACGACCTGAAGAACGCCAACTCGCGGGCCTCGATCTCGGTGAAGCTGGTATCGGAAATCGGCGTGGGAACCGTTGCCGCTGGCGTGGCCAAGGCCAAGGCCGACCATGTGGTGATTGCCGGCCATGATGGCGGCACCGGCGCGTCGCCGCTTTCGTCCATCAAGCATGCCGGCACACCCTGGGAACTGGGCTTGGCTGAAACCCAGCAGACGCTGGTTCTGAACGGGCTTCGCGGCCGCATCCGCGTGCAGGCCGACGGCCAGATGAAGACCGGCCGCGACGTGGTGATCGGCGCGCTCCTGGGGGCGGACGAGTTCGGATTTGCCACGGCGCCGCTGGTGGTCGAGGGCTGCATCATGATGCGCAAGTGCCACCTGAACACCTGCCCCGTGGGGGTTGCAACCCAGGATCCGGTGCTGCGCAAGCGCTTCCAGGGCAAGCCCGAGCATGTCGTCAATTACTTCTTCTTCGTGGCCGAAGAGGTGCGCGAGCTGATGGCGCGTCTGGGCGTACGCCGGTTTGACGACCTGATCGGGCGAGCTGATCTGCTGGACATGCGGAAAAGCGTGTCGCACTGGAAAGCCCGCGGGCTTGATTTCTCGCGCATCTTCCATCAGCCCGCGGTCGCGGCCGATGTGCCGCGCCGGCAGGTCGACACGCAGGACCACGGGCTTTCGCATGCGCTTGACAACAAGATGATCGAGCTGGCGAAGCCCGCGCTCGAGCGTCGGGAGAAGGTGTCGTTCATCCTGCCGATCCGCAACGTGAATCGAACCGCCGGCACGATGCTCTCGGGCGAAGTGGCGCGCCGCTATGGCCACGACGGTCTGGCCGACGACTGCATTCATGTGCAGCTGAAGGGCACGGCGGGCCAGAGCTTTGGCGCCTTCCTCGCGCGCGGCATCACGCTCGATCTGGTGGGCGAGGGCAACGACTATGTCGGCAAGGGCCTGTCAGGCGGGCGCGTGATCGTGCGTCCCACCAATGACTTCCGCGGCGCTTCCGACCAGAACATCATCGTTGGCAACACCGTGCTCTACGGCGCAATCGAGGGTGAGGCCTTCTTCAGTGGCGTAGCGGGCGAGCGGTTTGCCGTGCGCAATTCCGGCGCGACCGCGGTGGTCGAGGGCACCGGCGACCATGGTTGCGAATACATGACCGGCGGCACGATCGTGGTGCTGGGCGCAACCGGCCGCAACTTCGCAGCGGGCATGTCGGGTGGTATCGCCTATGTCTACGATCCCGAAGGCGTATTTGAGTCGCACTGCAATCTTTCCATGGTGGCGCTCGAGCGGGTTCGTTCCACCAAAGAGCAGCTCGAGCAGACCGATCCCTCAAGCTGGCACAAGGGCGAGTGCGACGAAATCATCCTGAAAGGGCTGATCGACAAGCACTTCCTGCTGACCGGCAGCGACAAGGCGAAGCGACTCCTCGAGAACTGGGAGCAGGCGCGCGCGGCGTTCGTGAAAGTGTTCCCGAACGAATATCGGCGCGCGCTCGGCGAAATCAACACCAAGGCGGGCGCGGCGGCGCCGCGTCCCGCCAGGGTGAGTGCCTGAGCGAACGGGGCGGACACGCAGGCGGGCCCGCTGGGCTTGCGCTGCCTGGCCCGCGCGAGCAGAGACAACGCAACCAAGACGGATAGGCAGTCAATCATGGGCAAGGTCACCGGATTTCTGGAGTTCGAGCGGCTCGAAGAGGCATACGAGGATGCGAGCGCGCGCGTTCATCACTATCGCGAGTTCGTGCTGCATCTTGATGACGCGGCGGCCGCGCGTCAGGGTGCGCGCTGCATGGACTGCGGTATTCCGTTCTGCCAGAACGGCTGCCCGATCAACAACATCATCCCCGACTGGAACGACCTGGTGTATCGGGGCGATTGGCGGCAGGCGATCGATACCCTTCACTCCACCAACAACTTTCCCGAATTCACCGGGCGGGTGTGTCCGGCGCCTTGTGAGGCGGCCTGCACGCTCAACATCAACAACGACCCGGTGGGCATCAAGTCGATCGAGCACGCGATCATCGACAAGGCCTGGGAGATGGGCTGGGTGCAGCCGCAGCCCGCAGCGGTCAAGACCGGCAAGCGGGTGGCTGTGATCGGGTCAGGTCCTGCCGGGCTCGCGTGCGCGCAGCAGCTTGCGCGTGCCGGTCACGATGTGACGGTATTCGAGAAGAACGATCGGTTGGGCGGGTTGCTGCGCTACGGCATTCCCGACTTCAAGATGGAGAAGACGCACATCGATCGCCGGGTCGGGCAGATGGAAGCCGAAGGCGTCACCTTCCGCACCGGCGTTCTGGTCAGTCGCGAACCGCTTGCGCCCATCATCACCAGCTGGGCGCGTGAAACGGTGCATCCCGATCAGCTGCTGCGCGAGTTTGATGCGGTGGTGCTTGCGGGGGGCGCCGAGCAGCCCCGCGATCTGCCCGTGCCGGGTCGTGAACTCGCGGGCGTGCATTTCGCGATGGAGTTCCTGCCGCAGCAGAACAAGATCGTGGCGGGCGACCCGGTGAGCGGACAGATTCTCGCCACCGGCAAGCATGTCATCGTGATCGGCGGCGGCGATACCGGCTCGGACTGTGTGGGCACGAGCAATCGCCAGGGCGCGGCATCGGTAACGCAGTTCGAACTCATGCCCCAGCCGCCCGATGAAGAGAACCGCGCGCTCACCTGGCCCTATTGGCCCTACAAACTGCGCACCTCCTCGTCACACGAGGAAGGCTGCGAGCGCGACTGGGCGGTGAGCACCAAGTCGTTCGTCTCCGACGACAAGGGCCATGTGCGTGCGCTCAAGGCTGCAAAAGTCGAATGGATCCGCGATCCCGCGAATGGTCAGATGAAAATGAGCGAGGTGCCGGGCTCGGAGTTTGAGCTCCCTGCCGATCTCGTGCTGCTTGCCATGGGGTTTGTGGCGCCGGTTGGTTCGGTCCTCGAATCGTTTGGCGTCTCTCGCGATGCGCGCGGCAATGCGCAGGCAAGCACCGAGGGCGAACGCAGCTACGCCACCAGCGTCGGCAAGGTGTTCGCCGCGGGTGACATGCGCCGCGGGCAGTCGCTGGTGGTCTGGGCGATCCGCGAGGGCCGGCAGTGCGCGCGCGCGGTCGATGAATTCCTGACCGGTCAGTCGGAGCTGCCGCGCTAGGCGCACACTTTCGCTGCCTCGTGCACCGTCTTCACCGGGTCGCGGGCGCGTGATCACAGACGGGCGGATGCTGTGGCTCGATGCGATCCGGGTGATCGCCGCGCAGCTGATCGTGTTGCACCACCTGTCCATCTATGGACCGGTCGCGCAGGCGGTGCGCTCGGTGGCGCCGGGCGTCATTGACTGGCTGGATGACTACGGCCGGATTGCGGTGCAGGTGTTCCTGGTGATGGGCGGATTTCTCTTCATTCGCTCACGCCTCTGGCGCAGTGCGCCTGATCTCGGCGCGGTCGCGCGAGCGCTCATGCGTCGCTGGCTGCGGCTGTTCCTGCCGTTTTATGTCGCGCTGCTGTGGGTGCTCCTCGCGTCGGTGCCGGGGCAAGCCTGGATTGGCGCCGACTGGGTGCCGCAATGGCCGGATCTGCCCACCGTGCTTGCCCATCTGACCGGGCTCTATGACTACCTGGGGATCGATGCGCTCAGCGCCGGTGCCTGGTACGTCACCATCGACTTTCAGCTGCACGCGGTGGCGCTTGGGTTCGCGTGGCTTGCCGCGAGGAGTGCGTCGGCTCGGGCCTCACAGCAGCGCGTGTTCATGCTGCTGGTTGCGCTGGGCGCTGGCGCGTCGCTCCTGTGGGTCAATCGCCGCGCCGACTGGGACTTCCAGCCGCTCTACTTTTTCGGAAGCTTTGCGCTCGGCGTGGCGGTTGAAGGTCTGGCACGCGGCGCCGGGCGCGACCAACGGTTGACGGCGCTCGCTATTGTGCTGCTGGCGGTGGGGGCGCTTGCGATCGACTGGCGGCTCCGGATCGCCGTTGCGCTCGCCTGCGCGCTGGTTCTGATGGCCGGAGTGCGCGGCTGGGGCGCAACATTCGATACCTGGTTGACGGGCGGGCGGTCACCCTTGCGCGCGCTGATGCGCCGCTCGATTGTGGTGCTCGGTGATATCAGCTATGCGCTCTTCCTGGTTCATTTTTCGGTCTGCGTGATGGCCAATGCAGTGTTTGTGCGCTTCACTGACCAGTCACCTCCCGTCGCGATCATCTTTTTCCTCGCGGCCTGGGCAGGCAGCCTGCCGCTTGCGGCGCTGCTGCACCGATGGGTTGAACGACCGCTCGCCAAACGGAGGCACTCTCATGGCTGATTCCACGCTGGCCGATCTGACCGCCGCCGAGCTCGCCGAACAATTTTCGCGGCGCGATCTCTCACCCGTGGAGGTGACGCTCGCGGTGCTCGAGCGGATCGACGCGTGCGAACCGCGGGTGAACGCCATGTACCGGATCGCACGCGAGTCTGCCCTCGAGGCGGCGCGCGAGTCGGCGCAACGCTGGCAGGCAGGTGCACCGCGTTCGGCTGCCGACGGTATTCCCGTCACGGTCAAGGAGAACCTGTACTCCAGGGGTGACCCGGCACCGATTGGCACCGCAGCGGGCAGCCTCGCGCCGCGCCCGGCGGATGCGCCGCCGGTTGCGCGGCTGCGTGAGGCAGGTTGCGTCATCGTCGGAAAGACCACCATGCCCGACTTTGGCATGCTCTCCTCTGGCCTCTCCTCGATCCATGGCATTACCCGCAACCCGTGGCGCACCGATCTGAATCCGGCGGGCTCTTCGTCGGGCGCGGCCGCAGCGGCTGCGGCGGGTTACGGGCCCTGGCACCTGGGTACCGATATCGGCGGCTCGATCCGGCTGCCCGCGTTTCACTGCGGCGTCTTCGGGCTCAAGCCCAGCCTGGGCCGGGTACCCATCAACCCGCCATTTCTCGGGCGCGTGGCTGGCCCGCTGACCCGCACGGTGCATGATGCGGCGCTACTCATGAATGTCATTGCACAGCCCGATGCGCGCGACTTCATGTCGCTGCCTGCCGAGGCCTGTGATTACACGCAGGATCTGGAGCGCATTCAGCTTGCGGGACTTCGAATCGGTCTGCTTGAGGACATGGGCACCGGTTGGCCTGCCGAGCCTGCGGTGGTCGACACGGTTCGCGATGCGGCGCGCGCGCTCGAGCGGGCCGGTGCGCAGATTGAGCCGATCCCGAGTTTTCTCAGTGCAGAGATGCTGGACGGGATCCAGCAGTTTTTCGAGGCGCGTTCACACAATGAGCTGATGGCGCTCGACTCGGCCGCGCGCGCGTCCGTGCTGCCCTTCATCGTCGAATGGGCGACCTGGCGCGCGAGCGTGTTCAGTGGCGCTGATGTGATGCGTGCTTACAACCAGATTCATGCCATGCGGGAGGCGGCGGTGGCGGCGAGCCAGCCGTTTGACTATCTGCTGATGCCGACCGCGCCGATCGCGCGGTATCCGGCCGAGCATGCATGCCCTGGCAATGACCCGCACCGCGCGCTCGATCACATCGCTTTCACCGTCGCCTGGAACATGAGCGAGCAGCCTGCGGCGGCCGTCAACTGGCGATTTGATGGTGAGGGGCTGCCGCTTGGTGTCCAGCTGGTTGGGCGCCGGTTTGATGACCGGGCGGTGTTGCGGCTTGCCCGGGGGATCGAGATGCTGCGGCCAGTGCAGCAGCCCTGGCCGCCAGTTCGATAGTTGGTGTGCGCTCAGCCGGGCTCGGCGTTGCGGCAGCGGCAAAGCGACATGCTCTTGGAACTCATCACGACTTCGTCGTTCTGGTTGAGGCATTCCTGTTGCACCAGCAGGATGCCCCGATCGGGTTTGCTCTGCGAGCGGCGTGCTTCGATGACGGCCACCCGGACGCGCAGCGTGTCGCCCGGCCGAACAGGGCGGATCCAGCGCAGTTCATCGAGTCCGGGCGAGCCCATGCTGGAGGCGGGCGAGAGAAAATGGTCAACCAGCATGCGCATCATGATGGCGCCCGTCATCCAGCCGCTCGCAATCAACCCGCCATATAGCGACCCGGCAGCAGCCTGCGGATCGGTGTGAAAAGGCTGTGGATCATAGCGCTGGGCAAATTCAACGATCTCTTCAGCGCTCACCGTGTGTGAACCGAACTCGTGCACCTCGCCAGGTACGTAGTCTTCGAAGTAGCGGTCTTTCAGGGACATCGGCATCGTGGTCCTCCTGGGCTGCCTAAAATACCCCAATTCACATGTCGCGGTGATGAACCGCGTCGATTCTTCAGGGAGCGCTTCCGGGTGGGGCGGCATTCGCAGGAACAACCGAGTCACGCGCCCGTCACGATTCGTCTTGACAAGTGGTTGTGGGCGGCGCGGTTCTTCAAGACCCGAGGTCTGGCACAACAGGCGATTGAGGCCGGTCGCGTGCTGGTCGACGGCGAGCGCGTGAAGGTGGCCCGAGCGCTTCGCGCAGGCGAGGGCGTGACGATTCGCGTTGGCGATCAGGAGCAGTGCGTCGAAGTGCTGGTGCTGTCGGAGCAGCGTGGGCCCGCGACGGTCGCCCGGACGCTTTATCGCGAGACGCCCGAATCCGTCGCAAGGCGCGAGGCGCTTGCCCTGCAGCGAAGGCTTGCGCCCGAGCCGGCGTGGGCGATCGAGCAGGGCCGGCCCACCAAGCGCGACCGGCGGAAGATGGAACGCTTTCAGGGTGGGGGATATTCCGATGAATGAGCGATCAACGGGACAGCGTCGGACGCTGCTTCTCCACGGAGCGACTCTCCTGGGCGGTCTGGCGGCGGGGGGTGTGAGTGCAGGTTTGCCCCGAACAGCACTGGCGCAGGGCGCGCCTGCCGCCGTGCAACGGGTGACGGTGAAGGACGCGGCCCAGCAACTGGCAGGCGGTGGCTGGATCCTGATGATGCGCCACGAACAGACCGTCCCCGGCGTGGGCGATCCGCCCAACTTCAGTCTCGATGACTGCGCCACGCAGCGCAATCTGTCTGATGCCGGACGTGCCCGGGCGCGCCGTGCGGGCGAGGCGATGCGGGCAGCGGGTCTGGTGCCAGCGGTGGTCCGGGCCGGCCGCTGGTGCCGGGTGCGAGAGACCGCCGAGCTCGCATTCGGGCGTTTCGAGACCTGGACTGCGCTCGATTCCTTCTTCGGTCAATCGGAGCGGGCTGGCGCGCATCGCGAGCGGGTGATCGATTTCGCGCGGTCCTACGCCGGTTCGGGGCACGCCATGCTGGTGACCCATCAGGTGAACATCACCGGTGCGCTCGAGGTCTATCCCGAGATGGGCGAGGTCATCGCCGCGCGCCTCGAGCAGGGGACCCTGCGCGCGCGGCTGCGCTTTGTGCCGGGGGCAGATTGATCGGGGTGGATCAGCGACCGATCAGCGACTTGTCCCGGTGCTTGCGATCGTCCTCTGACTGCAGTAGCGAAGGCGGAGGCCGGTAGTCGGACGCAAGCAGCCAGGTGATGCCACAGCCTGTCGTCAGCAGTGCCCAGAAGAGGAAAAAGCCTGCGGTGTAGGCGGCCTCGCGGCTGTCGGCCAGGTGAACGCCGACCACGACCAGTTCCTGCGGATCGATCATCGAAAAAAACACACCTTCGGCAAGCCCTGCCACCAGAAAGGCAGGCCAGAGCACCTGCATCATGAAACGACCAAAGCGACGGTCGCCGATCGGTTTCGGGTCGTCGTTCATGGGGTCTCCTTCTGCGGGTGGAGGGTCGCCTGGCTCAGGAGCCAGCGGGCTTGCGCTGGACTGGTGCATGCACTGCGGTATCGGGTGTGAGCTCGATCGGTACGGTAAAGCCCGACACTGCCGCGAGCAGCCGCCACTGCCCGGTCCCATCGTCGATCTGCACCTGCCAGCGACCCGCCGCGGGCACGGCAAACGCGCCCAGCCAGCGGCCGTCGGCGCTTCGCTGCAGCCACAGCTGATGGTCGAGTTCGGCGCGCGTGGCGTGAATCAGGTGAATGCGGACTGCGTCGGGCAAGAGGGTGGCCTCGCTCGCTGCGCTGAGGGTGAGCGCAGCACGCTGGATGGCCGCATCAACCGTCAGCTTCGCGCGCAGGCCCAGTTCGGCAGAGCGCTGGTCGCGGGCCAGTGTCTGATTGATTGCCTTGCCCTGCTTGTAGTAGTCATCAACCACCAGGGAGTTGTTGCTGTGCGCGGCGATCCACCATGTGAACCCGCCAGCGATGATGGCCGCAAACGGCGCAGCGAGCAGCAGCCACGGTTCGGGGTGGCGAAACCAGGGCTTGGGGGTGGCGAGTGACGGAGTCATGCATGGGCCTCGTTCAGGGTCAGCGGGGAATGAGGAAGGTTGATCGGGCGACGACGGTGTGGCCGGGTGAATCGACCGCCTCGACTTCAAAGCGGATCGGATGGGCGCCGGGTTGACCGAGTCCCGGCGCGAGGCGAACGCTGAGCGGTACGCGGCGCACCGCCGCACCGTCGACCTCGAACAGGGTCAGACCCGAAACCCCGATGCCCTCGATGCCGGATACCGCGACCCGGAAGCGGCGCGGCGACTCGGACGAATTCATGATCTGCAGCCCGAAGCTGTTTTCGATCACACCGTCGTCAACGATCCGGCTCAACATCCGGTCGCGGATGATGTCGGCCTTGAATGGTGCGCGAACTGCGAGCGCGATGCCGAGTGTGATCACGACGAGCCCGAGGATGGCTGAATAGATCGCGACGCGCGGGCGGAGTACCCGGCGCCATATGGCTGTGCGGTCAAGCCCGGACTCGAGCGCCCGCGTGGTGGTGTAGCGGATCAGGCCACGCGGGTAGTCCATGCGGTCCATGACCTGATTGCAGCTGTCGATACAGGCGGCGCACCCTATGCATTCGTATTGCAGCCCCTTGCGGATGTCGATACCGGTCGGGCACACCTCGACACAGATGCCGCAGTCGACGCAGCTGCCCAGCCCCAGCGCCTTGGGGTCGGCCTTGCGGGGGCGCGAGCCGCGAGGCTCACCGCGAGCCGCGTCGTAGGTAATGATGAGCGTATCGCGATCAAACATCGCGCTCTGAAACCGTGCGTAGGGACACATGTATTTGCAGACCTGCTCGCGCATGAAGCCCGCGTTGCCCCAGGTGGCAAACGAGTAGAACAGCACCCAGAACCATTCCCAGCCGCCCAGATCGAGCGCAGCCAGGTTGCCGGTGAGGGTTCGGATCGGTGTGAAGTAGCCAACGAAGGTGATGCCGGTCCAGAGTGCAACGACCACCCATGCGAGGTGACGGCTGCCGCGGCGCGCGATCTTCTGCAGGGTCCAGGGACTGCCGTCAAGCTTGATTCGCGCATTGCGGTCGCCCTCGATCGCGCGCTCTATCCACATGAACAGTTCGGTGTATACGGTCTGCGGGCAGGCATACCCGCACCAGAGCCGTCCCGCGACCGCAGTGAACAGGAACAGGGATAGAGCCGAGATGATCAGCAGACCCGTGAGGTAGATGAAGTCCTGCGGATAGAGAACCAGCCCGAAAATGAAGAAGCGCCGGTCCTCCAGGGCAAACAGCACGGCGGGCCGGCCACCCCAGGAGAGCCACGGCAGGCCGTAGAAGAGGAGTTGCGTTGCCCACACCAGGGCCCAGCGCCACGCGGCGAACCAGCCGGTGACTGCGCGCGGATGGATGCGCTTGCGGATTTCGAAGAGCGCATGCTCGGCACTCGGTGGGCCGGGCTGCGCGACGGGTAGGAAAGGATCACGCACGAACGCGTCGTCCGGGCCAACCGTTCAGGGCTTTTGTGCCGCGGCGCTGCGAGACAGTCCCCAGACATAGGCGGCAAGCAGGTGAACCTTGCCTTCGCCGAGCGATTCCCTGAATGCCGGCATTTGCCCGCCCCGGCCCTTGTTGATGGACTCGATCACCGCAGCCACCCCGCCGCCATGCAGCCAGATTCGGTCGGCGAGGTTGGGTGCACCCAGCGCGGTGTTGCCCTTGCCCTCGGCGCCGTGGCAGGCTGCACACACTTCGAACCGTGGCTTACCGAGTACGGCCTTGGTGGCGTCATGACCGCCGCCTGAAAGTGACATCACATAGTGCGCAAGATTTTCGACGTCGGCGGAGGATCCAACCGCCTGCGCCATGGGTGGCATCATGCCCTGCCGACCTTCTAGAATGGTTGTCCTGATGGCACCGGGCTCGCCTCCCCAGAGCCAGTCGGTGTCGGCAAGGTTGGGATAGCCCTTTGCGCCGCGCGCGTCGGCGCCATGACACTGCACGCAGTAAGTGAGATAGAGCCGCTCGCCAATGCCGCGTGCCTGCGGATCTGCCGCGACCTGCGCCAGGTCCTGCGACAGAAACTTCGCGTAGAGCGGATCGGTCACCGCATTGAACTGCTTGACCTCGCGCTCGTATTGCTCGGCCTGCGACCAGCCGAGCGAGCCGGCGTTTGTGCCCAAGCCCGGATAGAGCCAGAGATAGCCGAGCCCGAAGATGATCGTGAGCACAAAAAGGCCCAGCCACCAGCGTGGCAGCGGGTTGTTGAGTTCCGCCAGGTCTTCGTCCCAGCTGTGGCCGGTGGTGCCCACCTGCTGCCCTGGCGCCTTGCCGCGCGCCATGGTGAGTGCAAGCCACAGGCAGAACACGATGGACACGATCGTGACGATCGAAATGTAAGGACCCCAGCCCGAGCCGATGAAATCAGCCATTGTTCAGTTCCTCCGGTTTGATGGGCGCCGCATCAGTCACGATCGGCAAACGGGATCTGTGCGGCGTCTTCGAAGCGCGAGCGCTGCGCCCGACTCCAGGCCCAGCCCACGATGCCGGCAAAAATGGCAAGGCTTACAGCGGCGACGACGCCGCGCAGGGTGTTGATATCCATGGAGGCTCCGTGGCGGGCTAGCGGGCGCTGCGGATCGCGGTGCCGAGACCCTGCAGATAGGCGATCAGCGCATCAAGTTCCGAACGGTCCTTGAGCATTGCAGGTGCCTTTGCAATGTCTTCGTCGGAATAGGGGTGACCAAGCGTTCGCAGCGCTGTCATCTTTTTCCTGATCATGCCGTCGTCGGCGGGCGTACGCGCGAGCCATGGATAACCGGGCATGTTCGACTCGGGCACCAGATC
>JBMSQB010000042.1:0-37564 GCA_049423065.1 Burkholderiaceae bacterium
CCATGGATACTGCCTACCTCATCGAAGTCGCCAACCTGCTGCTGCGCTGGGCGCATGTCATCACAGCGATGGCCTGGATCGGCTCCTCGTTCTACTTTGTGATGCTGGACAACAGCCTCACCCCGCCCGAGCACGATGACCTGAAGAAAAAAGGCGTCGATGGCGAAATGTGGGCCGTGCACGGCGGCGGCTTCTACCACTCCAACAAATACATGGTGGCGCCGCGCTGGCTTCCCATTCCGCAAAACCTGCACTGGTCGTTCTGGGAAAGCTACTCCACCTGGCTCACCGGGTTCGCGCTGTTCACCACCCTTTACCTGTTCAATGCAGGCACCTACCTCATCGACAAGAGCGTGTATGACTGGTCGCCGTTGGCGGCCGGCGCCACGGCGCTCGGTTTTCTGGTGGCGTTCTGGGTGATCTACGACGGCATCTGCCGAATGCTGGGGCAGCGCAAGAACGGCGACCTGATCGTGGGCTTGACGGTCACCGTGTTCATCATCGCGGCATCGTGGCTCGCCTGCCAGTTGTTTGCGGGGCGCGCAGCCTTTCTGCTGGTTGGCGCCATGATCGCCACCGCGATGAGCGCCAACGTGTTCGTATGGATCATTCCCGGCCAGAAGAAGGTGATTGCGTCGCTGCGCGCCGGTGACAAGCCCGACCCGATCCATGGCTGGCGCGGCAAGCAGCGAAGCGTACACAACACGTATTTCACGCTGCCCGTCATCATCGCCATGCTCTCCAATCACTACGGCTGGCTTTATCAGGGCCCGCAGAACTGGATCGTGCTGTGCCTGATGATGCTGGGCGGCGCCCTCATCCGCCACAGTTTTGCCGCCCGCCACAAGGCGCATGTGCAGGGACGTCGCACGCCCTGGGAGCATGCCATCGTGGGTACGCTGGTGATCGCCGGTGTCATGGCCTGGCTCGCGCCCAAGCCGCCTTCCGCAGCCGACAACGCGGCGCCCGCCACCTTCCAGGCGGTGCAGGCGATTGTTGCTGAACGCTGCGCGGCATGCCACAACGCGCAACTGCAAAGCAAGAACGTGGCGCTGCACACGCCCGCGCTCATCAAGCAGCATGCGCTCGCGGTCTATCAACAGACCGCGGTGCTGAAGCTGATGCCGATGAACAACGCCACCGGCATCACCGACGCAGAGCGCTCAGTCATCCGTCGCTGGTACGAGGCCGGCGCCAAGACTGAATGACGCCAACCATCCTCAACAACCCGCCCCCCATCAACCACCGAGCGCCACACCATGGGACGACTGAGCACACATGTTCTCGACACCGCGCACGGCTGCCCGGCAGCCGGCATGCGGGTCAGCCTGCAGCGCATCGATTCAGCCGGCGCAGCCCAGCCGGTGAAGACAATCACCCTCAACGCCGATGGCCGAAACGACGGTGGCCCCCTGCTCGATGCCTCAGGCATGGCAGTCGGTCGGTGGCGGCTGGTGTTTGAAGTGGCGCCGTACTTCCGTGCGCGCGGCGTCACGCTTCCGGATCCTCCCTTCGTCGATACGGTCCAGATCGATTTCGGCATCGCCGACGCGCAGGGTCATTACCATGTGCCCCTGTTGGTCAGCCCCTGGAGCTGGAGCACCTACCGCGGATCCTGACGCCATGACCAGCCCATTGCGCACGCTGCCCCTCGCGGGCCTCAAGGTGGTGGAATTCACCCACATGGTGATGGGCCCGACCTGCGGTCTGGTCCTGGCCGACCTGGGCGCCGAGGTGATCAAGGTCGAACCTCTGGAGGGTGACCGAACCCGTACGCTGCTGGGCTCGGGGGCCGGGTTCTTTCCAATGTTCAACCGGAACAAGAAAAGCATACGGATCAATCTTCAGCATCCCGAGGGGGCTGCCGCCGCTCGCGATCTGTGCCTCGCCGCCGACGTGGTGATCGAAAACTTCAAGCCCGGGTCCATGACCCGCTACGGACTCGACTACGACAGCCTCGCCGCGCGCGAGCCGCGGCTGATCCATGTGAGCCTGAAGGGATTTCTGCCAGGGCCCTACGAGCATCGCACCGCACTCGATGAAGTGGTGCAGATGATGGGCGGACTCGCCTACATGACGGGCCGGCCGGGCGATCCGCTGCGGGCCGGTACCAGCGTAAACGACATCATGGGCGGTATGTTCGGGGCGATCGGGGTGATGGCTGCCCTGATCCAGCGCGGCATCAGCGGGCGGGGGCAGTCAGTGCAGGCCTCGCTCTTTGAGAACAACGTGTTTCTGGTGGGCCAGCACATGCTGCAGCATGCGATCACCGGCGTAGCCGCCGAGCCCATGCCCAACCGCATTTCGGCATGGGCGGTGTACGACGTGTTCACGGTGCGCGATGGCGAACAGATTTTTCTTGCGGCAGTAAGCGACCCCCAATGGAAAACATTCTGCGAGGCATTCGGATTTCACGACCTGCTGGCTGACCCGGCGCTCGCCAGCAACAACCTGCGGGTGGGACTGCGGCACACGCTGATCCCGGAATTGAAAAAGCGCCTCGCAGACTTCAGTGCATCGGAACTCGCCGCCCTGTTCGAACGCGAGGGACTGCCCTATGCGCCCATCATGCGCCCCGAACAGTTGTTTGACGACCCTCACCTCAAGGCAACCGGTGGACTGGCAGAGGTGCGCCTCACGGACGGCCCCGGCGCGGGCGGCACCGCTCAGGCAGCGCTTCTGCCGCTTGCGCTGAGCGGCGACCGCCTGGGCGTACGAATGCAACCGCCTTATCAGGGCGAGCACACCGAAGCGCTCCTCGCAGGGCTCGGCTACCCGCCCGAGAGAATCGCCGCCCTCCAGGCAGCCGGCGCGGTCCGCTGAACATGCCTCGCACTGGACGCCTGGCGCGTTCGGTGCTGCAATGGGTTCGTCCCAACCATTCCCGGAGCGCTCTGCCATGACCATTCATGACGCCCGTCGCCGCCTGATTGCAGCCGCGGCCAGCCTGCCGCTCGCCGCCACCCGGGCCTCGCGCTGGATGACACCCGCTGCCCTTGCCTTGCCGGCGGCCGCGATCGCACCGGGCGCGGTGGCCCAGAGCAGTGGCTGGCCCAACCGACCCGTGCGCCTGCTGGTGGGCAGCCCCGCTGGATCGGGGACCGACCTGGTGGCACGTGCCGTCGCCGCGCGGATGGGCGAGCCACTCGGCCAGCCTCTGGTCACTGAAAACCGCATGGGCGCAGGCGGACAGATTGCCACCGAGGTGATCTCCAAAGCGGCACCGGATGGTTACATGCTGCTCGCCCTCTCCAGTGCGCACGCGAGCCAGGCCGCCACGCTCAAGTCGCTGCCCTATGACCCGATCGACGGGCTGCGCTGGGTGTCCACCGTGGGCGTTTACCCGCTCATCATCGCCACCGCCGCCGACTCACCGATTCGCGACCTCGATGACCTGATCCGCCGCGCCCGCCAGTCACCGGGCAGCATCAGCTATTCCACCTCGGGCATTGGCAGCGCGCTGCACCTGATCGGCGAGTGGCTGGGCGCGGCCACCGGCACGCAGCTCACGCACGTGCCCTACCCCGCAGGCGGCGGCTTCGGCTACACCGATCTGATTGCCGGCCGCATTCAGCTGATGATCAACATCCCTGGCCTGATCGTGCCGAATATCCGCGCGGGCAAGCTGCGCGCGCTTGCGGTCAGTTCGCCCAAGCGCTACGACGTGCTGCCCGATGTGCCCACCCTGTCGGAAATTGCGCCGGGGCTGGAAATCATTTCCTGGCTGGGCATCGTTGCGCCGCCCGCCACCCCGCCCGACATCGTGACGAAAATCAACGCGGCCGTGCGGGGCGCCATTGCCCAGCCGGAGCTCCAGGAGCAGCTGCGCAAAGCAGGTGTCACCCCGCAGGCCAACAGCCCCGACGAATTCAGGACACTGGTGGCAGAGAGCATCGACCTGTATCGGAAGATTGCCCGCTCGCGCGGGATCGAACTGCAGTAACGCCCCGCCCAGGCCGTCCGGCCATCGCGCCATCGCGCCATCGCGCCATCGCGTCATCGCGCCATCGCGCCATCGTCGGGCGGCGCGGGGTCAGCCAGGCGCGGGCAGGCTCGCTTCTAGCCGTGCGTTTGCCTCGGCCAGTCGGGTGCGAAGTTCGGCGGTCCACTCGCTTTTCAGGCGAAAGCCAGGCTGCGCGCGCGCGTGCTGCTCCACCTCCCGCAAAATCTGCGCATCGGGCGCGTTGACATCCCAGGGCACACGGATCGGCTGCGGAATATGCCAGGGCGTGTCGATGAAGAGCTCAAGCCGGTTGTTGTCCGGGTCACCGAAATACACCGAAATTGAATCGCCATGGGCGAGCGGCCCAAGCGTCGGGCCCGCCAGCGTCACCAGATCGCCCGCCTGCCTCACGCGTGCATAAAGGCGTTTGAGCGTGGCGAGGTCGTCAACCCGAAATGAAATCTGCTGCACATTGCCCACGCTGCCAGGGGCTCGCCCCGAGCCGATGGCGAGCTGATGATGCTCATCAGCACTTCGGGTGAGAAACGCAAACTCGCCGCTTGCAATCGGCCCCCGATCGGTCACTACGAAGCCAAGATAGGTGGTGTAGAACTGCACCGCACGCTCGACATCGCTCACAAAGATGCCGCAGTGGCTGAAACGGATATTCATGGGCGTCTGGGGTCAGTCGAGTTGGATGCCGGTTGAGCGGATGAGTGTGTCCCAGCGCGCAAGCTCGCGATCCATGAAGGGCTGCTGCTCGGCCGCGGCAATGTTCATGGGCATGCCGCCTATCCCCTGAATGCGCGCGATGTATTCGGGCGAGCGCACCAGCGTGCCGATCGCCTCGCGCAGCTTTTCGACCACCGCAGGTGGCGTGGCTGCAGGCGCGAACACCGCCATCCAGCTGCCGGCCTCGAAGTCGAGCAGACCGGTTTCGATGAGGGTGGGCGTATCGGGCAGTTGCGGCGAGCGCTGGGTGCTGCTCACGCCCAGCGCCTTCAGCCGCCCAGCCTGAATGAAGCCTCGGGCGGCGGAAATGTTTTCCATCGTGAAGTGGACCCGGCCGGCGATCATGTCCTGGTGCGCGGGTGCTGCGCCCTTGTAGTGCACGGTCTCCATCGAGAGGCCGAGTTGCTTCAGAACAATTTCGCCCCAGATATGCTGGGCAGTCCCCACCCCCGCGGTGGCGAAGTTGTATTTGCCCGGGTTGTCGCGCACCAGACCGACAAACTCGCGAAGGTTGTTGACCGGAAGCGAAGCCGCCACCAGAAACACCGTCGGATAGGTGGCTAGGAACCCCACTGGCACAAAATCTTTCTTCGCGTCGTAGGGAAGCTTGCGAAACAGTGCAGGATTGAGCGCGATATTGCTCACGCCGCCCAGCATGAGGGTGTAGCCGTCGGGCGTCGATCGTGCCACGTGCTCGGTACCAGTGATGGTGCCGGCCCCGGGGCGGTTCTCCACCACCATGTTGACCTTCTGGTCTTCGGTGAGCCGCTGCGCCACCTGCCGGCCCAGAATATCGAAGCCACCGCCTGCTGCCGTGGGAATCACCAGGCGAATCGGTCTTGACGGGAAGTCTGACTGCGAAGACGCCTGGCCCGCGAGCCCCAGCATCAGCGCCGAGGTGGCAGCCATCAGCGTGACCTTCACGCTTGATCGGATCATGAACATTGCGCCTCCCTGGTCCATCGTTGACGTTCGTAACCGCATTCTGTGGAAGTCCAGGCGATCGGGCAAGCGTCGAAAGACGCTCTCCCGACACCGGTTGATACCGGGATCCGATGGATGAGACACGATACCCCCCGCCGCCCGAAGTCGTTGCATAATCGTCGGGCCTGCGCGCCACATGCCCGCGGAGCCCGGTCATCGATCCAGCGGCCCGTCGCCGACGCCCAGCAAGGAGACAGACAATGATGTTCAAAACAGCGGTAGCGGCTGCGCTCGCAGCCTGTATCGGCCTCACGGGCGCGCATGCCCAGGAATGGGCGGCCAACAAGCCCATCCGTTTCGTGGTTCCGCAGGTCACCGGTGGCGGGGCTGACGCCATCGGGCGCGCCATCGCCAAAGGCATTTCAGACCAGATCGGCCAGCCCCTGGTGGTTGAAAACCGGCCAGGCGCCAATGGTGGTGTGGGGGTGGAGTCGCTCATGCGTGCACCCGCCGACGGCTACAGCCTGCTTCTCGTTTTCACTTCGCTGATGGCGCTCAACCCGGCGGTATACGCCAGGCTGCCCTACGATCCGCTCAAGGATTTCACCCCGCTCGCAGGCATGTGCGAGGTGCCTCTGGTGGTGATGGCCAGCAATGCGGTAAACGCCCGCGATGCGGCCGAGCTGGTGAAGCTCGAGCGGTCGCAGCCTGGCAAGATCGACGCAGCCTCGAGCGGCAACGGCGCCTTCTCGCATCTGCTGATCGAAATGATGAACGCCAAGACCGGCACCCGCTTCACGCACATTCCATTCAAGGGCGAAGCGCCTGCCGTTCAGCATCTGATGGGCGACCACGGGTCCATCATCTACATCGGTACCCCGGCACTCGCCATTGCCCACCAGAACTCGGGCCGCCTCAAACTGCTCGCCGTCACCACGCAGAAACGCATGCCGCAGCTTCCCGAGGTACGCACGCTTGCCGAGCAAGGGTTCACCGAGTTCAACGAAAGCTTCTGGTACGGCGTGGTGGTGTCGTCCGCCACCCCGCCCAACATCGCTGCCGCGCTCCAGCGTCATGCGCAGCAGGCAGCCAATCAGCCTGCCGTACAGGAACAACTCGGCCGCCACGGTTGTGGTCCGCTGCCCCTCAGCGCCGCCGACTTCGACAAGCGAATCCGCTCCGATCACGCCAAATACACCGGCATCGCACGCGCTGTCGGCATGAAAGTGGACTGACCCATCATGAAACCGCAACTGAAGCATGTTGGCATCTACGTGAACGACATTGACCGCATGGAACAGTTCTACACCCGTGTATTTGATCTCAAGGTGACCGATCGTGGGCAAGTCCCCCGCCTCGACAACCGTCAGATCGTGTTCATGAGTGGTGCGGTTGACGCCCACCATCAGATGGTGCTGCTGGCGGGCAAAGACCCCACAAGCGGGCCCAGCGTGGTGTTTCAGTTTTCGTTCTACCTGGAATCGCTGTCCGAACTGCGCACCATTCGCGACCGGTTGCAGGCCGAGGGCGCCACCGACATCAAAGCCATCTGCCACGGCAACGCCTGGTCGGTCTATGCCCAGGACCCCGAGGGCAATGGCCTGGAGGCGTATCTCGACACCCCCTGGCATGTGCCGCAGCCCCATGGTGTCCCCTTCGATCTGTCGCAGAGTGACGAGACGATCATGGCGCAAACGCTCGCGCATGTGAAGGCAACGCCCGGATTCCGCCACCGCGACGACTGGATGCGCGAGCAGGCCCAGTTGCTGAACGCTTGACCGATCCCTTCCCTCACCCCACGGAGCCCTTCTTTCCATGAAACTCGTCTGCTACCGACACGGCGGCGCCACCCACTACGGCGCGGTCAAAGACAACGGCAAGGTTGTTGACCTGGGCACGCGCCTGGGCGCGCAGTATCCCGACATCGTTTCCTTCATCGCAGGCGATGGTCAGGCAATCGCCCGCCAGGTGGTGGCCACCGAACCCGGCGACTTCGATTACGACGCGCTCGATCTGCTGCCGGTCGTTCCCAACCCTGGAAAAATCCTTTGCGTGGGTCTCAATTATCACGACCATGTTGACGAAGCCAACCGCACCATCGGCAATCGCAAGGTCCCTGACCGTCCGATGATCTTCGGTCGCTGGCCTGAATCCCTCGCCTCGCACCGCAAGCCCATCACCCGCCCGCGCATCTCGCAAATGTTCGACTGGGAAGCCGAAATGCTGGTGGTGATGGGACGCGAAACCGGCCGCTATGTGAAGGCCGAGGACGCACTCCAGTATGTGTTTGGCTATTCATGCTTCAACGAATCCTGCATGCGCGACTACCAGCGCCACTCCAGCCAGATCACGCCTGGAAAGAATTTCGAGAACACGGGGTCAAGCGGCCCCTGGCTGGTCACCGCCGACGAAATTGCCGATCCGATGAACCTTGAGATCACCATGCGTCTCAATGGCGAGGTCATGCAGCACGCCAACACCAGTCAGATGATTTTCTCGGTTCAGAAGATCATCGAGTACGTCACCGAGTGGACGCCTCTCAAGCCCGGCGATCTGATCGTGAGCGGCACCATGGGCGGCGTGGGCTTTGCCCGCACCCCTCCGATCTTCATGAAGCCAGGCGACATCGCGGAGGTGGAGATCGAGAAAATCGGTGTGCTGCGCAACACGATCGAGGATGAGGATCCGAAACTTGGTCCGCGCTGAGCGGCGCAGCCGATGACGTCAATCGGCTGGCGGTTCGACCACAGCTACGCCCGCCTGCCCGAGGTGATGTTTGCCCGGGCGGCGCCGGCGCGTGCCCGCGCACCGAAGCTGGTGCTTTTCAACCATGCGCTCGCGCGCTCGTTGGGTCTGGACGCCACTGCGGCCGATCCGCAGGCGCTCGCGGCAACCTTCTCGGGTACCACGCTGCCCGAGGGTTCGCTGCCCATCGCCCAGGCTTACGCTGGCCACCAGTTTGGCCATTTCGCCATGCTCGGCGACGGCCGCGCGCTCCTGGTGGGCGAGCACCTCTGCCCGGATGGGCAACGGGTGGATATCCAGTTCAAGGGGTCCGGGCCCACCCCATTTTCCCGCCGTGGCGATGGCCGCGCAGCACTTGGCCCCATGCTGAGGGAGTATGTGATCAGCGAGGCCATGCACGCGCTCGGCATTCCAACCACGCGGAGCCTCGCGGTCGTGGCAACCGGCGAGGCCGTGTTCCGCGAGAGCTTGCTCGACGGTGCGGTGCTCACCCGTGTTGCGGGCAGTCATCTGCGGGTTGGAACCTTCGAATATGTCGCAGCGCGAAACGAACCCGAGCTCCTCGCTGCGCTGACCGACTACACCATTGCCCGGCACTATCCCGAGTGTGCTGCCGCGGAGCGCCCCGCGCTCGCCCTCCTCGAGGCCGTGATCGATCGGCAGTCGGCCCTCATTGTGGAATGGCTGCGGGTGGGGTTCATCCATGGCGTCATGAACACCGACAACATGAGCCTCTGTGGCGAGACGATTGATTACGGACCCTGCGCCTTTCTGGAGCGCTACGACCCCGGCACCGCTTTCAGTTCGATCGATCACGCAAAGCGCTATGCGTTCAACAACCAGCCTTCGATCGCGCAGTGGAACCTTGCGCGCTTCGCCGAGGCCCTGCTGCCCGCGATCGATTCCGACCCCGACCAGGCGCTCGCGCTGGCCGAGGCGGCCATCAACCGATTTGCTGACCTCTACCGCGCGCGCCAGGTCGACATGATGCGCAACAAGCTGGGGCTGTCCGGTGAGGCCGAGGGCGACGAGGCGCTGATCAGCGATTTTCTGAACTGGATGCGCGACGCCGACGCCGATTACACGAACAGTTTTTCCATGCTTGGCAGCGGCCATATCGACCCAGCCCGACTGACGGCCGATCCGCGCCTGGCCGCCTGGCATGCTCGGTGGCAGGCACGACTGCGCGGTGGCTCCGAGCCCCTGACGTCAGGTATTGACCGGATGCGCGCGAGCAACCCGGTCTATATCGCCCGCAACCACCAGGTGGAGGCTGCACTCGATGCGGCCACCGGACCGGCGGGCGATCTTCGGCCGCTGGAGCGTCTGCTTGAGGTGGTGAGGCAGCCCTATGAGGCGCGTCCCGGGCTGGAAGCCTATGCCGAGCCTGCGCCAGACGGCGGACGCAGCCACCAGACCTTCTGCGGCACCTGAGCCCGGGGCAAGCGCACCTCGGGCAACTGAGCCCAACGGGCAAAGGTCAGCGAAGCCTGAGCCCGGTTTCGCCATCAAACCAGTACAGGCGATCGGGGCTGCACCGCAGCCATACTCGCGCGCCAGCCTGAAGCCGAACCGACTTGCCGGCTCGCGCGGCAACCAGTCGATCCCCGATCATGGCAGTGAGCAGCGTGGAGTCGCCCAGCAGCTCGAAGGTGTAGACCTCGCAACCAAACATCGCCTCGCTCTCGGAACAGAGTTCAAGATCTTCAGAACGAATGCCGAGCACCGTCGTTCCGGCGCGCGGCGGCGATACGCGCAGGGGCAGATCGCCTGCCCGGCAAGTGCCCTGCCCATCCGCCACCACCGGCAGCAGGTTCATGGCAGGCGAGCCGATGAAGCCCGCAACGAAGGTATCGGCGGGATCGTTGTAGATATCCTCGGGCGTACCGATCTGCCGGATCACGCCGTCATTCATGACCGCGACCCGGGTGGCAAGCGTCATTGCCTCGATCTGATCATGCGTGACATAGACGGTGGTGACCTGCAATTCCTGGGTGAGGTGCTTGATCTGCGCCCGCGCCAGCACCCGCAGTTTGGCATCGAGATTGGAGAGCGGCTCGTCCATCAGAAACACGCGCGGCGTTCGCACGATGCTTCGAGCGAGCGCAACGCGCTGCCGCTGGCCACCCGACAGCTCGCGCGGCATGCGAGCGAGAAACGGCTCAAGCTGCACCCGCGCCGCCGCCTGGCGGATACGTTGATCGCGCTCGGCTGCCGGCACCCCGCGAAGCTTGAGGGGATAGCCGATATTTTCCGCGACGCTCATGTGCGGATAGAGGCCATAGTTCTGAAACACCATGGACACATCCCGACGCTGCGGCGGCACCTCGTTCACGCGCACGCCATCGAAGGCGATCGTGCCTGCGCTGGGCGCCTCCAGTCCGGCAATCATCCGCATGGTGGTGGTCTTGCCGCATCCGGAAGGCCCCAGCAACACCAGAAATTCGCGATCGGCGATCTCCAGGCTGAGCTCACGCACCACCTGTACCGAACCAAAATATTTGTCGACAGAAGTGAGCGATACCGTGGTCATGAAGCGTCCTAACGCACCGATCCTGCGGTGAGACTGCCGATGAACTGCCGGTGCACCATGAGGGAGAGCATGAACATGGGCGCGGTGATGATGAGGCCACCGGCAGCCATCAGCTCCCAGAGGTCACCACGCTCGGTGCGAAAGCCCACGATACCCAGAGGAAGCGTGAGCGCGTCCTGCTTGCCCAGAATGAGGGCGAACAGAAACTCGTTCCAGGTGAGCGTGAAACTGAACACCGCCGCGGTAATGATGCCGGGCAGCGCCGCCGGCACCACAATGCCGGCGAGCACGCGAAACCGACCGGCCCCGTCAATCATCGCCGACTCCTCGATCTCGATCGGCACAGCATCGATGAAGCCTTTGATCATCCAAACTGCATACGGCAAAACGATGGACAGATTGATGAGCACCAGCGCAGTGCGCGTATCGAGCAGCCCCAGATCGCGGAACATCAGGAAATACGGCAAGACCACCACCGCTGCGGGAATGAACTGAGAGGCAATCACCAGCAGGAAGAGCGTCTGACGAAAGCGAAAATCAAAGCGCGAGAACGCATAGGCCGCCAGCGTGGCCATGGGAACCGCCACCACCACCGTGCCGGCCGCAACCAGGATGCTGTTGGCGATCTTGTTGCCCAGGTTCCAGGGATGCGCGAACACCGTACGAAAATTGTCGAGGGTGGGCGTGAACACCAGCGCGGCATCGAGCGAATAGACGTCGCGCGGCAGCTTGAAGGCGGTAATCGCCATCCAGACAATGGGAAGCACGATGCTCGCCAGACCGGCAAGGATCAGCGACTGCCGAAGCGCAAGCGCGACCCGCTCGGCAAGCGGAGGCCGGTAGCCGGGTGCCGGACTGCGTGCGGGCTGCATGCCCTCGCCCGGCCCGCGCCTGAGTGTGGTGGCGGCCCTGCCCTGAATCGGATTCGAAACAGACTGCGGACGGCTCATCGGCTGCGAAATACCAGCTTGAGATAGAAGTAGGCGCACCCGAGGAGGAGCGCGGTGAGCAGCCATGCCGCAGCAGCCGCATAGCCCATGTCGTAGTAATTGAATGCGGTCTGGTACACGAAATACGCGAGGGTCTGCGTGGCCGTGCCGGGCCCGCCATTGCTGAGGGTGTAGATCGTGTCGAAGGCCTTCAGTGCAAACACGGTCTTCAGAATGAGCACGACCCCCAGCACCGGAAGCAGTTGCGGCAACGTGATGTCGCGCAACACCGCCCAGGACGAGGCGCCGTCAATTCGCGCGGCCTCCTGCGTCTCGCGCGGGATCGCCGCCAGCCCGCCCAGCACCACGAGCGTCATGTAGGGCGCCCAGTGCCAGACATCGGCGGCCACCACTGCAGCCATGGCGAGCACCCGATCGGCGAGCCACACCTTGTCGGCCAGAACCGGGATGAAAAACCCAAGCAGGTGATGGACCACACCGAACTCGGGGTTCAGAAAGAAGCGAAATGAAATGCCGATCAGCGCCGGGCTCATCACAAAGGGAAGAATGAGCGCCACCCGGGCAATCGAGGACAGACGCCCCTCGCGCTGCAGCAACAGCGCCGCACCGAGCGCGAGCATCAGTGTGGCCGCGACATCGGCCACCACAAAGATGGCGGTGGCCACCAACGACTCGCCGAACTCCGGATCGTCAGTCAGCAGGTCGGTGTAGTTGGTCGTACCGATCCAGTCGCCCGGCGTGTCGCGCTGCGCGAGCTTCCAACTGCGAAAGCTGAGCGCAAGCGAGTAGCCGAGCGGAAACAGCGCCATCGCCGCCACGAATAGCAGCGCTGGCGCCAGCAGCCACACATGGATCGGAACCCGTCGGATCACCCGCGCATCGCCCGCCGCACGCGGCCCGCAGCGGCATCCAGCCCCGCCTTCACCTGTACCTGACCCGCCGCGATATCGCTGATGGCGGCCTCCAGAATGTCGCTCACCTGCCCCCACTGCGGAAAGAGTGGCGTGCCCTTGGCGCCCTTCAGCGCCTGGGCGCCAAACAGGTGCATGCCGCCGAAGCGCACATTGACGTCGCCGTCGAGCAGATTGGCTGTTTGCACCGCCACCACCTCATTGAGCTTGGGATCGAGCAGCACGGAGCGCTCAATGGCCGGGTCGGTGAGCCAGGTGAGGTACTCCATGGCTGCGTCCTTGCGACGGCTGTTGCGATTGATGCCGTAGAACCAGGTGTTGGTGTAGGTGGTGGCATCACGGCCAGGCATGGCGGGTAGCGGCGCAAACCCGACCTGGTCGCGCTTGAGCGTGGAGGTTTTCGGATCGGTGAGCATGGCATAACGCCACCACCAGACCGGCACCATGGCCGAGCGCCCTTGCGCCACCGAATTGACGGCATCGGTTTCGTTGAATGTGGCGGACCCCGGGGGCGCCACCTTGTGCCTGAGCATCACATCAACATAGGCCTGCGTGGCGGCCACTCCACGTTCACTGTTGAAGGCAGGCTGGCCTTTGGCATCGAGCAGGTCGCCCCCCATGCCCCACAGGTAGTTGAACCAGATCATCAGATTCTGGCCACCGGTCTTGCCGTAGTACATGGCGACGCCCGCAAGGTCGGTCTTGCCCTGGATCTGGCGTCCGATGTCGACCATCTGGTCCCAGGTTTCGGGCGGCTGCAGATTCAGCCGGGAGAACACATCCTTGCGGTAAAAGAGCAGTTGCACATGGCCGCGGATCGGGAGTCCCATGACGTTGCTGCCGTTGCCGTTCTGGTCGCGCGCCGCGCGCAGGTGCGCATACGGGTAGCGGGACTCGACATCGATTTTCTTTTCTGCGAGTCGCGCATTGAGGGGATCAAACAGGCCGTAGAGCGAGGGCCCCCAGACGTCCATCGCGCTCAGTACATCGTATTGATCCGTCTTGGCCACCAGCTCGGCGGTGAGCTTTTCACGCATGCTGGGAAACGGCACATACTGGTAGCGGACCTTGATGCCGGTGAGCGCTTCAAACTCGGCGAGCTTTGCCTCGTGGGCGCTGAACTGGGGTGCGACGACCGACAGGACGTTCACGGTGCTGCCAGCGAAGGGCTTGCCGGGCCTCAGCGCCGAGGCGGACGCCTGGGCCAGTGCCGGTGCCGGCAGCAGTCCGCCAGCGGTGGCGAGCTTGATGAGGTCGCGTCGTTTCATGGTGGTCTCCTGTTGGACTTGTTCAGGTTGTTGGCGTGTGGAAGCGTTGCGGAAGGGTCAGCGACGTGAGGCCTGCTTGAGCGCCTGAGCGATCACATTGGTGATCACCTGCGCGAAATATCGGGTGCCAAAGGCGGCGAGCCGGTTTTCCTCTGCCTCGGTGAACGCAAGCGTTCCGGGGCACTTGCCTGCACGCGCCACTTCTCTCAGCGTGTGCTCGATGGCCTGCATCACTTCGGGCTCCTGCCAGCGGTGCTCATAGCCCATGCTGTGGGCGAGGTCGTTGGGACCCACAAAGATCGCGTCAATACCGGGTACCGAGGCGATCTCGTACGCGTTGGCCACCCCTTCCGGGGTTTCGATCATGGCGATCACACCAATGCCGTCGTTTGAGCGCCGCACATGGTCAGCGCCACCGAATGACCCATAGCCGGCGGCACGGTTGCTGAACGCCACCCCGCGCTGGCCGCCCTGGCCACCCGGCAACGGATAGCGAACACGCCGCACCAGATCTTCGGCCTCGGCGGCATTGCCGATCATGGGCACCTGTACGCCACTGGCGCCCAGATCGAGCACGCGGGCGACGTCCTGGCGCAGGCACCGAACAACAGGCACCACCCCGCTTGCCCGCGCCGCGCGCAGCATGTTTTCGGTGGTCTGCAGGTCGGCGCTGCCGTGTTCGTTGTCGACCACGATGAAGTCGAACCCAGCGAAGGCGCACATCTCCACCAGCGCAGGCGCGGGTACGCCCACAAAGATGCCGCGCAAGCGCTCGCCACTGGCAAGCATGCCGCGAAGCCGGTCATCAAAGGGCATTCGAATGGTTGGCGTCATGGCTGGGCTCCAGTGGGTGCACGACGGGCGATACGGGCGCCTTCGGCCATGCTGGCAAGCTTGGCCCAGGCGATGGGGGGATGAACCGCACCGAACCCTGCAAAGGTTCCGAAGCCGCAGTCGGTGGCTGCCATCACGCGCTCGGGCCCCACGATTCGGGCGTAGGTCTGGAGGCGCTGGGCCACCAGTCTGGGATGTTCGATGAAGTTGTTGGTGGAATCGAGAACGCCCGGCGCAAGGATGAGATCGGCGGGCAGCATGCCTCGACGATTCGACTCGGCCCAGATTTCCCACTCGTGCGCATGACGTGGATTGGCCGCTTCGAACACCAGCGTCCCCACCTTCGCCTTCAGCACCACCGGCAGGATCAGATCGAGCGCGACATCGTAGTGATGCGGACCGTCGTAGTTGCCCCAGCAAAGGTGCATGCGCACCCGCTCGCGCGGGATATTGCGAAGCGCATGATTGAGCGCATCGACCTGAAGATGGGCATTGCGCAGGAACTCCTCGTCGCTCACGTCGCGGAACCGGATATGACGACCCATAGCCAGATCGGGCGCGTCGATCTGCAGATCAAGGCCGGCAGCCACGATCGTCTCGTATTCGGCCTGCAGCGCGTGGGCGAGCGCGGTGATGTAGGACTCCTGCGTGGGGTAGTGCTGATTCGGCTGGAACACCGCCACGACGCCCGGTGAGGCGCTGTTCATGAATGCACGTGAAGCACCATGCCTCGCGCATGAGGCCTTCAGGTTTTCGATGTCCCGGTGCAGTCCGCTCAGGTCTTTCACCGCAATGGGACCCGAGCAAATGGGACGGTGGTATTTGGGCGTGGCCCCCAGTTTGGCGAGCCTGTCCTTGTACTCGGGAAAATCGTCGAGATCGCGCGGCACTGCACGCGGCATCTCGCCAATCTTGAAGCCGGTGAGACGATGCCGGATATAGGTGGCATAGCTGATTTTGCTCATCTCGCCATCGCTCACCACGTCAACGCCCGCCGCCACCTGCTGTCGCACCACCTCATCAACCGCCTGTGCGATGGTGGCGTCAAACTGCGCCGGATCGTAGTCCATTCCGGAATCCTGGGCGAACAGGCATTCCACCACGGCCTGCGGGCGGGGCAGGCTTCCTACATGGGTAACGGAGAAGGCTTGCGGCATTCGGAAAGCTCCGTGGGAAAGAGAATCAGCGCTGCGAGCGGTCGGTAAAGCGCTTCATTGCGACATGGCCGTTTGCATCACGCGCCCATCCGGCAAGCGCGGCAGCCGCGATGACCTCAGGCGCCCATTCGATACGCTTGCGGTGGTCACCCGAGGTGAGGAGCAGCGCACGGACCATCCCTGTGCCCTGGTTGGACATGCGCCGCCAGACATCGCCCGGCAACGCGTAGCTGTCCCATGCGGCATCGCGTCCCTTCAGGCAGCAACGCGTCTGGGCAATGCCGCTGTCGATCTCCAGACCGAGGTCGCCCTCCACTGCAATCACCACCTGCTTGTCGGCAAGCCGGTGACGTGCCACGCTGCCTCCGGCCGGAATCGCCAACCATTCGATCGACACCCCGTGACTGTTGGCGATGGGCGGCGTTGCATCCCGATCTTCGCTGATGCCCTGACCAATGACCGGTGCGAGCCGGGCGCCGCCCCCCGGCAGAGCGCTATCAAGCAGGCCCAGCGCGGACCAGCGCAGCCCAACACCACGTACGATCCGGTTGAGCATTTCCGCCTCGCTCCAGTCGCGGAGCGCAGCGATTTCCTGATCGGTCATCGGCTCAAGCGCCTTGAGGGGCGGCACGAGCTTTTCCCCCTTGCGTTCGTCGATGATGCGGTAGTCGTCGGTGAGGTGAAGTCCGTTTGCAGCCGCCGCCGCCAGCGTGGTGGGCCCCCAGAGGATGCCGCCGGTGTCGTCGCCGCCCAGCGCCGTGAACATGAAGCCGTCATCAATGCCGACATTGCGAAAACCACGGTAGATCCAGGTGGGCACGCTCACAATGTCGCCTGCGCCGATGCGCACGCTGCGGTGATCGGGGTTGAAGCCCCACATGATTTCCCATTCGCCCCGCACGCAGATGAAAACCTCGCAGGTGAAGTGCATGTGGGGCGGGTTCATCTTGCCGTGGGGCATGGACACCCCGCCCACCTGAAAGCCATGACGTTCGCGCAGGCTGATGGGCTGGTTCGGATTTTGCGAAACCCCGGGCCCGATCAGCGCGTAGTTGTACTTGGGCGAGCACTCGGGAATTCGATAGTCGATGAACGCCTCGGTGCTGTAGCGAAGCGAATCAAACGGAATGAAGCGCTGGTCAAGTGCCTGCTGGTCGAGGGCGGTCTTCATCGGGGGGCGGCAGGTTGGGCAAAACGGCTGGAGGTGGCGCGGGTTCGCATCCGGGTGGTGGCCCGCACGCAGAGCTGACCGCGGACAATGAGCGACTGCGAGCGGAGCGCGCCGCTTCGAATCTGCTCAAGGAGCAGCGTGACGGTGGCCTCCACCATGGGCACAACGGGCTGCTCGAAGGTGGTGAGCTGGTAGGCGGGCCAGGAGGACTGCGGCACATTGTCAAAGCCCACCACCGACACCTCCTCGGGCACGCGCACCGAGAGCTGGTGGCGCAGGGTATCGATCACTGCGAGCGCCATCTGGTCACTTGCCGCAAAGACGGCGTCTGGAGCCTTCCGACTGGAGCGAAACAGTGCGCGGGTTGCCTCGGCGGCCTGGTCGGCGTCATAGCCCCCCACCGCACGGGCGAACAGGTGTCTGGCGCCGTCAGCAAGCCCCTGGACGAAGCCGCGCTCACGTTCGAGATTGGTCGAGGAATCTTCGCGGCCAGCGATGAAGGCGATTCTAGAATGACCCAGCGCAAGCAGGTGCTGGGCGAGCAGGCGCCCACCGCGGACATTGTCGCCGCGCACCGAGCTCACTGCGGGCGAGCCGCGGCGTCGCGCCATCACCCGGTTGAAGAGCACCACCGGGATGCCCGCCGCCGTGCAGCGCTGTGCGAGTGCCGACGACAGCGTGACCGCGCCCAGCACAATGCCGTCGACCCGATACTGGAGCATGTTCTCCACCAGCGCGTCGGAATCGGCTTCGTCGGCCACGAACATGAGCAGATGAAACCCGTCGGCCTGCAGACGCCGGCTGAGGTGCTCAAGCACCGTGGGATAGAAAAGATTGTCGAGTTGCGACACCACCAGCCCGATGATGCGTGACCGTCCGGTGATGAGGCTGCGCGCAAGCGCATTGGGCTCATAGCCCAGCGCCTGCGCAGCGCGCAAGACCTTCGCACGGGTGGCAGCGCCTACGCTCGCACCGGGTGTGAAGGTTCGGCTGACCGCCGATTGCGAAACACCGGCACGGCGCGCCACATCAATGGAACTGACCCGATCGCCGGGCAAGGCTGTCTCCGAAAATGCCACCTTGCACGCATGGCGGCAGGCGGCTTTGCATAGGTATGCAAAATATTCTGGCAGCAACGCAAACCGTATGCAAGCCTTGGCCTTGGCGCAGCCGCCCGCCCCTGGACACTACAGCCGGAACACCCGCTGCGCGTTGCCCGATGCAATTGCGCGCCGCTGGCTGTCGGGCAGCGCATCGAGCCGCTTGGCCGCCACGTCGGCCTCGTGCACGCGATGCGGCCAGTCGGTACCCAGCATCACCTGGCTCGCTCCGGCCACATCGATCAGATAACGCAGCGGCGCGAGATCGTAGGTGATGCTGTCGTAGAAGATGTGGCGCAGGTAATCGGTGGGCTTGCGGCGGATTTCTCGCAGGTGATCGAATTCCACCCGGTCGCCCATCTCGAACCGCCCCACCAGATAGGGCAGCATGCCACCACCGTGCGAGGCAATCAGCTTCAGGTTCGGGTAGCGGTCGAAAAAGCCGTGAAAGATCATCTTCGCGACCGCGAGCGTGGTGTCGTAGGTAAAACCCACCGACCAGAAGAGATTGTGCGGAATGATGCCCATTTTCTCTGCGCCGAGAGGGTCGGTGGGATGAACCAGCACGGGAAGCGCAAGCGCATCGATCTCGGCCCAGACCGGCGCGAAGCACTCATCGGTCAGGCTTTTCCCGGCGATGTTGCCGAGCACCATCACGCCCACGGCGCCGTTGGCGACAGTCCGGCGAAGTTCGGCGACCGCAGCCTGCGGATACTCCCAGGGGAGCGAGGTAAACCAGCGGATCCGTTCCGGCCAGCGCGACTGCGCAGCAGCCATCGAGTCATTGGACTCGCGCGCGGCCAGCGCGCTGGTGGCCTCATCGCCCCAGTACACATTCGGGCAGGTGAGCGACACGATCGACAGGTCGATGCCATAGCGGTCCATCTCGCGAATCCGAAGCTCGTAGTCAAAATGCCCGATCTGCGGGATCACCACCGGCGTCGTGCCGCGAAAGATCTCCTGCTTGCCGTCGGGCCGGATCTGCAGATTGAATTCGCCGCCCCGCGATTTCAACAGGTCCAGCCATTTTTCCGTGAACATGTGGGTGTGAATATCGATGACAGTCATGGTGTGATCCTGGTGATGAAGAGGCGCGGCTGACCGGGACATCCGGGCCCACGCAAAGAACGATGCGCTCGGCTCTGCTACGATCGGACGCGATTGTCGCCGGGCTGGGCATCGACGGAAAGTCCCCCTGCCCTCATCCAACGCCCTAACCTCACAGCCCATCCCATCATGTCCGACGGAACCGTTCACCTCGTGCTCGATTCAGGCATTGCCTGGGTCACCTTCGACCGTCCCCAGGCCCGCAATGCCATGACCTGGACCATGTACAACCAGCTTGCCGCCATCTGCGAGCAGCTGAAAGCGGACCGCTCGGTGCGGGTGGCCGTTTTTCGCGGTGCGGGCGGACAGGCCTTTGTTGCGGGCACCGATATCGCGCAGTTTCTGGAGTTCGGCAGCTCAGGCGACGCCGGTGCCGATGGCATCGCCTATGAGGAGCGAATCGACCAGACGCTGCGCGGATTTGCCACGCTCCCCATGCCCACCATCGCGGTGATCGAGGGCTGGGCGGTGGGCGGCGGTCTTGCCCTCGCCACCGGCTGCGATTTCAGGTTGGCAACACCGTCGGCAAAATTTGGCGTGCCGATTGCGCGCACCTTGGGCAACTGCCTGTCGATCGCCAACCTCGCCCGGCTGCAGAATGCCTTCGGTACCCAACGCGTCAAGCGCATGTTGCTGCTCTCCGAGATTCTCGAGGCAGCCGAGGCGTTGTCCTGCGGCTATCTGCAGCAAATCGTGCCGGCCGAGTCCATCGAGCAGGCAGCCCGCGACCTGGCGGCCAAACTGGCAGCGCTCGCCCCCATCACGCAGCGCGTCTCCAAAGAGGGGCTGCGCCGCATCGCCGGGGCCAGTCTGCCCGACGACCATGATCTGGTGCGGCTCACCTATGGCAGCGCCGATTTCCGCGAGGGGGTCGCCGCGTTTGTGGCCAAGCGGCCGCCGCAGTGGACCGGTGAATAGGACGCGGCTGACATCTCATCCCGGGGGCACCGCTCATGTTCGGCATGACCGATAGCGGTGCGTATGTGCTCGCCGTGCTCGTGTTTCTCGCCATTCCCGGTCCCGGCAACCTTGCGCTACTCACCTCCACGGCACAGGGCGGCCTTCGCGGGGGGCTGCTCGCCACGCTGGGCGTGATCGCTGGCGACCAGGTGTTGATCTGGGCGGCGGTGGCAGGCATGGCGGCGCTGCTCCTCGCCATGCCGGTGCTGTTTGGTCTGCTGCAGTGGGCCGGCGCGCTCTACCTGATCTGGCTGGGGGTGCGCCTCATCCGCTCAACTGAAACCGGCGCTGGGGTCATCCAGATCCCGGCGGGTCATTATTTTCGGCAGTCCATGCTGATCACGGTGCTGAACCCCAAGGCAATCGTGTTCTACCTTGCCTTTTTCCCGCTCTTCATCGACCCGCAGCAGCACCAGGGCCTCTTCACCTTCGCGGTCATGGCGCTCATTGCCGCCCTCCTCACCTTTCTCTACGGACTGATTCTCTGCAGTGCGGCGATCCGGGTGTCCGCGCGCTGGGGCAACCGGCCGCGCCTCGGCCTGTGGCTCAACCGACTCGCGGGGCTGGTCATGATCGGCTTCGGGCTTCGGATGATTCTGCTGCGCTGAGCCACAGGCAGCAGCCGGCACCCACCGCGATGCCAGGTCTGATCGGGCTCGGGTTTGCGCAGTGCCCCGGATTTGCTTAGCCTTTAGAGAATGAATACCTCTACGCTTCCCATCCTGGTGGCCGGCGGCGGCATCGGGGGCCTCGCCGCGGCGCTTGCCCTCACCCGTCGCGGCTTTCGTGTTCGCGTGCTTGAGCAGTCGCCCGAGATCGGTGAAATCGGTGCCGGCATTCAACTCGGCCCGAACGCATTTCATGCGCTCGATGCGCTGGGCGTCGGCCCCAAGGCCCGCGGTCGCGCGGTCTACACCGATGAACTGGTCATGCATGACGCGATCGACGAATACTGCGTCGGCCGCATTCCCACCGGTGAGGCCTTTCGAGCGCGCTTCGGCAACCCCTACGCAGTCATTCATCGGGTGGATGTTCATACGTCGCTGCTGGAAGGTGCACTCGAAACCGGTCGCATCGATTTCCTCACCTCCACCCGTGTCACCGGGATCGAGCAGGATGAGTCGGGCATCACGCTCATCGACCAGAAGGGCATTCGACATCGTGGCGCGGCGCTGGTGGCCGCCGATGGCGTGAAATCGGTTGCCCGCGAACAGTATGTGGGCGATCCGCCTCGGGTGACCGGTCATGTGGTCTATCGTGCGGTGGTTGATCGCAACGACTTCCCGGCCGATCTCCAATGGAACGCAGCAAGTATCTGGGTCGGCCCCAACTGTCATCTGGTCCACTATCCGCTGCGCGGCGGCGAGCAGTACAACGTGGTGGTCACGTTTCACAGCCGCCAGCAGGAGCAGTGGAGCGTCACCGATGGCAGTCGCGAAGAGGTGCAGAGCTACTTCAGGGACGTCTGCCCGCGTGCTCGCCAACTCATCGATCTGCCCAAGTCCTGGCGGCGTTGGGCCACCGCCGACCGCAATCCGATCGGCCAGTGGTCATTCGGTCGGGTCACCCTGCTGGGCGACGCCGCCCATCCCATGACTCAATACCTGGCGCAAGGCGCAGGCATGGCGATGGAAGATGCGGTCACCCTGGGTGAGGCCCTGCGCGTGGCCAACGACGATATGGTGCGCGGGTTCGATCTCTATCAGCGCGCCCGCGTGGCGCGAACAGCCCGGGTCGTGCTCGGCGCGCGCGACATGGGCCGCATCTATCACGCGCAGGGCGTTGAACGGCTGGTACGAAACGACCTCTGGCGTGGACGCAGCACCGAGCGCTTTTACGACGCGATGGAGTGGCTCTACGGCTGGAACGCCGGCAACTGCCTGTCCGCCCTCGAACACCAGCGCATCAAGGAGTCCGCAACATGATGAAACTCTACGGCTTTTTCCGAAGTGGCACCTCGCATCGCCTCCGCATTGCGCTGGCCCTCAAGGGGCTGCCGTTCGAGACCGTGCCGGTGGATCTGCGCAAGGAAGCGCATCTGGGTGACGCGTACCGCAGCATCAATCCCCAGGGGCTGGTGCCCGCGCTGGTCGACGGACCGCTGGTGCTCGCCCAGTCGCCCGCGCTGCTCGAATGGTTGGAGGACACCCACCCCAACCCCTCGCTCCTGCCCGCTGATCCGGTATCGCGCGCCCGTGTGCGGGCGCTCTCCGCCATTGTTGGCTGTGACATTCACCCGGTGAACAACCGCCGCATTCTCAATCAGCTTCGCACCTCGTTCGGCGCCAATGAGGACGCGGTCAATGCCTGGTGCGGCCAATGGATCGCCGACGGCTTTGATGCCTACGTGGCGTTCCTCGCGCACTCGCCGGCCGGCAGCCGCTTCAGCTGGGGCAACCAGCCCACGCTTGCCGATGTGTACCTGGTGCCGCAGATTGAAAGCGCCCGGCGCTTTGCGGTTGATCTGAACCGCTGGCCACGGCTTCTCGAAATCGAGCGTGAGTGCATGGCCTTGCCCGCGTTCAGCAACGCAGCGCCCTCGAAGCAACCGGACGCTGGCTGAGTGCCGAAGGTTGGCTGATCGACTGGCCCCTTTAAGGCTAGTCGATCTTCGCGCCCGAGGTCTTCACCACTGACGCCATCCGCCTCGCGTCCGCCGCCAGCAGCCTGGCGAAGTCGGCGTTCGACATGGCGCGGGGCTCAACGCCCTGCCGGTCCAGCCGCTCCAGAATCGCAGGATCGCGCAGCAACTGACCGATTGCGGCATTGATCCGGTCGGCCTCAGCGGCGGGTATGCCTGCCGGACCGAGAAGCCCGAACCAGGAATCAAACTGATAACCGGGCAGCCCGCTCTCGGCAATGGTGGGAAGCGTCGGCAAAAACTTGCTTCGCTCGGGGGAGGTTGAGCCCAGAAGCCGAAGCCGGCTGTCGTTGGCAAACGCAAGCGCTCCGATGCTGGCGGCGATCACCGCATGCGCGCGGCCCGAGATCACCTCGTTGATCGCTTCACCGGTCGCCTTGAGCGGCACATGGACCACGTCGATGCCGGCCAATCCGTTGAAATAGGCCATGGAAAGATGCGTGGCGCTGCCGTTACCCGCGGTGGCGTAGTTGAGCTTGCCTGGGTTGGCTTTGGCATAGGCGATGTACTCCGCCACCGTGCGCGCAGGGATACTGGGGTGAATCATGAGCACATAGCTTGCCGTACCGATGTGCGCGAGCGGGGTAAAGTCTTTGAGCGGATCATAGGCCAGCCTGGGATAGAGCGAAGCCGCGATGTTGTGGCTTGCCGCAGCCAGCACCATCACCGTGCCATCGGCTTCTGCCTTGGCCACGGCGCCAGTGCCAACCGTGCCCCCCGCGCCCGGGCGGTTTTCAACCACCACGGTCTGACCCAACGCTGCACGCAACTCATTGGAAATGGATCGCGCGAGAATGTCCTGAACGCCTCCGGCGGCAAATGGCACCACCACCCGAACGGTACGCCCCTGTGCGGCAAGCTTGCCGCTCGCCAGGGTCACCCCAGATGCCGCAGCCGCGGACACAAACAGTCGACGATCCATCTTGAACCGATCCTTTCTCACGAGGTTGATCATGCCGATGGCGGGGCGCTAAGCCACGCAGACACGGTCGGCAAGCCGCTGCATGAAGCGCTCGCACCAGGCAAGCTGCTCAACAGCAATCCACTCATTGGGCTGATGCGCCTGCGCAATATGCCCAGGCCCGCAGACGATGGTGGGAATTCCGGCCTGATGAAACAGCGAGGCCTCGGTTCCAAACGACACCTTGCCCACGCCGCTTGCCGGGTCGAGTTCAGCACACTCAAAGCACAGGCGGGCGATCTCGCTGTCGGGCGCCGTGGCAAACCCTGGAAGCACCGAGCGAAGCTCGTGATCGATACCGGCGCCGGCATGAACCGCCTGCATGGCAGGCACCATGGATTGCGCAAAAGCACTTGCCTCTTCAAAGAGCGCCTCTGGCGTATCCAGATGGTGGTGCCGTATTTCCCAGATGATTTCGCACTGGCGGGGAATGATGTTGAGCGCGGTGCCGCCCTGGATCACGCCGGTATGGATGGTGGTGTGCGGCACGTCGTAGAGCGTATCGAACGGACCGCTGGCCACCAGCCGCCGGTGCATGGACTTGAGGTGCGCCACAAATTCGCAGGCGACCTCGACCGCATTCACCCCCAGCGGGGTGAGTGATGAATGCGCCTCAAACCCGCGGACCACGGTGCGATACGCGTGTTTGCCTTTGTGTGCGATCACCACCTGCATGCCGGTGGGTTCGCCCACAATGCAGCCCGCGGGCCGATAGCCCTGCTCGACAATATCGGCGATCAGTCTTCTCACACCAATGCAGCCGACCTCCTCGTCGTAGCTGAAAGCGAGGTGCACCGGGCGATCCAGGCCCCGGCGGAGGAGTTCAGGCACCAGCGCAAGCACGGTGGCACCAAACCCCTTCATGTCGGTGACCCCGCGGCCGACCAGCCGGCCACCCGATTCAATCACCCGAAACGGCTCGGTGTCCCAGGGCTGCCCATCAACCGGTACGACATCGGTGTGACCCGACAGCACGAGACCGCCCACCCGCGTTTCGCCGTTCCGCGCTGGCAGGGTGACCCACAGGTTGCACTTTCGACCGGAGTCGTCATAGGTCCGGCGAAAGTCGCTCAGGCCGAGCGCACGCAGGTGCGCTTGCGTCCATTCGATCAGATCGAGGTTGCTGTCGCGGGACACCGTGGCAAACGACACCCACTTTTCCAGCAGCGGCAGCGCCATGAGATCGGACGCCCGTACGCTCTGGAGCACCGACGATGGAATCGAAGCATTCATGGCGCGCCCCCAGCTTCAGTCGGCCTTGATGTTGTTGGTGCGGATCACGGTGCTGAAAATGTCGCGAATGTCCTTGAGGTAGCGGGCGTAGGCGTCACCAGGCCGGTAGTCGGGTTCAACCGCGATGCTCATGAACGATTGACGCACCTCGGGTGCGGTCATGATTTTCTGCACAGCGGCCCCCAGTCGCTCAACGATGGGCTTGGGCGTACCGCCCGGCACCATCACGCCCAGCCAGGCGCCCATGTCAAAGCCCTTGAGCCCCGGAATGTTCGACAGGCTCGCAAAGGGCACCAGACCGGGCGTCACCTCGCTGCCGTTCTTCAGCGACACGCCGTAGGCCCGCAGCCGCCCGCCCTTCACATGCGGCATGGTGGCCGCGGCAGTTTCAATGCAGTAGTCGACCCGGCCGCTGATGACATCGGTCAGCGCCGGCGACGAACCCTTGTACGGCACATGGATCGCCTTGATACCGACCGCCGCGTTGAACGATTCCGCGATCAGGTGCGCGGTGGCACCGGTGCCGGACGACGCGAAGGTGTACTTGCCCGGTTCGGCGCGCACCTTTGCAATCAGTTCGTTGATGTCGCGCGCCTGAAAGCCCGTGCCTGTGACCAGCACATAGGGCGACATGCCCACCATCGCCACCGGCTGCAGATCGCGCTCGGGGTCGTAGGGCGTACGCGTCATGAGCGGGCTCACAGTGACCGGTCCGGACGACGCTGCGAGAAGCGTGTAGCCATCGGCCTCCGACTTGGCGACCGCATCGGTGCCGATGGTGCCGCCCGCCCCAGCCTTGTTGTCGATCACCACCGGCTGGTTGAACAGTTTGGACAATTCCTGGGCGACCACCCGACCGGCAAGGTCGGTTGCCTGCCCGGGGGGCCAGGGAACGATCATGCGCATGGGTCGAGTGGGGTAGGCGGCCTGCGCCAGCACGCTGGAGGGGATCCATGCCGCGGCGGCAGCGCCTGCCGTGCCTGCCACCAGCCGGCGCCGCGTCTGCCCAACAGGGCCCACCTGATCGGGGGCGCGGCCGGTTTCGCTGTCGGCGCGTTTCCGCACCGGATATGACGCTGAGAATCGCGATTTCATGAAGAGTCTCCTTGAATGTTGTAAGCGGGGCCCGCAGGTCACACAGCCTGGTCGGCACGTCCCTGCAGCGCCCGGGTAGACGCCAGCAATCCGTCGTCGACGATTGCGACCGCCCGCGTCCAGCCCGCAGACGCACCACGGATCTTGAACGGAAAGCATGAAATCACGAATCCGTGTGGCGGCAACGACTCGAGATTGTGCAGCTTCTCGAGATGGCTGTAACCAATATGCCGGCCCGCCTTGTGCCCTTCCCAGATCAGCGCGGCGTTGCCGGTCTGTTTGTATTTCTCGGCGGTGTAGACGAACGGCGCGTCCCAGCTCCAGGCATCGGTACCGGTCAGCCGCACCCCGCGCTCGAGCAGATACATGGTGGCTTCGTAGCCCATGCCACAGCCTGCCGTGACGTAGTCGTCATTGCCGTAGCGCGACCCCGCGCGGGTGTTCACCACCACGATATCCAGCGGTTGCAGCGTGTAGTCGATTCGTTTGAGTTCGGCCTCCACATCGGCAGCGGTCACCACATAGCCGTCTGCGAAGTGGCGGAAATCAAGCTTGACGCCCGGCTGAAAACACCATTCGAGCGGCACTTCGTCGATGGTGGCCGCGCGCTCGCCATGGTTCATGGTGGGATGAAAGTGCCAGGGCGCATCAAGATGCGTGCCGTTGTGGGTAATGAGTTCCACTTTTTCCACCGCCCAGCCCTGGCCATCGGGCAGGTCTTCCTTCCGGAGCCCAGGGAAAAATGGCTCGATCTGCGAATAGCTTTGCTCGTGGTTGATGTACTGGATCTTGGGATTGAACGGGCGCGGGTCGGACAGCGGCTCGTTTTCGAGAAAAATCGACAGGTCGATGAAGCGGCGGGTCATCCGGGTCTCCTGAGTTTTCCTTGTGCGCGTGCGCCCCGGGCGGGCGAGCGAACCGAAAGTCTACCGCGCGCGGCGACAGGCGCTACACTGCCCGAGGCTCGTCACAATCGCCCCCCATTCAAGCAGGAGACATCCCATGAAGAACTCGGCTTCCAGATCCAGGCGCCGCGCGCTGTCGCAGGCGCTGCCCTCGCTCGCCATCGGCCTCTGCGCAATCATGGCCAGCAGCGCCGCGCCGATTGCGGGGGCACAAACCACCGGGCCTGCCACCCGACTCATCGTGGGTTACCCTGCAGGCGGCCCCGTGGACGGCGCCGCGCGCCTGATCGCCCCCGCACTCGCGCGCGAGCTCGGCAGCGCGGTGGTCGTAGAGAATCGCCCCGGCGCCAACGCCACGCTGGCGGGCGACCTGGTGGCCAAGGCCGGTGCTGACGCGTCGCTCCTCTGGTTCGCGGCGAGCCCAACGGTCACCATCAGTCCCAACGTGATGCGCAAGATGAGTTTCGACCCGATGCGCGACCTGCGTCCGCTGGCGCCCGTGGTGAGCTATTACAACGTGCTGGTGATCAATCGTGACCTGCCGTTCAAAGGCTTCAACGATCTGGTCGCCCACGCCCGCGCGAACCCGGGAAAGGTCACCTTCGGCTCGGCAGGCATTGGCGGCTCGAACCATCTGGCCGCTGAACTCCTTGCCATCAAGACCAATACGAAAATGACGCATGTGCCCTACAAGGGCAACGCACCCGCCATGACCGATGTGATCGGCGGTCAGCTCACCATGATGTTCGACATCATCAGCACTGCCCTGCCCCAGATCACCTCGGGCCGTGTCCGGGCCATTGCAGTGAGCTCGCCGACCCGCAACCGCTCGCTGCCCGATGTGCCGACGCTGATCGAGTCGGGTGTGCCCGATTTTGACGTGGGCGGCTGGATGGCAATCTATGGTCCGCCTGCGCTGCCCGATGCCGCGGCCCAGCGTGTCACCGAGGCCACGCAACGTGTGCTGGCCCAGGCCGAGATCCGCAGCCGGCTGGAGGATCTGGGCTTTACGCTCTGGACGGGCGATGGCGCGACGCTGTCAAAGCGTGCCATCGCCGAGCGCGCCATGTGGGCCACAGTCACCAAAGGCATCGAGATCGACTGAGCGCACGCGCTCACCCGCCAGGTTGCCCGGTGTCGCGGGCGCTCAGCACCGTGCGCCCGTGCACCCGGCCGGCACGCAGGTCGTCCAGCGCCTGTTGTGCTTGCGCAAGCCCACGCACATTGAGCGGCATGGGAGGCAGCGCCCCGCTCCGCGCCAGCGCCATCAACTCATGCATGTCGGAAAGGCTTCCCACATACGACCCGATAAGGGTCACCGCCTTCAGCACCAGCATGGCAGGCGACACCGGCGCCGAGCCGCCGAACAACCCCACATTCACGAGCGTGCCACCCTTGCGAAGCGCGCCCAATCCGAACGAAAAGCTGTCGGCCGACCCGACGAAGTCAACCGCTGCCGCCACCCCGCCCAGCGTGGCTTTCTGGAGCGACCGCAGCGCACCTTCGGCGTGGGGGTCGATCACCTCGCCCGCGCCCGCCTCGTGCACCAGCGGCCAGCGGGTGCGATCGGGCTCGGCCACCCAGGGCGACTGACCGAACAGATGGCGAGCCAGACGGATGCCCGACAGTCCGACACCGCCGGCACCGATGATGAGGAGGGGCGCGTCAGCTGCCAGGCCCCCGAGCTTTTTCAGCGCGCCGTAAGCGGTGAGGCCTGAGCAGGCATACACGCAGGCCTGCTCTTCGGCAAGCGGCGCGAAATCAATCAGATAGCGCGGATGCGGTACCACCACATGCGTGGCAAACCCGCCATCGCGGTTTACGCCGAGCGCGGCCGGGTTCGGGCACATCTGCTCCTGCCCGCCACGACAGACCGCGCACCCGCCGCAGCCGATCCATGGATACACCACGCGCTGCTGTCCGATCTGCACATCCTGCGCGTCGTGTCCGATCGCCACTACGGTCCCCGCAATCTCATGGCCAGGCGTACGAGGCGGCGCAACCGATCGCGTGAGGTCCACCTTTGCCCCGCCGCCGAGGTCGAAGTGCCCGTCCTGCAGGTGAATGTCGCTATGACATACGCCGCAGTGCCCGACCCGAATGATGACCTCGGTGCCATGTGGCGTCGGTGTATCGCGCATCACCTTCGCGAGCGGGCGGCCGAACTGCTCAATGCGCTGGCTGATCATTGGAACACTCCCGGGAGGAAGCCGACATCATGCGCCAGTGCCCATGAACGCCGCCAGCTCATCGAGCAGTCGGCCGGGCTGGTCACGGTGCGGCGAATGGCCGCAGTGGGGCAGTTCCACCACTTTGGTTCCCGGAACGCGGCGCGCAATACCGTAAACCTGCTCGAGCGTTCCATAAGGATCCTCGATCCCCTGAACCGCAAGCAGCGGACAGCGGATCCCGGCAATTTCTTCCTCGATTGACCAGCTTCGAAAGGCTGCGCTGAGCCAGGTCCGATTCCAGCGCATGAAGGTGGCCTCGGCATCGATGTGATGCCGCGCGAGCCCTTGCCTGAGCGATCCGTTCAGGAAGGCATCCCGCGCGAGTTCGATGCTGTGCACCGAAAGCGCTTCAACCAGAATATGCGGGGCGAGCAGAATGGCGCCGGCGAGCCGATCCGCCGCATGCGCTGCATGAATCAGCGCGATCGAGCCGCCATCGCTGTGTCCCAGGAGCCAGACCGGATGATCGCGGCCATCGATGGCAAGCGCCGAAAGCACGGCGGGCAGCACCTGTAGCGCCTCGGTATGCATGTAGTCGGGCGACCAGACCGCATCGCGCGCGCAAGGCGTGGATTGCCCGTAACCGGGGCGGGAATACACCAGCGCCCGGCAGCCCAGCCGCTCGCATACCGCCGCCGGGAAATCGCGCCACATGGAGACCGAGCCCAGGCCTTCATGCAGAAACACGACCATCGGCTGGCCCGGGTCGGACGCCCCCAGCAGGACGGTTTCGATCTGCACCTCGCCGGCGCCGGTCGCGATGCTCACCATCCGGCGCTCGGAGGCCGGACGCGCAGCGCTCATCACCGGTTGGCCTCGGCTTCGCGAAGCCGGAAGCGTTGAATCTTGCCGGTCGCAGTCTTGGGCAGATCCGACACGAAGTCGATGAAGCGCGGATATTTGTAGGGCGCGAGCCGGTCTTTCACGAAGGCCTTGAGATCCGCCTCGCTGGCCGACTGCCCGGGCTTCAAGACCACGAACGCCTTGGTCTTGGTGAGGCCGTCAGCATCCTGCACACCGATCACGGCCGCCTCCAGCACCGACGGATGCTGAATGAGCGTTGCCTCCACCTCGAACGGGCTCACGTAAATGCCGCTCACCTTCAGCATGTCGTCGCTGCGACCCGCGTAGGTGTAGCTGCCATCAGCGTTACGCACATACTTGTCGCCGCTGCGGGTCCAGCCGCCCTGAAAGGTTTCGCGGGTCTTGGTGCGATTGGCCCAGTACATGAGCGCAGACGACGGGCCATGGATGTAGAGATCGCCAGTCTCGCCGTCGGCGACCGGCCCGCCGTCATCGCCCCGCAGCTCGACCTGATAGCCCGGCACCGGCCAGCCGGTGGTGCCATAGCGAACGCGGTCGGGGCGGTTCGACAGAAAAATGTGCAGCATTTCGGTGGAACCAATGCCATCGACGATGTCCACGCCAAAGTGTCGCTTGAAGCGCTCACCGAGTTCGGCCGGCAGCGCCTCACCGGCCGACGACACGAGACGCAGCGCCACCGACTCGCGCGCCGGCAGCGCCGGGTGGGCGAGCATGCCCGCAAAACCGGTCGGCGCGCCAAAGAACGCAGTGGGCTTGACGCCCCCGACCTCGCCCACCCAGCGGCGAAAGACCGCATCAGGCGTGGCGCGGTCGGCCATCAGCAGTGTGGTGGCGCCCACGCTCATGGGAAAGCTGAGGCCATTGCCCAGGCCATAAGCGAAGAACAGTTTTGCGGCGGAAAAACACACATCCGACTCGGTGAGGCCCAGCACGCGCTGGCCGTAGAGCTCAGCCGTCCAGTAGGGGTTGGCATGCGAATGCACCGTTCCCTTGGGACGCCCTGTCGAGCCCGACGAGTAGAGCCAGAACGCCGGATCGTCGGCGTGGGTGGCCGCGGGCCTGGGGGCAGGTTCGTGCGACTTCAGAAACGCCTCGAGATCGGCTTCGGAGGGATGAAGCGGCGCGGCCGGCCGCGACACAAGCACCCGCCCGACCTCGTGATCGGAGCGGGTGAGCGCCGCATTCAGTGTGGGCAGCAAGGCCCCGGAAACCATCACCAGCTGGGCACGCGAGTGTTCGAGCATGTAGGCGTAGTCGTCGGCCGTGAGCAGGGTGTTGACCGCCACGGGTACCAGCCCTGCGTAGAGCGCGCCCAGGAAACACACCGGCCAGTCGGTGCAGTCGTGCATCAGGAGCAGCACCCGCTCCTCGCGCCGCAGCCCCACGGCACGAAGCCCGGCGGCGACGCGCCGTACCTGCAGCTCAAGCTCCCGATAGCTCAGGCTGCCCTGGTCATCAACAAACGCAGCCTTGTCGGGACGCCCGGCATTGGCTGCCATGAGGTGTGCGGCGAAGTTGAATCGGTCACCCGGCGCAATCGGCTCGGTCTGCGGTGCGGTCATGCGTGTCTCCCGGAAAATTTTTGGCTTGCTCGAGTGCAAAACATGCAGTATTGTGCATGCACTCTAAGGTCAAGAGCGGCCCCATGTCAAGCAACACACAGCGCGCCCCGGGGGCGCCGGATACAGCAAAGAACCCCTTTCTGGTCGCCCTAGGCGAGCGCGTGAAGTCACTGCGCTCACGGCGCGGCATGACGCGGCGGGCCACCGCCCAGGCCGCAGGGGTCTCGGAACGGCATCTCGCCAACCTCGAATACGGCATTGGCAATGCCTCGATCCTGGTGCTGCAGCAGGTCGCCCAGGCGCTTCATTGCCCGATCGCAGAGCTGATTGGCGATGAAACGACCTCCAGCCCGGAGTGGCTGCTGCTGCGGTCGCTGCTGGAGGGGCGGGACGACGCCACCGTCCGCGAGGTACGGCTGGCCGCAGCCCGTCTGCTGGGCGACCCCTCCGCCGACTCGAAACCCAATCGCCGCATTGCGCTCATCGGGCTGCGCGGTGCCGGCAAAACCACGCTGGGCCAGGCACTCGCGCAATCGCTGGGTTTTCCCTTCGTCGAACTGAGCCGTGAGATTGAACGCCTGGCCGGCTGCGACACCGGCGAGATTCAGGCGCTCTACGGCCAGAACGCCTACCGGCGCTACGAGCGCCGCGCACTCGAGGAATCGCTCTCGGCGCACGAGCAGTGTGTGATCGCCACGCCGGGCGGCCTGGTGACCGACGCAGGAAGTTTCAACCTCCTGCTCGGCCGCTGCATCACCGTCTGGTTGAAGGCTGACCCCGAGGACCACATGCGCCGGGTGGTTGCGCAGGGCGACATGCGCCCCGTCTCGGCAAGCCGCGAGGCCATGCAGGATCTGCGCAACATCCTCGACGGCCGCTCCGCGTTCTACTCAAAAGCCGCACTCCATGTCGAGACCAGCGGCCGAACACTCGACGAGGCGCGGGCCGCCCTTCTGCAGGCCTTGAAGGAACCACTCAATCTTCCCGAGGCTGCGATTCCCCCGCAGCCACAGAAAGGACCGGCGCCGGATGTGCAATAAAGTGCTTGACACGAAATCATGTGTTGCAATATACTGCATGCACTGGTTTCAAGCCGCACATCACATTCAGCCCTGCAGGCGAGCGGAGCGGCCCGCAGCCCTCTTGAGGAGACACCCTTGAACGATCTGACCCGCGTTGATTACCAGACCGAACCTTCCCAGTACCGCCACTGGAAGCTTTCGTTCGACGGCCCCGTCGCCACCCTGTCCGCGGCCTTCGATGAAGACGCTGGTCTTCGCCCAGGGTACAAACTCAAGCTGAACAGCTACGACCTGGGCGTTGACATCGAGCTGCACGACGCCGTCAACCGCATCCGCTTCGAACACCCCGAGGTGCGCACTGTCGTGATCACCAGCGCACGCGACAAGGTGTTCTGCTCCGGCGCCAACATTTTCATGCTGGGCCTGTCCAGCCACGCCTGGAAGGTCAACTTCTGCAAATTCACCAATGAGACGCGGAACGGCCTCGAGGATTCCTCCCAGCACAGCGGCCTCAAGTTTCTTGCCGCCGTGAACGGCGCCTGCGCGGGCGGCGGCTATGAGCTCGCCCTGGCCTGTGACGAGATCCTTCTGATTGACGATCGTTCAAGTTCGGTGAGCCTGCCCGAGGTGCCGCTTCTGGGTGTGTTGCCTGGCACCGGCGGCCTCACCCGTGTCACCGACAAGCGCCGTGTCCGCCATGATCTGGCCGACGTGTTCTGCACCAGCGTGGAGGGTGTGCGGGGCCAGCGCGCCAAAGACTGGCGGCTGGTCGATGACATCGCCAAGCCCGCTCAGTTTGCGGCACGGGTTCGCGAGCGGGCGCTGGCACTTGCCGAGTCGAGCGACCGGCCGGCCCATGCAAAGGGGGTCACGCTTACCCCCCTGTCGCGGGTCGTTGAAGCCGACCGCCTGGTCTATCCGAATGTCACCGTGCAGATCGACCGCGCGGGACGCACTGCCACCTTCACCGTGCGCGCCCCTCGGGGCGAGCAGCCCGCCGATATCGCTGCCATCGAAGCTTCCGGCGCCAACTGGTATCCGCTTGCGCTCGCGCGTGAACTCGATGATGCGATCCTGTCCATGCGCACCAACGAGCTCGACCTTGGCACCTGGCTGATCCGCACCGAAGGCAATGCGGCGGACGTGCTCGCCATGGATGCCACGCTGCTTGCACACCGCGACCACTGGTTCGTGCGCGAAACCATCGGGCTGCTGCGGCGCGCGCTTGCACGGCTCGATGTCACCTCGCGGAGTCTGTTTGCCATGATCGAGCCGGGCTCCTGCTTCGCTGGCACCTTTCTGGAGCTCGCCCTTGCCTGCGATCGCAGCTACCAGCTCGCGTTGCCCGACGAACCCGAGCGCGCGCCCACCATCACCGTGGGCGATGCCAACTTTGGCCTCTACCCCATGCCCACAGGACAAACGCGTCTCCAGCGCCGCTTCTACAACGAAGCCCCCGCGCTTGATGCGGTGCGCGCCCGCGCGGGCCAGGCGCTCGATGCCAATGCAGCCTTCGAGGTCGGACTCATCACCAGCAACCCCGATGACATCGACTGGGCAGACGAAGTGCGTCTGGCGGTTGAAGAGCGCGTGGCCATGAGCCCCGATGCACTCACCGGTCTGGAAGCGAACCTGCGCTTCAATGGCCCCGAGAACATGGTGACGCGTGTGTTCGGCCGCCTCACCGCCTGGCAGAACTGGATCTTCCAGCGGCCCAACGCGGTAGGCGAAAAAGGCGCACTCAAGGTCTACGGCAAGGGCGATCGCGCAGCGTTCGACTGGAACCGGGTTTAATTCATTTTCAGCATCACGACACGGAGCATCACATGTCCAGCATCAACTACACCGACAAGATCCCCAACAACGTCAACCTGAGCGAGGACCGCACCCTTCAGCGTGCGCTTGAGCAGTGGCAGCCCAACTATCTTTCCTGGTGGAACGACATGGGCCCGGACGGCAGCCAGGACTTCGACGTGTATCTGCGCACCGCGGTGAGCGTCGATCCGCAGGGCTGGGCACAGTTTGGCCATGTGAAGATGCCCGATTACCGCTGGGGCATCTTTCTGAATCCCGCCGAGCAGGGCCGGAAGATTCACTTCGGCGACCATCTCGGCCAGGACGCCTGGCAGGATGTGCCGGGCGAGTACCGCGCGAACCTGCGTCGCATCATCGTCACCCAGGGCGATACCGAACCCGCATCGGTTGAACAGCAGCGCCATCTGGGCCTCACCGCGCCCAGCCAGTACGACCTGCGCAACCTCTTTCAGGTCAACGTGGAAGAAGGCCGCCACCTGTGGGCCATGGTCTATCTGCTGCACAAATTCTTCGGCCGCGACGGCCGCGAGGAAGGCGAGGCGCTGCTTGAGCGCCGGAGCGGTCAGACCGATAACCCGCGCATTCTGCAAGCCTTCAACGAGCAGACGCCCGACTGGCTGTCGTTCTTCATGTTCACCTATTTCACCGACCGCGACGGAAAGTTTCAGTTGTGCGCGCTTGCAGAGAGCGCGTTCGATCCGCTCGCCCGCACCACCAAGTTCATGCTCACCGAAGAGGCTCACCACATGTTCGTGGGCGAGTCGGGCGTGTCGCGCGTCATCCAGCGCACCTGCCAGATGATGAATGAGCTGAAGACCGACGACCCGGCCAAGCTCCGTGCCGCCGGCGTGATCGATCTGCCCACGCTGCAGCGCTATCTCAACTTCCACTTCAGCGTCACGATCGACCTGTTTGGCGCCGATGAGTCGAGCAACGCCGCCACGTTCTATTCAACCGGTTTGAAGGGCCGCTACGAAGAAGGCAAGCGCACCGACGACCATCAATTGCGCGGCCTCAGCTACAAGGTGCTCAATGTGCAGGGCGGCCAACTGGTTGAAAAGGAAGTGCCCATGCTCAATGCGCTCAATGAAGTGCTCCGTGATGACTACATCAAGGACAGCATCGGCGGTATCGATCGCTGGAACCGGGTCATCGAAAAGGCCGGCATTCCCTTCCGTCTGAAGGCGCCGCACAAGGCCTTCCACCGCAATATCGGTGCGCTTTCCAATGTGAAGGTGTCGCCCGACGGGCGCGTGGTGTCGGAGTCCGAGTGGGCCGCCCATGTGGACCAGTGGCTGCCGAGCGCGGCGGATCGGGTGTTCGTCTCCAGTCTCATGGGTCGGGTGGTTGAGCCAGGCAAATTCGCCAACTGGATTGCACCGCCCGCCATGGGTATCAATCGTCAGCCGGTGAATTTCGAGTACGTTCGCTTCAACTGAGCGCAGCGCGCGGCACCGGGCATTCAAACAGGAGGCAGGCCATGGGCACCAACGACAGCCAGATTCTGCGGCAGCATCTGATCGACCCCGAGATCTGCATTCGCTGCAACACCTGCGAGGCCACCTGCCCGGTGGGCGCCATCACCCATGATTCGCGCAACTATGTGGTGGATGCCGAGAAATGCAACCTGTGCATGGCCTGTGTGCCGCCCTGCCCCACCGGGTCGATCGACAACTGGCGCGCTGTTCCAAAGGTGCGCGCGTATTCCATCGCCGAGCAGTTCGATTGGGATGAGTTGCCCGCAGAACTGAGCGCCGACCAGCTTGCGGAGATGGGGGTGGATGCGTCTGACAGCGCATCGGCTGAATCGGGTCAACCCGAGCCGTCGGCAGAAGCTGCGCTGGCCGGTGGCAACGAACCCATGACCGCTGGGGCAGCGGCCTTCAACAGCGCGCAGTTCGGCGCCACACTGCCGCCCTGGTCTGCCGCGCACCCCTTCACCAATCTCTATGGCCCCAAAGCCGCTGACAAGTCGATCACGGCCACCGTGGTCGGAAATGTGCGGGTCACCGAAGTGGGCAAAGAGTACGACACGCATCACATCGTGCTCGACTTTGGCCGCATGCCATTCCCGGTTCTGGAGGGGCAATCGATCGGCGTCATTGCCCCGGGGGTGGACGAACGCGGCCGCGCACACCATGCGCGCCAGTACTCCATTGCAAGCCCACGCAACGGCGAACGGCCGGGCTACAACAATGTGTCGCTCACCATCAAGCGGGTACTGGAAGACCATCAGGGCCAGCCGGTCCGCGGCGTGGCCAGCAACTACATGTGCGACCTCAAGGTGGGCGACACGGTGCAGGTGACAGGGCCCTTTGGCGCAAGCTTCCTGATGCCCAATCATCCGAAGAGCCATATCGTGATGATCTGTACCGGTACCGGCAGCGCCCCCATGCGGGCCATGACCGAGTGGCGCCGACGGCTTCGCGCCAGCGGCAAGTTCGAGGGCGGCAAGCTGATGCTGTTTTTTGGCGCACGCACCAAGGAAGAGCTGCCCTATTTCGGTCCGCTGCAAACGCTGCCCAAAGACTTCATCGACATCAACTTCGCGTTTTCACGCGCGGTGGGTCAGCCCAAACGGTATGTGCAGGACGCAATGCGTGAGCGGGCAGTGGATCTGGCAAAGCTCCTCTCCGATCCGAATGCCTTCTTCTATGTATGCGGGCTCAAGGCGATGGAGGAAGGAGTGGTGCTGGCGCTCAGGGATATTGCGGTGGGGGCGGGGCTGAACTGGGATGAGGTGGCGGGGGCCTTGAAGAAGGAGGGGCGGTTGCATCTGGAGACGTATTGAGGGGCGCTCGCCGCTCAAGCCGGTGGGTTCAGCGGGCTTGACCAAGGTTACCGAAACCCTGGCTGCGCACACCGCAGCAACGCTTCGGGCACCGCCGGTACGCGGGCTTTCAGAAATTCAGCCGCGAACGGAACGATTCGCCACGGAT
>JBMSQB010000043.1:0-37481 GCA_049423065.1 Burkholderiaceae bacterium
GGCGATCAGCTTGCGGACTTCGTGCTGGCTCTTGCCGCAGAAAGAGCAGTAGAGCGGCTTTTCGCCTGAGGCCTTCTTTTCGGACATTGCTACCCCGAGTGGGCGCCGGGCACCGGCTCAAGCGGCTTCGGCACGGCTCGACAGAACCTTGTCAATCAACCCGTAGCTTACCGCATCTTCCGCAGACATGAAGGTGTCGCGGTCGGTGTCACGTTCGATACGGTCAAGCGGCTGGCCGGTTTTCTCGGCCAGGATGCCGTTCAGACGCTGGCGCAGGTACAGGATTTCCTTTGCCTGGATCTCGATGTCGCTCGCCTGCCCCTGCGCACCGCCCGAGGGCTGGTGGATCATGACCCGCGCATTGGGTAGGGCAAACCGCTTGCCCTTTGCGCCCGCGGCCAGCAGAAACGCGCCCATGCTGGCAGCGATTCCCATGCAGAGGGTGGACACCGCGGGCTTGATGAACTGCATGGTGTCGTAGATGGCGAGCCCCGCCGACACCGACCCTCCCGGCGAGTTGATGTAGAACGAGATGTCCTTGTCGGGATTCTCCGACTCGAGAAACAGCATCTGCGCCACCACCAGATTCGCGGTGCTGTCCATGACGGGGCCCACCAGGAACACCACCCGCTCGCGAAGCAGCCGCGAATAGATGTCGTAGGCACGTTCGCCGCGACCGCTGGTCTCGATCACGATGGGGACGAGACCCAGGCCCTGCGGTTCCTGGCGCTGGGCAAGGTGTGCGTTGACGAGGTCTTCGACGAGCGTGTTACGAACCATGGCAAAAATGCTCCGGGAAAAAAGGTCAGCCCTGCTGCGACATCAGTTCGTCAAATGCAATCGGTTGATCCTGGACTTTTGCCTTCTCGAGCAGCCAGTCGACCACGTTCTGCTCGACCACCAGCGACTCGACCTGCGCGAGCAGATCCCGGTTGCTGAAATAGTGACGGACCACCTCGGGCGGGTTCTCGTAGGCGCGCGAGAGCTCCTCGATGTGCTTGCGGATCTGATCCGGTTTGGCCTGGAGCTTTTCGCGCCGTACGATTTCGGCCACCAGCAGGCCCAGACGTACCCGCTTTTCAGCCTGGTCGCGGAAAGCCTCGGGCGGAACGGGAATATTGCGGACATCCATCCCGCGCGCCTTCAGGTCGGCCTTCATGCGCTCTGCGAGCGCGCCGCTTTCAGATTCGACCAGGGATTTGGGAAGCTCGAAGCTGGCCAGTGCGGGCAGTGCTTCCATCACGCCGGTTTTGTTGCGAACCCGCAGACGCTCTGCGACTTCGCGCTCGAGGTTGGCCCGCAATTCGGCACGCATGCGCGCCACGTCACCGTCGGCGATGCCCAGCTGGCGGGCGAACTCGGCATCGACCTCGGGGAGCTGGGGTGACTCGAGCTTCTTGAGCGTGACAGAGAACTCGGCCGTCTTGCCGGCAAGGTCTTTCGATCCATAATCATCCGGGAACTTGACCGGGAACTGACGGGTTTCACCCACCCCGAGACCCCGCACACCGGCCTCGAAGTCGGGGAGCATCCGGCCTTCGCCCACCACGAACGGGAAGTCGGACGCCGTTCCGCCGTCAAAAGCCACGCCGTCAAGTGTGCCGGCGAAATCGATGGTGGCGCGCAGACCGTCGGCAGCCGCACCCGATGCTTCATTCCAGGTCGCACGCTGCTTGCGCAGAATGTCGACGGTCTTGTCGACCTCGGCGTCGGTGACCTCGCAGCCGTAGCGGGGAACTTCGCAGGTGGCCGCATCAGCCACCTCGAAGTCGGGGTACACCTCAAAGGTGGCGGTGAACGACAGGGAGCCCTCGGCAGCCGCTTGTGCAGGCTCGATGCGGGGCTCGCCCGCCACGCGCAGCTTGTGTTCGGTAACCGCCGCATTGAAAGCCTTGCCGACCAGGTCACCCAGCACCTCGGCCTGTACCGACGCGCCGTACGAGCGCTCAACCACGCTCATCGGCACCTTGCCCGGCCGAAAGCCTGACATCTTGACGGTCTTGGACAACTGGCGAAGGCGGTCGCCGACCTGCTTGGCCAGGTCGGCGCTGGCTACATCCATCTTGAGGCGGCGCTCGAGAGCGCCTGTGTTTTCAATCACGGTTGTCATGAAAAGTTTCCGGAAATAAACAGCCTGCGGGCTGCAAACCAAAGCAGCGGATCACGAGACTGGTGCGGCCGAAAGGACTCGAACCTTCACGCCTCGCAGCGCCAGGACCTAAACCTGGTGCGTCTACCAATTCCGCCACGGCCGCGTCAAAAGCTCGTGATTCTATCCGATCAACCGCAACCCCCTTCCATTGCCTCTACAATCGACCGCCATGCACCCTCCAGCCTGGTCGTCGGTCGACCACTATGAGAACTTCCCGGTGGCATCGGTCCTGATGCCGGCACCCATTCGTCCGGCGGTTATCGCGCTCTACCGGTTCGCCCGATTCGCCGACGACCTGGCCGATGAAGGCACGCTCGCCGACCACGAACGGCTGGCAGCGCTCGCTCAGCTTGACCATGCACTTTGCGAGCCATCGCCTCAGGCTCCCGAGGTGGTTCTGCGCCTCTACCCGCTGATCGAACGCCACATGCTTCCGGTAGATCAGCTGCGCGCACTGCTCGACGCCTTCGCACAGGACGTTCGCGTTCACCGCTATCACGACCGGGAGCAGCTCCTCGACTACTGCCGCAGGTCGGCCAACCCGGTGGGCAGGCTTGTCCTGCGGCTTTTCAATGCCGATAGCCCCGAGTGTGTTCAGCTCTCCGATCACATCTGCTCGGCGCTTCAGCTCGTCAATTTTCTGCAGGACGTGGCCATCGACTGGCGCAAGGGCCGCGTCTATCTGCCGCAGGAGGCGCTCCACCTCGCCGGTTGCGGCGACCACGACATCGACCAGGCCGCGGGCGGCGCGCCAATGTCGCCGGCACTGCGACGCGCGATGAGCGGCGAGCTCGAGTTCGCGCGGCACATGCTCGCTGCTGGCGCGCCCCTGGTTCGCCGCGTACCCTGGCGGCTGTCGCTGGAGCTGCGCGCGATCATCGCAGGCGGCCAGCGCATCATCGACCGGATAGCGCGTGCGCAACATGACGTGTTCCGCCACCGCCCCACACTCGGCTGGCGCGATGCACCCGCGCTGCTGGGCCTCGCGCTCGCGCCACCGCGCGCCCGCCGGTCGGAGCCAGTCGCCTCATGACTCCCGACGCCTACTGCCAGGAGCGCGCGTCACGGAGCGGATCGAGCTTTTACTACAGCTTCATGTTCCTGCCCCCAGAGCGGCGTCGCGCGATCACTGCGCTCTACGCTTTCTGTCGTGAAGTCGACGACGTCGTTGACGAGATTCGTGAAGCATCCGTGGCTCGTGCAAAGCTTGCCTGGTGGCGCGATGAAGTAAACCGGCTCGAGGCCGGTCACCCGCAGCATCCGGTCACGCTTGCGCTCGCCCCGCACATGCTGCCCTATTCGATGAGCTGCGCGAGGCTGCGCGACATCATCGACGGGATGCAGATGGATCTGGAGCAGAACCGCTATCTCGACTATGAGTCGCTTGGACTCTACTGCCATCGGGTGGCGGGGGTGGTGGGCATCCTGGCTGCGTCGATCTTCGGCGTGACGCACCCCGACACGCTGCGTTACGCGGCCCGGCTCGGCCTTGCGTTCCAGCTGACCAACATCATCCGCGATGTCCGTGAGGACGCGAAGATGGGCCGGATTTACCTGCCGCTCGCCGAATTGCAACGCTTCGGCGTGACGGTTGCCGATCTGCTGGCGGTCCGGCCGTCGGAGAACTTCACTGCGCTGATGCGTTTTCAGCATGCCCGTGCGGTTGAAACCTATCGCGAAGCGCTCGCGCTTTTGCCTGAAGCCGACCGACGCAGCCAGCGCCCCGGGCTGGTGATGGCATCCATTTACGCCACACTGCTTGCGGAAATCGAACGCGATGGGCTGCGGGTTCTCACGCACCGCACGTCGCTTCCGCCTGTTCGCAAACTCTGGCTCGCGTGGCGCACCTGGCGCAGCGGACGGGTACGCGGCCTCTGAGGGCGGCCATGGCTCACGACCCGCAACGCTCAGCGGTGGATGTCTGTGTCATCGGCGGGGGCTGGGCCGGCATCGCCGCCGCCATCGAAGCCTGCGCGGCCGGATGCAGCGTGAGCCTCGTCGAAGCCGCGCCGCAACTCGGAGGACGTGCCCGTGCGGTCGAGATCGACATGGGCTTTGGCCCGGTACGACTCGACAACGGTCAGCACCTCATGATGGGCGCCTATCGCGAGACCCTCGGGCTGATGAATCGGGTCACCCCGGACGCGAGACAGCGATTGTGTCGCGAGCCGCTTGCCCTGCGCGATCCTGATGGCCTTTCCCTGGTCGCAGCGAGGCTGCCTGCACCGCTCCATCTGGCGGTGGCGTTTGCACGCGCCCGGGGCCTTGGACTTGCCGGACGCGTTGCATGCCTGCGCCTGATGCTGAACCTCTGGCGCCATCACTGGCAGGTGCCCGCAGGCGAGACGGTCGCACAGCTGCTCGAGCGTACCGGACAACCACCCTGGCTCATCGAGCGGCTATGGGGCCCGCTTTGTGTATCGGCGCTCAATACGCCGACCGACACCGCCTGCGCGCGCACATTCGCCGCTGTGTTGCGCGACACGCTGGGCGGAGCGCGCGCAGCCAGCGACTTCATTCTGCCCGCCGACACGCTGGGCGCTTGCCTGCCTGATCCCGCCACCGCCTGGCTCACCGCGCGCGGCGCCCGGATCCTCCTCAGAACACCCGCCCGCTCGATGCGCCAATGTGGATCGGAATGGCACATCGCAGTGCCTGATGGCGGACTTCGCGCCCGGACTGTGGTGCTGGCCCTTCCTGCCACCAACAGCGCCCGACTGATGGGGTCAATTGCCGAATCCAGTATCGATCAAGGCATTCACGCGCTGCGCGAAGCCCTGTCGTTGTTTCAACCGATCCCGATCGCCACCACCTACCTCGCATGGCCTGAAGCCGGGGTCGGCCCCCTGCCCCGCTGGACGATGCTGGGGACGCGCCGGCCGCAGCCGGGTGACGCCCCCTCGGGCGACTGGCTCTTTGACCGGGGCGTCCAGCGCGGACATCGTATTGCCTCGGTCGTGGTGAGCAACGCCGCCACACCTGTGGGATCGCTGGCAGCGATGACCGCGGCCGTGAGCGCCGCGGCCGTGCACGCGCTGCAACTGCCCGCGCCCGCGCATGCCTTCACTGTCTTTGAACGCCGCGCCACCTTTGCCTGTGTTCCCGGTCGGCCCCGCATCGATCAGCCGATCGGCGGCAACCTGCCGGGGCTCTGGCTTGCGGGCGACTACACCGAGCGCGACTACCCCGCCACAATCGAATCGGCAGTGCGAAGCGGACTTCGGGCGGGCGCACTCGCGGCCCGGCTGATCGCGCAGACGCCGAAACAGCGGCCTTCTCAGGACCAGGCCACCGACAGCGCCTGATCGATCGACTCGACCCCGATCGGCTCCAGTCCCTCAAGCGGCCGCTTGGGCGCATTCGCCTGCGGAATGAGCATCCGCGGAAAGCCCAGCTTGCCCGCTTCGCGAAGCCGTTCCTGGCCGCGTGGCGCAGGTCGGATTTCACCCGCCAGACCCACTTCGCCGAACACCGCGAGATGCTCGGGCAGCGCCCGGTCGCGCAATGACGAGACGATTGCCAGCAGCACGGCCAGGTCGGCGGCCGGCTCAGAAATTCGAACACCACCCACCACATTGACGAATACGTCCTGGTCGTAGCAGGCGATACCTGCGTGTCGATGCAGGACCGCCAGCAGCATCGCCAGCCGGTTGCCTTCCAGGCCCACCGACAGCCGCCGCGGGTTGGGGACATGCGCCGTATCAACCAGGGCCTGCACCTCGACCAGCAGCGGCCGGCTGCCCTCCAGCGACACCAGCACACACGAGCCCGCCACCCGCCTGCTGCGCTGGGAAAGAAAAATGGCAGAGGGATTGGAGACCGCGCGCAGACCGCGATCGGTCATTGCGAAGACGCCCAGCTCGTTGACCGCACCGAACCGGTTCTTGAAGGCGCGCACCATCCGGTAGGTGGAATGCTGCTCGCCTTCAAAGTAAAGAACCGTATCGACGATATGCTCGAGCACCCGAGGCCCGGCGAGCGTGCCTTCCTTGGTTACGTGGCCGATCATCACCAGTGCAATGCCCAGTTGTTTCGCGAGGCGGGTCAGCTGCGCAGCGCACTCGCGCACCTGAGCAACCGACCCGGGAGCCGATTGCAGCTGGGTCGAGACCATGGTCTGGATCGAATCGATCACCACCACCGTGGGGCGGCTGCGCTCGATTTCGGTACAGATGCGCTCAAGCTCGATCTCGGCCAGCACTGGCAACGCCAGCTCGCCCAGCCCCAGACGGCGGGCCCGCAGCGCAATCTGCCCGACAGATTCCTCGCCACTTACATAGAGCGCGCTTGATTCCCCGCATACATGGGCCAGGGTCTGAAGCAGCAAGGTTGACTTGCCGATTCCCGGATCGCCACCGATCAGCACCACCGAGCCCGCCACCAGGCCGCCTCCCAGCACCCGATCGAATTCATCGCTGCCAGTGGGCAGCCGACGAACGGTTTCCAGTGGAACCGAATCAAGCCGCTGAACTGTCTGCGCCTCCACCAGCCCGCGGTGACGCCCTGCCGCGGCGGGTTCGGCCACGGTTTCCACCAGCGTATTCCAGCGCTCGCACTGCGGGCACTGGCCTGCCCATTTCGGGGTGCTGCCCCCGCATTCCGTGCAGAGGTAATGGGATTTAGCGCGCGCCATCACTGGTTACCTGGCGGAGGACTCTCGGTGCGATCGCGCAGGTGAGCTCGTAGCCGATCGTGCCCGCACTCGCAGCAACTTCATCGACCGGCACCTGGTCTCCCCAAAGCTCCACCGGGCTTCCGATAACGGCCTGCGGCACTGGCTCGAGATCGACAGCAAGCATGTCCATCGAGACCCGGCCAACGGTGCGCGTACGAACGCCACAGACGGCAATCGGCGTGCCGGTCGGCGCATGGCGCGGATAGCCGTCGGCATAACCACAGGCCACGATGCCGATCGACATGGGACGGTCTGCGATAAAGGCGGAGCCGTAGCCCACTGCGTCACCTGCCGAAAGTTGCTGCCGCCCGATGAGTCGGCTTTCAAACTGCATGACGGGCGCAAGACCAAGGCTCGCAGCGCTTCGGGATCCAAAGGGCGATGCGCCGTACAGCATGATGCCCGGGCGCACCCAGTCCCGATGCGCGGCTGGCCAGTCGATGATCGCGGCGGAGTTGGCAAGCGAATGCGCTCCCTCCAACCCCTGTGCGGCCTGATCGAAGGCGGCGATCGCTTGCGTTGCTCCGCCGGCAAGATCGGCATTGGCGAAGTGCGTCATCAACGTGATGCCGGCCACGGATTGCAGGGCCCGCAGGCGCTGCCAGGCACCCCGGTAGTCAGAAGCAGCAAATCCAAGACGGTTCATCCCGCTGTTGAGCTTCAGATGCACATCGAGCCTGGGGTGCGGCGGCAGGGCCGACAGCCAGTCGATCTGCCGGGACTCATGCACCGCAAGCGACAAGCCGATGCGGGCGGCGAGCTCAACATCGGCAGGCTCGAACGCACCCTCCAGCATCAGGATGGGCTTGCGCCAGCCGCGCTCGCGAAGCCATTGCGCGCGATCGAATTCAACCAGGGCCAGGCCGTCCGCCTCGTCGAGCGCTGGCAGAAGCGCATCGAGTCCATGACCATACGCATCGGCTTTCACAACAGCCCAGGCGCGCGAGGCGGGCGCGAGCCCACGGACGCGCCGCAGGTTGTGCCGCAGGGCAGGCAGTGAAATCGTGATCCGGGCGGCTCGGGGCATGGCGATGGGCAAAGATGACTCGGCGAGCACTATAGCCTGCCAACCCGAACGCGGGCATACCCTCACGGGAAACGGGATATCAGCGTGCTATAAACGCGCCTTCACTGCGGGTTTGCCGGTGGTTTTCATTCGCGCAAGCCCGTGCCCGATTGCAGGCAGGCTTGCCTCCGGACTCAGAGACTCTCCGATGAAGCGCGGCTTTTACACCATCATGGCGGCACAGTTTTTCTCGTCGCTCGCCGACAATGCGCTGCTGATTGCGGCCATCGCGCTGCTCATTGAAATGCACGCGCCGGAGTGGATGAAACCGCTTCTGAAGCTGTTTTTCACGGTCTCCTACGTGGTGCTCGCGCCGTTCGTCGGCGCTTTCGCCGACTCCATGCCCAAGGGCAAGGTGATGTTCCTCACCAACCTCATCAAGGTGGTGGGTTGCGCGCTGATGTTCTTCACCATCCATCCGCTGCTCGCCTATGCAGTGGTGGGTTTTGGCGCGGCCGCCTACTCGCCCGCCAAATACGGCATCCTCACCGAACTGCTGCCACCCGAAAAGCTGGTGGCAGCCAATGGCTGGATCGAGGGCACGACCGTCGGATCGATCATTCTGGGGACGGTGCTGGGCGGAGCGCTCATCAGCCCCAAGATATCTGCCTTCCTGCTGGGCTTTGACTTGCCCCACATCGATACCGGCATCGATACGCCTGCAGAGAGCGCAATTATCGTGATCGGTGTGGTCTACCTGATTGCCGCGGCGTTCAATCTGCGAATCCCCGATACCGGCGCACGTTATCCACGGCAAAAGCGCAATCCCATTCATCTGGTGCAGGAGTTTGCCCACTGCTGCCGGGTGCTCTGGATGGACAAGCTGGGTCAGATCTCGCTCGCTGTCACCACCCTGTTCTGGGGCGCAGGCGCCACGCTGCAGTTCATCGTGCTCGATTGGGCCAAGAGCGCGCTGGGTATGCCGCTCAATCGTGCCGCCATACTCCAGGGCGTGGTGGCGGTAGGCATCGCAGTGGGCGCTGTGGTGGCGGCACGGGTGCTTCGCCTGCGCGATTCAGTGAGAGTGCTGCCGGTGGGTGTCGCGATGGGCCTGGTGGTGCCGCTCATGACACTGGTCTCGTCCGAATTCGCGGCATTTCCGCTGCTCATCCTGATTGGCGGCCTGGCGGGCTTTTTCGTGGTGCCCATGAATGCGCTGCTGCAGCACCGGGGTCACGTGCTGATGAGTGCCGGGCACTCGATTGCGGTTCAGAATTTCAACGAGAACGTGAACATCCTGCTGATGCTGGGCCTCTACGCCGGGCTGATCCGGATCGGGCTGCACGTGAACACGGTGATTTTGCTGTTCGGCGGCTTTGTGGCGCTCACCATGGCGATGGTGATTCGCCTGCATCGGGCGAACCAGCAGAAATTTGACTCGGTTGCCCTGATTGGCGAAGGGCGGCACTGATGGTGCTCCGGGCCAGACACCAGTCGGCCCAGGCCAGCCGTTTGTCGGCCGGATTACGCAGCAGATAGGCCGGGTGATAGCTCACGACTGCGGGAATCTTCAGCCCTCCCAAGTCGGCCTGGTGAATCCGGCCGCGCAGACTGGCAATCGAGGCTTCGGTGCCGAGCAGGGTCTGGGCGGCAAATCGTCCCATCAGAACCAGGAGCGTGGGCCTCACGAGTTCGACCTGCTCCCGCAGATGCGGCGAACAACGCGCCACCTCGGTCGGTTCCGGGTTGCGGTTTCCGGGCGGTCGGCATTTCAACACGTTGGCGATATACACATCGCGGCCGCGATCGAGCCCCACGGCCACGAGCATTGCATCGAGCAGTGCACCGGCACGGCCAACGAAGGGCTCGCCCAGGCGGTCTTCTTCAGCGCCGGGCGCCTCCCCGATCAGCATCCAGCGCGCCGCCCGACTGCCCGTGCCAAACACCGCGTGCTGACGCGAGTGGCCAAGCGGACATGCACGACAGGCGTCGACCCGCACGACAAGTTCCTGCCAGCGAGCCGTTGCATCCATGCCGGGCACTTCCGGCGTTGCGCCGGCGACCGCGCCGGTGTCGGAGTCGGTATCGGTACCGACCGGCCCGATTGATTTCACCGCCTCGATAGCCAACGGCGCCCGAGGGATCCAGGCCGGGCCGATACCCAGCGCCCGAAACGCGTGCAACCGGGTGGGATCAAGCATCGAACATGCGACGCATGACGATCGCGTCCTCGCGGGTGTTGTTGATGGAGGGATAGTAGCGGCGCCGCAGCCCAATGGGGGTAAACCCAAGCGAACGGTACAGCCGCTGCGCCGCCTCATTGGAGGGGCGGACCTCGAGCATCATAGACGCAAGCCCTTTCGCCTGGGCCTCTTCGAGCAGCTTGAGCATCACCCAACGCCCCAGCCCCATGCGCTGAAACGAACCCGCCACGCTGAGGTTGAGCAGATGCAGTTCATCCGGGATCTGCATGCATACAGCATAGGCAAGCAGCTGCTCGCCCGACATCAGGGTGCGCAGGTCATACCCGGCACCCAGCGAGTCGAGGAAATTGCCGCGTGTCCAGGGAAACGGATACAGATCGCGTTCAACCGCATGAACCGCATCAAGGTCCTGCGGGCGCATGCCACGCAGCTCGGCGCCGCTGACAGGACAGGTGCCCGCCCGAAAGCCAAACGCCGCGTTCATGCCCCGCCCGCCACGGCCGCGTGCGCCCTGGCAGCCGCCTGCTCGGAAACATCGAGGGCGACCTTGTTTCGCACATAGCGGGGCGTGACCGCTTCAAGGGTTGCTGCCCCTGCACGGAACAGGCCCAGGCGGAGCACAGCGTCGGCACGCAGCACTGTCGCACCCGCCTGCCATTGGGCCCGCCACCCAGCGTCAGCCGCCTGATCGACCAAACGATCCTTGAATCCGGACACCAGCGAGCATGCATTGCCCGCGATCAGCAGCTGTGTATCGTTTTGCACTGCGCGCCCGGGACCCGCCTGGGCCCAGATCCGGTCGGGTGGCCCGACTTCGCAGGCTCTGGATTCGAAAACCTGCGACGGAGCGCCATCAGGCGCGATCTCGATGTCGACCGTGGCCGCGTAGACCTCGCCCATGCGCGCGTCGACTGCAACCAGCACGCGATACCGCCCGGCGTTCTGGCCTGCCACGGCCTGCAGCGCGAGCGCTTCGGTCGACCACACCTCGACGCAAGGCACGCTCGTGGCAAGGCTGATTCCCTGCGCCACCGAGCAGGTCATCCGGAGCGCCGTGAACGGGCCGGGCCCCACCTCTGCGCACAGGAGACGGAGCGCCGAGGGCGCCACCCGGTTGGCGCGAAGCAGCCCATCGACGGCGGCGAGGAGCGCGTCGGAGCGTCCCGCGATGTCGGGCTCATGCCAGCACTCGATGACTGGCTGTGCCCCCGCTCCGGCCGTGGCCAGCGCGACCGATACGCCCTGCGCGGAGCAACTGAGAGCAAGCGCCGGGTAAATGGTGGGCAATGAATCGGCGGTGGCTGTCATGGGTCAACCGTCCCGCGGCTGGGGGGCTGCGCCGATTGAGCGGCACGTCGCGCGGCACGCTGCTCCCGCAATTGCCGACGCAATTGTTCCCGTTCCTCATCAGAGAGCGCGAACCGCCCAGGCTGCGATCCCGCCGCGTCATGAGCGGGCCAGCTCCCATCCGCTCTGCGACGGGGCCACGAGGCGTCCGGCGGATGAACGGATGGCGGGCCCCATGCGGACCGCCCAGACTCATGATGAGTCGGAAACGGCTGCGAGGGTTCGGTTGCGCCGCCCGCCGCAGCGGCCGCGCGCATGCGTTCGCGGTGCGCCTGGCGCAGTTCGCGTCGCAACCGCATTCGCTCGTCGGGATCGAGCAGTGACGGATCGGGTGGGGGTGCCGCCCGGCTCGCCGTCAACAGAAAGAGCGCAGGCAATCCCAGCACAATCGAGCGGCGCAGCCCCCCCTCGCTCTGGCGGCGTGGAGGGGACAGCGGGCGCGAATCATCCGGAAAGCAGTCCTGGCACATGGCTGCATTTTAGGCGCCCGCGCGCCCCAGACGCGGCCAGGCCGGGCGCGACCATGTAACAGTCGGTAAGCGTACCGGGACGGGTGTGCGTCGCCAGAGGACCCGTTATCATCACCAGATGAATGCCAGAGCCAAGAAAATACTGGTGGTCGACGATGACCCGCGGCTGCGCGAATTGCTGCGTCGCTACCTCGGCGAAAACCAGTTCGAGGTCGGTCTCGCCCATGATGGTCCCTCCATGTGGCGACTGATGCAGCGGGAAGCCTTCGATCTGGTGGTGCTTGACCTGATGTTGCCGGGCGAGGATGGGTTGTCGCTGCTGCGCCGCATGCGTGGCCAGAGCGATCGCACACCGGTCGTGATGCTCACCGCCAAGGGCGATGAAGTGGACCGGATCATCGGCCTCGAAGTGGGCGCCGACGACTACCTGCCCAAGCCCTTCAATCCCCGCGAGCTCCTCGCCCGCATTCATGCCGTCCTGCGACGCACGCCCCCTCCCGAATTGCCTGGCGCACCTGGGGGCGCCGACGAGGAAGTACGGTTCGGGCCGTTCCGGCTTAACCTCGGCACGCGGCAGTTGCGCCGCAATGACGAGCCCGTTCCGCTGACCACCAGCGAATTTGCGGTGCTGAAGGTGCTGACCCAGCACGCCCGGCAGCCGCTGTCGCGCGACAAGCTCATGACGCTCGCACGCGGGCGTGAATATGGCGCCTTCGACCGCAGCCTCGACGTCCAGGTGTCGCGCCTGCGCAAGCTGATCGAAGTCGACCCGCAGCAGCCGCGTTACCTCCAGACGGTCTGGGGCGTTGGCTACGTGTTCATTCCGGATGGCGAGTAGGCGCCCCGCGGCGGACGACGGTTCGCCCCGGGAAGGACGGATCGACGCGATCCGGCAGATCGCCCGTTCAGGGCTTTTCTGGCGCACCTTTCTGCTGCTCGCCGGGCTGGCAATTGCCAGTGTCATCTCGGTGTTCGCGGCCTACCGGCTGCTTGACCGCGCACCGCCCGAGCAGCGGCTCGCCTGGGAAATCACATCGATCGTCAATCTCACGCGTACTGCGCTGCTTGGCTCGGACCCCCAGCGACGCATGCGCATGCTTGAAGAGCTGGTGCGCGAGGAGGAGGTCCGGGTTCTGCCGCTCGAGCCCAACGATCGTATCGACGGCAGCAAAATGACGCCCTCTCTTCGCGCACTCGAGTCGCGGCTGCGCCTCTTGCTGAGCGAATCAACCAGCGTCGCGGCGCGGGTGAACGATGAGGACGGTCTGTGGGTCACCTTTGATCTGTCGGGCGACAGCTACTGGCTGCTGTTGCCGGCCCGCCGCGCGGAGCGGCAGATCGATCCGGCGCTTGGATTCATCGCCCTCGTCGCTGCGCTGCTGGCAAGCGGTGGAGCGTTCGCGATCGCATGGTTCGTGGACCGGCCGCTCGCGCAGCTGGCACAGGCAATCAGCTCGGTCAGCCGAAGCGAGTCGCCACCCAAGCTGCGCGAAGACGGACCACCGCAGCTTGCCCGGGTGAATCGGCAATTCAACCGGATGGCGCGTGACCTGGCCGATCTGGAGCACGACCGGACGCTTGCGCTCGCTGGGATCTCTCACGACCTGCGAAGTCCACTTACCCGCCTGCGGATGGAGGTCGAACTGGCGCCGATTGACGCGGCGCAGCGCGACGCAATGGTTGAAGACATCGGCCGGATCGATGCCATCGTCGGGCAGTTCATCGACTATGCGCGCAGCAATCAGCCGCCACGCGCGCAGCGGGTCGATGCTTCCGAACAGGTTGCACTCCTGGTCGACCGCTATGCCAGCGACGTGCGCACTGGCGCCCTGGTCATCCAGAGCCGTCTGGACCCCGGGGTGATCTGGCAGGGTGATCCCATCGACCTGCAACGCATCGTCGTCAACCTGATCGACAACGCGATCAGGCACGGGCGTCCTCCAGACACGCCCCGGGCGGTTGTCGATCTCGCCCTCACCCGGTCGGGCGGGGTCATGGAAATTGGCATCCGTGACCGCGGCCCGGGTATCCCTTCAACACGACACGAGGAAGCCCTGCGGCCCTTCGCACGCCTGGACGCCGCCCGCAGCGACCCCGGCGGCACTCACGCAGGCACCGGCCTGGGCCTCGCGATCGTCGCGCGCATCGTCCGGCGGTACGGCGGCAGCCTCCTGCTGACCAACGCCCAGGGCGGCGGACTGCAGATCGGCGTTCAGCTGCCCGACTGGTCCGAACCGGCATGACCCAGGGCAAGCCCGCCCGGCAGCCCCGCCGTCAATAGCCAGGTTCAATCAATTGGATTTGTATTGTCAATTGGAAGGGGTAATCGCTGACTGATAGAGTTCGCGTCGGCTCCACGATGGGCAACCGCCTGTCCGGCCCACCCTTCTCAATGATTCGTCCAGGAGATCCACATGCCCAGCCTCAAGGGTACTAAAACCCATCAGAACCTGAAGGACGCGTTTGCTGGTGAAAGCCAGGCCAACCGCCGCTACCTCTACTTCGCAAACAAGGCCGACGTTGAGGGCCACCCGGAAGTCGCCACGCTGTTCCGCTCCACCGCTGAAGGCGAGACCGGTCATGCGCACGGCCACCTCGACTATCTGGCCGAGGTGGGCGATCCCGCAACCGATATGCCGATCGGACCGTCGGCCAGCAACCTGAAGGCGGCTGTCGCCGGCGAAACGCACGAGTACACCGACATGTACCCGGGCATGGCCAAGACCGCTCGCGACGAAGGCTTCGACGAAATCGCCGACTGGTTCGAGACGCTGGCCAAGGCCGAGCGTTCGCACGCGAACAAGTTTGCCAAGGCACTCGAAGCGCTGGTCTGAGTTCCGCCCGAGGCAAGCGGGCGCGCACGTACGCGCCTGCTGCCACCGGTCAAGGGGGGAGCAGTGCTCCCCCTTTGCTTTGGATGTTTGATTCGGAGAATCCGATGACCGTTCGAGAAGGCTCCCTCGAGGCGCCCACCCGTCACCCGCTCGACTGGTTGAACCCCCAGTTTTACGACGAATCCTCGGCGCTCGCCGAGATGGAGCGCGTGTTCGACATCTGCCACGGCTGCCGCCGTTGCGTGAGCCTGTGCAACGCGTTTCCCACCCTGTTCGATCTGGTGGATGAGAGCAGCACCGGAGAGGTCGACGGCGTGAGCAAGGCCGACTACTGGAAGGTGGTTGACCAGTGCTATCTGTGCGACGTGTGCTACCTCACGAAGTGCCCGTATGTGCCGCCGCACCCCTGGAACCTCGACTTCCCGCACCTCATGCTGCGTGGCAAGGCAATCCAGTTCAAGCAGGGTACCCCTACGCGTTTTCGTGACGTGCAGCTTGCCTCGACCGATCGAAACGGCAAGCTGGCGGGCATTCCGGTGGTGGTCAAGGTCGTCAACAGCCTGTCGAAAAGCGAAACCGTTCGCGGACTTCTCGACGAGCATCTGGGCGTGCACAAGGATGCATGGCTGCCCGACTTTTCGGCCGACCCGTTCCGCAAGAATATCGTGCCGTCGAAACCGCATGCAGTGCGTGACGGCCAGCGCACCCCCGGCAAGGTCGCGATTTTTTCGACCTGCTATGTGAACTACAACGAGCCCGGCATCGGTCACGACCTGGTGAAGGTGCTCGACCACAACGAGATTCCGTTCGTGGTTGCCGAGAAGGAGGCGTGCTGCGGCATGCCCAAACTCGAATTGGGCGACCTGGAAGGCGTGAAGGCGCTCAAGGAAATCAACATCCCCATGCTCGCAAAGCTTGCGCGCGCAGGGTATGCGATTCTTGCGCCCATCCCGTCGTGCGGCCTCATGTTCAAGCAGGAACTGCCGCTGATGTTCCCCGACGACGCCGATGTCCAGGCGGTGCGGGCTGCCATGTTCGATCCCTTCGAGTATCTGGTCGCGCGATCGAAGGATGGCTTGCTGAACACTCGGTTCCAGGCCGCGCTCGGCAACGTCTCGTACCACATCGCCTGTCACCTCCGGGTACAGAATGTTGGCCAGAAAACCCGGGAAATCCTGCAGATGATTCCCGACACCCAGGTCAACACCGTTGAGCGGTGCTCGGGCCATGCAGGCACCTGGGGGGTCAAGAGCGAATACCACGAGGTTGCGATGAAAATCGGCCGGCCGGTCTTTCGCCAGATGGGCGATCACCCCAAGGGAGAAATGGACTGGTTTGCCTCCGATTGCCAGCTCGCGGGCCATCACATTGAACAGGGCCTGCAGGCCGCCGGCCGCGAAACCGAGGGCAAACTCGCCCATCCGATCACGCTGCTGCGCATTGCCTACGGCATTGCCTGATGACCGTTTCCTCCACCCACTCTAACAAGCCACACCCCGATATGAGTATCACCATGCCGCAACTCACCCGTGATTCACTGATGACGCTGGAGGCCTACTCGCGCGTCCGCCCGGAATTTCGTCGTCAGGTCATCGAGCACAAGAAGCCGCGCAAGGTTCATCTGGGCGAACACGTCACGCTCCTCTTCGAAGATGAAATGACGGTTCGTTACCAGGTTCAGGAAATGCTGCGCATCGAGCGGATTTTCGAGGAAGAAGGCATCCAGCACGAGCTCGACGCCTACAATCCGCTGATTCCCGACGGCCGCAATTTCAAGGCCACCATGCTGATCGAGTTCGTCGACGGCACCACGCGCCGCCAGGAACTGTCGCGCCTGATCGGCATTGAGGACCGGGTCTGGGTTCAGGTCGAGGGCTCGCCACGCGTCTATGCCATTGCAGACGAGGACCTTGATCGCGAAAACGACGAGAAGACCTCATCGGTGCACTTTCTGCGATTTGAGCTCACCAACGATATGGCAGCGGCGCTGAAATACGGCGTCTCGCTCGCCATGGGTGTTGATCACCCCAACTACACCGCGATCCTGTCGCCGGTATCGGCCGACACCCGCGCATCGCTCGCGGCTGACCTGGCCTGATGACCCTCTCGCCCGACCTGGTCTCGTGCCGGGTCGGGCGCGACGCTCCCGACTGTTCCCGGGTCGACCGGGGTAGCGCCCGATAGACATGACCTTGCGGTAAACGGTCCGCAGGCACCCGCTCGGCTGTGCGAAAAGGTTGCACAGGCCGGATTCTGCTGCTAGTTTCCCTCCGGAACGCGGGCAGTGCGACTTCACCGGCGCAGCCCCGCAGACAATGCCCCGAGCGCTCTCAATCATGAAGACGCCGCTGGGCACCAACAGGGAGACTTCCATGCAGCCCACCCGCCGTTCGGTTCTTTTCGCGCTCGGATCCTCGGCCCTGACCGGCCCCGGATTGAGCATGGCCCAGACAGCCAACGATCTGAAATTCGGCGCCATGCCGCTTGGTTCGATCTGGTATGTGTTTGCAGCCAGTTTCTCCAAGCACATTCAACCCGCGCTGCCCGCCGGGTCCAAGGTCGACATCATTGCGCGCGGCGGTGGCATCGGCAATCCGATTCTGGTGAACGAAGGCAAGGCCGACGTGGCCTTTGCCAACGTCATCACCTCGGTCTGGGCGATGAATGGCGAAGAGGAAATCTACAAGGGCAAGAAATATCCCAACATCCGCGCCCTGCTCGGCGGCCTGAACGAGGTCTGGATCGCCGGCATGCTCACCGAGGACTACATCAAGCGAACCGGCAACGACACGCTCGAGAAAGCCCTGCTTTCGAAAGAGCCGCCGCGGGTGATCATGAAGCCAGCAGGCAGTACCGTGCCCCCATCGGTCCGCATCATCTTTGAGTCGCTGGGCCTCACCTTCGACAAATATCGCGCGGGTGGCGGACAAGTCATTCAGATCGATGTCGGCCAGATCCCGAACATGATGCGAAACGGCCGCGCCGACCTGTACTTTGAAAGCGTCTCGCCCGGCCACCCCGCCACCCAGGAGGTGTCGCTCACGGTGCCGTTGCGCTTTCTCGATCTTCCCGAAAAATCTCTCAAAGCGCTTGGCCAGAATGGCCTCAAGGTGCACCCGCTGCCGCCATCGTTCAAGGGACAGAACGGGCCCACCAAGGCGGCAGACTTCGGCACCAATCTGATCGTCCACAAGGACATGCCCGATGCCACCGCCTACGCGATCACCAAAGCCGTGATCGAGAACCGCGATGCCATCGTGTCCGAGAACAAGGCGATGGAGGGGTTCGTCGCGAAGGATGCCTGGCGGCCCGAGAACGTGGGTATTCCCCTGCACCCCGGGGCGGTGCGCTACTACCGCGAGCGCGGCTGGATGTGAGCTTGCCGCCCGCCCGGTTGCTGACCCCGAGGTTTCTGCTCGCGCTGGCGTTTCTGCTGTTCCAGCTCTATCTGCTGGTTGAGCCTGTCCAGAACGCGATCGCCGTCCCGGTACACATCGGGTTGTCGCTCCTGTCCGTGTTTGCCTGGATTCCCTGCGGGGCTCAGACACGGCATCGAGCGATCGATGGGTTGCTGCTCGCCGCCAGCGCAGCGGTGCTTGCCTATTATCTGGTCGAGTTCCCAAGACTCTCGAACCGGATGGAGAACATCGACGATGTTCTCACCATCGACCTGATTGCCGGCTCGCTCCTGCTTGTGGTCCTCATGGAGGCCGTGCGCCGGGTGGTGGGATGGAGCCTGATCTGGGTGATTGTCGCCTTCGTGGCCTACTGTTTCCTGGGCCCCTGGGCGCCCGGCTGGCTCGGCTTTCAAGGCTTCGAGTTTCCGCTCTTCATCGAAATCATGACGATGGCCTCGCACGGCGTGTTGGGCGTCACCACGCAGACCTCGCTCGATTTCGTCTGGTACTTCATTCTGTTTGGCGTGGTGTATTCGGCCACGGGCGGGGGGCAGTTGTTCATCGACAGCGCATTGCGGCTGGTGGGGCAGCGTCGCGGTGGCGCAGCCAAGTCGGAAATCGTCGCCTCGGCAATGTTCGGCACCATCAGTGGCAGCGCGGTCGCCAATGTGGTGGCAACCGGCATTTTCACCATTCCGCTCATGAAGCGAACCGGCTACACGCCTGAAGAAGCCGCCGCGCACGAAGCCACGGCGTCCACGGGCGGACAACTGATGCCGCCGGTCATGGGTGTGGCGGCGTTTGTGATGGCCGAACTCCTGGTGGTGCCCTACAGCCGAATCGCGCTGGCGGGCCTCATTCCTGCGGTGGCCTACTACTTCGCGCTCTACATGATCGTCGACCTCAAGGCACAGCACCGGCGAATCGGCACATTGTCGGCAGCCGACCTCGAGGGAATCGGCGCCATCGGTCCCCGGGCCCACATGTTTGCCTCACCGCTGGTTCTGATCGCACTCCTCGCCTTCGACTACTCTGCGCCCCTTGCCGCGCTGGTTGCCTCGGGTGTGGCGCTGGTCACCTGCTATTTCCGGCGCGAATCGCGGCTGTCGCTCACCGGCTGGATCGAGATGATCGAGGAAACCGCGCGACAGGCTTCGCAGGTGGCCATCCCCATCATTGCGATCGGGATCATCATCGCCGTAGCCATCCAGTCCAATCTCGCTCTCAAGTTTTCCACCCAGCTGATTTCGCTCTCGGGGGGAACGCTGATCGGCGCCCTGCTGATGATCATTCTCGGCTGCATCGTCATGGGGATGGGGTTACCCACCGTGGCGGCCTACATCATTGGCGCCATCCTGTTCGTGCCCGCCATGACCAAGCTGGGCGTGGACACGCTCGCTGCGCATTTCTTCGTCATGTACTACTGCGTGCTGTCGATGATCACGCCACCCGTTGCACTGGCCTCCTATGCGGCGGCTGGCATCGCACAGGCCGACTCGATGAAAACCGGCTGGCTTGCCTTCAAGCTTTCCATGGTGCTGTTCCTCATTCCCTTTGCCTTCGTCTTCGACCCGTCACTGCTCTGGAGCGGCGAGCCGCACTGGATCGCACTCGCGTTTGTGTCGGTGATGGCCGCCACCCATGCCTGGGCCGTGATGCTCGAGGGGTATCTGCGCGCCCCGCTCGGCTGGCTCGCCCGCGCCATATTCGGCGGCCTCGCGCTTGCGATCCTGTTTGCGCCCACCGGCTCGATCACCTGGGGAGTCGGTGTGGTGGCGCTGATCGCCGCGCATACGGTGATCGTATGGCGGGACCGACAGAAGCGAGGCTGAACGTGGGCGCAAAGCCGGAGTCCGGCGCGGCCAGACCGCGAGCGGAAGCCACTGGTCTTCATGGCAAGGGCGCCATCTGGCCGGATGAATCCGCTGAGTTCAACGACCCGGTCACCGGCCGCCCGGTGAGACGCATCACCTCGCACGCCGCCATTCATCACCATCCATTTTTCTTTGTGCCGTGCTTTGACCGGCAGATGAAGCGGCTCATTTTTGTGTCGCACCGCACGGGCCGCGCGCAACTCTTTGCGGAAGAACGGAGTAGCCGCCGTCTGATTCAACTCACCGACCGGGAGGACCTCGCCGAGTGGTCGATTCATCCCTCCGCAGACGGTCGCTCGGTTTTTTTCACGGCGGGAACCGCCGGCTGGCGGCTTGACCTCGACACACTCTGCGAAACCCAGCTGGCCGAGTTTGGCGATGTGGCGATGCGCGAGAAGGGAATGGTAGGCGCCGCGATGGGCACCACCGCCTTGTCTTGCGACGATCGCTGGTGGGCGGTGCCTGTGCGCGCCGGCTCGGTTACCCGGTTCCACGTCATCGACGCGTTGAATGGCGGCAGCACGGTCATTCTCGAACGCGACACGATCGGCCACCCGCAATTTCATCCCGATGACCCCGATCTGATCTTTTTTGCCGGCCCACTCACCAACCGGGTCTGGTGCACCACACGCGACGGCAGGCGGGTATGGAATCCCTATCCACGAACCGATCGTCTTCAGTGGATCACCCACGAGATGTGGATTCCCGGGACCCGCGAGCTCTCGTTTGTTGACTGGCCGCACGGCATGCGCGCCGTCAACGTTGACACAGGCGCCATGCGCTGGCTGACCCGCTTTCCTGCCTGGCACGCAGCCATTGCCGCCGATGGCCGACATGCCGTGTGCGACAGCACCTTCCCGGACCGTGGCATTCATCTGATCGATCTCGCCACGGGCGAGGCAAGCGCGCTCTGCACCCCGGGCTCGAGCAATGCGGGCAGTCACTGGGCAGCCCCCTTTCCCTATAACGACGGCCCGGTTGAGGTCTATGCGCCGCAGCACACCCACCCGCACCCGCGCTTTTCACCGGACAACCGGTACGTGATCTACACCTCGGATGCAGGTGGCCACGCCCAACTCTACGAATGTCCTCTGATCGAGATGAGCCCCTGCCCATGACCCCGCCCGCCGCATTGCACGCCCCCGAGCGCAAGCTCGATGTGTTTTCACATATCTTTCCGCCCGCCTACTTCGAGCGGATGAAGGCGCTCGCCCGCGACCAGGGGGCCATCAAGCGATGGCTCAATATTCCCGTGCTCTACGACCTCGATGCACGGCTCGCAATGATGGATGGCTTTCCTGGCTACCAGCAGCTCCTCACCCTCTCGAATCCTCCGATCGAGTTTGTTGCCGGGCCCGACGATTCGCCTGCGCTCGCGGTGCTCGCCAATGACGGCATGGCGGAGATCGCCGATCGCCACCCCGATCGGTTTCCCGGCTTCGTGGCGTCCATCCCCATGAACAACGTTCCGGCGGCCCTCGAGGAAATGGATCGCGCCATCGGGACGCTAGGCGCCTGCGGCATCCAGATCTATACCAACGTCAATGGCAGGCCGCTTGACGACCCGGAGTTCTGGCCGATCTTCGAGCGCGCCACGGCGCACCATGAGGTTCCGATCTGGATGCATCCCGCGCGCGGCGCCAATTTCCCCGACTATCTTTCCGAGAAGAAATCGAAGTTCGAGATCTGGTGGACGTTTGGCTGGCCCTATGAAACCAGCGCCGCGATGACCCGGATGGTGTTTTCGGGTTTCTTTGATCGACTGCCGGGCCTGCGCCTCATCACCCATCACATGGGCGCGATGATTCCGTTCTTCGATGGGCGGGTGGGCCCTGGCCTCGATCAGTTTGGCAGCCGCACCTCGGATGAAGACTACGAGGGATTGCTCAAACGGATGCCAAGGCGCCCGATCGATTATTTCCGTCAGTTCTATGCGGACACCGCGCTCGCCGGAGGCAGCTCGGGCATACGATGCGGGCTTGATTTTTTTGGTGTCGACCATGTGCTCTTTGCCTGCGATTGCCCGTTTGATCCGGAAGGCGGCCCGATGTTCCTGCGGACCATCCCGGAGGCGATCGAATCACTGGGGCTGTCCGACGAAGACCGGGGCAAGATCTATTTTGGCAACGCCATGAAAATGCTGAGGCTTCGCCGCCGTGGCGAGGGTGGAGGCACGGCTGCAACGGCGCGAGGACAGTCGTCTGCCAAAGGCCTTCCTGAATGATCGACCGCACGCCAGACCATCCTGCGCGGCTTGCGCGCCAGGCCATCCGCGAGGGTCGGCATACCGGCTCGTCGCGCGGACTCGCGATGGGTTATGTGCAGTGCAATCTGGTTGTTCTTCCAAAGGCGCATGCGTTCGATTTCCTGCTTTACTGTCAGCGCAACCCCAAGGCCTGCCCGGTGCTTGAAGTGACCGACCCCGGCAGCGCCGAGCCCCGCCGGATCGCACCGGGCGCCGATCTGCGAACCGACCTCGCCCGCTACACGGTGTGGCGTGACGGCCGGCGCGAACCCGACCGAACCGATCTGCACGAACTCTGGCGCGATGACCTGGTTGCGTTTCTCATCGGATCCGGCATCACTTTCGATCAGGCGCTCGAGCGGGCCGGTGTGCCCACTGACAGGGATCGCTGGGTGTTGAACACTTCGCTGCCCACTGAATCCGCTGGCCGCTTCGCCGGGCCCTTGGTGGTGACCATGCGCTGGCTCACCCCCGAGCAGGCCATTATCGCCACCCAGGTCTCGGCGCGGTTTCCTTTCAATCACGGGGCGCCGATTCATATTGGCGATCCCAAGGCCATCGGCGCCGACTTGAAGCGCCCCCTCTTTGGCCCCCCGGTGGAGCAGGTTCCTGCCAACCGCATCGCGGTGTTCTGGGCCTGCGGCGTCACCCCCCAGGCCGCCGCCGAGCAGGCCGGACTGGATCTGCTGATCGCCCATGCGCCCGCTCACAGTTTTGTATCGGATCTGCTCGCCGACCGCTTCTGCGCGCCATGAGTCACGAGGCACCATCACCCGGGTTGCAGGCCGCTGAGTGGCGGCGCGTGGCGCCCGCTTCAACCGCCAGGCGCCGGCTGATCGCCAGCATCGCAGCGCTGCCGGTCGCTTCCGCCCTGCCCCGGAGCAGCCTCGCCGCCACCACGAGCGTGGATCTGGACTGGCATGACCCGGTGCGCGATCGCCCGGTGCCGGTCCGTCTTCATCTTCCCGCAGGCGCTCGCGCTGATGCACCCCGCCCGCCGCTGGTGGTGTTCTCGCACGGCCTGGGCGGCTCGCGTTACGGCTACAGCTGGCTGGGCTCGCATTGGGCCTCGCACGGGGTGGCAAGCCTGCACGTGCAGCATGTCGGGAGCGACCGTGCCATCTGGGCCGAGCGCGGCAACCCCCTGGCCATGCTGGGCCTCATGCGCGAGGCCACCAGCGAGCGCGAGGCCATCGACCGCGCTCTCGACATACGGTTCGCCGTTGATCGGCTCGCCGCCAGCAGCTTCGGTCTCGCGGTGGACGCATCGCGTTTCATCGCAGCCGGGCATTCTTATGGCGCGAACACCGCCATGCTCCTGGCGGGCGCACGGATCGAGCGCCCCGGCTTTGCCAACGCTCTGGCCGATCGCCGTGTGGTGGGCGCCGTTCTCATTTCGGCGCCCCCCTTTCACGGCGAGGGCCCTCCTGAAAACATTCTCGCGCCGGTTCGCGCGCCCACCCTGCATGTGACTGCAACCGAGGACATCATCCGGGTTCCGGGCTTTTTCAGTGACCTCGATGACCGGTTGGCCATCTTCCGAGCCACAGCCGGACCCGACAAGACGCTGGCGGTTTACACCGGCGGATCGCACAGCATGTTTACCGACCGCATGGGGCCTGGTGGCGAGGCGCTGAACCGTGCGGTCAAACATGCCACGCGCGAGCTGGCGCTGGGATTTACCGAGCGGGTGCTGCGTGGCCGCACCACCCAGCTGGACGGTTGGGCCGACCGCCACGCGCCGATTCTGTCGCGCTTTGTCGAGAGCCCTGTCCGCGCCGCCTGAGCGGGCTCACGCCGACTTGAGCGCGTGTCTCACCACATCGGCGTGGGTCGCAAACCAGACTGGGCCGAGCGAGCGTGCAAGGCGAATCAGTTCGTCAAGAATCCACATTCGCGAGCGGTAGCCGATCATGTGCGGATGCATGGTGAGCTGGAACACGCCACCCTCGTCTGCTGCCGCCTCCAGTTCGCGCCGGAAAATATCGAACACTGCCTCGGGTGGCGTGTAGGGCCGAAGACCGCTGAACCGGTTCATGTTGAAGTACACCGCATCATCGCGAATCCATTCAACCGGCAACTCCACTACGCCAGTGGGTTCGCCGTCGAGCAGCAACTCATAGCAGTCGACATCGGCCATGAGAGAGGAGTCGTAGAGAAGGCCCATTTCACGGGTGATGGCAAGCGTGTGGGGGCTGAAGTCCCATGACGGCGTCCGAATGCCTACCGGCCGGACGCCGGTGATGCGTTCGAGCGTGTCGGCACTGCGAAGCATGAGGTCGCGTTCGGCAGCTTCGGGCAATACCGAATTGCGTTCGTGAATCCAGCCGTGGATGCCGATCTCGTGACCCGCTGCGGCCACCGCACGCTGCTCGTCGGGGTAGAGCAGGGCCGTCACCGCCGGTACATAGAAACTCGCCGGAACCCCGTGCCGTGCCAGACAGGCCAGGATGCGCGGCACGCCTTGCCGCGCACCGTATTGGCCATGCGACAGTTTTCCAATGGATTCGCCGCCGTCACGCAGTTCATTGGTTTCGTGGTCGGAGTCAAACGACAGGGCCACAGCAAACCGCGCGCCCTGCGGCCAGGACGCAGGCTTCAGACTGCGCCCGGCGCGAACCCGATTGACCAGCGCCCGCCAATGCGGTTCCGGCCACTGCCAGGGCTCGAGCGCAGGCGCGTTCATTTCTGCCCCCCTGCCTTGAGACGTGCGGCGATGTCATAAGCGCCCTTCGCCTCCGACGCGACGAACTTCGCAAACGCCTCGGGCGGCATGCCAACCCCCTCAAGCCCCAGCGTCTCGAACTGCTTGCGCACCTCCGGATCGACAATTGCTTCGCGGACAGCGCCGTGGAGGCGCGTGACGATTTCAGGCGGCGCGCCGCCCGGCAACCACAGGCCGAACCAGTTCACGGCATTGAAGCCAGCGAGCCCCTGCTCCTGAAGCGTGGGGACCTCCGGCAAGCCCTGCCAGCGACGCGCGCCGGTGATACCGATTGCACGCAAACGCCCCGCCTGCACATGCTGAAGCGCGATCTGTGTCCCCACAAAAAACATGTCGATCCGGCCGCCGATAAGATCGTTGATTGCCTCGGGTATGGCCTTGTATGGCACCGAGAGAATGTCGGTCCCGGTCATGGCCTTCATCATCTCGGCAGGAATGTGGCTGGCGGTTCCCAGGCCGGCATTGGCGTAGGTAAGTTTCCCGGGTGACTTTCTCGCGAGCGCCAAAAGTTCGGCAAGATCTTTCGCAGGCAGCGCGGGATGAATCACCAGCGCCTGCCCGAAATTCTGAGCCGCCAGCGTGACATGCGTGAAGTCCTTGACCGGGTCGTAGCCCACACTGTCATGGAATGGCGGAATTGCTGCATGCGATGCGGTGGTGAACAGCGCTGAATAGCCATCCGCGGGCAGCCTGGCGAGATACGCGGTGCCCACCATGCCGCCAGCCCCGGCGCGGTTCTCCACCACCAGCGGCTGCCCCAGCACGGCGCTCATGCGCGGCGTGAGCGCGCGCAGCACGAGATCGGGCGGCCCGCCGGGGGGCGACGGCACGATGACCCGGATGGGGCGACTGGGCCAGTCCTTTGATCCTGCGGGCGTTTGCGCTGCGAGCGGCAATAGCGCTGTGCCCAGCGCAACCGATGTTGCAATCTGCAAGACGCTCCGACGAGTGAAGGTCATGACATGATTCCTTTTGCGATGCCGAGGTGCAATCCTCAGCGAACCTGAATGGTCTGAGACTGGGCAATCGATGCCTTGATTGCATCGAACACCGCCACATTGTGAACCGCGTCGCCATCGGGCGTGACCATGGCGCTGCGGCTTTCGACAAGCCGGGCGAAATGCTCAAGCTCGGCGCGCTCGGTACTGCCCGGTTCAAAGCGGATCACCTCGGGTGGGCGTTTCTGGGTGACGTTGTCAAAATCGATCAGACACACTTTCAGGTCCCAGGTGTGCAGATGTTCGACATCTCCGACCTCCACCCAGCCACGACTTCCGAACAGCTGCATACGCCAGGTTTCGGCGGAAGCAATCACCGTCCCCAGATATCCGGTTGCGCCGTTGCGAAAGCGAAGCAGCATCGATGTGGTGTCGTCCATGCCGAAATCCTGTGCCAGGCGCAGACTCTGCGCGGTCACGGTGTCGATCGGACCGACCAGATGGATCATCGCGTCAATCACATGCACCCCGCGCCCGGTCATGCCGCCAGCGGGACACTCATCGCGATCATGTCGCCAGTGACCACGCGGAAATCGGTAAGCGCTTGGCCCACAGAAATTACCCTCGACATGCAGAATCCGACCGAGGGTCCCGTCATCGATCATCGCGCGGATCCGCTGCAGCGCGGGCTGATAGCGCCAGTTGTAACCCACACCCAGCGTCACGCCCGCTTCGGCACACGCCTGCGCAGCCCGCCGGGCGCTCTCGCGATCCAGGCCCATCGGCTTTTCGCTGAACACATGCTTGCCGGCCCGGGCTGCTGCAACGATCTGATCGGTATGCTGCTGGTGAGGCGTGGCAAGCACCACAGCGTCGATGTCGGGATCGGCGAGCGCCGCGTCATAGTTCGGAAGCAGGCGGATTCCGTGTTCGGCGGCGAAGCGCTGCGCCTTGTCCAGCGTTCGTGTGGTGCCGGCCGTAAACCGGATCAGTGAACTCTGGCCCTGCACATGACGCACCAGGTTCTGTCCCCACACCCCCATGCCAACGATCGCAGCCCGGATCATCAACCGCCCTCCCCGCCTCTCGGCAAAGCGTCGAGCTTAGCAATCCGTGTGAGCCGCTGTCCAACCGCGTGATAATGGCAGCGCGCAGCCGATTGGGCGCGCGCTTCCCAGGGATCCTGTCATGTTGCTTCACACTGTCATCGAGGGGCACGGGCCCCGCGTCGCGCTCCTGCATCCGGTCGGGCTTCACGGCGGATTTCTCGCGCCACTCGCAAGCCGCCTTGCCAAACACTATCAGGTGATGCGGATCGACCTGCGCGGCCACGGCGAGTCGCCGCTCGAGCCCCTCGGTCATTCGATGGCCGACTTCGCAGACGATGTGCACGAGACCCTGCAAGCGCACCGCTTTGCGCCCTGCGCTTTGGGAGGTTTCTCCTTCGGGTCAATGACCGCGCAGGAACTCGCCATTCGACATCCGTCAGATGTGTGCGCACTGCTCGCGCTTGCAGGCCCCTGCTCCTACGATGCGCCGCGGCGGGCCGCGATCGCAGCCCGCGGCACCGACTCTCTTGCACATGGCATGACGGCGGTGATTGACGCAACCATGGAGCGCTGGTTTACGCCGGCCTTCAGGCAGAGCCCCGCGGCGCTCGCGGCACGCGAGTATCTGCTCAATCGCGATCCACGCGGCTGGGCGCAGGGCTGGAAGGCCATCTCGGGACTTGATACCGAACCGCGCCTGCACCAGTTGCGCATTCCAGCACTTTGCGTGGCGGGCGAATGCGATGTGTCCTCCACCCCCGCCGCGGTCCGTCGAATCGCCGATGCAATCCCGGGCGCACGCTACGAGGTGCTGCCCGGTGCACCCCACATGCTGTTCATCGAGCAGCTGGAGGCCACGGCAGCGGTCATGATGCGCTTCCTCGGATCCCTCCCCTCGCACCGCACCGCCTGAGCGGGCGCGGACCGGCCCGCGGTCTGCCGGGCTGCCGCGTCAGCAACCGACGCAGCGAAACCGCATGCGACCGCCCCCGGCGCTCTCCACCCACCCCGCCGTTGGCGACGGGAAGTGCGCAGCAAGTAGCAGCGTGCCGCTGTCGCAGGTATGTTTGAGGAGGCGCTCGCGGCAGTCTGCCGACTGCGCTGCGTCCTCGCAGAATCGCGACGACCACTGCGGCACCGCGATCTGCACCGGTGTATGGATGACATCACCCGTGAGCAGCGCGCGCTGACCTCCGCTTTGCACCGCAATCACGCTGTTGCCCGGCGTATGGCCAGGCGCAGCATCAATCCGCACGCCCGCGCAAACCTCATGCCCATCGCCAACGAGCTCGGCCCGGCCCGCCTCCATCACCGGCAGCACGCTGTCGGCAAACGAACCGTGGTTGGTAGGCGGACCGCCTGCGGCGAGCGCAGCCCGATGTGCCGCCTCCCAGAACTCATATTCCGTCCGGGAAAACAGATAGCGCGCACGCGGAAAAGTGGGCACCCAGCGACCGTCCTTCAGCACCGTGTTCCAGCCCACATGGTCGGCATGCAGATGCGTGCACATCACCACGTCAATGTCGTCAGGCGAGAGCCCCAGCGCGGTCAACTGATCGAGATAGGCGCTTGAGCGCCGGCGATGCCAGGTTTCGCGCTGCGGCCGCTCCTTGTCGTTGCCGACACAACCGTCGATCAGGATGGTCAGCCGGCCAGTGCGAATGACGAAGCTCTGAAAGCCCATCACCAGCGCATCATCGGCGGTGAGAAACTGCGGCCGCAACCAGGTATCGGCCTCGGCCTGCGCGAGCATGACGGGATTGAACTGCGGCATGAGAACCTTGGCCGGCGCAAACGTGCCTTCCGACTCCAGGACCCGGTCGATCCTGAATTCACCCAGGGGCTGCGTTAACATCATTCCTCCTTTCCGGCGCAGGGCCGCGCCCGACATCACTTTCACAGGACGTTCCAATGCATTATCCCTGGTCCGCCGCACCCACGCGAAAACCGATTCACTGGCCTGACGGCAAGCGCCTCGCCGTGATCATCACCATGAATTGCGAGTACTGGGATCTGACCAAGCCCGGCTCCGAACCCTATTACGCAGGCGGCCCCCCCATGCTGCCCGACCCGCTGCCTGGCAACGTCGCCGATTTCCCGAATTTCACCTGGCGGGAGTACGGCCAGCGCGCAGGCGTCTGGCGCCTGTTCCGGCTGTTTGAGGAAGCAGGCGTACCGATGTCACTCACGATGAACGCCAAGATGGGCACCGAGCGCCCGGAGGTGATCCGCTTTGGCCTGGATCGGGGCTGGGAGGTGGTGGCGCACAACTATGAGCAGGGCGAGCTCCTCACCCGCTACACCTTCGATCCGGCCGCCGAACGTGACCTGATCCGCCGAACGCTGGAGGTCTACAAGCAGGTGTGCGGCCGGCCAGCGCGTGGCTGGTTGTCATCGTCGCTGCGCAGCACCCCCAATACGCCAGACATCCTGGCCGAAAACGGGCTTCTGTTTTTCTGCGACTACATGAACGACGATCAGCCTTATCTGATCAGCACGCCCTCAGGCCCGATCGTCAATGTGCCCTACACCATCGAGGTCAATGACTTCACCTTCTTTCACCGCCGCGCCATGACCACCTGGGACGCGGCCCGGATGCTGAAGGACCAGTTCGACGAACTGTATCGCGAAGGCGCCGAGAGCGCGCGCCTCATGAACATCGGCCTCCATCCACATGTCTCCGGCCACGCGCACCGGATGCCCTGCTTTCGCGAGTTTCTGAGCCACGCGAAAAGCCGTTCCGATGTCTGGTGGACCACCCGCGAGCAGGTGGCGGAGTGGTATCTGAAGAACTGCCGCGACCACATCGCAGGACAGGGCTGAGCGCCCCGCCAGGGCAGGCCCCTTCGCGGGGCCTGACGCTGCAGCCGCGCGAGGCGGCACGGCCGCAGCCCCCGGGGCAGCCGACCCCGGGACGACCCGATTACTTGCAGGAATCGGGTGCGTGTGAATCGAGGAGCGTGCGCTTGCCGCCCTTGATCTGAATGATGTAGGCGGGCAGCTCGGAATCGCGGTCCTTGTCGAAACAGACCTTGCCCGTGACACCATCGAGTTCGACCGTGCGGAGCGCTTCGCGGATAGCGGCGCGCTCGTCTTTCAGTTTGGCCGGATCACCGCTCACCTTGGCGCGCCGCATCGCATCGGCGTAGGCATACACGATGTCATAGGCCGACGCATCCACGTGATGGGCGCCGGACTTGTTGATGCCGCGCTTGCCTGCCTCGTCAAGAAACTTTTTCTCGAATGCACGGGTACGGTCATTGAGATCCCACCAGTACCACGACACAAAAATCGCACCCTCTCCATCGGGACCGAGCACCTTGGCAATATCGGGGTCGGCAAAAATCTGCGATCCGATCAGCACGCTGTTGTGCCCCTGGCGGCGTACCTCCTTCATCACCTTGATTGCCCCCTCGGGCAGGCCGGCAAATGCCACCACCGCAGGCGTGTTGCCCTTCAGTTTGGTGATGTGCGGCGACAGATCGGTGGCGTTGGTGGCGAAGCCCTCGGCCGGAATCACGAGTTTCCAGCCCGACTTCTCGAGCAGCGACGGCATCCAGCCCGCAAGCGCCTTGCCCACGAACTCGTCGCTGGGGTACATGACGGCGGCCGTCCTGGCCGAGAAACCGCCCTTGGTCTCCAGCGTCTTGAGGAGTCGGCCGAACTGCTTGCCTTCATCCTCGGTCACGCGAAATGCCCAGTTGCGGTCCTTGGTGAGCCCCGGCGCGGAAGCGGCGTTGGGCACCTGCACGATCTCGAGACGTTCACCCGCAGCGAAGGCAACCTGTGCCTCCTGGCTGGAGAACGGGCCGATAATGCCCAGCGCTCGCGCATCCTGGGTGAATTTCTGAGCCGCCACCTGGGCGTTTTTAGCCTCGCTGCCGGTATCGAACTTTTCGATGCGCAGCTTCTTCCCATTCACCCCGCCCGCAGCATTGATCTCGGCCACTGCGATGTCGACAGCGACCTCCGTTCCAATTCCAACGCCCGCATAGCGGCCGGTTTTCGCGTGCGTGAGGCCCAGAACCAGGTCCTGAGCAGCGAGCGGTCCGGCCGCAGCCAGCGCCCCAGCCAATACGATTGCCTTGAGCTTCATCAGTGTCTCCTTTCAGACGATCCTAGATAAGCGGCAGCGATCCGTGGATCGCCAAGAATGTCGGCAGCAGGCCCGGACATGGCCAGCCGCCCCAATTCAAGCACATAGGCGCGATGCGCGCACTGAAGTGCCATCTGCGTGTTCTGCTCGACCAGCAGCATGCTGAGCCCGTCGCGATTCAGTTCGCCGATCAGATCGAAGAGCGCGCGCACAAGGATCGGGCTCAACCCGAGCGAAGGCTCATCGAGCATCATCAGCTTCGGGCGGGAGAGGAGCGCGCGACCAATCGCGAGCATCTGCTGCTCACCCCCCGACAGCACCGATGCGAACATGTCGCGGCGTCGCGCGAGGTTGGGAAAACGCTGATAGATCTGATCGATTTCCCTGGAGGGGTCGTCGCGCCGCGAGTAGGCACCCATCAGCAGATTGTCGTGCACCGTGAGACTGGTGAAGATCTGCCGCCCCTCGGGCACCAGCACCAGGCCGCGCGACACCCGGTTCGCTGCGGACGAACCCGCAACCGGCTCACCGTTGAAGAGGATCGATCCACTTGCCGGGCGAACCAGCCCCTGAACTGCCCGGAGGAGCGAGCTCTTGCCCGCACCGTTTGCGCCCAGCACAGTCACGATCTCGCCCGTCTCGACCGTGAGGTCAAGCCCGCGAACAGCCCGGGTGGTGCCGTAGGTGACGTCGAGCGCGCGAACTTCAAGCAGCATCGGTCGCTCCTGCGCTGCTGCCCAGATAGGCCTCGAGCACCGCCGGATCACGGCGCACGCCGTGGTTGTCGCCGTCGTAAATCTTCCGTCCGAAATTGAGCACCACCACGTGATTGCAGAAGCTGTGCACGAACGGCATGTCGTGCTCGACCACCAGGATGGTGACCCCGCGCGCAGACACGCGTTCCAGGAGATTCCGCAGCTCGTCGGTCTCGGCTCCGTTCAGTCCGGCCGCGGGCTCATCAAGCAGCAGCAGCGAGGGGTCGGCCAGGAGCGCGCGCACCACCTCGATGCGCTTCTGAATGCCGTAGGGCAATTCGGACACCACCATGCCGTCGTAGGCGGTCAGCCCGGCATCGGCAAGCGCCGCCCGGGCCCTTTCGGTGGCCCGCCGGCCCCACGCCGGGGCAAGCGGGTGGCGCCGGTGATGCTCGCCCAGCATCACGTTTTCAACCGCAGACAGATGCGGCATCAGCCGAATGTTTTGAAACGAGCGCGCCAGACCCAACCCGATCCGACGCGCTGCGGTCACGCCTGCCGAGTCGGTGCCACCAATGAGGATTCGCCCCGAATCAGGGGTGTAGACGCCGCTGATCAGGTTGAATACGGTTGTCTTGCCTGCACCATTCGGGCCGATGAGCGCGGTGCGGCTGCCGCCGGGCACGGCAAAGCTCAGGTCTTCAATGACCTGAAGGCCGCCAAAAGCCTTGCTCACCGATTCCAGCCGGAGCGCATCAGCCACGCTGTCCTCCTGCCCCCGAGCGCCCCAGCAAGCGCTCGATCATGGTTCGGGTGATGAGCCCCTGCGGCCGCCAGATCATGAGAAGCACCACCGCAACGCCAAACACGATGAAACGCCCCGACTCGAGCGGCTTCAGGGACGGATCGAGCGATGCAAGGTATCGGAGCAGTTCCGGCACGAGCGTAAAGAAAAGCGCACCCGACACCGGCCCCCACACCGTCTGCGTGCCGCCCATCAGCACATAGAGCAGCACATAAATGCTGAACAGCACGCCTGTTCCCTGCACATCGATGAAATTGAACTGGTGGACCAGCAGTGCACCGCCCACCCCGCCGACAAAGCCGCCCAGCGTAAACGCCGCCACCTGCGTGGCACGCAGATCGACGCCGAACAGGCGGGCGACGCTCTCGTCGTCATGAATGGCGCGGACCGACAGCCCGAAGCGCGTGGACATGAGCCATGCCGCGCATGCGACCACAGCAACTGTGACGCCCACCACCGCCGCCAGCCCCGGCCAGGCGATGACCGACAGCCCCGCCGCACCTCCCAGACCCGGCCAGTTGAGCAGCACGCCCCCCACGACCTCGGCAAACGCGAACGTGGCAAGCACCATGTAGACCCCACGGGTGCGAAGAATGGGAAACGACACTGCGAACGCAATCAGCGCGGCGAGCAAACCGCCTGCGGGCACAGCCACCCAGAGTGGCAGTCCGTGCAGCGAGGTGAGCGCACCCGCTGCATAGGCACCCAGCAGCACAAACCCCGCTGAACCGAGATTGAGCAGCCCCGCCGCCGCGGGCAGATAGACCGAATACGCGATGATGATGTTGATGGAGAGGACGGCGATCAGCCCCTCGAGATAGCCGCTCATCAGAATTTGCCTTTGCCGATTCGCGACGCGCCGAACAGACCCGACGGCCTGAACACCAGGATGACCAGCAACAGCCCCCAGACGGGAATTTTCTCGATCTCGGCGCCGAAAAAGCTGATGGCGAGCACCTTCACCAGACCCACCAGAAGACCGCCCGCGATCGCTCCCCACACATTACCCAGCCCGCCCAGCACCATCCCCGCGATGGCATCGGTCGCAATGGCATCGCCCATGAACGGCGTGACCGTTCCGTAGCTCACCGCATAGAGGATGCCGGCGAGCGCCGACAGCACGCCAGTGATCACAAAGACCAGCGGCACAAGGCGCTGGACCTCGACGCCCATCAGCGTTGCAGCATCCGGATTTTCGGCGATCGCGCGAAGCGCCCGCCCGATTCGGGTCCGCGAGAGGAGCGTCTGCAGCGCCGCGACCAGGGCAATGGCAAGGACCAGCGCAAAGAGCTGCGGCAGCCCGATGACAAACCCGGCGATCGTGAGATCGGTATTGCGGAAAGGCAGCTCGAACCGCTGCGGGTCGCCCCCCCAGAGGGTCATTGCAAGGTGCTCGAACACGATCAGAAAACCCAGCGAACTGACCAGAGGCAAGGCATGCTCGGTGGCATCGCCATAGCGGGTTTTCATGTAGCGATAGGTGAAGCGCTCGATGAGGAGCGACGCGAGCACCGCCGCCACGACGCCGAGGGCGAGCGCAGGCAGCCAATGGAGCCCCAGGGCGAGCGGATGGGCACCAGGAGTGAGCAGCGCCCATCCCAGCATCGCCGCAACCATGAAAAGCGCTGGGATGGTGAAGTTGAGAAAATTGAGCATGCCGATGGTGAGCGTGAAGGCCACCGCCACGAACGCCAGAATGCCACCCAGCATCAGGCCGTTGATCAGTTGCTGGATCAGCAGCATGCTCGCCACCCGCAAGGAAACGCAGCGCGCCGCATCAGTGAACCTCAGCCTTCGCCGGACGCGCCGCTGCGAGCCGACGGTTGACTGCCGGCATGACTTCGGTTGCGAGCAGCGCCATCGAGCGCATCCACCCCTCTCGCCAACCAGGGTCGGCATAGTCGTAACCCAGTTGCAGAAGCGTACCGAAGCCGCCCGTGATGTCGTGATGCTCGAGAATCAGGTCGACCACCTGGTCTGGGGTTCCGACATACCAGGAGCGGTGTTCTATCATCGACGCCGCGTCGCCAGCCGACTCCGCCGGCGCTGCGGGCCGCTTGAAGAGATTCAGGGACCCCGATCGCGCTATGGTTTTCATGAAGTGTCGGTCCCAGAACTGCCCCATGCAGCCATCGCGCGCGGCGCGTCGCGCCTCGGCGGCGGATTCGGCCACGTAGATGTCGCGGATGTGCCGCCAGCGCGCCCGCGACGGCGAACGGCCCGACTGTGCGGCCCCCTCGCAGATGCCCTGCCAGTGGAGCGACATGTGCTCGGGCGCCACATGAAATGACAGCGGGATGTAGCCGTGCTCACCGGCCAGCCGCATCGAGGCCGAGCGCGGCATGAAGCCGGCCAGGGCAATGCGTGGCCGGGGATCGCCATAAGGTTCGATATGCCAGACATAGCGGTCGTCATAGGCCGGCCGATGCACCTGCCAGAACTGGCCGTCAAACCGATCCGGCCCACCGGGCTTCCAGCAATCAAGAATGATGGCGAGTGCCTCGCGCGCCATGGCGCTGTGCTGATCGGCGCGCGGATCGACGCCGTAGAGCTGGAAATCGGTCCCTGTTCCGCCTGATCCGAATCCGAACATGAGGCGGCCGCGTGCCAGGTGATCGAGTTGCGCGAGCTCGAGCGCAAGCCTGACCGGATGCGCGTTGTAGAGCACTTCCACGCCTGGCCCGAGGCGGATCTGCGAAGTGTGCCCCAGCGCCCGCGCAATCACCTGCTGCGGCGAGGCGATGGGCTCCCAGGGCGTGGTGAAGTGCTGGCCGATCCAGGCTTCCGAATATCCCAGGCGATCGGCCTCGCACAGCACGTCATGATTCCAGTCGAGGGCGTCGGCAAGCGCCCGCCCCGGCAAGCTGGCGGGCATCAGAAAAAGACCGAGCGCGATCCCGCCCTGACCGGTGTCAAGGGCTGAGTCGTTCGATAGACGTTGAGTGGCGGGACCGAAATTCATCGAAAAGCAAGGAATAAGCGCAACCGGAATCGCGCTGGAGTCTACCTTCAAACCCTGATTCAGCACGAGCTTTCCGGGGATCATCACGCGGCATCAGACCGGCAGGGCTCAAACCCCCAGCTCTCCTCAGGTCTTGGACAGATTGGACCCCGGCACCCCTTCAAGCATGACTCTTCGTGCAGAATAGGAGCCAGAGGTTCCCGTTGGCCCGCTTTTCATGCTCCGCCGGCTTCGGATCCGACCCATCTTGTTCAAGGAGACCACCGTGACGCTCTCTCGCAGAATGTTCAGCAGCCTGACCGCCCTCGGCTGCGCAGCCATGACCGCAGCCTCCCTTCTGGTCGCGTCGCCCGCGGCCGCACAGGGCAGCCCGCGCGAACTCAGCGTGATCGTGTTCCCGGGCGGCTTCAACTGGCCCATCTGGGTTGCGCAGGAAAAGGGCTTCTTTGCCCGGCATGGCGTGAAGGTCAACACCATCGATACACCCAACTCGCGCTTTCAGCTCACCGGCATGATCGAAGGAAAGTTCGACATCGCGATGACTGCGATCGACAACCTGATCGCCTACCGCGAAGGCCAGGGCGGGATCGATGCCGATGCCAGCGAACTGATCGCAGTGATGGGCGCCGACAACGGGTTTCTGCGCCTCACCAGCGTGCCCGAGGTCCGCAGCCTCGCCGAGTTGAAAGGCAAGCAGTTGTCGGTCGATGCGCTCACCACCGGCTATGCCTTCGTTTTGCTTGAAATCCTGGCGCGCAACGGTATGGTGCTCGACCGCGACTACACCACGGTCGCAGCCGGCGGGGTGCTGCAGCGATATCAGTCGCTGCTCAAGAAAGAGCATGCCGCCACCATGCTGATTTCGCCGTTCGAGGTCATGGCAAAGACGCAAGGCTTCAACGTGCTGGCCGATGCCGACACAGCGCTTGGCGACTATCAGGGGCTGGTCGCCGGCGTTCGGAAGACCTGGGCCAGGCAAAATGCCCGCGATCTGGTCGGCTTCATTCGCGGCTACCGTGAAGCACTCAACTGGCTGTATGACCCTGCCAACAAGCAGCCCGCCATCGATCTTTTCGTCGGCAAGGTCAAGGGTGCCACCCCGCAAAGCGCGGCCACCTCGTATGACGTGCTGCTGAATCCCAAAACCGGCTTCACGCGCGATGCGAAGATCAGCGAAGCCGGTACCCGCACCGTGATCGAACTGCGGGAAAAATTCGGTAAACCCGCCAAGAAAATGCAGGGGCTTGCCGCCTACTACGACCCCACCTGGTACAACGAAGCCAGTCGCTGAGATCTTCGCTCATGAGCACCAGCCTTACTGCCCTGCTTGACGACCTGGTCGCCGCCAATCGGATCCTGGCGGGCCTGGGCATTGTTGATGGCTTTGGCCACATCAGCGTTCGTCACCCCGATCGGTCCGACCGCTTCCTGCTGTCGCGCTCGCTTGCACCCGAACTGGTCACGCGAGACGACATCATGGAGTTTGAGCTCGATGGCTCGCCCGTGGCGGGCGACCCGCGCAAGCCCTACCTCGAGCGCTTCATCCATGGCGAGATTCTCCGCAAGCGCCCCGATGTCAACGCCGTGGTGCACAGCCACGCTCCATCGGTCGTACCATTCTCAAGCTCGTCGGCGCGGCTGCGTCCGATTTGCCATATGGGCAGCTTCCTGCGGAACGGGGTGTCGGTCTTTGAAATCCGCGAGCGCTTTGGCGCCACCGACATGCTGATCCGCAACGTCGAGCAGGGGGCGGCGCTTGCCGACGTGCTGGCCGACGATACCGTGGTCCTGATGCGGGGTCACGGCTTCTGCAGTGTCGGCCAGACCATTCCGGTTGCGGTGTTTCGCGCGGTCTACACCCAGAACAATGCGGAGCTTCAGAGCCGAACCATGGCGCTTGGCGGAGAGGTCACCTATCTTGAGGACGACGAAGCCGCGCTGTCGGAAGCCACCAACCGGGCAGTAATCGATCGCCCCTGGGGGCTCTGGAAGGCGCGGTTCGCGCC
>JBMSQB010000044.1:0-37452 GCA_049423065.1 Burkholderiaceae bacterium
AAGCGGCCGATAACCCGCCCCATAACCTGCGAAAACCCCGCCCGCAACCCATGGAACCAAATGTGACCAACCCCGGGTTTTACCGGTGATTGAAAAGTTGTCCCACCGGATCCCCAGCACCAGGTACAGCTTGAGCGCAACCCGATTCATGCCTCAAGCCCTTGAGGCAAAACAGCAAACCCGGGGTTTTCCACAGAGTTGTTCGCCAGTCATCCATCAACAACAGCATTGATATCAAAACCAACAGGAGCCTGAACCATGTCATTCATCCAGGCGAGCCGCGACGCGATTCTGAAGCCTCTCATGATGGTGGCGGGGATCGTCGAGAAGCGACACACCCTGCCCATCCTTGCCAATGTGATGATGCGCAAGGACGCCGAGCGGGTTACCTTCCTTGCCTCCGACGTGGAGATCCAGATCAGCACCACCGCTGAACTGAGCCGCTCTGCCGAGACGGTCGCAACCACCGTCTCCGCACGCAAGCTGATCGACATCCTGAGGGCACTGCCCGACAACATCGACGTCACGATCCGTGTCGATGACAAGCGGGCCACACTGTCCGCCGGTCGAAGCCGCTTCACGCTTCAGACCATGCCGGTGGAAGACTTTCCCACCGTCAAGACCGATCACGACTGGCCGGCGGGGTTCCGCCTGCCTCAGAAACAACTGCGCCATCTGTTTCAGATGGTTCACTTTTCAATGGCGATCCAGGATGTCCGCTACTACCTGAACGGGCTCTTGCTCGTCACCTCACGTGACCGATTGCGGGTGGTGGCCACCGACGGCCATCGGCTCGCCTATTGCGAGGCGGCCATTGAAGCCCCCGGTCTTGCCAACCGGGAAGTCATCATCCCGAGGAAATCCGTTCTAGAACTGCAGCGGCTGCTTTCCGATACCGACGACCCGGTGGATGTCGACCTTGCTGAAAACCAGCTGCGGCTCCGGTTTGGCGAGGTTGAGTTTGTCACCAAGCTTGTCGAAGGCAAGTTTCCCGATTACCAGCGGGTCATCCCTTCTGCACATTCCAAACGGTTTCTCATTCCTCGCGAATCGCTGGCCGCGTCGCTCTCCCGCGCCTCGATTCTCACCAGCGACAAATTCCGCGGCGTGCGGCTCACGCTTGAGCCGGGTGCGCTGAAGATCCAGGCCAACAACGCAGAGCAGGAAGAAGCGCAGGAAGAGGTTGAAACCGACTACCAGGGTGAGCGGCTGGAAATCGGCTTCAACGTCGGCTACCTGCAGGATGTGCTCGCCAATCTCAAAACCGAACAGATCCAGGCCGAGTTCGGCGATTCCAATACCAGCGCACTGATCACTGTTCCCGGTGACAGCCAGTTCAAGTACGTCGTCATGCCCATGCGCATCTGAGAACCGATATGTCAGACAACCTGTACGACTCGTCATCCATCCAGATTCTCGAAGGGCTGGAGGCGGTTCGAAAACGCCCGGGCATGTATATCGGCGACACCTCAGACGGCACCGGTCTGCACCATCTGGTCTTTGAGGTCGTTGACAACTCCATCGACGAAGCACTCGCTGGCCACTGTGATGAGATCGTTGTCACCATCCACACCGACAACTCGATTTCCGTCATTGACAACGGTCGCGGCATTCCGACCGGCATCAAGTGGGATGACAAGCATGAGCCCAAGCGAAGTGCAGCCGAAATTGTAATGACCGAGCTCCACGCCGGCGGCAAGTTCGACCAGAACAGCTACAAGGTCTCGGGGGGCTTGCACGGTGTCGGTGTGTCTTGCGTGAATGGGCTCTCGAAATGGCTGCGCCTCACCATTCGCCGGGATGGCAAGGTGTACTTCATGGAGTTCCATCGTGGCATCGCCCAGAACCGGCTTCTTGAAACCGAACAGGGCACCACCGTTTCGCCGCTCAAGGTTCAGGGTGAAACGCATCTGCGCGGCACCGAGGTCCACTTCCTGGCCGACGACACCATCTTCGGACACGTTGAATATCACTACGAGATTCTCGCCAAGCGGCTTCGCGAGCTGTCCTTTCTCAACAATGGCGTGAAAATCAAGCTGGTCGACCAGCGTCAGGGCAAGGAAGAAGACTTCGCGTTCGCAGGCGGGGTGCGCGGTTTTGTCGAGTACATCAATCGAACCAAAACCGTCATTCATCCCAATGTGTTTCACGTGGTGGCCTCGCGCGATACCGACGCGGGCGCCTCGATCGGTGTCGAAGTTGCCATCCAGTGGAACGATGGCTACAACGAACAGGTGCTCTGCTTTACCAACAACATTCCGCAACGCGATGGCGGCACGCACCTCACGGGTCTTCGTGCCGCAATGACGCGGGTCATCAACAAATACATCGAAGAAAGCGAGCTTGCAAAGAAGGCCAAGGTCGAGACCGCCGGCGACGACATGCGTGAGGGGCTCACCTGCGTGCTCTCGGTGAAGGTACCCGAGCCAAAATTCAGCTCGCAAACCAAGGACAAGCTGGTGTCGTCCGAAGTCCGTGCACCGGTGGAAGAGGCGGTCGCCAAAGCGCTGGAAGAGTTTCTTCAGGAGCGTCCGCAAGATGCGAAGATCATCTGCGGCAAGATCGTGGAGGCCGCCCGGGCCCGCGAGGCGGCGCGGAAAGCCCGCGAGATGACTCGCCGCAAAGGCGTGCTCGACGGCGTGGGGCTCCCCGGAAAGCTCGCAGACTGCCAGGAAAAAGATCCCGCCAAGAGCGAACTCTTCATCGTGGAGGGCGACTCCGCGGGCGGTTCTGCCAAGCAGGGTCGCGACCGTAAATATCAGGCGATTCTTCCGCTTCGCGGCAAGGTGCTCAATGTCGAGAAGGCGCGCTTTGACAAGCTGGTGTCATCAGAACAGATCGTCACACTGATCACTGCGCTGGGCACCTCCATCGGCCCCGACTTTGATGTTGCCAAGCTTCGCTATCACCGCATCATCGTCATGACCGATGCCGATGTGGACGGCGCGCACATCCGAACACTGCTCCTCACGCTTCTTTACCGGCAGATGCCCGAGCTGGTTGAGCGTGGCCATGTTTATATCGCGCAGCCGCCGCTTTATCGCATCAAGCACGGTCGCGAGGAGCGCTATGTAAAAGACGACCATGAGCTCGAGCAGATACTGCTCAAGGTGGCGCTGGAAAGCGCGGTGCTCACGCCCGTCAATGGCGAACCAATCGCCTCGGACGCGCTCGGTGAACTCGCCCGCCGCTACCTGGTCGCCGAAGCGGTCATCAACCGGGTCTCGCGGGTGGTTGATTCGTATGCGCTGCGCGCTGTGCTCGACGGTTGCGCGATTGATCTGAGCTCAGATGAAAGCGCTGAACAATCGGCTGCCACGATCACCGCCTGGCTTGAGCGCACACGCGGTGCGTCCACCGCCGAACTGCCCGTGGTGAGTTCCCGTTTTGATCCGCGCACCGAGCGCCGGGCGCTGGTGCTCGAGCGCCGCGTGCATGGCAATGTCAAGGTGTCTCATCTGGACGCCGACTTCATTCAAAGTATCGATTACCAGACGCTGGTCGAGTGCTCGAGCACGCTCGCGGGGCTGGTCAGTCCGGGCTCGCAGATTCGACGCGGCGAGGGCGATCGGCAACGTATGCAACTGGTGGATTCGTTTGGCGGCGCCATGCGCTGGCTGCTCGCCGAGGCCGACCGGTCTGTGACCCGCCAGCGCTACAAGGGACTGGGTGAGATGAACGCCGAGCAGCTCTGGGAAACCACCATGGACTCGAAGGTGCGGCGGCTCCTCAAGGTGCAGATCGAAGACGCCATCGCAGCCGATCAGATCTTCAGCACGCTGATGGGTGACGATGTCGAGCCCAGGCGTGCGTTCATCGAAAAGAATGCGCTGGGCGCACGAAACATCGATGCCTGAGCGGCGCGTCCGATGAGCAGTCTCTCGATCGCCGACGAAGTGCACAGGCGCCGCACCTTCGCCATCATCTCTCACCCCGATGCGGGCAAGACCACGCTCACCGAGAAGCTCCTGCTTTTTGGCGGCGCCATTCAACAGGCCGGCACGGTCAAAGCGCGAAAGAGTGCCCGCCATGCCACCTCCGACTGGATGGAAGTGGAAAAGCAGCGTGGCATTTCGGTGAGCAGTTCGGTGATGCAGTTCGAGTACGCACACCACACCATCAATCTGCTCGACACCCCGGGTCACGAAGACTTCTCCGAAGACACCTACCGGGTGCTCACCGCGGTCGATGCCGCCGTCATGGTGATCGATGCTGCGAAGGGGGTTGAAGAGCGGACCATCAAGCTCCTCGAGATTTGCCGGCTCCGCAACACCCCCATCATCACGTTCATCAACAAGCTCGATCGCGAGGTGCGCGAACCGCTGTCGCTCATCGAGGAAGTCGAGTCGGTGCTGAAAATCGATTGCGCACCGCTGGCCTGGCCGCTTGGCATGGGCAAGCGCTTCCGGGGGGTGTTTGATCTTCGTCGCGACCAGCTGATCCGGTTTGCGGCCGGTGAAGACCGGATCAGTGCGGATGAGGAAGTCATTGCAGGCCTCGACAATCCCCGGCTCGAGTCACTGTTCCCCGACGAGATCAAGGCGCTTCGCGATGACGTCGAGCTCGTGCGGGCGGCAAGTTCGCCCTTTGAGGTTGACCGGTTTCTTGCCGCCAGCCAGACGCCGGTGCTGTTCGGATCGGCCATCAACAATTTCGGTGTCCGGGAGATTCTGCAGGCATTGATCGACTGGGCCCCGGCGCCGCTCTCGCGAACCACCACCACGCGAAGCGTAGCCCCCGACGAGCCAGCGCTTACAGGCTTCGTGTTCAAGATCCAGGCCAACATGGACCCCCGCCACCGCGACCGAATTGCCTTTGTGCGGATTTGCTCGGGCCGCTATCGACCGGGTGCCCGGGTGGTGCACCAGCGAACCGGCCGTGAACTCAAGATCGCTCATGCGCTCTCTTTCATGGCAAACGAGCGGGTGGCCAGCGAAGAAGCGGTGGCGGGCGACATCATCGGACTGCACAACCACGGTCAGCTTCAGATCGGCGATACCCTCACCGAGGGCGAGAAGCTCGCCTTCCTGGGCATCCCGTATTTCGCGCCCGAACTGTTCCGGATCGCGCGCGCCCGCGACCCCTTCAAATCGAAGCAGCTCGGCAAGGGCCTGAAGGAACTGGGCGAGGAGGGTGCGATCCAGGTCTTTGAGAACGCGCTCGGTCACACGCTTCTGGGCGCGGTGGGTCCGCTGCAGTTTGAAATCGTCGCGCATCGGCTGCAAACCGAATATCAGGTCGATGCGGTCTACGACCCCAGCGAGATTCAGCTGGCCCGCTGGCTGGTGTTTCCCGATGATGCGGCACGAAAAAAATTCGAGCGTGAGCAGGCTGTGCGGCTTGCGCTCGATGTCGATGCCAATCCGGTTTATCTGGCGCCCAACCGGTACAACCTGCAGGTGACCATGGAGGCGTGGCCGTCGGTGCGCTTTCTCGCCACCCGCGAGCACGGAGAGATTCTCGGATGATCCGATCGCCCGACGACTTCGAGCCCTCGCTCGAGCTCACGCTTCATGATGACGCGCTTGCCTATGTGTTTACCGGCGATGCGCTGGTGCTTGCCGAACGCGAGCCGCGTGCGATGCCCTGGCGGGACTATCGGATGCTGGGTATTGAAGCGGGCCGCGTGCATTCAATCGGGCGACACCGGGGCCGGGATCATGTTGCGGTATCGCTTGAAGCGCAGGCAGCCGGCGCAGTGACGCTGCCCCAAGGGTTGCGTGCAGCAGGTCTTCGCCAGTGGTTTGGCGAGTTGAACGACACCGATCTGGCAATTGCCATGCGCGCAATCCAGCTCCTCGAGTGGGATCGCACGCACCGATTTTGCGGTGCCTGTGGCACGCGGACCGAACACATGCCCGGTGAGCGGGCGAGGCGCTGTCCCTCGTGCAGTCTGTCCACCTATCCGCGGATCGCACCGGCGATGATGGTGATGGTCACACGCGGCCGGCAGATGCTGATGGGTCGGGGTGTGCACTTCCCGCCCGGTCGTTACAGCGCACTGGCCGGGTTCGTCGAGGCCGGCGAGACCATCGAGCAGGCGGTGGTGCGCGAGGTGCGGGAGGAGGCGGGGATCGAAATCCGCGACCTCCGCTATTTCGGCAGCCAGAGCTGGCCGTTTCCGCATTCACTCATGATCGCCTTTCGGGCCGAATGGGCAGGAGGCGAGATCCGGATTGACCCCAACGAGCTTGCCGATGCACAGTGGTTCGATCCCGAGGCGCTGCCCGGCATACCGCCACGGCTCAGCATCGCCCGCGCGCTCATTGACGCAACGCTCGCCGAACTTTCCGGCTCTTCACCGCGCTAGGCGTCTCGACGGCAATCGCGGGCAGCGAGCTGCCCGCATGGTCGAAGATGGCACGCACACAGGGGTGGGTGGTGCGCCGCTGAACCGAGATCGCAAAGAACTCCTGTCTCACCTCATCGGTTGATCCGATCGGGAGAACCGAATACTGCTCGGCAATCTCGTCGGCGAGCGCAGCCGGCGATGAAAACACCCCGAGGCCCGCACGACCAAAGGCCTTCATGAGCGCCGCGTCGTCAAATTCGGCCACCAGTTCCGGGGCCAGGTGGTGGCGCTCAAACCATCGAACCAGCCGCCCGTAAAGCGCGGTGTCCTGCCCGGGCATCAACATGGGCATCCGGTGCAGGCAGCCCGGAAAATCGCCGGTCAGCCGCTCGGCAAGCGCGGGTGCGGCAAGAAAGCAGAGTCCTGTCTCGCCCAGTCGGTGGTTGAATGCGCGTACACCGGTGCCAGGCGGCGTGGGGGTGTCGGCAATCACCATATCGAGCCGGTGAACCGAGAGTTCTGCGAGCAATCCGTCGAGCTTCCACTCGCGCGCGGTGAGGTGCACGGGTTTGCCGATCTTCATGGCGGGTTCGATCAGCCGGTGCGCAACCGCCTTGGGCACCACATCGGCGACCCCAACCCGGAAATGGACCGACTGTGACCCGGCGCTGCCGCGCAGCACCGCCTCGGCTTCGGCGCCCAGCGAAAAAATCCGTTCGGCATAGTCGAAAGCAACCTGCCCGGACTCGGTGAGCTGGAGGCGGCGGCCGCGTCGTTCGAACAGTTGCGCACCCAGCGACGCTTCGAGTTCATGCAGCTGCTCGCTGATGGTCTGTGGCGTGACATGGGCTTCGTCACTCGCGCGTGCCAGGCCGCCGGCGCGTGCAACCCGCCAGAAATATTGCAGGTGCTTGTAGTTGATCATTCGGATAAACCGATAAATAGACGCGGAACAAACGAATATACCGAAATTAAGCGCGTCGGTACGCTCCGTTCTGTCATCTTTCTTCCGCGAAGAGGTTCCCATGAAGGTTTCGACGAAGGCCCGGATCGCCACCGCTGCGCTGGTCGAGCTTGGTGCGCACCGGGCAACCCATCCGGCGAGGCTGGCCGACATAGCCTCGCGGCTCGATGTTTCGCTCTCCCATCTCGAGCATCTGTTTGCGCTGCTGCGCCGTCACGAGCTGGTGGAAGGCTTCCGCGGGCCAGGCGGCGGCTATGTGCTAGCGCGCGCCGCGCGCGACATCAGCGTGGGTGACATCGTCTACTGCGTGGACCAGCTTGACTCGCAGAGTGCCGCCGAGCGCGAGGCCGCGCTTGCCGCGCCAGGCGGACAGGTCTGGGAGCAGCTGCGCACGCAGGCGATGGACTATCTCGATACGGTCTCGCTCCAGCAACTGATCGACAGCTCGCGTCTGCGCGGTGCGTCCGCCGACCCGGCGCCACAGCTCGCCTGATCGCCGCGCGAGGCCCCCGGACGGCCTGCTCATGCAAGGCGGTCCGGCGTTGTGATCGGCGCGACATCGGTGGGCGGTAGCGGGGCTGCCAGGCTATTCACCGGGGTATGCTCGGGGGTCGCGCCTGATCGACGGGTGCCCTGACTCCGGAGGCCCAACACGATGCTGACCCTTATTGCCGGCCTGGCGCTTTTCATTGGCGCGCACGCCGTGCGCCTGGTGTCCGAGACCACCCGCGACGCACTGGTGTCCCGTCTGGGGCCACTCGCCTACAAAGGACTGGTCTCACTGGTGTCGCTCGCGGGTCTGGTGCTCATGGTGAAGGGTTACGGGATGGCGCGCGCTGACCCGGTGGCGCTCTGGTCCCCATGGAGTGGCGGGCGGCATATCGCAGCCCTTTTCTCGCTGGTTGGGTTTGTGCTCGTGGTCGCAGCCTATGTTCCGCGAAACACCCTGCGGGCCCGACTGGGGCATCCAATGGTCCTGGGCATCAAGATCTGGGCCCTTGGGCACCTGATCGCCAATCACACGCTCGCCGATCTTGTGCTGTTTGGCAGCCTGCTGGTGTGGGCGGTGCTTTCTTTCCGAGCCGCGCGGCGCCGGGACGCGCGTGCGCGCGAGCAGATCGTCCATACCGGGCCTGATGGCCAGGGGCAGGACCGGGCTGTGGTCGCCCCATCGAGGCTGGCCGATCTTGCGGTGATCGTGATCGGCTTGGCGCTCTACGGGGCGTTTGCCTTTCACCTGCACGCGAGCCTGATCGGGGTGCGCCCCTTCGGCTGAGATTCGCGTCAGCCCTGCGTGCCCACCAGCGCGGCAAACCGGGCCAGATCGACGTTGCCGCCGCTCAGCACAACCCCGATGCGCCGGCCGGCGAGTTCGGGCCGCGGCGTGAGCGCGGCGGCCGCTGCCAGGCAGCCGGTAGGCTCGACGACGAGTTTCAGCTGCTCCGCCATCCAGCGCATGGTGCTCACCAGCGCCATATCGTCGACCGTGGCCACCTCGGCCACCAGCGCGCGCATGACCGCAAAGGTGAGTTCCCCCGGTGACTGTGTCTGTGCGCCATCGGCAAGCGTCTGCGGCACGGCGATTCTGACCCGTTCACCTCGGGCAAGCGACTGGCGCACATCGTCACCGGCCTGCGGCTCGACGCCGATGACCCGACATCCGGGGGACCGCGCGGCGGCGGCCACCGCGCAGCCGGAAATGAGACCACCTCCGCCCACGCATACAAACAGCGCATCGAGGGGTCCGACCTCTTCGATCAGTTCGAGTGCAGCCGTGCCCTGGCCAGCCATGACGTCGGCATGGTCGTAGGGCGGGATCAGCGTCATCTGACGCTCGGCGGCAAGCCGGCTGCCGAGCGCCTCGCGATCTTCGGTGTAGCGGTCGTAAAACACGATCTCCGCGCCGTGCGATCGGGTGGCCGCCACCTTGATGGCGGGTGCGTCGGCCGGCATCACGATCAGGGCGGGCATGTGAAGAAGCCGGGCGGCCAGCGCGATGGCCTGTGCATGGTTGCCCGAGGAGTAGGTGATGACGCCGTGGCGGCGGGCTGATTCATCGAATCGACTGAGCGCATTGAAGGCGCCACGAAACTTGAAGGCGCCAATCCGCTGCAGGTTCTCGCACTTGAAGAACACGCGGGCACCGGCCATGGCGTCGGCCGCATCGCTGGTGAGCACGGGCGTGCGCACCGCCACCCCTGCCAGACGGGCCGCTGCGGCCTCAACATCATCAATCGAGATGGGAAGATTCATGGCGCGAGTGTAGAGTGTTTCGGCAGAGCCCGCGCCGCGAGGTCGACGGGATCCGTGGTCAATCGTTGGGGGTCCGATGCAGATGCGTTCCGGTCCGATGCAGTACACCGATCCGCCCGCCATTCTCGCGCTCGATCCAGGGGGCTATCCCAGGCGCTGGATCGGCCTGGAGGAGGCGGCAACCTGCTACGTGCGCGGGGCGGTGGCGTGGGATCTCGGCGACCATGCGTTTGTTCTGCGAGGCGGAATCAGTCGTGCAAGCGGCCATCGCTCGGAGCTCACGCTGCGGTCGATTGTGGCGCTCCGTGGCGAGACGGTGGTGCGTGCCTCTCGCGACCGGGCGCCGGTCGTTGTACGTGAAATGCTGTTTGCCCGCGACCGCCATGTCTGCGCGTATTGCGGGGGGCGGTTCAGGGTGGCGGACCTCACTGCCGAGCATGTGTTGCCTCAAAGCAAGGGCGGTCGCGACACCTGGACCAACCTGGTGAGCGCATGCAAGCCCTGCAATCTCCGAAAGGGCGACCGCACGCCCGAGCAGGCCCGGATGCCGCTGCTCTACGTGCCTTATGTGCCGAGCCAGCACGAGGCCTTCATCCTCCGAAATCGCCGCATCCTGGCTGATCAGATGGAGTTTCTGATGGCTGGGGTTCCTGCCGGATCGCGGTTGCGCGCTGCGGCCGCCCAACCATGAGCCCATCCCGCGAGGACGGGTTGCGACGTCGCGCGTTTCGCCAGGTCGATGTGTTCACCGATCGCCCCTATGCCGGCAATCCCCTGGCGGTGGTGCTCGATGGCGAGGGCCTGAGCAGCGCCCGGATGCAGGCTTTTGCCGACTGGACCAACCTCTCCGAGACGACATTCCTGTTGCCGCCCGAATCCCCCGACGCGGACTACCGGGTCCGGATCTTCAGCCCCGGTCGCGAACTCGCCTTTGCGGGGCATCCGACGCTGGGCACTTGCCACGCGTGGCTCGCCGCGGGTGGTCAGCCTCGCGGCGAGGTGATCGTGCAGCAGTGCGAGGCCGGTCTGATCCCGATTCGTCGCGCAGCCGGCCGGCTCTGGTTTGCCGCCCCGCCGCGGGTGCGGAGCGGCCCGCTGGAGTCCGAGGAGGTGGATCGAATTGCGCGGGGACTTCAGCTCTCGGTTGACGACATCGTCGCGCACGCCTGGTGCGATAACGGGCCGAGGTGGCGCGCAGTGATGTTGCGCTCGGCCGATCAGGTGCTCGCGCTCACCCCCGATCCGGCATGCCTCGCCGGGCTTGACCTTGGGGTGATCGGGGCGCGTGGCAAGGTGGGGGTGGTCGCCCCCGCAGGAGCCGGGATCGACTACGACTTCGAGGTGCGGGCCTTCTTCACCGCGGGTGGCGCGCTGCGGGAAGACCCGGTGACAGGAAGCCTGAACGCGGCGCTTGCACAATGGCTGATTGGCGAGGCCAGAGCACCCGCGCGCTATGTGGCCCGGCAGGGAACGGCACTTGGCCGCGACGGCCGTGTGCACATCGAGCAGGAAGACGCGGGAACCGTCTGGGTGGGTGGCCACTGCACCGACTGCATCAGCGGTGAGGTGATGGTTTGAATGGCCCGAGCCGGCGCTCTTCAGCCAGTGTGCGCGATCGGCGCTGAATCGCCGGGGAGCGGTTCAGTCTCGCCCGCGAGCCTCGCAAGCCGTTCAAGCTTGGGATCGCGCACCCCCCGGTCGCAGAGCGCCTGCCAGGTATTGATCGCGTAATCACGGTTGGGGCCGCGCTGACCCTGCGCTTCACGCAAGGTCTTCAGGATCTCCGCGTCTGGCAGGCGCCGATACCAGCGGCTTTGCCGCTCGGCAATGAAGGCGAGAGCGGCAACCGTCTGGCCATCGGCCAGGCGAACCTGAACGATGGACGGTCGGTAAACGCGCTCTGCCCAGTTGGGGATTTCTCGGTTGAACAGCGCCTCGACCGATGCTGCGCGCGAGTCTCTGGAGAACTGGTAAGCGAGCCCGATGCATGCGCCGCCACGGTCCAGTCCCAGTACCACGCCTGGACGATCGGGTGTGCCGCGGTAGCGGGTCGAGCCAATGCAAAAAGCCCGGTGATAGCCATGGAGCCGCGCGAGCTCCGCACGGCAATAGTCGAACCCCGGGTTCCAGATGAGGGACCCGTAGGCAAACACCCAGTCGGTGCGGATGTCTTCAGGGCGCAGAGGCGGCACGCTGGCCAGCATAACGCGAGGCGCGGCGGCTGGTGAAAAAACCGCCGTCACAGCGGGGCATGCGAGGCGCAGAACGATGCCCGGCCCGCGCTCGCCCGCCGCTAGTCGGTCGCGCGCGTGCGGGGTTTGGCGCTGGCTGCGCGGGCGGCCGCCGGCTTCGCCTTGCCCGCGCGCGTGCTGGGGCTGCGAGGGGCGGGCGCGGTTTTTGATGCCGCGCCGGAAGCTCGCTTGGCAGGGGCTTTGGGTGCCGCTTTGGCGCCGGTTTTGGCTGCCGCACGGGCCTTTGCGGGTGTCGTGGTGCTGTCGTCGGCGCTGTCGTCGGCGATCACTGCGTCATCCGCGGCGCGGCTTCCAGCGCGCCCGCGCCCCGCGCGAGCGGGAGCCGCCTTGCCCGCGGCGTCGCTACCGGGTTTGGCCGGACGCGGGGCGAATTCGAAGCCGATGCGCCCACCCGGTTCCCGGACCAGGAAGGCCTTGAATTTTCGGCGGGTGCGCGACGAGATGAAGCCATCGAGCAGATCGGTGCGCCCCTCGGCAAGGAGCTTGCGCATCTGGGTCTCACCAACTTCCTGCTGGAGAATGATCTTTCCGGAGCGAAAGTCGCAGCTGCGAGCCGGACCCACCGTGCGCTCGCAGATGTAGCTCATGCCGTGCTCATAGACCGAGCCGCCGCACTTCGGGCAGGCCCCCAGCGCCGAGCGGTCACTGAAGTCGACGGCCTCGGCGAGCGCGTCGTCATCGCGGTCGGACTGGCCAAAATCGAACTCGAGGCGATGGTCGGGCGTGAGCTTGAGAATGGCGGCAAACGGACGCCCTATCTTGCTGCGAAACCCTTGCAACGGGCCGATGGTGCCGTCGTTGATGAGGGCCTCGGCCTCGGCCACCTCGAGCTGACGCGCGCCGGGGATCTTGCTGATCGAAAAATCGCAGGCTGTGCACGCATAGCGCCGGTAGTTTTCCTGAACCACCGCGCCGCACCGCGGGCAGGGGGCGCTGAGCGTGGCGTAGTTTCCGGGCACGGTGTCGGCCTGGTAGTTTTTCGCCCGCTCGACGATTTGCCGTGTCATGTCGGCGATTTCGCGCATGAAGGCCTCGCGGCCGAGCCGACCGCGTTCCATCTCGGCGAGCTTGTGCTCCCACTCGCCGGTGAGCTCGGGTGCGGTGAGTTCGGCCACGCCCAGCCCGCGAAGCAAGGTGAGCAGCTGGAACGCCTTGGTCGTGGGGATGAGCTCCTTGCCGTCGCGGATGAGGTAGTTTTCGGCGATCAGCCCCTCGATGATGGAGGCGCGCGTGGCGGGTGTGCCCAGGCCTTTGTCGGCCATGGCCGCGCGCAGATCGTCGTCATCGATCAGCTTGCCCGCCCCTTCCATGGCCGACAACAGCGTGGCCTCGTTATAGCGCGGGGGTGGTCGTGTGCTGAGCGCGAGCAGCGCGATGTCGTCGACCGCGACCGGCTCGCCCGCTGCCACCGGCGGCAGCGTGTCGTCGCCGCCCTCCCGGCCGTAAATGGCTTGCCAGCCTGGATTGACCAGCACCCGACCCTCGGTCTTGAAGGCGTGCTCGCCCACCCGGCTGATCCGGGTGGTGACAAGCGACTCGGCGGCCGGGAAAAACACCGCCATGAACCGGCGGGCGACCAGATCGTAGATGCGCTGCTCGGCGTCCGAGAGCGCGCGCGGAGCCTGCAACGTTGGAATGATGGCGAAGTGGTCGCTTACCTTGCTGTTATCGAAGACCCGGCGGTTGGGTCGCACCCAGCCCGCCTCGAGGATCTGGCGGGCGAAGGGCCGATATGCGGCTTGCTCGGTCAGCACATCGACCGTCTGGCGGGCGGTCTCGAGGTAGTCCTCGGGAAGGGCTCGTGAGTCGGTGCGGGGGTAGGTGAGGACCTTGTGGCGTTCGTAGAGCGCCTGGGCGATGGCAAGCGTGGTGCGCGCCGAGAACCCGAACCTCGAGTTGGCCTCGCGCTGGAGCGAGGTGAGGTCAAAGAGCGCCGGCGACAACTGCGTGGCAGGGCGGGATTCGTCGGTAACCGAAGCGGTTTTGCCCTCGCAGGCGGCGACGATGGCCTGGGCGGCGCCTTGGTCCCAGAGGCGCTCGGCGCGGGCTTCGGTGTCGGTATCGTCTTTGCGAAAGGCCGGATTGAACCATTTGCCCTCATAGGCGCCCGCCTGGGCGCCAAAGGTGGCCTTGACCTCGAAGTAATCGCGCGAGACAAAGCTTCGGATGCGTTCCTCGCGCTCGACCACGATGGTGAGCGTGGGGGTCTGGACGCGGCCCACGGTGGTGAGATAGAAGCCGCCGTCCCGCGAATTGAACGCCGTCATGGCGCGGGTGCCGTTGATGCCGACCAGCCAGTCGGCTTCCGAGCGGCAGCGCGCGGCATCGGCAAGCGGCAACATGTCGGGGTCTTCGCGAAGGTGCGCAAAAGCGTCGCGGATGGATGCGGGCGTCATGGACTGCAGCCAAAGCCTGCGGATGGGCTGCTTCGCCTTGGCGTGCTGAACGATGAGACGGAAGATGAGCTCGCCCTCGCGCCCGGCGTCGCAGGCGTTGATGAGCCCGGAGACATCCTTGCGGCGAATGAGTCGCGAGAGCAGCTTCAGGCGGTCTTCGGTCTTGTCGATGGGCTTGAGGTCGAAATGGGGCGGGATGACCGGCAGGTTGGCAAAGGACCACTTGCCGCGCTTGACCTCGAACTGCTCGGGCGCGCCGATTTCCACCAGGTGGCCGATTGCGGAGGAGAGGACGTACTCGTCGCTTTCGAAATACTCACCCTGGCGCGTGAAACCGCCAAGCGCCCGCGCGATATCGGCGGCGACCGACGGCTTTTCCGCGATGATCAGCGCCTTGCTCATGAGGACCGGTTCACCTTGATATGTCGTGGCACGAGGGTTGCCTTTTTGCTCTTTTGAAGGGCTCTTGTGGCGCAGGGCATGCGCTGGGGCGGCCATCATACGGGCCGATCCGCGGGCGAAGCAAGCAAGGAGACCGGATCGGACTGAGGAAATCGGCCCTCAGGCTGACCGACGGCAACCGGATTGGCGAGCCGCTGGAAGCGGCCATCGATCAGCCTTTCGACATGGCCGGCGAGTTCGAGATCAAGGAGCGCCGCTGCCACATCCGAGGCCGATAACCCGGCCGCCCGCGCCAGCGTGTCGGGTGCTGCCGGCGCCCAGCCCAGCAATTTCAGGAGCTGCCGCGTGGAGGGATGCGCCAACGGGACGGCGGGCTGCTGTGCCGGGTTGCCCGCCAGACGGAGGGTTGCCGGCACGAGCCAGCCCGCCCGTTCGAGCGCCCCGCGCACGAGCTCGGCAATGTCGGCAGCGTCTTCGACCAGCGCAGCGCCCTCGCGGATGAGCTGGTGGCAGCCACGGCTCAGGGGAGAGTGGACCGACCCAGGGAAAGCGGCGACCTCGCGGCCCAGCTCGGCGGCGAATCGGGCGGTGATGAGCGAGCCCGAGTGTCTCGCCGCCTGCACCACCACCACCGCGACGGCTTGTGCGGCGATCAGCCGGTTGCGTCGAGGGAAGTGGTGCGCGGCCGCCGGGCTCCCCAGGGGCAGCTCCGAGATCAGTGCGCCGTGCTGGACGACAGACTCGGCCAGCGCGCGGTGCGTTCGCGGGTAGATGAGATCGGCGCCGGTGCCGACAAAGCCGACGGTGAGCCCACCAGCATCGAGCGCCCCGCGGTGGGCCGCGCTGTCGATGCCGGCAGCGAGCCCGCTCACCACGACGAGGCCCGCCTGGGCAAACGCACCTGCGACGGCGCGGGCGATCTCGAGGCCGTCGCGACTGGCATTGCGGCTTCCGACCACTGATACGGCGGGCTGGGTAAGCGCGGTCGGTGTGCCTCGAACATAAAGCACCATGGGCGGATCGGGCAAGGAGGCGAGCGCCGCCGGGTACCGCGGATCGGCTCGCACCAGAAGATGCTGACCGGGCGCCTGCGACCACGCGATGGCGTGCTCGACGGACCGGGTGCGTTCGTTGTCGCAGGCACGCAGGGCGAGTGCGACCGGGGTTGATATCAGGGTTTGCAACGCGGGATCGGGCGCCGCCAGCACCGCGCAGGCGCAGCCCAGCGCCTCGCCGAGGCGCCGCGCGGAGCCCGCGCCCAGCCCTGGGGTGAGCGCGAGATGAAGGTGGCTTCGCAGACAGAGCGGCGGGCAGGGCGAGGCCAGGGCGCTGCAAGCGGGCGGGGCGCTGCCCGGGGCGGCGGGGTTTCCAAAAAGGGGGGCTTGGCCGGAGGATGGCGCAGCACTTGGGGGCAGGGAGGGATTCATGTCGTGGAGCTCTCGGGACCGGGTGGGGATTGCACCCAGCATGCGCGAGTTCGCGGGTCTCACGCAGCGGGCGCTCGGTGCGCGCGCCTAGGCCAAACGGCGGCGGCGCAGGCCCCGCCCCACCGCGCCCACCGCCCAGCCCAACCTGACATGTGGACCCCGCCGCCCCGTCCGCCTGCCATCCGGCCGTGCCGCCTTGCGATGGGCCGGGGCCGGCGGTAGCATTCGCGAATGGCAATCCGGACCATTCTTCGTTATCCCGACCCCCGCCTGCAGCAGGTCGCCGCGCCCGTCGAGCGGGTCGATGACGCCATTCGCGAGCTGGTGGCCGACATGGCGCAGACCATGTACGAGGCCCCCGGAATCGGGTTGGCCGCCACCCAGATCGATGTCCACCTGCGCGTCATCGTGATCGACCTGTCCGAAAAGCGCGATGCGTTGCAGGTCTTCATCAACCCGGAAATCCTGAACGCCGGTGGCGAGGTCACCGTGCACGAGGAAGGGTGTTTGTCGGTTCCGGGCATCTTCGAAAATGTCGAGCGGCCAGGCACCATTACCGTTCGCGCGCTCAACGAGCGAGGCGAAGCCTTCTCGATCGAAGCCGAGGGGCTGCTTGCTGTTTGTCTGCAGCATGAAATCGACCACCTGAATGGCAGGGTCTTCGTGCAGCACCTCTCGCGCCTCAAGCAAAGCCGCATTCGCGCCAAACTCGCCAAGCAAGAGCGCGACGCAGCCTAGCGTGCACACGCCTGGATCACGGAGGCTGTGCTGAGGCTCATCTTTGCCGGAACGCCGGCATTCGCCGCAACCGTGCTTGAGGCGGTGGTCCAGGCGGGCCACGAGGTGGCCCTCGTGCTCTGTCAGCCTGATCGACCCGCAGGACGCGGCCAGCGGCTGGTGGCGCCGCCCGTCAAACGACGCGCGCTCGAGCTGGGACTGGCCGTGGGCCAACCCGCGCGTCTGCGCGACGAGGCCGATCGGGAGCCGCTGCGGGCGGCGGCCGCCGACCTCATGCTGGTGGTCGCCTACGGACTGATCCTGCCCCAGGCGGTGCTCGACCTGCCGCGCCTTGGCTGCATCAACGTTCACGCGTCGCTGCTCCCCCGCTGGCGGGGCGCCGCGCCCATCCAGCGTGCGATCGAGGCGGGCGATCACGAGACCGGCATCACCATCATGCAGATGGAGGCGGGCCTCGATACGGGTCCGATGCTGCTGCGCGAGGCCTTGCCCATCACCGACCTGGATACTGGCGGCAGTCTTCACGACCGGCTGGCGGCGGTGGGTGCGCGGCTTGCGGTCCGGGCGCTCGAGCAGCTGGCTGCAGGACCGCTCGCCGCCACCGCGCAACCCGAAACCGGCGTCTGTTACGCCCGCAAGATCGACCGCGACGACGCAGTGCTCGACTGGCAACAGGATGCGCAGACGCTCGCCCGGCGCATCCGGGCGTTCGACCCGGTACCGGGTTGCAGCGCTGTGCTTGGCGTTGAAAACGGGCTCACCCTCAAGGTCTGGCGGGCGCATGCGGTGACCGGCGCCAACCCCGAGGGCGCGCTTCCGGGTGCGGTGCTGCGGGCGCCCGAGGGCGTTCTGCGGGTAGCCTGCGGTCAGGGGGCGCTCGAGCTCACCGAGCTGCAACGCCCCGGCGGCACCCGTCAACCGGTTGCGACGTTCCTTCGCGGGCGGCCCATCGCGGCCGGCGAGCGGTTTCAAGTGCCTCCCCGCTGAAGGCCGCCATGTCCACCACCATGCGATCGGCGCTTGCCGATGAGATGCGCGCTGCCGCCCAGGCGCTCGCCGCGCTCGCGGCGGGCGAGCGGCTCGACTTTGCGCTTGAGGAGGCCGAGCGCGTCCATGACCTTGCGCCCGACTCGCGACCGGTGGTCCGTGATCTTGCCTATTCCGCAACCCGGGTGCTGGGTCTCTGCCAGGCGCTTGCCCGAGGCCTGAACGCGCGCGAGCCCGCCGCGCCGGTGGCGGCGCTGCAATGGCTTGCGCTCTCGCAGCTGATTGCTCCGCAGCGTCATCCAGCCACCATCGTCGACCAGGCGGTGCGGGCGGCACGCGCCGATCCGCAGACCGTGGGCGCTGCGGGCTTCATCAACGCGACGCTGCGCGCTTTTCTACGCTCGCCCTCGGCGTGGCTGGATACGGCACGGCGCGACCCCCAGGCGCGCTGGAATCACCCGGAGTGGTGGCTCGAGGTGCTGCGGTCCGATCACCCGAACGCCTGGCAGGCGATCGCCGAGTCGGCGGACCGCCATCCGCCGCTCACGCTCCGAGTCAACCGCCGCCGCATCGCGCTCGCCGACTATGTGGTGCGCCTCGAGGCCCACGGGTACACCTGCCGGGTGGTGGGTGCTGCTGCGGTCATCGTCGAACCCGCCGGGCCTGTGCAAGGGCTTCCGGGCTGGGCCGAGGGACTGGTGTCGGTGCAGGATGAGGGGGCCCAGCGCGCCGCGCTGTGGCTTGATGTCCAGGACGGTCAGCGGGTGCTTGATGCCTGCGCGGCTCCTGGCGGCAAGAGCGCGCACATTCTTGAGGAGGCAGCGGTGCAACTCACCGCGCTCGACCTCAAGCCCAGGCGCCTCGCGCGTGTGCGCGAGGGACTGGAGCGGCTGGGCCTGGCCGGCACGCTGCTTTGCGGCGATGCGGCGACCCCTCACCGGTGGTGGGACCGGGTGCCCTTTGACCGGATCCTGATCGATGCGCCCTGCACGGCATCGGGCATCGTCCGGCGCGCGCCCGACTCGCGGTGGCTCCGCCGCCGTGGCGATCTCACGACACTGGCGGCAGCGCAGGCGCGCATCATCGAGGCGCTTTGGCCCTTGTTGAAACCCGGTGGTAAATTGCTCTACGCCACCTGCTCGGTGTTCAGGGCAGAGGGACAGGACATCATCGAGCCCTTTCTGAAGCGCCACACCGATGCCCGCGAACTGGCCCTGGCCGATGGCCCTGCTTCCGCGGCCGGCACCGACTGCCGCGGGCCGGGCCTGCAGCTTCTGCCCGTCAGCACGCCATCCGAGGACCACGACGGATTTTTCTACTGCCTGATCGAGAAACGTTTCCCGTGACCCTTCTCGCCCGACTGATTGCGGCGCTGACTGCGCTGTGCCTGAGCCTGCCGCTGCTGGGCGCGCAGGATGCTTCGGTGCGGCTCGAGCCCGCAACCGACGGGCGCGCCTGGGTGCTGTCCGCCGACCTGGAGCCGCCGCGCACGCCGCGGCTCGAGGACGCCGTCATGAAAGGCGTACCGCTGCATTTTGTGGTGGAGATCGAATTGCTGCGGCCGCGCTGGTACTGGTGGGATCAGCGCGTGGCCCAGGCAAGCAGCCGAGCTCGACTCACCTACCACGCGCTCGCGCGCGAATTTCGCGTCACGCGCGATGAAGGCCTGTCCACCCTTCACGAGTCATTCGAGGCGGCACTGGCCGGGGTGGCGCAGGTGCGCAACTGGCGCATCGATCCGGGCGAGGCGCTCGCGCCGGGCGATTACCTCGTTCAGGCCCGCATCCGGCTCGACGCCACCCAGCTACCCCGGGCGCTTCAGGTCGATGCCCTCACCAACCGAGACTGGAATCCACAGGTCGAATGGACGCGCGCGAATTTCACGCTGCCCCCGACACCGACAAACGCGCGATAGGCCGGCTGCTGCGCTTTGCGCTGATCGCATCGGTCGGCTTTGCCGTGGTGCTCCTGGTGCTGCTCGCGGGGGCAAGCGCGAACACTTCGATTTTCGAGCGGCACTATCCCGCGCTTCTGGTCACCACCGCGGTCATGGCGCTGGCGCTGCTGGTGCTGGTGGCGGAGCTCATCCGGCGGCTGATCCAGCGTTACCGGCGGGGGCTGTTCGGCACCCGGCTGATGGCGCGACTCGCGCTGTCCTTCACCGTCATGACGGTGATTCCGGTCTCGCTCATCTATCTGGTGTCTGTGCATTTCATCGGCCGGTCGGTGGAGTCCTGGTTCGCCGTGCCGGTCGAGCGAGCGCTCGACTCCGGCATGAGCCTGGGCCGCGCGACGCTGGACGCGCAGCTCTCGGACCTCCTCTACAAGGCCCGCGCGGTGTCGGTGTCGCTCGGCGACACGCCGCCGTCGGGCTGGTCGGCGCAATTAAACCGGCTTCGCGAACAACTCGATCTTCAGGATGCGCTGGTGGTGAGTGGCGGGCGCAACCTGATCGTGGCGGTGGGGGGGCGGCTGTCGGCGCTGGTGCCCGATCTGCCAACGCCGGCTGCGCTTCGCCAGGCGCGTCTGACTCGCCTTTATTCGACCTTTGAAACCCGCGAGGTGGCCGGGCAGTCATTCCGGGGTTTGCTGATGCGGGTGATCGTGCCGGTCAACGCCGAGGGGCTGCGCTTCGAGGAAGGGGCGTATCTGCAGCTGATCCAGGAGGTGCCGGCGCTGCTTGCCGAGCATACCGATGCGCTCGAGCAGGGGCGGCGGGACTTCCAGCAGCTCGCGCTCTCGCGCGAGAGCCTGTCGCGCATCTTCAATGTCACGCTCACGCTGATCTTCATTCTGACGGTGTTCTCGGCGGTGGCGGCTGCATTCCTGTTGTCAGGGTGGCTTACCGGGCCGCTGTCGATGCTGGCGGCCGGCACGCGCGCAGTCGCCGAGGGCGATTACCGGCCGGTGAAAGCCTATTCGGGGCGCGATGAGCTGGGGGTGCTCACGCAGTCATTCAACATGATGACCCGCCAGCTCGAGGACGCGCGCACGCTGGTCGAGCGCAACCAGCGTGAAATCGAGCAGGCGCACGCGCGGCTGGTGAGTGTGCTCGCCAATCTCACTGCTGGCGTGATGGTGCTCGATGCACACTGGCGGATCACGCTCGCCAACCCCGGCGCCGAGCAGATTCTCGGGCAGCCGCTGGACCAGAGCCTGGGCATGCCGATTTCAGCGATTGCGCCGCTTGCGCCGTTTTCCGATGAAATCCGCCAGGCCTTCCTCGAACTTCAGGCGAGCGGGCCCGGCAGCTGGCAGCGGCAGTTCGTCCTGCCGTCTCGCGACACGCCACCTTCGGCCGAGCCGGCATCGGCGGCCAGTGCGGGCAAAACACTTCTTGCGCGCGGCTCGATGCTGCCGGGCGAGGGCTTCGTGATTGTGTTTGACGACCTTACCGAGGTGATCTCGGCGCAGCGCACCATGGCCTGGGCCGAGGTCGCGCGGCGGCTTGCCCATGAGATCAAGAATCCGCTCACCCCGATTCAGCTCTCGGCCGAACGCCTGAAGCTGCGGCTCCACGACAAGCTGTCCGGAGTCGACGCGGATCTCCTCAACCGGAGCTCGCAGACCATTGTGGATCAGGTGGCTGCACTCAAGCATCTGGTCGACGAGTTCCGGGAGTACGCCCGGCTGCCCGCGGCACGGCTTGCGCCGCTTGATCTCAACCAGTTGATCGACGAGATTGCACCCCTGTTTTCGGCAAGCGGGCGCCTGCACACGCGGCTTGCTCCAGACTGCCCGCCGGTCATGGCCGATGCCGCGCAGCTGCGCCAGGTGATCCTCAACCTGATCGGCAACGCGATCGAGGCTACCGAACGGGTGCCGGCACCGCGGGTTGAGCTCCTCACGGGTGTGGTGCGGCTCGCCGATGGCGAGTCGGCGGTGCGCCTGCTGGTGCGCGACAACGGTCCGGGCTTTACGCCGTCGATGCTCGCGCGCGCCTTTGAGCCCTATGTCACCAGCAAGCCGCGCGGCACGGGTCTGGGGCTTGCTATTGTTCGCAAGATCGTCGATGAGCACGGCGCGCGCATCGATCTGGGCAACCGGACCGATGAAAGCGGGACGATTCTGGGTGCCCAGATCGCGTTGCTCTTTACGAAAATCGCAAAAAGCGGGGAAAATCCCCGTCTGTCTGCTGCCACCACCGCCTAGAGAGCTTCACGAATGGCCGAGATCCTCGTGGTCGATGATGAAATCGGCATCCGCGAATTGTTGTCCGAAATCCTGGGTGATGAAGGACACACTGTCCTGCTTGCCGACAGCGCGCGCGAGGCGCGTGCGGTGCGCGAGCGTCAGCGCGTCGATCTGGTGCTGCTCGACATCTGGATGCCCGATACCGATGGCATCACATTGTTGCGCGAGTGGGCCTCGGGCGGTCGACTCACCATGCCGGTCATCATGATGTCGGGGCATGCAACCATCGATACCGCAGCCGAGGCCTCGCGGATCGGGGCGAGCGACTTTCTGGAAAAGCCGATCACGCTGCAAAAGCTGCTGCGCGCGGTGCAAAACGGCCTCGCGCGGCCGGCGCAAAAGCCCGTGGGTGTGCCTGCGCCGGCGGCGGGCACTCCGGCCGCGGCTGCGCCTCGCGACACCGGGCCTGCGAGCGTGATGCCGGCTCCTGCGGCGGGTGCCGTCGAGCCGCCCGCCCCGTTCGGCGAGCCCGTGGCTGCGCCGGTTGCCGTAACGCCAGCGATCCCCGATTCGCCCGCGGCGCGGCTGCTGCTTCGTGAACTGCCCCTCGATGCGCCCCTTCGTGATGCGCGCGATGCGTTTGAGCGCGCCTATTTCGAGCATCACCTGATGCGCGAGCAGGGCAGCATGACCCGGGTCGCCGAGCGCACCGGACTCGAGCGCACCCATCTCTATCGCAAGCTCAAGCAGCTTGGCATCGACCTCTCGCGCGGCGTCTGGCGCAAACCTCCGTCCAATTGAAGATCATCATTCTCGGTGCCGGACGGGTTGGCGGCTCGGTGGCCGAAAGCCTGGTCTCGGAGCGAAACGACATCACGGTGGTCGACACCGACGTGAGGCAGCTTGCTGCGCTTCAGGACCGGCTCGATCTGAGAACGCTGGCGGGCAACGGCACGCATCCGCCGGTGCTCGCCCAGGCCGGTGCCGAAGATGCCGACATGCTGATCGCAACGGCTGCGCGTGATGAGACCAATCTGGTGGCCTGCCAGCTCGCGGCACGGCTTTTCAACATTCCCACCCGCATCGCGCGGATCCGCGCGCCGGAGTTTCTCGAGCATCCCGAGCTCACCGGGGTTGACGGCTTTCAGGTCGACCACCTGATCTGCCCCGAGCAGACCGTGACCGATTATGTGATGAAGCTGATCGAGTTTCCCGAGGCGCTCCAGGTGCTCGAGTTCGCTGGCGGCCGGGCAAGCCTGATCGCCGTGCGCGCCTACGAGGGGGGGCCGCTGGTCTCGCACCCGATTCGCGACCTGCGCGCTGCGCACCCCAATATCGACATGCGGATCGTGGCGATCTTTCGCAACGACCGGGCGGTGCAGCCCGAGGGCGACACCTTGATCCAGCCCGGCGACGAGGTGTTCATTCTCGCCGCGGCGGAGCACATCCGCACCGCCTTGTCCGATCTGCGCCGGATGGATCAGCCGGTTCGTCGCGTCATGATCGCGGGGGGCGGCAATATCGGGCTGCGCCTTGCGCGCGGCTTGAGCGATCACTATCAGGTCAAGCTGATCGAGGCCGATGCGCGGCGCTGCAGCTATCTCGCCTCGCAGCTTGATTCCGATCACGCGCTGGTCCTGAATGGCGATTGCACCGACGAGGATCTGCTTGGCGAGGAGGGCGTCGACGAGATGGACCTGTTCGTTGCGCTCACCTCCGACGATGAGAACAACATCATGTCGTGCATGCTCGCCAAGCGCATGGGGGCACGGCGCACCATCGCGCTCATCAATCGTCAGGCGTATGCCGACCTGGTGCAAGGCAACCGGATCGATGTCGCGATCGTGCCCTCGCAGGCCACGATCGGGAGCCTCCTCAAGCATGTGCGCCGCGGTGATGTGGTGGCGGTGCACTCGCTTCGCCGGGGCGCAGCCGAGGCGCTCGAGGCGATCGCCCACGGCGACCCGAAGTCATCGCGGGTGGTGGGCCGGCGAATCGAACAGATCGATCTGCCGCAGGGCGCCACCATCGGCGCGATCGTGCGGGCGGTGGCGCCCGCAGATCCGCTCGCTCCGGATGATGCCGGGGGTTACGAGGTCATCATGGGGCACCATGACACGGTGATCAAGCCCGAAGACCACCTGATCGTCTTCGTGAGCAACAAGCGCCTGTTGCCCCGCGTTGAGAAGCTGTTCCAGGTCGGCGTCGGGTTCTTCTGACGTGTTGCGACTGCTTGTCGTTGCGCCCGTGCTGGGCAGCCTCCTGATGCTGTTCTCGATTGCGTTTTTGCCGGCGCTTTCCTGGTCGCTCGCCGCCGATGACGGCATGCATATGGCCTTTGCCGGATCGGCGCTCGGATGTTTTGTCGTGGGCCTGGTCATGTGGTGGGCCACCCGTCGCAGCAACCGCGAGGTGCAGCCCCGTGACGGCGCGCTGCTGGTGGTGTTCGGCTGGCTGCTGATCGCGTTCGTATCGATGCCGCCCCTGCTGGTGGCCTGCCCGCAGCTTTCGGTGGCCAAGGTGTTCATGGAGACACTGTCCGGGCTCACCACCACAGGCGCCACGGTGCTCTCGGGGCTGGACGCGCTGCCGCAGTCGGTCAACCTCTGGCGTCACACGCTGCAGTGGTTTGGCGGCATGGGCATCATCGTCATGGTGGTGGCGGTCTTGCCACTTCTTGGCGTGGGCGGGATGCAGCTCTTTCGCGCCGAAACGCCCGGGCCGATGAAAGAGGGCAAGCTCACGCCGAGAATCACGCAGACCGCGAAATTCATGTGGGCGGGGTATGTGCTGCTCACGCTGCTTTGCGGCCTGGCGCTGTGGGCGGCGGGCATGACCCCGTTTGATGCGGTGTGTCACGCGCTCTCCACGGTCTCGCTGGGTGGCTTTTCGACGCGTGATGCGAGCATCGGCGCGTTCGATTCGCTGCGTATCGAACTGGTGCTCGCGGTCTTCATGGTGCTGTCGACGATCAACTTCGGCACCCATTTCCTTGCGCTGCGAAGCCGCTCGCCCGCGGTTTACCTTCGTGATCTTGAAGCCTCCTCGTCCGTACTCCTCATCCTGGTGAGTGCGGCGGGCATCACCGCGCTTCTCGTCTGGGAGCAGGTCTTCGAGAACATGACCGACGCGCTCCGGCATGGTGTCTTCAACACGATTTCGGTGGCCACCTCGACCGGCTTCATGACACGCGATTACGCGCAGTGGCCCGCGTTTGCGCCGCTCTGGATGATTTTCCTCGCCTGCATCGCCTCGTCTGCCGGATCGACCGGCGGCGGCATCAAGATGGTCCGCGCCCTCATCCTCCTCAAACAGGCGGGTCGGGAGTTGAAGCGGCTGGTCCATCCGCGCGCGGTATTCCCACTTTCGATCAACGGCAATCCGGTGGATGAGCGCGTGATCTATTCGGTCTTCGGCTTCATGCTGCTATGGGGCGCCACCCAGGTGATCCTCACCTTTGTGATGGTGCTGACCGGGGTTGATTTTGATTCGGCGCTGTCGGCGGTGGTGGCGTCGGTGAACAACCTGGGGCCGGCACTCGGGCGATTCGGCCCTGCGGAGAATTTTTCCTCGCTCACCGATTTTCAGGCGGTGCTGCTCGCGATCGCGATGCTGGCGGGCCGGCTGGAACTGCTCACCTTCTTCGCGGTGCTCACCCCGGCTTTCTGGAGGCGCTAAGCGCGTGCGCCTGCCGGTGACCGTGGTCGCGGGGCTCGCCGGGCCTGGCAAGGCGGGCCTGATCGAGCGCTGGCGCGCGGCCGCCCCCCAGCCGTCTGCGCTGGTGATCGACCGGGGTGATGACTTCAAGTTTCCGCGTGCGGGTGACCGCGCCGACGAGGACGTCGCCACCGACCCCGGACTCGAGCGGGTGGGTGGCTGTGTCTGCTGCACCGCCAGCGCAGCGCTGGGGGCTTCGCTCAGACGGCTGTCGCGCCGAGGCGCCTGGGCGCATCTGCTGATCGACCTGAATGGGGCTGCGCATCCGGCGGCGTTTGTCGATGCGCTGCGCGCGCCGCCGCTCGCGGGGGCGGTGCGCCTGGTGGAGCTTGTGTGCGTGATCGACGCCGAGCGGCTGTCCGCGCGGCTTGCAGGACCCCAGCGGCGCTGGCTCGTCGAGCAGGTGCAAAGCGCTGACCGGGTGGTGCTTTGGGCGCCGACAGCGATGCCCCCCGCCGCGATCGACGAGCGGGTCGGGCAGTTGCTTGCGCTTGCAGTCGATCCCGGTTTTGTGCCCGAGATCCAGGTCTGGCGCGATCGCACGCCGCCGCCTCCGATCGAGGCGGGGGAGCGATGGCCCGCGGTGCCGTCGATCCCGGTTGGGCACGGCCCGGCGGCGCCCGCGGCGTGTCCGGGCGGACAGGCATCGGTCCTCCTTGCGGCGACGCCTGGCGAGGTGCCCCGCTGGCACTGGCGCTGGCGGGCTCCGCCCGACAAGGTGTTTGACCGCCCCCGCCTGATCGAGGTGGTGGCCGCGCTCGCCCATGAGTTGGGCGATATTGCGGCGGTGCTTCGTACCGAACGCGAGTGGTACCGGTATCAGGCAGGGCGCTGGGAGCCCGACCTGTGGCGGCGTGACAGTCGGGTAGTGCTCAGTATCGAGCCCGGCCGGCTGGCGAGCCGGCAAGCGCTCCTTGCGAGGTTCGCCGATCGTCTGAACGCCTGCGAACTTGGGGCTTGAAAGCGGAGACCGGATCCCCAGATGGCGTTTATCGGATCGTTTGAGGTCACATCATGCAGATGATCTACAACAGCCCTGTTTACTGCGTCATGGAAATTGCCGGCTTTGACGGCGCACCGCGCGGCGTGGAAATTCTCGACAAGCTCGCCCGCCGCGAAATCTATCTGGAGGGCCCGCTTGCCGAGGCGTTCCGAAGCGGCGTTGCGCAGATCGTGTCGGGCTCACCCACCGTCGAGGCGCTCGACCATTTCATCAGTCAGTATGAAGGTCTGATGCAACAGCCCCTGGCGCTTCACTGAGCCGGTACGGCGCGCGCCCGCCCGTCAGAACTGTTCCCAGGGCAGCCCGTCAAAACGCCAGCCGTTGACCTTGCCGCGCTGACGATCGGCGTTCAGGTCGCCCTCAAAGCCGTGCGTCACGTTGTAGACCTGAGAAAAGCCCGCCGCCTCGAGCGCGAGCCCGGCTTCGGCCGAGCGGCGGCCACTGCGGCAGATCAGGACGACCGGCCGCTCGGTGACATGGGCGGCGAGCTTTCGCACCTCGGCCGTGAAGTGCGGGTTCAGCTCCCAGTCGGGCGCCTCGCACCAGGCAACATGAATCGAGCCGACCGCGTGACCCACAAAGAAATATTCCGCGTCGCTTCGGCAGTCGACGAACAGCGCGTTCGGGTTCTGGTGGATGAATGCGTGCGCCTCGCGCGGAAGCAGATGCTGCACGGGGCGCCCTATTTGGCAAACAGCGACGCGAGGTCGCGAAACGCCTTGAATTCGAGCGCGTTGCCAGAGGGGTCAAGGAAAAACATGGTGGCCTGCTCGCCCACCTCGCCCTTGAAGCGGATATGGGGCTCGATGATGAAGCGCTGCCCGACCGCCTGCAGTTTTGCGGCAAGCGACTCCCAGTCGTCCATGGGCAGCACCACCCCGAAGTGGCGCACCGGCACGTTGTCGCCATCAACCGCATTGGTGGCCGCGCGACGGGTTTCCTCAGGCGCGAGGTGCGCCACCACCTGATGGCCGTAGAGATCGAAGTCGACCCATTCGGGGCTGCTGCGGCCCTCGGGGCAGCCCAGGAGTTCGCCGTAGAAGGCGCGCGCCGCTGCGAGATCGTGCACCGGAAAAGCCAGGTGAAAGGGATGCATAGCCATCGGAACCGTCCGAGAAAGGCGGCCGCCCGCCGGGCGACCGTTCAGGTTGAGCAGGCGCTAATGATGCCCGAAGCGGCGGCTGGTGCGAGGAAGCGGTGCAGCGCGCAACAGGTGTTTGTCGTTCATCAGGCGGGCTCGCTCGGGGGGCGCGCGCGAGCCCCTTGCGGGCCACAGCGCGCAGCGACAATTGCGGCCACCCGGTCGCCGGCCTCGATGCCCATCGCCCGCGCGGGGGCGTTGACATGGCTCACCACGCCGCTTGCGAGCCCGTCGGCCGCCTCGCCGATGCGGGCCGAGAGATGCGAGTAGGCGCAGCCCGCCACGCCGATCGCCTCGAGCATGGGGAGTCCTGCAATGCCTGCGTCGTCTTTGCCGATGCCTGCATCATTGAAAAACACGATCAGCGGCCGATGCGGGTGATCGACCACGAAGCTTGCCGCCGAAACGCCGCCGTGTGAGCCTGAAACAATCACCGTGTCGGCCGAGTGCTCGCCCAGCGTCGATACCAGCGCAATCGAGTCGAGCAGAACGGGTGAGCGGGGCGCCGACATGGACCGCGCCTACTCGAAGGGCTTGCGCATCCAGTCGGGGACCGGCACCGCGCGCAGCTTCACGTTTTCATCGCCGGGCTGACGCTCGCCCACGAAGCGCAGCACCGTGCCATCGCAGATCAGCGTCTCACCCCGGACAATGCGGTGTGCCATCACAAAGGTGCGGCTGCGCCACTCGGCGATCGAGGTTCTCACCTCGACCGACTCTCCGTAGCGGGCGGGCGCGTGGAAGGTGGCCTTGGCATCGATCGAGGGCCAGACCACCAGGCCGGTCTCGCGGCTGACCTTCTCCGCGGGCAAGCCCACCGAGGCGAACATCTCATGCATGCCGGCATCGAACCAGCGAAAGAAATTGGGGAAGTAGACGATGCCCGCCGGATCGCAGTCGCCAAACGCGATCCGTACCGGCAGGATGAACTCGCGCGGTGTGGTCATGGCGACCCCGTCAGCAGCCACGTTCGAGCGCGGAGACCGGCCCGGGCGACTGGCCGAAGCGGGCGGCGATGGCGGCTGAGGCCTGGTCGAGCTGCGCAAGGGTGCCCGAGTCGACCGGGATCGCATGCGCGCGCGCGCTCCGGGCGGCACGCTCGGGGTCACCCGGCACCCGTACCGGGCCGTCTGTGTTGTCTGATGAGGGCGGGGCCGATCGTACCCAGTCGATGAACTCGCGCGCCTGCGCCTCGAACCACTGCCCGGTGCCGAGCCGGCTGGGGTCGAACACGATCGCAAGCATGTTGTTCCACACCCCGTGCACCGGCAGACGGGTGGTGGGCTGCACGGTCTCTCCGCCCGAGAGCGCGGCGCCCAGCAACTCGCACACCATGGCAAGCGCATGGCCCTTGTGGCCGCCCGCGGTACGCAGCGCGCCATACGGCCCGCCTTCGGGTTCGAACATCACTGCCGGATCGTCGGTGGGTCGCCCGTCTGCATCGAGGAGGCTCCCCGCGGGGACGCGAACCCGCTTGTTGTAGGCCACGCGTGCCTTGCCGTGTGCGATGGCGCTGGTTGCGAAGTCGAGCACGATCGGCTCACCGCCCGGAATCGGGATGCCAACGGTAAATGGATTGGTGAGATACCGTGCCCGGCCGCCGCCATGCGGTGCCACCATCGGCATGTGGCTCACTGCATTGGTGAAGTGGATCGAGACCATCCCTGCGGCAATCGCCTGCTCGGCCCAGTGGCCCACGCGGCCGAGGTGGTGCGCATTCCTGAGCGCCATCACGCAGGTGCCGTGTTCGCGCGCCCGCCCGATCGCGATATCCATGGCCTGATGCGTGACCGACTGGCCCATGCCGCGCCGGCCGTCCACCACGATGAGGCTCGCCGCATCGGTTGCAAGCGTCACCCGCTGATTGAGCTGCAGCTCGTTGTTGAGAAGCGAGGCCACATACTTGGGCGCCATGCCCACGCCGTGGGAGTCATGGCCGGCGAGGTTTGCGCCCACCAGATGATCGGCGGTGAGCCGCGCCTCGACCTCATGCGAGCCCGCGGCGCGAAACAGGTCGACCACCCAGGCGTGGAGGGCGACGGTGGGGATCAGATGCTCGGCCATGACGCGACCCTCAGACCACGCGCACGCGCAGTTCGCCCAGCCCCGCGACGCGGCCCACCATCAGGTCGCCTCGCACCACTGCAGCCACGCCCTCGGGTGTGCCGCTGTAGATCAGGTCGCCGGGCGCAAGCTCCCAGAGCGCAGACAGGTGCTCGATGATCTCGCCGATATTCCAGATGAGCTTGGACACATCGCTTGACTGGCGGACGACGTTGTTCACCTCGAGCGAAATTGCGCCCGCGGCCATCGGGGAGGCGCTGCCTGCCCGGTGAATCGGGCCAATCGGTGCGCTCGCATCGAAGGCCTTTCCCACCTCCCAGGGGCGCCCCGCCTTGCGGGCCACCATCTGCAGGTCGCGCCGGGTCATGTCAAGGCCGATGGCATAGCCGTAGACGTGCCGGCCGGCATCGGCGGCGGCAATCGCGCGCCCACCCACGCCAATTGCCACCACCAGCTCGATCTCATGGTGCAGGTCTTCGGTCCCCGGGGGATAGGGCATGTCGCCCGTGGTGCCATCGGCGATCACCACGAGCGCATCGGCGGGCTTGGCGAAAAAGAACGGCGGCTCGCGGCCGGTAAACCCCATTTCCTTGGCATGCTCGACATAGTTGCGGCCGACGCACCAGACGCGGCGCACCGGGAAGCGGTCTGCGGTACCCGCCACCGGTACCGAAACGACGGGGGGCGGATCAATCACGAATCCCATGGGAAGGCTCCTGGAGGGCTAGGTTCAACCCGTAATGATGACAGAGGCATCGCCGGATCCGGGGCGCCCGGTTGTTACCATTGCCGGTTTGGTCTTCGACCTGCAATGCGAAACACCGATGTCTACCCCCACCGATACTGAAGCCGTCCTGCGCTCGCTTCTTGCCCGCCGCATCCTCATTCTGGATGGCGCGATGGGCACCATGATCCAGCAGCACCGGCTCTCCGAAGAGCAATACCGCGGCGCGCAGTTTGCCGGTCATGCGCGCGACCTGAAAGGCAACAACGAACTGCTCTCGCTCACCCGGCCCGAGCTGATCGCGCAGATTCACGACGCCTATTTCGCGGCGGGCGCCGACATCATCGAAACCAATACCTTTGGCGCGACCACCGTCGCGCAGGCCGACTACGGCCTGGAGCCTTATGCCCGCGAGATGAATCTCGCGTCGGCGCGCCTTGCCTGTGCCGCGCGTGACCGCTACAGCCGCCCCGATCGGCCGCGCTTCGTGGCAGGGGCACTCGGTCCCCAGCCCAAGACCGCGTCGATCTCGCCCGATGTCAATGATCCGGGTGCGCGCAATGTCACCTTTGAAGAGCTCCGCGCAACCTATTACGAGCAGGTCTGTGCGCTGATCGAAGGGGGTGTCGATCTGCTGCTGGTGGAAACCATCTTCGATACGCTGAATGCGAAGGCCGCGCTTTTCGCGATCGATGAAGCGTTTGAATCGCAGGGCGTGAGGCTGCCCATCATGATCTCGGGCACGGTCACCGACGCCTCCGGCAGGCTCCTGTCCGGGCAGACGGTTGAAGCGTTCTGGAATTCGGTGCGGCATGCAAAGCCGATCTCGATCGGACTCAATTGTGCGCTGGGGGCGGCGCTGATGCGCCCCTACATCGCCGAACTTGCCGCGAAGGCCGACACCTTTCTTTGCGTGTATCCGAACGCGGGCCTTCCCAACCCGATGTCGGACACCGGGTTCGACGAGACCCCCGAGATCACGTCTTCGCTCCTTGCCGAATTCGCCCGTGCCGGGCTGGTCAACATCGCGGGCGGCTGCTGCGGCACCACCCCCGAGCACATCGCGGCGATTGCCCGTGAGGTGGCCGATCTCGCTCCGCGCAGCTTCGCCCCCTCACCGCCCGCCCTCAGGCTCTCGGGGCTGGAAGCCTTCAATGTGGACGCCACGTCGCTCTTCGTGAACATTGGCGAGCGCACCAACGTCACCGGCTCCAAGGCGTTTGCGAGGTTGATTCTTGCCGGCCAGTATGACGAGGCGCTTGCGGTGGCGCGCCAGCAGGTTGAAAACGGCGCGCAGGTGATCGACATCAACATGGACGAGGCGATGCTCGACTCCGTGGCGGCGATGTCGCGCTTTCTGAACCTGATTGCCTCCGAGCCCGACATCGCGCGCGTGCCCATCATGATCGACAGCTCCAAGTGGAGCGTGATCGAGGCGGGGCTTCGCTGCGTGCAGGGCAAGGCGATCGTCAACTCGATTTCGCTCAAGGAGGGTGATGCCGAGTTCATCCGGCAGGCGCGGCTTTGCCGCCGCTATGGCGCCGCCGTCGTCGTCATGGCCTTCGACGAGAAGGGGCAGGCTGACTCGCTTGAGCGCCGCATTGAAATCTGCCAGCGCGCCTGGCGGATTCTCACCGAAACCGTCGGACTGCCCGGCGAAGACATCATCTTCGATCCCAATGTGTTTGCAATCGCAACCGGTATCGAGGAACACGACCGCTACGCCCTGGATTTCATCGAGGCCTGCCGCTGGATTCGCCAGCATCTCGCGCCGGCGCACATCTCGGGCGGCATCTCGAATGTGTCGTTTTCGTTTCGTGGCAACGATCCTGCGCGCGAGGCGATCCACACGGTGTTTCTGTATCACGCGATCCGCGCGGGGCTCTCAATGGGCATCGTCAACGCCGGCATGGTGGGCGTCTATGACGAGATCGACCCCGAGTTGCGCGAGCGGGTTGAAGACATTGTGCTGGCGCGCACACCGCTCTTGTCGGCCGAGCGAAAGCGCCTGCAGGATGCGGCCAACGATACGGCGCGCGCTGCCGCGCAGGCCGCACTCGAGGCCGAACAGGCCAAAAGTGCGACCGAACGCATGATCGAATTCGCGGGCACGCTGAAGGCGGGTGCCGCAAAGAAGGAAGAAAACCTGGTCTGGCGCGAGGAGCCCCCCGCGCGACGGCTCGCGCATGCGCTCATTCATGGCATCACGCAGTGGATCGTCGAGGATACCGAAGCCATGCGCGCCGAAGTGGCCGCGCGCGGCGGCCGGCCGATCGAGGTGATCGAAGGCCCGCTGATGGACGGCATGAATGTGGTGGGCGACCTCTTTGGCGCGGGCAAGATGTTCCTGCCGCAGGTGGTGAAGTCGGCGCGGGTGATGAAACAGGCGGTTGCGCACCTCGTGCCCTTCATCGAGGAGGAAAAGCGCGCCCAGCAGGCGGCGGGTGCCGATGTGAGTTCGCGCGGCCGGATCGTGATCGCCACGGTCAAGGGTGACGTGCACGACATCGGCAAGAACATCGTGACCGTGGTGCTCCAGTGCAACAACTTTGAAGTGATCAACATGGGCGTGATGGTGCCCTGCTCCGAGATCCTGGCGCGTGCCCGTGTCGAGGGCGCGGACATCATCGGACTCTCAGGCCTCATCACACCCTCGCTTGAGGAAATGTCGATCGTGGCGTCCGAGATGGAGCGCGATGACTATTTCCGGATGAGAAAAATCCCGCTCCTCATCGGCGGGGCGACCACCTCGCGGGTGCATACCGCGGTCCGGATCGCGCCGCGCTACAGCGGCCCGGTGGTGTATGTGCCCGATGCATCGCGTTCGGTACCGGTTGCGCAGAGCCTGGTGTCACCCGATTCGCGCGAGAAATTCATCGCCGATCTGCTGGCCGACTACGAACGGGTGCGCGCCCAGCATGCGGGCCGCAAGGGCCCCGAATGGATCACGCTCGCCGAGGCGCGCGCGCGTCGGACCCCGGTTCAGTGGGCGATGCAGGCGGATGACCATCCTGGCGAGGGCCCGCATCCGATCGCGCACTATCATCCGCCCCGGCCGAAATTCATCGGCCGTCGGCTGTTTCGCAACTATGACCTGGCCGAGATCGCGCAATACATCGACTGGCAGCCGTTCTTCCAGACCTGGGACCTGGCGGGTGCCTTCCCGGCCATCCTCAACGACGAGATCGTGGGCGAGTCGGCGCGCCGCGTGTTCTCCGACGGCAAGGCGATGCTTCGCCGGGTGATCGACGGCCGCTGGCTCACCGCCAATGCGGTGGTGGCGTTTTTGCCGGCCAACAGCGTGAACGACGACGACATCGAGCTCTACACCGATGACTCGCGGACCGAGGTGGCGTTCGTCTGGCGCAACCTTCGCCAGCAGACGGCCAAGCGCGAGGGCGTGGCAAACAAGTGCCTCGCCGACTTCATCGCACCCCGCACCCTGGACGGTCGGCCATCGGGCATTGCCGACTACATCGGCATGTTTGCCGTCACGGCCGGCCTGGGGGTCGAGAAGAAGGAGGCGGAATTCGCAGCGCTCCTCGATGACTACTCGTCGATCATGCTGAAGGCGATTGCCGACCGGATGGCCGAGGCGTTTGCCGAATGCCTGCACCGGCGGGTGCGCACCGACCTCTGGGGCTATGCACCCAGCGAGACGCTCGATCCGCAGGCCCTGATCGACGAGCAGTATGTGGGCATCCGCCCAGCGCCGGGCTACCCGGCCTGCCCCGAGCACACCGTCAAGGGCGAACTGTTCGAGGTGCTGGGCTGTCATGACATCGGCATCACGCTGACCGAGAGCTTTGCGATGGCGCCAGCGGCCAGCGTCTGCGGCTTTTATCTGTCGCACCCGCAGTCGGAATATTTCAATGTGGGGCCGATTGACGAGGATCAGCTGGCCGATCTCGCCAGGCGAAGCGGCCGCGAGCGTTCGGATCTGGAGCGGGCGCTTGCGCCGGTGCTGGGGCGCTGAGCCCCGGCCTACCGCCCGGGGCCGCCCGCCCGCGCTTTAAAGTCGCCGCGCTCGAGAAGCCATGCCCCGGCAAAGCCGAGCACCAGGCCCCAGAACGGCGCGCCAATGCCTGCGATCGGCTGATTGGCCACGGTGACCAGAAAAGCGATCAGCGCACCAAGCGAAAACCGCTCGCGAAACGAAATCTGAAACGCGGTCTGCAGCACCCGCAACATGGCAAGACCGGCGAGCGCGGCGATGAATGCAGGCGGTGTGGCGAGCAAAAGCCGGGTGAACCCCGGCGCGAGCGCCCCGAAGACAAGCGACAGCAGTCCCACGAATATGCCGGCGGTGTAGTGCCGGTGACGCTCGCCCGAGCTTGAGATCAGCGCATTGGTGGGCCCGGTGAGGCAGGTGGAGACGGTACCGATCAGGGCGGTCATGCACGACCAGACGCCGCAGCCCAGCGTCACCGCATTGACTGGCGCGCGGTGCCCCGCGGGCTCGAGCACGGCAAAGCCCTGACCGTTCTGAACGATCAGCACGGTGATGGCAAGCGGCACCACCAGCTCGAAGGCTGCGGCCGCCGACCATTCCGGGCGCTGAAAGACGGGACGTGCGAGCTCGAACGCGGCTGCGAAGTCTGCGCCAGGGCCTCCTGCGAGCGCGACCGCGATGGCACCCGCCACCAGCGCAGCGATCACCGGCGGGGCGCGCCGGCCGAGCGCCGGCCACACCGATGCCGCGATGAACGCGAGCACCATGGGCCCGGCGATGGCGGGCGATTCATGCATCGCGTGCACCAGATCGAGCCCGAAGCGCAGGAACACCCCGGCGACCATGCCCATCACGATCGGCATGGGGACGGCTGCCATCAGGCGCTTGATCCAGCCGGTGAAGGCGAGCGCGATCATGACAAGGCCGGTGAGAAGGAACGCGCCCACCACTTCGGCAAAGCGCAGATGCTCGAGCGCCTGGCCGACCAGAACCGTTCCCGGAATCGTCCAGAAGAAAACCAGCGGTTGCCGCCAGCGCCAGCAGAACAGGATCGACAGCAGGCCGTTCACAAAAAAGCTTCCGAACAGCCACGATGCGAGCTCCGCCTCGGACAGCCCGCCCCGCGAGCCCACCGACAGGATGATGGCCACCGGCCCACTTGCCGCAAAGATGAAACCGATCAGGCCGTTGGCGGCATAGACGGTGCCGAAGTCACGCCAGATCTCGCGAAAACCGGCGGGTGCCTGGTCGGGCCGCTCGAAGCGGCCGGCGCTCATCGCGCGTGCCCCTGAGGCTGCGCAGGGGGCAGGCCTGCCCGGTGCGCGGACGGGGGAGCGTCGTCGAGCACGATCGGACCATCCTGGAACACCCGCGCATCCATCGCGGAAAGCGAGGGTGCGATCGCAACGCCTGGCGGCAGCAGGGCGAGCACATCGCGCTCGACGTCCAGCCCGGGCGCCACTTCGCACAAGGTAAGCCGTCCCTCGTGCAGCCGAAAGACCGCACGCTCGGTCACGTAGGTGGCGCGAATGGCCTGGCGCGAGGCGTACTCGCCGTTGAAGCACAGAAGGCCCACCTGCGGAACCATCTTCTTCCAGCGTCCCTCGCGTTCGATCCTCAGGTTCCCGTTGTCCATCATCAGAAGGAGCCCCCCTGATGTGAGGGTACCCATGAACACCAGCTCGCGCGTGGATTGCGTGATGTTGATGAAACCGCCCACTCCGGCGATTCGTCGCCAGGGGCCCACGCCAAACAGACCGACGTTCACATTGCCGCGTGGATCGGCTTCGGCCATGCCAAGAAAGGCCATGTCGAGGCCGCCGCCATCGTAGAAATCGAACTGTGCAGGTTCATCGACGATTGCCTGCGGGTGCTCGGCGGCGCCAAAGGACAGGCCGTCGGCCGGTGTGCCGCCGATCGGACCCGACTCCACCGTGAGCACAATGCCCGGGATACCGGCCTCGCGGGAAAGCGCGCCCACGCCCGCCGGCATGCCGACGCCCAGGTTCACGGTACGTGGCCGAACGGCGGCCAGTTCAAGGAGCGCCCGCCGCTGGATGATGCGTCGCGGGTCGGCGGGTCGCGGCCCGGGCGCAGTCGCTGCCGGGAGGGGTCTGGCGGGCCGCGCGCGCGCGGTCGCCGCCACGCGCGGGATGAGCCCGGTGTAGGCGGGATTGAAGTACTCGCCAAAGGTCATGGAGTGGTGATGCGGATGCTCGCCCACCACCACGACATAGTCGACCAGGATGCCGGGCACACAGACCGCGCGCGCCTGCGGATGGGCGCCCACCAGACGTTTGACCTGCGCGATCACGATCCCGCCGCTGTTGCGCGCGGCCTGCGCGATGGCGAGGAGCTCATGGTGAAAGGGCTCGTGCTCGGCGCTCAGGTTCCCCAGCGCGTCGGCGGTGGTGGCGCGAATGAGCGCGCAGTCGATCGGCAGCGGCTTGTAGCGCAGGTATTCCTCACCCCCGATCGAGATGAGCTCCACCAGCTCTTCGCTACAGGACTGATTGAGCTTGCCCCCGCCATGCCGGGGGTCTACGAAGGTGTGGAGGCCGATCGGTGTGATCACGCCAGGCTTGCGGCCTGCAATCGCGCGATAGAGCTGCGAGATCACGCCCTGCGGCAGGTTGTAGGCCTCGGTGCCTTCGTCGAGCGCGAGCTGCGCCAGTCCGGGCGCCGATCGCCAGTGGCCGCCAATCACGCGGCGGGTGAGTCCGCGGTGACAGAAGTGGTTGACGCCGCGGGTTGCCCGGTCGCCCTGGCCGGCCGAGTAGATGAGGGTGAGATCGCGCGGCGCCTGGTCACGCAGAAATCGCCGCTCGATGGCTTCGGTAATGGCTTCGGCGTGTCCCGCCCCCAGAAAACCTGCGCTCGCGACAGTTGAACCGCACTGGATGAGTGCGGCCGCGTCGTCGGCACTGATGAGTTTCAACTCAGACCCCCCAGGTGACGTCGCGCTTGCCGGAGATCGGAAGAGCACACGTCTGAACTCCAGTCACA
>JBMSQB010000045.1:0-37383 GCA_049423065.1 Burkholderiaceae bacterium
TTAATTGTCATTGCGCCATAACCGGAGGCGATGGGCGGAGGCGCGTCGGCAGCAATGGTACGAAGCCTCACCACCTTCTTCGGCGCCGAATGATGTGGCTTTGGGCGCTTCCTTAAACCTCGCGCGCAAGGCTCAACTACAATCTCTGGCGCCTCGACCGTCAACGCGCCTCTGCCAGACAACCCAGTTTCCGATCGGAGAAGCCATTCATGAAATCCCGCGCCGCTGTTGCGCTTGCCCCTGGGCAGCCCCTTCAAGTTCTCGATATTGATGTGGCTCCGCCCCGCAAAGGCGAGGTGATGGTTCGGATCACGCACACCGGCGTATGCCACACCGATGCTTTTACGCTAAGCGGCGATGATCCCGAAGGGCTGTTCCCGGTGGTGCTCGGACACGAGGGAGCGGGCATCGTTGTCGAGGTCGGTGAGGGTGTGAGCAGCGTCAAACCCGGCGATCATGTCATTCCGCTCTACACCGCCGAATGCGGTCAGTGTCTGTTCTGCAAGAGCGGCAAGACCAATCTGTGCGTGGCAGTTCGCGCCACCCAGGGTAAAGGCGTGATGCCTGACGGAACGTCGCGCTTCTCGTACAACGGGCAGCCGCTTTACCACTACATGGGGTGTTCCACCTTCAGCGAATACACCGTGGTGGCAGAGGTGTCACTTGCAAAAATCGACCCCAGTGCCAACCCCGAGCAAGTGTGTTTGCTCGGCTGCGGGGTCACCACCGGGCTCGGTGCCGTCAAGAACACCGCCAAGGTGCAGCCCGGCGACAGTGTTGTCGTGTTTGGGCTGGGTGGCATCGGCCTTGCGGTGGTTCACGGGGCGCAGCTTGCTGGTGCCGGTCGCATCATTGCGGTCGACACCAATCCTGCGAAGTTTGAGCTTGCCAAAACATTCGGTGCGACCGATGTCGTGAATCCGGCTGATCATGACCGGCCGATCCAGCAGGTGATTGTCGAAATGACGGGCTGGGGTGCAGACCACACTTTCGAATGCATCGGAAATGTAAACGTCATGCGTGCTGCACTGGAGTCGGCGCATCGCGGGTGGGGGCAGTCGGTGATCATTGGTGTTGCCGGCGCAGGTCAGGAAATTTCAACCAGACCGTTTCAACTGGTTACCGGCCGGCGCTGGCTTGGTACGGCGTTTGGCGGGGTAAAAGGACGTTCGCAACTGCCTGCCATGGTTCAGGACGCGATGGCGGGCAAAATCAAGCTCGCGCCCTTCGTGACCCACACCATGCCCCTGGCAAGGGCGAATGAAGCCTTCGATCTCATGCACGAGGGCAAGTCGATTCGTACGGTTCTGCACTTCTGATGACGATGGCTGCGGCGTCTTGCCGCGGCTGTTTGTCAGATCACCACGCTTGAAGAAAAAAGGCCGCTTTGCATTGAACAAAGCGGCCCACCAGGCTCACCCTGAGCGTTGGCTATCGCTACGCCTTGAGCGCTGCCAATACCCGTTGCGGCGTCATCGGCAGGTGACGCAGGCGCTTGCCGGTCAATGCAAAAAACGCATTGGCCACCGCTGGCCCGGTGCCTGGAACAGCCAGTTCACCCACCATGGTGGGCGTTGGGGTGGTGGAAAGAATGTCGACGTGAATCGCGGGTGTCTCCGACATGCGAAGCACAGGGTAGTCGTGGAAATTCGATTGCTGCACCACGCCTGCCACCATGCTGACGCGCTCTTTCAGACAGCAACTCAGCCCCCACACCACCGCGCCTTCAATCTGCGACTTGATGCCGTCGGGATTCATTGCCAGTCCCACATCCACCGCTGTCCAATAGTTGTGCACACGAATCTGGCCTGAAGTGCGATCGAGCGAAATTTCTGCGACCGCTGCAATCATCGATGCGATGGCAGGCGCGGGACCGTATTCGGTAAATGCGATTCCAAGCGCACGTCCTGCCTCGCGCCTGGTTCCCCAGTTGGACATTTGCGCCACCCGCTCAATCACTGACCGGGCCCGCGGGTTGTTGACCAGTGACAGACGCAGAGCGAGTGGGTCCTGCTTGGTCTCGGCCGCAATTTCATCAAGCATCGATTCAATGGCGAACTTGGTGTAGCCCGCACCAATGCCCCGGTACGCCGCGGTGCGCGTGCGTTCCTTTTCCATCAGGTGCTCGGACCGGTAGTGATCAATGGCATAGAAGGGAACTTCTGCGCCACTCATGAAAATCACATCGCGATTGCCCTGTGCTTTCAGTCGTCCAGGCTCGTAGACGAAGTCGCTCACGGGCTCGCCCACCACCCGGTGTTTCCAGCCGGTGATCTTGCCGCTTGCATCCAGGCCCACATCAAGCTTTTGCGCGGTCATGGGCCGGAAGGTGCCCGCTGCGAGATCGTCTTCACGCGTGAGCAGCAGCTTCACCGGCTTGCCCACGGCTTTGGAGATCAGCGCTGCATCGACTGCGTTTTCGACGGTGGCTCGACGACCGTAACCACCACCCAGATACATCTGATTGACCTTCACGCGTTCAGTAGCCAGACCCAGCACGCGGGCCACGTCGATCTGCGTGCGCGTGGGCGCCTGCGTGCCCACCCATACCTCGGCGCCATCGGCTCGTGCCGATACCAGACAGTTCATGGGCTCCATTTGCGCGTGGTAAGCATGATCGGACAGATACTCGCGCGTTATCGTTTTTACCGAGGACGACACGGCTTTCGCTGCGTCTCCCTTGGTACGGTAGTCCTGCGCGGGGCGCAGATCCTCGCGGGCATGCTGCGCGAAGTCTTGCAGGTCCAGGTCGGTATGAATGCCGTTGCCCGGCCTGTTTTCGCTCCAGCTCACCTTCAGCTGACGGCGGGCTTGCACCACCGCTGGAAAACTTGAACCCACCACCGCAATGCCGTGATCAAGCGTGACCACGTTGGTGATCCCCGGCAATTTTCTGATCGCATCGGCATTCGAGGAGACCGGCGAGCCATCCCGTGCCGGCGCACGCGCGAGCGTGGCGTACAGCATGCCGGGCACCACCGCGTCGATGCCGTATTTGGCTGCGCCGGTGGATTTCGGTACGGCGTCCACCCGGGGCGTGTTCTTGCCCAGCAGCCGGTATTGCGAGCGCTGCTTCAGATCCTTTGCGGCATCGAGCGCCGGCATGGTGGCGGGGGGCGTTGCGAAGCCTGCAATTTCACCGTATCCCATCTTTCGGCCGGAAGCACTGTGGACCACCATGCTGGGTTCGGTGGTGAGGCTGTTGAGCGGGACATTCCAGCGATCGGCTGCCGCCTGCATCAACACGCGACGCGTTTGTGCGCCCGCCATGCGCAGCGGCGTCCAGTAGCCGAAGGTGGACACACTGGCGACCACGTACTGCGCCTTGAAGACCGGGTGCGCGTAGACCGCTGCAACGGGCGACTGTTCCACCACCACCCGGCTCCAATCTGCATCGAGCTCTTCGGCAACGATGAGGGGCAGGTTGGTCATGATGCCTTGGCCCATTTCGGGCGCTGGCGCCTGGATGGTGATGGTGCCGTCCGGGGCGATCGATACATAGGCGTTGAAGCTGCGCTTGCCCTGAGCGGTGGCGTCCTTTGAATGGACACCAACGCCCAGCGTGATCGCGACCGACAGGCCGGCGCTCGCGCCCATGAATGTGCGGCGGCTCATGTTCACGCTGATCAGTTCCAGCTTTTCACGTGATTTCATGATCAGGCCTCCTTCGCTGCGCGCTCGATGGCGCGAACAATGCGGTTGTAGGTGCCGCATCTGCAGATATTGCCGTCCATATGCCGCACGATCTGGTCGCGCGACGGGTTCTTGTTGGTGGCGAGTAACGCCGCCGCCTGCATGATTTGCCCCGACTGGCAGTAGCCACACTGCGGCACCTGTTCGGCCACCCAGGCTTTCTGCAACGGATGGTTGCCACCGCCAGGCAGTCCTTCGATCGTGGTCACTTTTTTGCCTTCGACCGCGGACTGGGGCGTGCTGCAGGAACGAATCGGCACACCGTCCACATGCACTGTGCAGACGCCGCACTGTGCGATGCCGCAGCCGTACTTCGTGCCGGTCAGATTCAGTTCGTCGCGGATGACCCACAAGAGTGGTGTGTCTGCCGGCGCTTTGGACTGCACCCGTACGCCGTTAACAGTAAAGCTTGCCATGCCGACCCCCTGAGAATATTGAACGCGGATGCTAATCCGGAAGCGCTGTCCTGTCACGCATGCCCGAGGAGCGCACGCTGATCATGGCTCAAGGTGCCTGGATGTTGGCACCCTTGATGAGCTTGTCGTACATCTCGAGTTCGCGGCGGATCAGTGCTGCGAATTCGGCCGGCGTGTTGCCCACCAGTTCGTTGCCGCCCTGCACCTCGATTTTCTGGACGAGTTCGTCACTTCGGATCGCCTTCACCACCTCCTGATGGAGCCGCGAGATGATGGCGGGATCGGTCCTGGCGGGCGCGAACAGGCCGACGAACTGCGTCACCTCGAAGCCTTTGAAACCGAGTTCCTGCATGGTGGGGACCTTGGGCAGGGACCCTGCGCGTTTTGGGCCAGACACGGCGAAGGCGCGCAGCTGTCCCGCTTCGATCAGCGGCGTGGCGGTGATGACCGTGTCGTAGGTGAAAGCCAGATGGCCGCCCAGCAGGTCCGCAAGCGCGGGGGCGCTCCCCTTGTAGGGCACATGAGTGAGCCGGGTGTTGCTCATCATCGAAAGAAGTTCGCCCGCAAGATGTCCGCCCCCGCCGATTCCGGTGGAGCCATAGCTGAGCGAACCGGGCCTGGCTTTGGCCTGCGCAATCAGATCGTCGAGCGATTTGATGGACGAAGTCGCCTGGGTGACGAGTACGTACTGAAACGTGAGGATCTGGCTGATCGGTGCGAGGTCTGTCTGCGGGTCGTAGGCAACCTTTTTCAGAAGCACCGGGTTGATCACAATCGGGCCGCTCGCCGCAGCCAACAGCGTGTAGCCATCGGGTTGCGCCTTTGCGACCCCCTCGGTACCGATGCCGCCGTTCGCACCGCCGCGGTTCTCGATCACGAACGGGGTATTCATGCTCTCGGACATACGCCGGGCGACCAGTCGCGCGGTGATGTCGGCGTTGCCACCGGCCGGGTAGGGTACGACCACACGGATCGGCTTGGAGGGATAGGCCTGCGACCGCGCGTCTTTGGCCAGTGCGAGGCCGAGCGCGAGCATGACGGCGCTCAGAAAGAGGCTGGTCAACCTGGCAGTGGGGAGTTGGGTCATGGGGCGTGTTCCGGTCGGATTGATGGGGAATTACTTGGTTCGGGCGAGACGGGCGGCATGGGCCTGCATCAGTTCGATGGTTTCCCGTGGCATGCGCAGCCCGTCGCGCCGTTGTGCCGCCATTCTGTCCAGCTCGATCTCGCCAGGGACGATGACGGGCGATTCAGCGCGCGCGGGTGGGCTGTCGTGAAGGATCTGCGCAAAGTCGCGCATGCGCTCGGCAAGCCACGAGGCCGACCCCAGCCGTGAGGTGTCAATGAGAATGAAAAAATGGCCAAGGTTCTGGGGTTCATCTGGAGAATCAACCCAGGACTTCACATGGGTCAGATAGGCGGCATTGGAGAACAATCCCGCCAGCATGTCCACCATCAGCGCCAGCCCGTAACCCTTGTGCCCACCGATTGGCAGAAGAAATCCGTCGAGCGCGGCCCTCGGATCGGTCGTAGGAAGTCCGGCTGCGTCCGTGGCCCAGGTCTCGGGGATGGTCTCACCACGCTTCTCCGCACTGCGGATTTTGGCGCGCGCCACCACGCTCATCGCCATATCGAGCAGAAAAGGCCGGCCACCAGGATTCGGCACACCAAAGCCAAGCGGGCTGTTGCCCAGTCGTGCATCGGTTCCGCCCCAGGGTGCGATGGTTGTGCTGGCGTTGCTGCCGATGATTGAGGCGAATCCTTCCTCGGCTGCGATCAGCGAGTAGGGCGAGATCGGGCCGAAATGGTTGCTGTTGCGTGCCAGCGCCATCGCCAACCCGGTTTCCCGGGCTGCGCGCATGGCTTCGCGCAGGGCGTGCATGCCCACCAGCGGACCGACGCCGTTGTCACCGTCGACCGCAATCAGCGAGGGGGCAAGACGCTCTGCCCGAATCTGTGGGCGTGCACGGATACCGCCGCTTAACAGCCGCTCGCCGTAGGACTCCACTCGGCTGAAGCCGTGGGTGGAAAGCCCGAACAGATCGGCGAGCAGCAGGATGGAACACACATCGCGAGCATCGGGCTCGGTGAGTCCAAGCCCCATGAACGCGCTCTCACCCAGTGCGCGCAGATCGTCTTCCTTGACGAGGAGGGTGGCAGCGGGCTGGGCGTCATGAGGCTGAACGTTTCCGGGCGGCAGGGAATCGAAGGGCGCGGCCATGCGGCAGTCCTGAGGGGCGAAACGGGTATTCTGCCAGCGCCTGGCTCCTGTTCCGCACCGCAACCACCACAAGACACCGGGCAGCCTGATACCTCAGGCTGTTGCCATGTCGCCCACGCCCTGTGCGCGGCGCTCAAGACCCACAAAAGCAAAGTCGACCTCGGGTTGCATCCCGCTCACGATATGGGCAATGCTCTTGCCCGAGCCGCAGGCGTGCGTCCAGCCCAGCGTGCCGTGACCGGTGTTGAGGAAGAGTTTGCCCACTTTTGATCGACCAATGATGGGCACGTTGCTCGGTGTGGCGGGGCGGAGCCCGGTCCAGAACTGCGCGCGCTCGCTGTCGCCGGCGCCCGGGAACAGTTCCTCCACCCGGCGAACAATCGCTTCGCACCGGACACGGTTCAGATCGCGGTCATAGCCGTTCAGTTCCGCAGTTCCGGCAATCCGCAGTCGGTCGCCGAGCCGTGAGAACACGAGCTTGTATTCATCGTCGGTGAGTGAAACCTGGTGCGCCATGGCCGGGTTTCGGACTGGCATGGTGACCGAGTAGCCTTTGGCCGGATAGATCGGCAACTCGATTCCCAGCGGTTTCGCGAGCAGCGGGCTGAGCGACCCCATTGCCAGCACATAGGCATCAGCGCGCAGTCGCTGAAAGCGCCCTTCGCTGTCGGTGGCCTCGACATGATCGACTTCGCCACCGACCTCGCGAATTGCGGTGACCGTATGACTCATCAGGAACCGGACGCCTGCGGCCTCGCAGAGCCTCACCAGTTCGCGTGCGAAGCGGTTGGCATCGCCCGACTCGTCCTCGCTGGTGTAGGTTGCGCCCGCGAGCTTTGGGCGGATATGCGCCAGGGCAGGCTCGATTCGAACCGCTTCCTCGGCAGAAACCACGCGGCGATCGCAGCCGAGTTCGCGCATCTGTGCGGCCGGAGCCTCGGCGGCGTCAAACTCTTTCTGGCTGGTGTAAAAATGCAGAATGCCCTGGGTGCGTTGATCGTAGGAAAGGCCAGTGTCGCGGCGCAATTGCTGAAGCGTGTCCCGGCTGTAGGTGCCCAGCCTCACGATCTGTTCGATGTTCCGGCGGGTGCGCGCGGGCGTGCACTCGCGCAGAAACCCCAGAGCCCAGCGCCACTGGCGGGCATCGGCGCGCAGACGAAAGAGGAGCGGGGCATCTTCCTGGCCCAGCCACTTGAGCACCTTCAGCGGCGCACCCGGATTGGCCCAGGGCTCGGCGTGGCTCACAGAAATCTGGCCGCCGTTCGCAAAACTGGTTTCGGCAGCCGCGGCCGCCTGGCGGTCGACCACGGTGACATCGTGCCCCTGCTGGCGCAGAAAGTAGGCGGAGGTGACACCAAGCAGACCGGCTCCGAGCACGATGACTTTCATGTCCAATCCTTCTGGGAAGAGGTAAGGAACATGCATCGTAGGGAAGAACAATACATAAATTCCAATGCATTGTTTTAACGTTTTATATGCATTTAAAGTTGTTTGTGATGATGCGGAGCCTGGGCGTATTTCAGGCATGTGAGCGGCTGCTTGGCAAACCGGGGGCATCCATGTACGGTCTGGATGACCGCCCACAAGGAGAGTGCAGTTGGAAGCCCCTGTCAAACTCGCGCCGCACGGAGCCGAACGCTTTCCAGAAGGCCTGCTGATCGAGCGTCATGGCGCGGTGATGACCCTCACCATCGATCGTGAGGACGACATGAACCGGCTGATACCCCAGGTACTGGTTCGCCTGGGCGCTATCGCGGAGGCTTTGCGCGATGATGATCAAACGCAGGTACTGATCATCACTGGCGCTGGCAGCGCATTTTTTTCAATGGGGATCATGAACCCCGTCATCCGTGCCCAGCTTTCGAAGGATGAAGTCGTCCGTCTGGTGATGATGGCAAACCGGGTCTTTGATGCGATCGAGGCCCTGCCGCAGATCGTGATTGCGTGCATCAACGGAAAGGTGCTCGCCGGAGCCGTGGAGCTCTGTCTTGCCTGTGATATTCGTTATGCGGCCGACCACGCAACACTCTGTATGCCGGAGGCGGCCTGGGGCGGGTTTCCCGGTGCTGGCGGTCCGGTTCGGCTGCCCCAGTTGGTGGGCCGGGCGAGGGCGCTTGACCTCATCTGCACAGCGCGCGAGATCAGCAGCGAAGCCATGCGCGACTACGGCATCGTTCAGGAGCTCTACCCCGGCACGACATTGCGCGACTCGGTGGCCGCCATTGCAGCTCGCATTGCAACCAGCGGGCCGCTCGCCACCCGTGGCGCCAAGCAGATCGTGAATACCCGTCTGGCGCCGGGTTTCAAGCCGGCGCGCGAACTCGCCGACACCTTGCGGCGGCACCTGGAATGGACTCATGATGTCGATGAAGGTATCGCTGCGCATCGCGAGAATCGAGCGCCGCGCTTTACCGGTCGATGACCCTTCGGGAATGATCCGTCTGCCAGGCGCCAGCCCCCGGTTTGAACACGCTGGTGGGCCCCTGATAAAAATGAAGGAGACAATGATGAATCGACGCGTCGCAGCCCTGTCGGCCTTGATCCTGGCATGTATCTGGCCGGGTGCGAAGGCTCAGACGATTGACGAGTATCCGGGTCGGCCGATCCGGATCGTCCAGGGTTTTCCGCCAGGGGGAAATGCGGATACGGTGGCAAGACTGATTGGTCACGAACTGTTCCGGCAATTCGGCAAGCCCGTCGTGGTCGAAGCCAAGCCGGGCGCAGGCGGCACGATAGCGAGCGATTTCGTGGCCCGCGCGCCAGCTGATGGCTATACCCTCATGCTCGTCACCGGCGGGCATGCAGTGGCCGGGGCCATGTACAAATCGCTGCCCTACCGAAGCGTCGAGAGCTTCGAAATGATCTCGACGATTTCAATGTTCCCGTTCATTCTGAGCACCCACTCGGGCGGTCAGTATCAATCGCTCAAAGATCTCATTGCTGCCGCCAGGCAAAAGCGTGACGGTGTCAGTTACGGTGCGGCGGGGCCAGGGGCGACCCAGCATCTGGTGGGCGAGTTGCTCGCGAGCGTGATCAACGCAAAGCTTCTTTATGTGCCCTACAAGGGCGATGCAACAGCGGTGACCGCACTGCTGGGCAAGGAAATCGATTTCATCGTGTCGCCGGGCACCGCAGTCCTGGCGCACGTCAAGGCTGGAACCTTCAAGGCGGTTGCGGTCACCGGGGCGTCGCGCTGGCCCGGGATGCCGGATGTGCCGACCGTAGCTGAAAGCGGTGTCCCCGGGTATCAGGTGAACTCGTGGCTGGGTATTGCCACCACCGCTGGGGTACCCCCACCGGTTGTGGCAAAGCTCAACGCCGCGGTGCATGAGGCGCTCAGGGTGCCGGAAGTCAGGGCAAAGCTCGAGCAGATTGGGGGGCAGGTTCGGGGCAGCACGCCCGGCGAGATGCGTGAGATGGTGGCGAGCGAAATCGCCCAGTGGTCTCGGGTGATCGACCGTGCTGGAATCGAGCGACGCTGAAACCCGTCAGTTTCGTTTGACCCCCACTGCATTGGTGAGGATCGCGCCGTCAAGCGTTGCGCCGCTGAGATCTGCCCCGCTCAGGTTGGCGCCCTCCAGGTTTGCCCTGGAGAGATCGGAGTTGGTGAGGTTGGCGCGGGCGAGGTTGGCCCCGGCGAGATTTGCACCGCTCAGGTTGGTCACACGTAGGCTCGCGCCCGACAGATTGGCGCCGGCCAGGTTCGCCCGCGTCAGGTTGGCGGCGTTCAGGCTGGCACCGGACAGGTTCGCTCCAACGAGGTAGGCGGCCCACAGGTTGGCGCCGTTCAGGTTGGCGCCAACCAGATTGCTCGCGCCCCTGAGTTGCGCTTTGCTGAGGTCGCATTTCTCGCATGACCCGGTTGCACGCAGTCGTTCGAGATGGCCCGTGTCGAATGCAAACGCTGCGCTTGAGGTTAAGATCAGACTGACCGAGAGAACTTTCAAAATTTTCATGAACGTTTTCCAATTGATATGTCGTTCGCGGCAGCGATGCTATGACAGAACAGCGCTGCTGGCTATTGGCGATTTTGCACCGTTCGAGGAACCGCAATGCTGACGACTCGCCTCGCGCTTTTCATTGCAGGGCTTGCCTTCGCCGGGGTTGCCTTGGCGTCACCGTGGCCTGAACGGCCGGTCAAGCTGTTGGTGGGCTATGCCGCGGGTGGGTCCACCGATGTGATCGCGCGCCTGCTCGCCCCGCGGCTGGCCGAGGGGCTCGGAAAGCCGGTAGTCGTCGAGAACAAGCCGGGCGCATCAGGAGATCTCGCTGGGGAACTGCTGCTGCAGGCGCCTGCAGACGGCTACACCCTGCTTTTATCCACTGTGGCGATGCACGCAATCAATCCAGGTCTCGCCAAAGTTCGCAGGTTCGATCCGGTGGACGATTTCGCGCCGATCGCCATGGTGGCTTCGTACCCAATGATCCTGATTGCCTCGCCGCAGTCCACCTTTCGGATGGCCACTGATCTTCAAGCGCTCGCTCGCAAATCGGATGTGTTCTTCGCATCATCCGGTATTGGCTCGCCGGGGCACCTCGCGGGCGAACTGCTTGCACGCGCGCTGGGCGTGCCGCTCACGCACGTCCCCTACAAGGGCGGAGCACCCTCGGTGGTTTCAGTGATGAGCGGCGAGACCCATCTGTCGTTTGCGACGCTGCCTGCCGTTGTGCCCCAGATTCGCGCAGGAAAGGTGAGGGCGGTGGGGTTGGCGTCTCGTGTGCGTAATGCCGCCGTGGCGGGTACGCCAACCATGGCGGAACTCGGTGTCCCCGACTTTGACATTGGAACATGGACCGGCGTGGTGGGCCCCCGTGGCACACCGGCCGACGTGATCACCAGGGTAAACGGGGCTGTGGCCTCTGCGCTGGCCGAGCCTGCCATTCGTGGCCGACTCGAGGGCGAGGGCGCAGAAATCCAGTCAATGCGTCCTGAAGATTTCGGAAGACTGATCCGAAGCGAGCACGCCCGATGGGTGGCGGTGGTGCGGGCAGCCGGCATCCAGGCCCAATGAGCCCGGCAAGTCGGTGGTCCGCATCGAACTCGAGGCGGCGTATCCGTCGCCTCAATCAAAACAAGCGTCTCCAATGAAATTCAATGTGGACAGGCGTTCAAAGCGAAATTGATATCTGTCCCCCGGGTGTCGCCGAGCGCGAGCAGCAGAGCAGCATTTTCGTTGTACGTTCGCGGGCGCTCAGCACATGATCGCGATGATCCACGTCGCCAGCCAGCACATTGGCCGAGCAGACGCCGCAGATGCCGTCCGAGCACTTGACATCGACCGCGATTCCCGCGGCCTGCAGCGCTTCGGCTGCCGACTGGTCAGCACTCACTGCAACGGATCGCCCGCTGTCTGCGAGCAGAAGGGTGAAAGGATGGTTTGGCCGCTCCGGTACATCGGGAACCACGAACAACTCGCGATGCAGTGATTCCGCGGGCCACCCCCGGGAGGTGGCCACTTCGAAGACGGCATCCATGTAGCGAAGCGAGCCACAGGTGTAGAGCTCGTATCCCGAATGCCATTCGGGAATCAGGGCGGGAAGGTCTGCGCGCTGTCCCTGATCCTTGAAATGGGTTTGTACACGTGAGGCCCATGCGGACTCGCGCAGATCCTGGACAAACCCCGCCTGAGCCTCGCTTGCCGCGCTGTAGTGAAAATCGAAATCGGCTGCCTGACGGTGCAGTGCGTGTGCCATGGGAATCAGTGGCGTCACGCCGATGCCGCCGGCGAACAGCAGGGTCTTTCGCGAACCCGGAAGAAGCGGAAAGTGATTGGCTGGCGGCGTCACGAACACCCGCTTTCCTTCCCGGAATACGCGGTGCATGAGCATGGATCCGCCTTTGCCGCGGGGCTCACGGAGCACCCCCAGCACATACCGGTTTGCGTCGGCCGGGTCACCGGCCAGGCTATAGGAGCGTCGATACTCGGGCGCGATGATCACATCGACATGGGCGCCAGCTTCAAACGGCGGCAGTGGCTTGCCGTCAGGCGATTCGAACTCGAAGCGTGCGATGTCGCGGGCCATTTCGGTTCGGCGCTTGAGCACAACGGGAAACACCGGCGGTGGCCCCTCTGGCATGCGAAAGGGCGGGGCCAGCTGGGCGGTGTCGCCGGCGGCAAGTCGCGCTCGATACTCGGCCGGGGTCAGGAGCGACCGGTAGCGCTCGATGCCCTTGTCGCGATTGATCGGATGGGCGACCGGGTAAGGCGGCGGCATCTGATCAGCGGGATAGACCGCGAGCGTCTGGTCCTCATAGCGCAGATCCAGATCGCGATTGAGTTCCCGGCGGTGTACCTGACGCGCCTGCACGTAGCGACCGCTGTCGCGATCGAGCTCGAGATCCCACCACCATTTCTTGACCGGATTGATGGAACCTCGACCAAGATGGTCGTCGAGCGCTGCCAGCATCGGTGCAGCGCCCGGGAAATTCATGGCGATTCTGCGCACCCCCGCCTCGGCGAACAGGCCTTCCAGGTTCCAGGGGCAGGTTTTCATACACCGGCCACACATGCCTCCACCCTGGTTTGTGATGCGGTAGCGCGCGCATTTTTCAGCGTCGGACTTCCAGATCTCATACCCGTTGTACATCAGCTTTGGGCCAGCGGTGATGGCACCAGACGGACATTCGCGCGCGCACTTGTTGCACTGCTCGCAGAATCGCTGCAGACCAAAATCGATCGGCTTGTCAGCGGTCATCGGCATGTCGGTGGTGACTGTGCCCGATTTGAGGCGTGGGCCCAGGAACGGATTCAGAATCACTTCGCCGATACGACTGACTTCGCCCAGGCCGGAGAGCAGCAGCAGCGGCGGCTGCAACACGTCGCCATCAATCACGGAGTGAACGCGCGCACTCCATCCCAGGCGCCGGATCTGCTCAGCGAGGATGCCTCCGATCATCGAGAAACGCAGGTAGGCACGCATGCTTTGCGCGACTGAAATCCAGTCGTCACCCGAGGCGCCTTCCATCGTTTCATGCCCCTGATCGATGAGCATGTTGAGCGCGTTCCGGTGATAGGCCGCCATGGGTTGGCCGCCTGCATCGTGCGAATACCAGGCCCACTCAGGGACCGCGCAGAGACCCACTGCATCACAGCCCATGTAGTAGGACGCAGCCTTCAGATTGTCGGCGTTGCGCGTTGGATCGAGCGTGCTGCCGGCAACGGGGCCACGCGCCTCGCCGAACTGCAGCAGCAGCAGCGCGCCCAATGCGCGCCTTGCGCAGGCACCGATCGGGCTTTTCATCACGTAGTGCGCGTTTTTTGCTTCCTCCTGGATCTTCCGGCCCATGTCGCCAAAGAGGATCCGTGCAAAGAAATCGGCGCGCTTGGGAAAACGTGGCACGCGTGCGTGATCGATGAACGTGGTGGGCTCGTCTCGGCGCTTGATGGTCTCGAAGGGCAACGGGCCGCTGCGGAATTCGCGACGCCGGTACGGGTCGCGGTTGAGTGCCCCGCGCCCTGTTCCCACGCCGAGCCACCATGCGGGTCCGTGCGATCGAACACGGTCAAGCCCGCCGGAGACGGCGAGCGGGCGGTCTGCCGCCAGTTCGAGCGACGTGGTGACAGCGGCGAGCGCATAGTGCGTGCCGCGATAGGGGTTGACGGCGCATGCCTCTCCGTTTCGGGTTTCCACGGTGGCCAATCCGCTTGCGACCGCGAGGCGGGGAAGGTCGACATCGGAGCAGGTTGCAGTATGCGAGCGCGCCGAATACCCAAGCATTCTGAGATACGTGGCGAGCAGAACCGCTGTTTGGGCGGCCAGCGTTGCCGCGCGCTGCGCCTGGGTGCCAAGAATCCATTCGCACCCTGGTTCACCCGGCCGTGGCTCGCGCTGATAATCGACCATGACCACCAGTGCGTGGGTGTGGTGGTCGATGGGTTGGTGCTTGGCCCGGGCCGAGTCGAGCACATCCGCAAGAATCATGTCGATGCCGGCTGCGAAGCTTTTGGGCTGACTGCCCTCGAGTTCGGCGGCAAGCTTTGCCACCATTGGATTCCTGAGGGGCTGCGCGAGCCTGCAATCGGCTGGCAACCCTGAGGTGGCCACCATTGACGCATCGAAATAGTAGGCGGCGGCCTTGAGGTGCCTCGTGCGCTCGGCTGGGTCATCGGGAAGATCGGATCGCTGGCTTGCGACAGCCCCATCGCGAATGACATCGAACATGCCGATAAAGCGTGCCATGGCATGCGTGAGTGATTCGGGGTTTGCGTCATCGAACGCAAGTGCCTGCATCGGCGACAGCGCCGACAGGTCGGGTCTGATGTCGGTTCGCCGCAGGCGCTCGAGCGGAAACGGTCCCAGGTGAACCGGCCGGTCGCGATAGGAAAAAAGCCTCATTCGATTCGGATGCCGACCGCGCGGATCAGGTCGCCCCAGCGCGTCTGCTCCGCTGCGATGTATTGCCGGAACGCCTGCGGTGTGCTGCCGATCGGCGTTGCACCCATTGCGGTGAGGCGTGACTGGACCTCGGGGAGCGCGAGCGCTCGGCGGATTTCATCGGAAAGCCGGCTCACGATCGACTCGGGTGTGCCCGAGCGCACGGCAAGTCCGAACCAGGGGCCGGTTTCCCAACCCGGGAAACCCGACTCGCTCATGGTTGGAATATCGGGAAAGGCCGGGTGTCTTTCGGGGCTGGTGACTGCCAGCGCCGTCACCTTGCCGGCGCGCGCAAGGGCGCTGCCCTGAGCGAGCGTGTCAAAGCTGAAATGCACGCGTCCTGAGGACAGATCAAGAACCGATTCGGAGGCGCCCTTGTAGGGCACATGCGAGACCCGGATCGATGCGCGCGTTCGAAAGAGCTCGCCCGCGAGGTGACCGCTTGAACCGTTGCCAGGCGAGGCGAACAACAGGGTGTCGGGCTTAGAACGCGCGAGCTCAACGAGTTCGCTTACCGAACGGACGCCAAGCGAGGGGCTTGCGATCAGCAGATTGGGCAGACGCACCAGCTCCGACAAGGGCGAAAAGTCGGCATTGGCGTCATAAGAGAGCTTCGAAAACAGCGCCTGGTTCAACGCGTGCGTGCCGACGTGGATCAGCATCATGGTGTGGCCATCGGCAGGCGCGCGCAGCAATTCGCCGGCTGCGATCTGGCCGCTGCCCCCAGGCCTCTGCTCGACCGCAACAGGTTGAGCAAGCGCGGATGAAAGCGGTTGCGCAACGGCCCTCGCCAGCGTGTCGGTGAACCCGCCAGGAAAGGGGATGATCAGTCGCAGGGGCCGGGAAGGAAAGTCGGGCTGGGCGAGCGCGGGGTCGGTGACGAACGCTGCGAGCGAGGCGAGGCAGAGATGTCGTCGGGCGCGGGAGTGTGTCATGTGCCAGTCCTTGAATCGCTGCGTGGGATTCTGATCAACACTTTACGGCGCACTGTCGCGCCGCGCGAGCTGGGATGAGGTCTTGGACCCGATTTGTGTGTGCCGCCGCTGCTACGCCCGCGCCGGCGGACGGGGAGCCGCTTGTATGCCGAACAACAGCTGACCCGTCAGCAGCGGTACAGCCCTCGTGGCAGGGTCGGGTGGTTCGGGCTGGGCAAGCTGCACGTAGCGAAGCGAAAGGTTCAGGCTCTTGTAGACCTCGGGGTAGGAGTGTTCCCCCGAGCCCACGATGAACGCACCCAGCGCTTCCGCGTACCGCCGCCCGTCCTCGCTGTTCATGCTGATGCCAAGCAACGGAAACAGAGTGGTACCCGAGTTGGTCATGCCCGAGAATCCGGAGATATACGGGTTACCTTCGTTCAGAAATTTCTCCACCCGCTTGTTGGGATTCGGCTTGACGAACACGGCCTCACGCTCTTTCTGATGGGGCGCGATACGATCCATGAGCGAACTGGCAATCTCGGTATTGCCAAACGTGCCTGGTCGGGTGACGGCCCCCATGACTTTGTCAAACGCGCCGTCAGTCTGGTTCTTGACAAGGCGCGTTCTGAGCGACTGAATGTGCTTGCTGGTATCGCCCTCCGGCAGGAATTGAAGCGCGATAGAAGATTTGAAAAGCATGCCATCGGTGTTGTCGGCAGAAGCCCGGGTGCGAAGAAAGTCGACGAGCTCCGTGTTGTTCGTGGGGTGTGGCAGTTCGCCCGGACGCTTCAGGTGGGCAGGGTCCGGGTTTGCACGCTCGATCAGGCGTGAAACGTCCGAGTCAGCAAGCGGATTCGCAGTCAGGTGGTCGGCCAATGCCTGAGTGGTCGATTCAAGTTCATCGGTACGCTGGATGAGTGCCGCGCGCATGTCAACGTGCTGCTTGCCCTCGACCACCTTCGACTTGTAAAGCCGTCCGATGACGCCAGCCTCTGGAAGGCGTTCGGCTTGCCCCACTAAATTAGGGAGCGTCCACATCATGGAAAGCAGCAGCACATGTCGATCATCGTTGGAACTTGCTGCAGTGGTACGCAGAAAATCCACGATTCCAGCCTTGGTTTGTGGAATCTCATTTGCGCCGATATGGACAGGATAGTTCGCCTGGCGCTTCAAGTGCGCTGTAAGGAACTGTTTTGCCATGCCCTCAAACTGCTCGCTTTGTTCGATATGGTCGGCAAGCCGGTTCGCAAAATTGCATACGACCGTCCGCGTTCTTTCATCTTGAAGGACCGATAGCGCGCGGTGATCCTCGAACTGCAGTCGGGCTTCCTTGGTCGTGGCATCTTCGGGGTATTCAATCCTGAACTTGTGCTCGTCATGGAGTTGTTTGCACGCCCGGATCACAGCGCCCGAAGTCAGACGCCCTTTCGTGACTGACGCGGCGAGAGCGGCATCAATCTTTTCCGCCGATGTTGGGTAGGTACGCTGCAACAGCGCCTTGAAATTGGCAATGGATGCCGCGTGGGTGGTTGGGTTGGATTTGAACAGGCGGCTCCACGCCCCCCGTCTCGACACAGCGTTTTCTCCCACGAAAACCGTACCCTGACCCTCCCCGCGCGCGGTAGTGAGGACGGTGCGGAGATTCTGGTCTGCCGATTTGGCGTTAAGCGGGGCTGGCATGCTGGGGCCTCCTTGGGTGGGCGCGGCGAGTGCGCCGAAAAATCGGATCAGGCAAAGCGTCCGACAAAATGAGCAGCGGGCGCTTCGGAAGCATCGCTTGAGCCGTCACCAGCAAAGTCAGCGATCAGTTCCTTGAGAATGCGCGTTTTTTCCAGCACGACCTCCACCAGATCAAACAGTTGCGCGCCAGTCAGGCGGGTGGCGTGCTCGGAACATGTGATGACGATCGTTTGCGCAGGCGACTGCGCGATCGCAATCCGTGATGACAGCGGCGTGACAAAGTTGATCTGAAGAAAAAGTGTTGCCGCCTCGAGTTGCGCTTCGGGTGGCAGGGTGGCGAGGTCAAGGCCGGTGTCAGCGACGACCGCAAACAGGTCGCCCTCCGACTCGCAAAGCTGAACCATGATGCCGTCGTCAAACTGAAGACGGATCGCGCCGTCTTCATCGGGCTGGAGATCGAGACCTACATGTCGCTCGAGATCAGCGAGCAGCGCGGAAAAGTGTTCGTTCATCAGCAGGTTCTTCCGTAGCAATAGATGTTCATCAATGACCGCCTGATCCGGCTGATCGGGCCGCCCCACGTGCGCCGCTTCAAGATTGCTTCATCCCCCAGCGCACGACCGTGCGCTGCTCCAAAAGCCTGAACACGCCATTTTCCACCAGCAGGCCGAACAGAATGACGGTGAGGAGTCCGGCGAACACCTGCGGAACCTCCAGCATGTTTTTGCTCTGAAAAATGAACCATCCAAGTCCGCCCTGGCCCGAGCTCGCGCCAAACACGAGTTCGGCCGCAATGAGTGTTCGCCAGGCAAACGCCCAGCCGATCTTGAGACCGGTGAGAATGCTGGGAAATGCCGCTGGAATGAGGATCCGCAGCACGTAGGAAAGGGGTGACAGACCGTAGTTTCGCCCCACCATTCGCCAGGTGAGGCTCACCGCCTGGAAACCAGAATGGGTGTTCAGGGCGACCGCCCAAAGAACCGCGTGAACCAGCACAAACACGATGCTGCCCTCGCCCAGACCAAACCAGATCATGGCGAGTGGCAGAAGCGCGATGGAAGGTAGCGGGTTGAACATGGCCGTGAGCGTTTCCAGCAGATCGGCGCCGATACGCGTCATTGAAGCGAGGGCAGTGAACACCGCAGCGAGCAGCATCCCAGCAACATAGCCCTCCAGCAGCACCTTGATCGACACCCAGGTGGCCATCGCGATCCGGCCATCAACCAGCCCCTGGCTCAGCGCAACCAGGGTTTCAGAGAGCGCGGGAAAGAGCAGGGGATTGTCCTGCCATCGCGAGTAGAGCTCCCAGATGAGCGCGAGCACGGCGATCACCAGCGACTTGCGAACCCAGCCAAGATTCCAGAGTTTTTGTGTGAGCCGCAATTCGCGCTCGACAACAACCTCGCGTGGCGGCTCCACCTTGTGAACGATGTCGGGTCGTTGCGGGGGCAGGTGGTCGGTCATGACGGATGGCTCGCAGGGCGTTGCAGCAGCATGTCCTCAATTCTTGCGGTCAGCGCCAGGCGCGCCTCGGCATCCTGGGGGACAGACAGCTCGGCCTGCACCTGGCCCGGGTGCGGACTGAGCACCAGGATGCGACTGCCGATGTGGACTGCTTCGGGGATCGAATGCGTGACGAACAGCACGGTAAAGCGGGTGTCTTCCCATAAACGCAGCAGCTCGTCCTGCATCGCGCCGCGAGTGAGCGCGTCGAGCGCCGCGAAGGGTTCGTCCATCAGCAGAATGTCGGGCTCCATTGCCATGCCACGTGCGATCGCAACCCGCTGCTTCATTCCGCCCGACAACGTGTGCGGATAATGGTCGGCAAAAGCGGTCAGCCTGACCTTGTCGATGTAATGTCTTGCGCGTTCGAGTGCCTCGCGCCGTCCCGCCCGCTTCGAGGCCGTCAACGCAAAGAGTACGTTTTCAAGCACAGTCTTCCAGGGCAGCAACTGATCGAATTCCTGGAACACCATCACCCGGTCGGGGCCCGGACCACGTATCGTGCGGCCGTTCAGCGTGAGGCTGCCCTCGGTGGGGGTGAGGTAGCCGCCCACAGCCTTGAGAAGCGTCGATTTCCCGCAGCCCGACGGGCCGAGCATCACAAATCGCTCGGCGCGGTGCACATCCAGGCTCACCCGGTAGGTGGCGGTGACCAGATGCTGGCTGGTCCGATACTGAAGCGTGACGCCCTGAACGCGCAGGAGCGGCTCGGGGCCCGCTGCGGTCATTCAGTGACCCGCCTGCAGATCGACCCCGGGGAAGAACAGATCCGCGACGCCGCCCGCGCGATTCTTGAGTGAGCCGATGTCGTGCATGAAGTGGGCGTATTTGATGACATTCTCGGGAGTGGTGGTGTATTTGATCGAGGGATCACCCAACATGGCCATCATCTCGTCCAGTGACCACCGGCTGCTGCCGCCCATCGACTCGATCAGCGTCTGCGCGGCGCCTTTCCTGTCATCCCGAATCATGGCGTGGGCGCGCTGCAACGCCGCCACGAACGACTCATAGACCTTGGGGTTGCGGTCCCGGAAGCGTTGCGTGGCGGTGATCATTGTGAATGTGGTGGAGCCGCCCATCACATCGTCGCTGTTCATGATGGTGCGGATGCCCTGCTGCTTGAGCTCGGCCTGTGCGAGCGGCGGTGAGGCAAAGTGACCCGTGATGGTTGCGCTGCCGGATAGCAGGGCGGCTGCGGCATCGCCGTGATTCATGCTGACAGTGAACGGGTCGAAGCGGAATGCCTGGTCGCGGCCATATTTTCTGACCGCGTACATCTGCATCACGATCGATGGGATCGATGATTTGACCGAGGTCACGGCGATACGGTCGGTGCCGGTCAGATCATCGATCGTTTTCAGATGCGCTGCACGGGTGTTGAGCAGCATTGGCATTGAGCTCATCGCGGCCACCCCGCGGGCGCCTACGCCGGTTCGCGTGCGATCCCAGAGGATCAGGAACGCAGGTGGGCCGGCCGAGACGAAATCGGCCGAGCCCGAGATGAGGGCGTCGATCATGGCCGATGGCCCACCAATGTTCGACCAGTTGACCTTCAAGGGAACACCGCGCCGGTTGGCTTCGTCTTCGATCAGACGGTGTTGCTTCATCACGTGCAGAGGCAGGAAGCCAAAGCCGCCCGCGCCCAGCGGCACACGGATTTCGGAGACTTCAGCGCGAGCGGTGATCGCCACGGCAAAAGTTGCAATGGCCACAATCAGGGTGCGATGTAGACGCTTCATGGCAGTTCTCGCAATCAGGGTTTATTCATGCCGGCCTGGCGGACCAGCGTTCCGGCGCGGGCGTGGTCGGCGGCAATCTGACGGGCGAATTCATCGGTGCTGCTGCTTGATGCCACCAGACCCAGACCGTCGAAATGTGCTCGCAGTGCAGGGTCGTCCAGCACCCGTCTGAAATCGCGGTTGAGTGCGGCGACGGTCGCGTCAGGCGTGCTGGCTGGCACTGCAAAGCCATACCACTCGGGCATCTCGCCGGCTTGCGCGACGCCGGCCTGCGCTGCGGTTGGGGTTCCGGGCAACACACCGATCGGATCCTTTCCGAACAGCACGAGCGCACGAAGCTTGCCGGAGCGCACGTGTTGCGCAACCGACGTGGGATTGGCGACCAGAAGAGGAATATGGCCGGCCAGCACATCGATGACCGCCGGGCCTGCGCCCTTGTAGGGGACGTGGGTGAGATCGATGCCGGCTGCGGACTTCAGCATTTCGCCGGCGAGCTGCGGACCCGATGCGCTGGACCCGTAGCTGATGCGGCCAGGTTCGGCCTTGGCCAGTGCGATGAGTTCAGCAAGCGATTGCGCCTTGAGCGACGGATGGGCAACCAGCACGAACGGTTGCTGCGTGGCGCGCGTGACCGGCTTGAAATCGCGCAGCGGATCGAGTGTGCTGTCCTTGTAAAGGTGAGGGTTGACCGTGAACACCCCCTGATGGGCAAGCAACACCGTGTAGCCATCGCCGGGTTGGCGCGCAGCCTGCGCGCTGCCGACGTTACCCTGCGCGCCGGCCCGGTTGTCCACAATCATCTGCTGGCCCCAGAGCTGTGAGAGCCGCTCTGCGACCGCCCGCCCGACCGCATCGGTGCCGCCACCGGGAGGGAATGGAACGATCAGAGTGACCGGTCGCGTCGGGGTGAATGCGGCCGCAGGGCTGGCTGGCGCTGCGCTTTGCGCGTGTGCGACCGAGACGCCGAGCGCGAACAGCATCACGGCTCGGCGTGTTGCGCCGACCAGCCGCGATCGTGCGGGGGCGGGGGTGATCATGGGGACGTCTCCTCTTGATGGATCAGGCTTCGGCTGGCCTGTATGCAGCGCAGAGTATCCCCGAGTCGGGTACCGGTGCCAAGAACGTTGCCATGCTTTCGGGACACTGCGCTGGTGGGCGGTCGCCTGTTCTTTGGACCGCCCGGCGTTGCCTGGACAGGCCTGGCCGTCTACCATCCGACTCCCACTTCTTCATGAACTTCATTCTTTCGGAGCGCTTCGCCATGAACAACAAGGAACTCTATGACCGCGGCCTGCAGATTCGCAAGGAGGTGGTCGGTACCGAGTATGTCGAGAAATCGCTGGCGGCGGCCGATGACTTCACGCGGCCACTTCAGGATCTGGTCACCGAGTACTGCTGGGGCGCGGTCTGGGGTCGCGAGGAGTTGCCGAGAAAAGTCCGCAGCATGTTGAACATCGCGATGATCGGTGTGCTCAATCGGCCCCATGAGCTCAAGCTTCACGTGGCGGGGGCGCTCCGAAATGGCGTCACGCGGGAAGAAATCCGCGAGGTGCTGCTTCAGGTTGGCATCTATGCGGGTGTGCCGGCTGCCATCGATGGCTTTCGCGTCGCGCGCGAGGTGCTGGACGCGACCGACAAAAAGGCCTGATGGGCGGACTGCCGGATGAGTGCGCATCGCCCCACTGGGCCGACCCTTGCCGAGCAACTGGGTCGGTTTGCTGCCGAGACACCGCTGGAATCCTTTCCCGCGCTTGCGCTTGAACGCGCAAAGATGATTGTCGCGAGCACGCTCGCGAGCGCGAGCCGCGGGGTCGACATCGCATCCACCCGGGCGCTGCTCGCCGCCGAAGTTCGGCTGGGCGGCAGCGGCCCGTGCGGACTGTGGTTCGGTGCGGGGTCGATGTCGCCCGATCGCGCGGCCAGGGTGAATGCGGTAGCGAGCGATGCAGCGGCGTCCGACGACAGCGACCTGCGAAGCATCGCCCACATCGGTACGCCCACCACCGCTGCCGGGCTCGCGGTGGCGCAGTGGCGGGCGCGAAGCGGCCGGGAACTGCTCGCCGCAATGGTGATGGGCTATGAGATTGCCGGACGGGTCGATGAAGCGCTCACCCCCGGGCGGATGCAACGCGGCTTTCACGGATCAGTATCGACCATCTTCGGCGCAACCGTCACAGCAGGGCGCCTGCTGAAGCTGGATGCGCAGACAATGACGCATGCGCTGTCGCTCGCGGCGTCCTCGGCATGTGGCATGGCGATCGCTGCCGACACCAGTTGCGCCCGGGAATATCACGCCGGGCTCGCCGCGATGCTGGGAGTTCAGGCGGCAGTGGCGGCCGAGAGCGGCTTTGAGTCTGAGGGGGCGGTACTCGAATCCCCGCGCGGCTTCTTTGATGCCATGAACGGTCAGGCGGTTGAGCAGGTGGCCGAGGGCTTGGGTGCGTCGTGGGACATCGTGACCGACATGGCGATCAAGCTCATGCCGGGAGCCCACCCTTTTCATGCCATTGCGCAGGCTGCCATCGAGCTTGCGGTGGCGCACGACCTCAAGCCCGATCAGGTTGCCTCTGCCATGATTTCAGCGCCTCAGCTCAAGGTCTGGGCGCAGCAGGCGGTTCCGCCCAACGATCTGATCAGCGCCGCGCACAGCGTGCCCTATTTTGTGGCGTGCGCCTTTGCCGATCGCCGCATTGGCTGGAATCTTTTCTCACCAGAAAAAATGTTTGATCCGGTCGTGGTGTCGCTGATCGGTCGGATCGGATTTGACCCCGACCCACCTCCGCATCCGGATCGTTTTGGTCATCGGCATGGCGGCACAGTCTCGGTCGCCACCACCGATGGCAGGCTGCTCAGCCACACGTGCAAGGCGCCACGCGGTTCAGGCACCACCGGCATTCAGTGGGCGGATGTGGAGGACAAGTACCGCGCGTTGGTGCCCAGGGCCGAGTGTTCGGGAGATCGGGTTGAGCAAAGTCTTGCCTTGATCCGGAACCTGGAGGACCAGGCTTCGGTTGACCCCCTGATCAAGCTGATTCGGCCGGCACCCGGCTGATGGTGGGGCTGGGGTATCTTGCAACAGCGTGCTCCGGCCCAGGCACTGACTCGGGAGGTTGAATGCAGGATCAATCACTGAGCGGCAAAGCCGCTCTCATCACCGGATCGATTGGCGGCATTGGTCTTGCGGCTGCACGGGCGCTTGGCGCCCGAGGCTGTGCAGTCATGCTGAATGGTCTGGAGTCGCCCGCAGCGGCTGAATCTGCGCTCGACGGCCTGCGTGAGCTGGGCGCAGAGGCCCGCTATCACCAGGCCGATCTGGCCGATCCGCATGCGGTGGAGCGGTTGGTTGCAGAGGCGGTCGCCGCATTCGGCAATGTGGACATACTGGTCAACAACGCAGTGATCCGGCACTTTGCGCCGGTGGACGAGTTTCCGCCGCTCGCCTGGGATCGCGCCCTCGCCGTGAACATCAGCGCACCATTTCATGCGGTTCGCCTGACGCTTCCCGGCATGCGGCGGCGGGGCTGGGGGCGGATCATCAACATGACCTCGGTCTATGGCGAGCGCGGCACACCGAGCCGGGTCGATTACACCACTACCAAGGCAGCGCTCGCCGGGATGACGCGTGCGGTGGCCGCCGAGGTCATGGGGCAGGGCATCACCTGCAATGCAGTGAGCCCTGGATCGGTGCTCACCCCCAACATCGAATCGCGACTGCAGCGCCTCATGGCCGAGCGCGGTGTTGATCGCGAAGCGGCCACGCGCGAGTTTCTCGCTGGCAAACAGCCGGTCGCGCGGTTTGTGCCAGCTGAGCATGTGGCCGAGCTGATCGCCTTTCTTTGCAGCGAGTCAGCGGCCGAGATCAATGGCGCCAACATGCCGGTTGACCACGGATGGCTCGCCACATGATGGTCGCCCGTGATGGATCACTCAGCCGCGCGCTTGCCGAAGCGGCGCTCGGCTGGCGCTGGGCTGATCTGCCGCGCGATGTGCAGCGGCAGGCACTCCGGTCCCTGGTCAATTTCTTTGCGTGCGCGCTGGCAGGGTTTCGCGACCCGGCCGTCACGACCGCTGCACGCGTGTTGGCTCGAGTCGGGCCGCAGGGCGTCTTCACGCGTATCGGGAGCGGCACCACGGCGAGCCTGTTACATGCGGCCTCGCTCAATGCCATGGCAGCCAATGTCTTCGATTTTGATGACACGCATCTGCCCACCATCGCCCATCCCACGGCGCCCGTTGCACCGGTTGCGCTTGCGCTCTCCCAGACGCGACGCGTGAGCGGCATCGAATTGCTGGAGGCGATCACCGCAGGCATCGAACTGCAGTGCCGGATCGCGCTTGCCATCTCCCCGGGGCATTACTCCCGCGGCTGGCACATCACCTCCACTTGCGGCGTGTTCGGCGCAGCCACCGCCGCTGCCCGATTGCTCGGGCTCGATGCCCGGCAGACCGTCTGGGCCTTCGGCAGTGCGGCCGTTCAGGGCGCTGGTCTGGTCGAGACACTGGGCACGATGGCCAAGAGCCTGAGCGTTGGCAATGCGGCATCAAACGGACTGCTCGCCGCGTGGCTGGCCGAGGAAGGTTTCTCGGGTCCACCTGCCCCGATCGAGGGCGAACGGGGGTTCGTGCCGGTGTTCGGGCCGAGCGTCAACTGGTCGGCGCTTGCAGAGGGTCTGGGCGAGCGCTGGGAAATTCTCGCCAACACGTTCAAACCCTATCCCTGTGGCGTGGTGCTCAATCCGGTGATTGAGGCTTGCCTCGCACTCCGCCCGTCGGTTGAACAACGACTTGATGCGATCGCAAGGGTTGAATTGCGGGCGCACCCGCTGCTGCGTGAACGAACCGATCGGCCTGGCGTGACCTCAGGCAAGCTGTCGCAGGTCAGCGCCCAGCACGCGGTTGCGGTGAGCCTCAAGCGCGGTCGCGCCGGACTGAATGAATTCAGCGACGAGGCGGTCGGCGATGGTGCCCTCAAGTCATTTGAGCGCCTGCTTGCGTTTGTCGACGACGAATCGATGCGGGTCGAGGCAGCCGAGGTCACGCTCGTGATGGCCGATGGCGAGCGGTTCATTCACCGGCTCGAGGCGGCCCATGGCAGTCTGGCCTCGCCGCTCACCGATGACGAGCTGTCCGCGAAATGCCGTGAGCTTGCGCGCCACGGCGGCAGCAGCGTCGACGCCAATGCGCTGCTCGATGCGCTCTGGAGCCTGGAGCGCGCGCCGGATGCCTCCGTGCTGCTTGATCTCGCTTCGGGGCGTCGCTGACCGCGAGGCGTTCTCCTCCCCGCTTGTTCTCAAGGAATCCAATGATGAATTCTCGACAGACCCTGGGCTTTATCGGTGTTGGTGTGATGGGAAAGCCGATGTCCGCGCACCTCGTGAAAGCGGGCTACGACGTGCTGGTGTTTGATGTCAGCGCGGATGCCATGGCGGTGGCGGTGAGCGCCGGGGCGCGCGCTGCTGCAAGCGTACGCGAGGTCTGCGATCAGGCGGCGGTGGTCTTCACCAGTCTGCCTTCGCCCAAGGTGTTTCTCGAGGTGATGACGGGAGCCGATGGCGTGATCGAGGGGAGCGCGGTTCGCGTCGCGGTCGACACCTCGACCGTTGGTCCGCGCGCGGCCCGGGCGGCGGCTGAAGCACTTCGCGCGAGGGGAATCGAACTGGTTGATGCGCCGGTGAGCGGCGGTGCAGCCGGAGCGCAGAAGGCGAGTCTTGCGGTGATCGTGTCGGGTGCCCAACCGGCGGTCGAGGCGGTGATGCCCCTGTTGAGCGTATTGGGAAAACCCACCATCGTCGGCGCTGAGCCAGGCCAGGCGCAGTTGCTGAAGCTCCTGAACAATATGCTGTCCTCAACCGCACTGGCGGTCACCGCCGAGGCCTACGTGGCCGGGGTGAAGGGCGGGCTTGATCCCAAGCTGATGCTGGATGTGCTCAACATCAGCAGCGGCCGAAGCGCTGCCTCGCAGGAGAAATTTGTCCGCCAGGTGCTGCCCCGCACGTTCGACTTCGGCTTCCCGATTGCAAGTGTCTGCAAGGACATCGGGCTCGCGGTGGATGAATGCGAGGCGCTGGGTGTGCCGATGTGGATCGGCCAGCAGTCCCGTCAGCTCTGGAATTTTGCGTACCGGCAGGGGGGCGGCAGTCGGGACATGACCGAGATCGTGCGGTTTATCGAGGACTGGGCGGGGGCAGAGCCGCCCGAGCCGGTGCGCGGTTGAAGGACGGGCTTTACGCCATGCTCAATGCGCCTTGATTTGGGGCAGCCGTCGCGCGATGCGATGCTCCCGCCGCGATTGGCCTCTGTCGCCTGGGCGATGTCATACAGCTGTCATTTTTGCGCCGCAGATTCGTCTATCTGATTCATTCAATGTGGGCGCGTTCTGGTGGTTTCGGGGCTTTCATTTCGGGTGAGGTGGTTCAGCCAGTTGTTGCTGATGGGCTTGCTGGCTGCGGTTTCCGCGTGCGGCGGTGGCGGCGGGGGCGTTGCAACCTCCCAAATGGATATGCTGGGAGGACCGACACCCGCAGTCGGGTCCGCGATCCTCGCACCGCCGAGTCTAAGTTTTACCGACACTGGGCTTAGCGTAAGCGACGGGGTCACCCGGACTGGCCTCTGGGATGTTTCGCGTTCCGACGGCCTGGGGTGGGAATATTCGCTCGACTTCGGCAAAAGTTGGTCCCGGGGGGTAGGGGACTCTTTCGAAGTGATCGGCGATGGTCAAAAAACCATCTGGGTCCGAGCCCGGGATGACCTGGGTAATACCTCCGAAATTGTTGTAGCGAAATGCATGTTGGACACCATGGCACCCTCGGCAATCGCTGCGGTGAGCGCTGGCACTCAGTTGCTGCGCCAACTATCGATCCAGGGCCTGGAGCCTAGTGCGCGCTGGGAATTCTCAATCGATCAGGGGCGCTCCTGGTCAAGCGGCGACCGCGCGAGCCTGGCGATCTCTGGCAATTCACTTACTTCGATCTTGCTGCGGCAGACCGATCTCGCGGGTAACCCGTCTGCCCCGGTTACGGTCGACTTGGGCGGCCCTGGGACAGGTTGGGTCGAGGCCTCGGGTAGTCCACTGATGCCCACGCCGATTGGGTCGTTGACGCAGTGGGTGTTACTGCACGGAGAGGTCGTGGCGGGCGACGCAGACTATTTCAGCATCGAGATTCCATCAGGCTTCCTGCTCAGGTCGGCATCATTCGTCGGTTACGAATCCGTCGACAAAATCGCGTTTTTTGCCATCCAGCAAAAAGCGGTTTTTGACGCAGGGTTTGATATCGGAAAGATGCTCGCCTTCGGCCATTTTGGCCCTGAGGATCTCGGAAAAAACCTGGTAGCTAACGTACCGGCCACCGGGCGAGGGGCAGGTCCGCTCACCTTCTGGATCCAGCAAACCGGGCAACTCGCAACCCGTTACGCATTGCTGCTGTCGATTGAACCGGGCTCCTGAACGGCAACCGCGCTTGTCGTTCGCGGGGTACCGACGCCAGGGAGAAAATTGTGTCAGCGTTTACGGTTGCTGCTTTCTTTCAGCATTTGCTCAAGCGGCGGAATGATTTGACGGCGGTTGAGTGCGACCTCCTCTTCTGCCTGCAGCGCAGACCCGTAGTAAAGCTCGACCACCTGCCGGCGGGCGTAGTCGCGGATCGCTTCGGTGCCGAGCGCGTAACGGACCGCGTCATGAATTCGCTGAACGATGCCATCCGGCGTGCTCTTTGGTACTGCGAACACGTGATAGTTGGGCGCCATCTGCGGATCAAAGCCCAGTTCGGTCAACGTGGGTACGTCGGGCAGGGCAGGGTTTCGCACCAGACTGTCAATTGCAAGGATCGACATTTTTCCCGCGCGGCTGTGGGCTTGCACGCTCGAAATTGAAAGCGGATAACCGGTATCGACATGTCCGCCGAGTATCGCCAGGACTGCATCGCCGGCGCCCTTGAAGGGCACCTCGACAACCTTCATCGCGTTACGATCAAACATCGCGCGAGCCAACAGATGCAGTGGGTGCCCTTCGCCCGTCGTTTGGCCAAAGGTCACCTGATTAGGGTTGGCGCGGACATGTCCGACGAACCCGGTCATATCCTTCCAGGGCACGCCCGCGCGCGATACAAACGCCGAGGGCAGGTAGAACACCCGCACCGCGAGCCGCAGGTCGGAGTAGGTGTAGTTCGCCTTGCGAAGCGCTTCAAACACCTCGGGCATCAATTGGGTGGACTGCAGGTCCCCAATCACGTAGCCATCTGGCTTGGCGCGCGCCACGAACTCGCCTGCAATCAGTCCGCCGGCCCCTGGCCGACTTTCAACCAGGACAGGTTGGCCCCACAGAGTCTGCATTTCACGAGCCAGTGCACGGAGAAAATTGTCAGCGCCGCCGCCGGCTGCCAACGGGTTGATGATCGTGACGGGGCGGGAGGGGTAAGCGGGGTCAGCACTGGCGGCAGCACTGAACGTGAGCGCTGCGCCAAAGATGGCAACGGTCAGTGCGCGTGTGCGGGCGGCAATCCGGATATGAGTGAAGCAGTTCATGGCAGACCCTTGTGAAAAGGCGATTTCCGGGCGACTTTCGGGATAGGACCGTATCGGGGCCAGGCTGTCCAGCGGAAGTTCGATCTGCCGAAACTCGTGGGTGGCCATGCAGTCGATGGCCCGCGCCGACCAGACGGGAAACCAGGAGTGAAATGCGCCGGTGCCCAGGCGCGCCAGAGATCCGATTGACTCCAACCGGGGGCATGGTTAGATTCCAGATCGCTTTTGCACTCATATGAGGGGCTTGCTGTGAAACGTCGAATTTGGCTGGCCTTGGCCGCGTGCGCCGGTTTGATTTCCTGGGGCCCGGTCGGGGCGCAAGGCGCCAACTGGCCTTCCAAATCCATCACCCTGATCGTGCCGTTTCCGCCTGGCGGCGTCACCGACCTGGTGGCGCGCGAGTTGGCGAGGCACCTGACGGAGGGCCTGGGCCAAAGCGTTGTCGTAGAAAATCGCGCCGGCGCCGGGGGCAACATCGGCACGGCCATGCTGGCCAAGGCCAACCCCGACGGTCACACCCTGGGCGTCATGACGGTCAGCGCCATTTCGATTGCGCCGCACATTCACAAGTCGCTGAATTTCAACCCCAGCCGCGACTTCACTCCCATCACCAATATCGTCAATACACCGGGCGCGATTCTGGCTGGGGTCAAGACCCCCTACAACACCTTGACCGAGTTGATTGCGGCGGCCAAGGCGCAACCCAACAAGATCACTTATGCGAGCGTGGGGCAGGGCTCGCTCCCGCACCTGATTGCCGAGAAACTTGCCGCCGATGCTGGCATCAGGATGACGCACGTGCCCTACAAAGGTGCCGCTCCCGCCATGCAAGATCTGTTGGCCAGCGTTGTCGATCTATCCTTCGAGAGTTCCTTGACCAACACCGTCGCCAATTTCCAGGCGGGCAAGCTCAAGGTCCTGGCCACCACCGGCGCGGTGCGCGTCCCCATTCTGGCCAACATCCCTACCGTGGCAGAGTCGGGCTACCCTGGCTTTGTGGCCCAAGGGTGGTTCGGCTTCATGGGGCCAGCGGGTTTGCCCGCGCCCATCGTCAAACGGCTCAACGAGCTTGCCACGCAAATGCTGCGCGACAAAGCCATGATCGAACGCTTTGAGAAACTGGGCATCCAGCCCGATCCCTCCAGCCCAGAGCAATTCGCCCGCTTCCTGCAAGAGCAGGACCGCATCTGGGCGGCTATTGCCAAGGGATTGAACCTGCAGTTGGATTGAAAATCCGTAAGCGGGATCGGTCTCGGTGCTGGCCGGTCCGCAGGCGCTTAGTTGAACAACGCACGAGGCTCCGATCCACGATGCGATCACGGTGCGAGTGTTGCTGCCAACGCCTCTTCTAACTCGAACGACGGTTAGCGCGACGTTTTGGCGCATTTGGTGAGAGCTTGCTGATGACGGTTGCGCAAACCGTAGTATGGCGTGCACTCGACAGCAGGGACTGCAAAGGGTGAAATCGGCCCATGGCAGGTTGGCAAGACTGCAACTGGCAGTGCTAGAGTCTTGCAGAAAATCGTCGATCCAAACTCGGCATAAATCTCAAGGAGTCGTTGCTCGTGAAGCGCTTGATCAACTCGTTGCTCGGATTGGTTGTGGCCCTTGGGGCTCTTCCCTCTCTGGCATCGCCCTCGGGTCCCGCCAGGGCTCCGGAGCAAGCCCGTGCGGTTGTGCTGGTCTCGGGTGGTGCGATTCGCACGCCCTTCACCACGCCAACCCAGGCCTGTAGAGATGGTGATGGCTTCCTCGCCGCGGGCAATACCTATACCGCCCTGCGCAAATATTTATTGGACAAGGGCAAGCGGGTGTTCACGGCGCCAGCGATGGACAACTGGGGCATCGTCAAAGACCCCCCCAGGGACACCGTTGGTCCCTTCGCTGACTGCCCGACGCAATTACCCGAGTCGATGACAATCATGTCGACGGGAGACTGGAATGCCGGGGGCGAGCGACTGGTCCGCTTTCTTGGTTACCTCCATGCCCAATTCGGTATCACCGACGTAGACCTGGTCGGTCACTCCAACGGCGGCATGTGGAGTCGCGCTGCAATCAAATTGCTCAAGGAGACAAATTCGCCGATCAGGGTGCGTTCCCTCATCACCCTCTCGGCGCCCCATACGGGTGCGACTCCGCCCCGCTTCCATGCCGGGGAGATCGATATCTCGGCTTGCATGGGCAATGCCTTTTGCGAGCAATCGGTCAAGGGGTGGGTGAACCTGGTGAACGCCGTGGACAAAGGGCTCAGCGCCCTGAACACAATCAAGTACACCTCAGGACCCTCCGGATGGAATGCTGCGCAGGGCGATGCCCTTCGCGGCATCCCGGTGACGCTAATGGGAGGGTCTTATTTTCAGGCCGCTGGTGGTGACCCGTCGCTCTGGCCCTACGATGGAACGGTCCCGCGCTTCAGCGCGTTGGCGCAAGGTGTTTCGTCTGAAATCATTCCGTGGCGAGCCTGCTGGCATGGTCCGCTCCTGCACTGGATCGGCTGGTCTGATCAACTCGGAATTTCAAGGGACACGTCGCTCACGGACAACCCCGCTGCGATGGCGCGCGTCAACCAGGCTATCGATGAAGCGGATACCGCCCTCGGGCAGCCTGATCGCCAGGGCTGCCCGTAGCGCGCGAATTGAGTCTATCGCTCGATCTCAACACGCCGGTGGGGCAGTGGGGGATTGGGGGGTGAGTCGAAGCCAGCGTTGCCCGCGCTTACGCATCTCCCTTGCACCAGTAGGCGAAGGTTTGTGCGAGGGAATACTGGCTGGAAAAGCCCAGTTGCTTGCGTGCGCCGCGAACATCCGAAGGCGCGGGCCGACGGCTTGGAAACCCTGCGAATCCGGTGGCGGGCTCGGGTGGCAGTTCCACCGTTAGCGAAGGAAACACCTCGCGCATCGCAGCCACAAATTCGGCCATGCTGACCCACTGGCCGGTAGCGATGTTGAAAACGCGCTGCTGCGGTGAGGGCGCACGGAGTGCGCACACATTGGCGCGGGCACAGTCTCGCGCGTCGATGAATTCCTCGGCGCCACCCCAGAGCAGATAAGGGTCGTCGAGTCGCAGAAGATGGCCAGTGCGACCAGCCTCGCCCAGCCGGTGCATCAACCTGCCAGGGACGCTGGTGGGCGGTGACTCGGGCCGTCCGCCCAGGACCGCGGCGTAGCGCAGGCTGATCGCGTCAACGCCATACAGCGACCGGTAAACACCCGCGAGATGCTCGCCCGCAAGTTTGGTGGATGCATAGATGCTGCCTGGCTGCTCGGATTGCATGCGCATGGGCGCGTCTTCGGGCAGAGGTTCGGGCCCGAGACTTGCGAAGCAGTTGTAGCCCACCGTGGTGGAACTTGCCAGGACGAGCCGTGTGATGGGCAGGGTTCGCGCGCACTCGAGCAGGTTGGCGGTTCCCATGACGTTGACGCGAATGCCGTCGAGTGGCCGCTCGCGAATTGCGGTGGAGAGCAAGGCGGCCGTATGGATGATTCGCGTGACATGGTGCTCGGTGATCAGCGATCTCACTGCGTCGAAGTCACTCACGTCACACACGACTGGCAGGATTGAGCCCGAACCCGATAAATCGTTGCGGGACGGCATCACGACATCGGCTAGAACGATATCTTCGCCTGCCTCGAGCAACTGCTGGGCGGTGAGTCGGCCAATCAGGCCAGCGCCGGTGATCAGGACAGTCATGGCTTCAATCCGCGGGAAGCCATTTTGCGGTGGCCTCGAATGTCGCCTGCAGGTGTCCACGAATCAGACGGGTGGCCACCTTTTCGTTTCGGTCGAGGAGCGCATTCATGAGGGCTTCATGCTCTGAATGGATGTCTCGGGCGAGCGGCTTCCTTTTGCTCAGGTTCTGCAGGCGGATCAACCGATACCGCTCGGTTTGGTCCACCAGTTGATCGTGCAGGCGCATCAGCCAGGGCGATGCGCAGCCGGCAACGAGCGCGGCGTGGAAAGCGCGATGCCGCTGCTCCCACAACCGGGCCTTTTCGTCGGAGTGCGCACCCGAGGGTAGCGGGGTGCGGCTCAGGCGGTGGAAGGCAGCCACGATCTCGGCTTCCCAATCGGCGTCGCCCTGCGCGATGGCAAGCGACAGCATGGAGGTTTCCAGCGCAATGCGCGCCACCGTCAGGTCTTTCAGCTCAGGCAGGGAAACGGGTGCAACGGAGAACCCCCTCTGCTCGTCAATGACCACCAGCCCCTCGGCCGACAGTCTTTGCAGCGATTCGCGCAGCGGCGACAGCCCGAGCTGATAACGCGATTGCAGATCCTTCGTTCGCAGCCGCTCGCCCGGACGCAAGCCACCACTGAGAATGTCATGGCGCAAGAGCGTGTGGGCCTGGCGCGTCAGCGTCTTGGGCTCGGGCTGCAGATGAGCGTTGGGAGGGGCCATGGGACCGGCGGCTAACAGGTGGGTTCTGGAAAACGCATTCTATGCCGAGATCCGGAATTTATATTTTTTGCTTCCGATTATATTGACAGCAGGTTTTCATGCCAACAGAATAACTGCTTCCCCCACGCATGAATGCTTCCATGACCTACGCGCTTGCCACCGTTGAACACCAGGGGCGTGCTCACGCCTGCATCGAAACCGGCGGTCGTTACTACCCGGTCGGGTCGTTGCCCGACGCGGCCGGGTTGCCCGACTCCATCGCGGCGCTCTTTGAAAACTGGTCGCACAATTCGTCCATCCTCGAGCGTGCGGCGGGGGCCTGCAGGCCCGCTGACGGATTGGCGCCCGATCAGGTCAAGGTGCTTGCTCCGCTCCGCTATCCGGGCAAGATCCTGTGCGCGGGCGCCAACTACTTCGATCATCTTGCAGAAATGGGCATGCCTGGCGCCAAGAAGGAAGACCAGCGATTGTTCTTTTTCATGAAGCCGCCACGCAATGCGGTGGTGGGGCCGGGCGCCACTGTGCGCATGCCGATCGGCACGAAGGCCTTCGACTGGGAAATCGAGCTTGCCGCGGTCATTGGTAAGCCTGCGCGCAACGTCTCCCTCGAGAATGCGCTGTCGCATGTGGCGGCCTACACCGTGGCGATTGATTTTTCAGCACGTGACCACAACCGCGCCCCCGAAACCTTCTACAAACTCGACTGGGTGGCGGGTAAGGCCAATGACACCTGCTGCCCGATCGGTCCCCGCCTGGTGCCTGCGCAGGCCATCCCGGACCCGCAGTCCATCGGGCTGAAGCTCTGGGTCAATGGCGAACTGAAGCAGAACGGCCATTCCAGCCAAATGATCTTTTCGCTCGCCGAGCAGATCGTCATTGCGTCGCGAATCATGACGCTTGATCCGGGCGATCTTGTGCTCACCGGCACGCCTGCCGGTGTGGGGGTTCCGAAGCAAACCTTCCTGAAGGTGGGCGATCAGGTGGATGCCGAAATCGAGGGCATCGGTCGCCTGTCGGTCACGATCCAACCCGAGTCCTGAGGCCAGACCCTCAGGCTGCACAACCCAAAACAGAGAGGAGACCCGTCATGAACAAACTTGCCGCATCAACTGCCATCGCGCTGGCCACATTGCTGGCTGTGCCCACCGCCATGGCGCAAACCGAAATCCGTATCTCAACCGCTGCGCCTGACAATTCGCCACTGTCGGATGCGTTCCGCGCCATCAAGCAGCGCATGGAGAGCAAGTTTCCCGGTGCAGTCAAGGTATCGGTTCATACCGCAAGTTCGCTGTTCCGGCAGGGCACCGAACTCCCCGCGCTGCAGCGCGGGAACCTTGAAATGGCAAGTCCTGTCACCTTCGAGATCGATGCGCAGCTGCCCGAATATGGCGCATTCAGCGCGGCCTATCTGTTCCGGGACGCCGACCACCTCATCAAAACCTTCCGCAGCGATATCGGCAAGGAGTATGTTGCCGAGGTCCAGAACAAGATGGGGCTCGTCATTCTCGACACTGCCTACCTCGGCACACGGACCGTCAATCTCAACAACGACAGGAAGATCGAAAAGCCATCCGATCTCAATGGAACAAAAATGCGCATGCCGCCGGGCGCATCATTCCAGGTACTGGCCAAGGCGCTGGGCAGCACGCCGGTCTCCATGCCCATCACCGAGGTGTATCTGGCGCTCAAAACCGGCCAGATCGACGGCCAGGACAATCCCACCAACATGACCCGCGACTGGAAGTTCCACGAAGTCACCAAGCAGGTGGTGCTCACGCGGCATCTGGTGCAACCGGTCTTCATCGCCATGGCCAAGCCCGCCTTCGACAAGCTGAGCCCCGCTCAGCAGTCCGAATTACGTGCCGCATCGCGCGAGGCAGCCGATGCGCAAATCGCCAAGACCCTCGCTGATGAAAAGGCCGCCATCGACACCTTCAAGGCAGCCAACATTCGCATCAGCGAGCCCGATGCCGGCCTGTTCCGTGCGGTGGTGTTCAAGGAATATGAAGCCGCCGGAATGACTGCCAAGTGGAAGCCGGGTCTCATCGCGCGCGTACAGGCCATTCAATAATCGGGAATGTACGCTTGGAAAACCGGGCTGGCGCGTTGTTCAACCGTTTCACTGCGGCGGTATCGTCGGGCAGCCTGGGTCTGGTTTTCCTGCTCTTCATTTACGGCGTAGGCATGCGCTACCTCTTCGATCGGCCCATCAGTTGGGTCGACGAAGCGGTTACGGTGCTCACGGTCTGGTCGGTTCTATGGACCAGCGCCTTCAGGCTCCGCTGGACCGAATACATCGCCTTCGATGTGCTGTTCATCAACCTCTCCGAGCGCGCCCAGCGAATCGTTCTCGTGACCGTTCTCGCGCTGTTTGTCGCGCTCATGCTGGCGGCCCTGCCCGGGTTGATCGACTACACCCTGTTCCTGTGGCGTGAGCGTACCGACATGCTCGAAATGCGGCTCGACTTCGTCTACGCAATCTTTCCCTTCTTCTTTGTTGTCGTGGTGCTTCGCATGCTGGTCTGCATCGTCCGCCTCGCCGGCGCCAACTGGCGGGCAGAACTCAGATCATGGGGTGCTGATTCCCAGGCAGACCCCTCGTGAACACTGCGCTGACCACGCTGCTTGGCGTCGTGGTGTTTGGCGCGCTCATGCGTCTGCCGCTGGCGCTGGTCATGTTTGCGGGGGGCTGCGCCTACCTGTTTGTCAGCAAGCAGGACATCGGGCTGCTGGTGGGGCAGGTGATGGGACAAATGACCACGCTGTATGTGCTGGTCGCCATCCCCATGTTCGTGCTCGCGGCCAATGTGATGAACGCCGCCTCGATCAGCGAGCGGCTGTGGGCGGCGGCCAATGCGCTGGTCGGGCGCTTCAAGGGCGGCATGGGCCACGTCACGGTGCTGGTCAGCATGATCTTCTCGAGCATGAGCGGCAGTGCGGTCACCGATGCGGCGGGCCCAGGGTTGGTTGCCACCCGAATGATGCGCGAGGTGGGCAAATATCCGGCCGGACTTGCCTGCGCCATTTCGGCCGCTGCTGCCACCATCGCGCCCATCATTCCACCATCGATTCCGCTGGTCATCTATGCGCTGATCTCGGGAGCCTCGATTGGCGCGCTGTTTCTGGCGGGTCTGATTCCAGGCGTAATGATGGGCGGAAGTCTCATGCTGGCCATCTGGCTCATCGCCCGAAAGCGGGGCATCGCTGCGGCCGAACATATTCCCCTGGGCGACATGCCTGCAGTGATGGGGCGTGCCTTGCCTTCGCTCACGCTGCCGGTGGTGCTGCTGGGTGGCATATGGTCGGGGGTGTTCTCGCCCACTGAATCGGCTGCTGTGGCGGCGCTCTGGGCGCTGGTGCTGGGTACGGTGCTGTATCGCCGAATCGGGGTGCAGAGCGTTCGCGACATTCTCAATGAATCGAGCCGGCAAACCGCCACCACGATGCTGCTCATCGCGAGCGCGTTCATCCTGAATTACGCCATCACCAACGAGCGTCTGGCTGAAAGCCTGGTGGCGGCCATCTCGGCGATGGAACTCACACCGCTGCAGTTCATGCTGGTGGTGAACGCCTTCTTTCTGGTTCTGGGCTGTTTTCTCGATGGCTCGGTCATGATGCTGGTGTTCGTACCGCTGCTCATGCCAAGTGTTCGGGCTCTGGGGATCGACACCACCTATTTCGGGATCGTGGTCACGCTCAACTTCATGATTGGTCTGATCACGCCGCCCTACGGGCTGTTGCTGTTCGTGATGTCGTCCCTCACGCGGGTTCCGCTCATGGAGATCGTCCGGGAAATCTGGCCGTTTGTGCTGGTGCTAGGTAGTTTGTTGCTGGTGCTCACGATGTTTCCGCAGATCATCCTGTTTCTGCCCCACCTGTTCGGCTATCGCTGAGCGGCGCGCGCAGCCTGCGTCTCAATCCA
>JBMSQB010000046.1:0-34812 GCA_049423065.1 Burkholderiaceae bacterium
GCCTTGGTGGCCTTGGTGGCCTTGGTGGCCTTGGTGGCCTTGGTGGCCTTGGTGGCCTTCGTCGCCTTCGTGGCCTTGCTCGCGACCGGCTTGCCCGCCGGCTTCTTCCTGACTGCCGGTTTGCCGAGCGGCGCCGCGCTCACCAGCACCGCTGCAATCACACACGGCACATCGCCGCGAACGCTCCATGAATGGTTGGTGCCGCGCTGGATGAAAACATCGCCGGGCTTCAACAACACCTCGCCCTCTTCCACCACCGCATAGATCTCGCCGGAAATCACAATGATGTAGTCGACCGTGCTGGTCTTGTGCATCATCGGGTCCGCCGACTGCTTGTCCTTGGCGTGTCCGGCTCCAATCGATTCAAACGCCGCCTTGGCATCCGCGCTGTCGCGCCAGGCCTTGTCGGGCGGGAACTCGACAATACGGAGGATGGACCCGCCTCGCGGGGGCTCGAGCCTGACCGTGCGATCGGCAGCATCGGCATTGCCCTCGTTACTCGCAAGCGGCCCGGTGGTTTCCCACAAATCGGTCAGCGCGAGTCCTGGCATCGACGCCATCTCCTTGACGTTGGGCGCCGGGCCGTCCTGGATGATCACCGCCCGCCCCTGCTTGTTGTGCCCGGTGTAAACCCTGCGAACTCGCCAGACCATGATTTTTCTCCTGATGTGAAGTTGGGAAACTTGGCCGTCAAAGCAGCGCGGTGGCCAGCCAGGGAAATGCGATCACCAGCAGCAGCACCCCCAGCATGATCGCGGCAAAAGGCAGTGCGCCGGCAAAGATGTCGTTCAGCGTGATGGGGCTGGAATTGCCGAGCGTTGCCTTGATGACAAACACCGCAATGCCAAACGGCGGGGTGAGGAGCCCGATTTCGACCGCCAGCAACGTCACGATTCCGAACCAGATGAGGTCGACATTGAATGACACCAGCGCGGGCAGCACCAGCGGGATGGTGATCAGCATGATCGAACTGGAGTCGAGAATCGTACCAAGCAGAAGCACCACCAGAACGAAGATGGTGAGCAGACCCGGAAAGCCCAGCCCGGTGCTCACAGTGAGCGCGCGCAGCAGTTCGGTGACGCCGGAAACCGCGAGCATGCGCGAGTAGAGCTGCGCTGCAATGATGAGAAAGCAGATGGAGGCGGTGATCCGGCCGGTTTCAACCAGCACCTGCCAGAGCGCCGCCCGGCTCAGCTTGCGCTTGATGATTGCCAGCACCAGCGCACCCGCCGCGCCCACCGCGCCCGCCTCGGTCGGCGTGAACAGCCCGGCGTAAAGCCCGCCCAGCACCAGTACCACCAGGGCGACGACCGGCATCATGCGCGCAGCCATCTCCCCCGCGCTCATGAGTGGCGCGGCCTGCTCGGTGCCAGCGACGATCCGTCCGCCCACAAAGCCCGGGGTGAATCGCCCCATGAGCAAAATGCCGATGGAGTAGGCGATGGCGAGCACAATGCCCGGAATGATGCCGGCCACGAACAGGTCACCCACCGACTTTTCAGTGAGTACGCCGTAGAGAATGAGCAGCAGACTGGGCGGTATCAGCATGCCCAGTACCGACGACCCCGCCACCACCCCAACTGCAAAGCGCGCAGAGTATCCGTGTCGCAGCATCTCGGGCACCGCCACCTTGGTGAAGACCGCTGCCGAGGCAATACTGATGCCGGTGATGGCTGCGAACACGGCATTGGCCGCCACCGTGGCGATTCCCAAGCCGCCCCGCACCCGGCGGAAGATCTGGTTGGCGACCTCGAAGGAATCCTTGCCAATGTCGGCAACTGCCACCAGCAAGCCCATGAGCACGAAGAGCGGCACCACCCCGAACACATAGTCGGAGATGGCATCCGATGCGGCAAGCGCGAGGAGGTTGGCGGCCACGGTTGCATCACCGCGAATCATCCAGACCCCGACAAACGACAGGAGCGACAGCGCGATCCCCACATGCATGCCGGCGTAGATCAGCACCAGCATGATGGCTACCGACACGAGTCCGATCAGCGTGGGCTCGATCATTCTCCGGTGCTCCCGGCAGCGATCGGTTGCGCACGCCCCGCCGAGACCAGGGCGTCATGCCAGGCAAGGAGCAGAAACTGAAGTGCCATCGCGCCGCTTCCGATCAGCATGATGACGTAGAGGGGGCCGGTCGGAATCTGAATGAGACCTGCCGAGCCGTAGAAATCACCCGCCTTGAAGGCCTCCATCATGATCGGCCAAAGGGTGCCGAACAGGATCACGAACAGACCCATGCCGGTCAGATGGAAGAGTCCCTGCAGAAGATGGCCCGCCGCCGGGCGCTTGTCGAGCAAGCGCGCAAGCAGCACGTCGGAGCGGGTGAGCCCACCAGTACGAAGCGTCTGCGGCAGTTGCAGGAACACGATGCCGACGATCGAGAACCGGACCATTTCCGGCACACCGAGAAGCGGCGCATTGAACGCGCCGCGGCCCACCACATCGATCAGGATCAGCACCATCAGGAAAAAGATCCATACGGTGCCGATTGCAGACAACAAAGCGATCGCCTTTGCATGGAGCGGCGCCGGCTCAGCCGGTGCCGACGGGCTGGGCCCGGATTCCATCACGCCCCCCGGTCGCTATTCTTTGTCGAAATCGCGTGTGAACTTGTAGCCCGTGGCGCGAACCGAATCCATGTAGGCGGACAGTACCTTCTTCCCGTTGGGTCCGGCTTGCTTGATCCATTCACGGGTGGGGTTGGGCATGGCCTTGACCAGCCGGATCTGCTCCTCGGGCGACAGCTGGCTCACCTTGCCGCCACCTTTCTGCCAGGCCGCATACGAGGCCTCGATGCGTTCGGTCTGCTCACGAAGGTAGTTGGCCTTGTAAGCATTGGCGCCACGCCGAAAGGCCGCCTTGACCTCATCCGGCAGCCGGTCCCAGCGGTTCTTGTTGATCGCCACCGCACCCGCGTACATCGCCCCCATGTTGGTGACCGTGTAATGCGGGGCCACCTCAAACAGCTTGGCCGGCACGGCGGAGGTGGCAAACGCAACCACGCCCTCGTACACGCCAGTCTTGATGTCGTTGTAGAAAGTGTTGAGGCTTCCCTGGACACCGACCGCGCCGGTGCCGCGGAACCATGCGAGGTTAGGACCTGCTCCACCGATCTTGCGACCTTTCAGATCTTCCAGACGGTTGATCGGAAAGTTGCTGGCAACACCGTAGTTGTCAATGGCAAACCCGGCCAGATACACCGTGTTGTACTTGGTCCACTCGGCCGTGAGTTCGGGCAGACCCTGAACATAGTCAATGGCCTGCGTAACGATATTGGCGTCGGGGGGGCCGTAGGGCACGAAGTACGTGACATTGTTGAGCGGCAGCTTCGCCGACTGGAACACCGTGGCGACGATGCCCATGTCGGAAAGCCCCTGCTGCATGGTCTCGAGTTCGGAGCCGATCTTGGCCAGCGTACCGCCGTAGCTTTCATTCCAGTCGATACGGTATTTGCCGGTCTTTTTGAGTTCGGCATCCACCGTGGCCATCAGGCTTTCCTTGATGTGCTTCACCCATAGAAAAATGGGGGGATGGCCGGCGGCAACCTGCAGGCGGATCACCTCCTGCGCCTGGGCGCTCCCCAGCGCGGCCGCGCAGGCGACACCGGCAACCAAGGACCTCAGCGATGCTGCATTGGGTCTCATGCAATGTTCTCCCGGGCATGTGGGCCGCGGAATCGGCAGCCCTTCGGATCGAATCATCACCCCGCCGCGCTTTCGCTGCAACCAGCCCGGTTTCACTGCGATTTCGGAACGCGGCCACGCTTGACAGCCGCACGTCTGCGGCTCTTAATCGGACGAACGCCGTCAGGATTGTGCGAGATCAGGAAGCCGCCTGGCCGGCACCCACCTGACGGACCAGGAAAAGAACCGGACCAGGACAAGAATCGGGGGATCGCATGAAACTGGTGACCTTCCAAAACGGAAAAAGCAGGCCCCGCGCTGGCGTTCTCGTTGACGGCGACCGCAAGGTCCTGGACCTGCAGGCTGCCCATCGTCTGGAGCACGATCGATCGTCGGCCAGGCTGTCGAGCGTGCTGGCCATGGCGCAATCGGGCGATGAGGCGCTGGATCTCGCCCGGTCCCTCATCAGCCGCCGAACCCGCTACAAGGCGGCGCTCGTCGCCCGCAAGGACGTACGGCTGCTGGCGCCCATTCCGCAGCCCCCGCAGATGCGCGATTTCCTCTGCTTCGAAAAGCACCTGGTGCAGGCGTTTTCCACCGCACGCAAGGTCCGTGCAGCCGGTGCGCCTGACCCCGCTGCGGCCATCCGCGACATGGATGCCAAGGGCATTCTTGCAATTCCGCAGGCCTGGTACGAACGGCCCATTTTCTATCACCCCAACCGGCTCAACGTGGTCGGCCACGACACCGATATCGAGTGGCCGTCGTTCTCAACCATGCTCGATTTCGAGCTCGAGTTCGGATGCTTTATCGGCAAGCCCGGCCGCGACATCAGCCGGGCCGATGCGCGCCGGCACATCTTCGGCTACACCATTTTCAACGACGTGTCGGCGCGCGACGAGCAGATGAAGGAAATGCCCGGCCAGCTGGGCCCGGGCAAAGGGAAAGATTTCGATACCGGCAATGTGCTGGGCCCCTGCCTGGTCACCGCCGACGAAATTACCGATCCATATCGGCTCGCCATGGAGGTCAGGGTCAATGGCGAGCGTTGGGGCGGCGGCAACAGCGGTGAGATGCACTGGAAGTTCGAAGACTGCATCGCGCATGTCTCGCGCTCGGAAACACTGGTGTCGGGCGAATTTTTCGGTTCGGGTACGGTCGGATCGGGTTGCGGCCTCGAACAGATGCGGTTTCTCAAGCCCGGCGACGTGGTCGAGCTTGAGGTCGAAGGAATCGGAATTCTGCGCAACCGGTTCGTGAAGCGCGAGCCCTGACATGCCACCTGATGCCCCGGAAGAGAGCCTCGAATGAGCCCAAATCCCTTGTCCGGCTTCTCGGTCGACCGCTCGGCCATCGGCTATGTGGGCCGCGATCTGCAGCGGCCCGAATGTATTCTCGCCGAGCCCAATGGCGATCTGTGGTCGGCCGACGCACGCGGGGGCTTGATGCATATCCGTGCCGACGGCACGCAGGTCTTCATCGGCCAGAGCGCGAGCGACACATTTGGCGTCACAGCCGATGCGGAGTCCCGCTTTACCCAGGGAACACTGCCCAACGGACTCGCATTCGCCCGCAACGGCGACATCCTCATCTCCAATTTCGGCACCGACCGGCTCGAGCTCATGTCACGCTCCGGTCAAACGCGCGTGCTCCATGATCGACTCGATGGGCAGCCGATCGGCAAGGTCAACTTCGTGCTGCGCGATTCGCGCGACCGCATCTGGATCACGGTCTCCACGCGCGTCAATCCCTGGACCACGGCAGCGGCCAGCCGCGTCCGCGACGGCTTCGTCGCTGTCGCCGACCAGCGGGGCATCCGCATCGTCGCCGACGGTTTTTCCTTCACCAATGAAATTCGCTTCGATGCCCGCGAAGAGTGGCTCTACATCGTCGAGACAACAGGACCACACATCACACGGATGCGGGTGCGTGAATCAGCCAACGGCGATGTGAGCCTGGGCGATCGGGAAATCCATGGCCCGGCCCACCTCGGTGGCATGCCCGACGGCATCGCATTCGATTCCTTCGGCAACCTCTGGTGTACGCTTGTCATGATCGACCAGCTCATTGCCATCACGCCCCAGGGCGACCGGCTCATGCTGCTCGATGACAGCACACCGGCGGGCCACGATCTGGTGCGCGCCTTTGATGCGGGCAAGGCAAACAGCGACATGATGTTCGCGGCCGCTGGCACCATCGCCCCCTGGATGGCCAGCGTCACGTTTGGCGGCCCCGATCTGCGTACCGCCTACCTGGGCAGCCTGCGCGGCACCCGAATCCCTTTTTTCCGGTCGCCGGTTGCGGGGCTCCCGATGGTGCACTGGCCGCGCGCGGCCTGAACATCACCTGGCCTGCAACACCTGAACTGTTCGAATTCACCAGGAGTACTCATGAGGCTTTCCCTGTTCACTGCTGCGGCGCTGGCCGCACTCGCTTTCGCCCCGGTTGATCACGCAGCCGCCCAGAGCGGTGGCGACAAACCCGTCTCGCTCATCGTGCCGTTCAGTCCGGGCGGCGGCACCGACATTCTCTCGCGCATGCTGGCGCCCAAGCTCGCCGAAAAACTGGGCACCAGCGTGGTGGTGGAAAACCGGCCTGGTGCGGCGGGCGCCATTGCGGCCCAGCATGTGGCCCGCTCCGCGCCCGATGGACGAACGCTTCTGGTCGGCTCCACCTCCGAGATCGGCGTGAACCCCAGCCTCTATCCAAAGCTGCCCTATGACGTCGCGCGCGACTTCGCCCCGGTGGCTGCGCTCGCCGATACGCCCATGGTGCTGGTGGTGAACCCGGCCTCGCCCATCAAAACCGCGCAGGACCTGGTCACCCGCGCCAAGGCAAGCCCGGGCCAGCTGCTGTTTGCTTCCGCGGGGGTGGGAAGCGGCGCCCATCTGGCCGCTGAGCTCTTCTTCCATGTCACCGGCACCAAGCTGTCACACGTGCCCTACAAGGGCGTGGGACCTGCCATGGCAGAGATTGTCGGCACACAAAAAGACATGATGATCTTCACCACGCTGCCGTCGTCAACGTCGTTTGCGCGGTCAGGACAGTTGCGGGTGGTGGCGGTATCGAGCAAGGAACGCATGGCGATCGTGCCCGACATTCCAACCTTTATCGAGTCAGGGGTGCCGGGCTACGAGGTCTATTACTGGTACGGTCTGATGGCGCCGTCCGCCACCCCGATCGACACCCGCCGACGAATTCACGCTGCGGTCAACGAGATCCTGAAGCAGCCCGACACGCTTGCGAGTCTGTCGCGGCAGGGGCTGCAGCCCACCCTGCGCACAGCCGAGGAATTCGACGCGTTCATCAAGGCCGACATGGCGCGCTGGGCGGTGGTGGTGAAGGCCGCCGATATCAAGCCTGACCAGTGAGCCAGACCGGCGCCCTGATCTACTGGTTCGACATCAGCCCGTCGATTGTCGACCCGTGGCTGGACTGGTACCTGCGTGATCACATGCCGAGCCGCGTGGGGACCACCTTCACCACCGGCCGATGTTTCGAGGCGATCGATGGCGCGGCCAGTCACATGGTGCTGTTCGAAACCCACACACCGGAAGCCCTGCTCGCACCCGACTATCTGAGGCTTCTGGGAACCGTATCGGACGAGGACCGGAAACGCAGAGGCTGGTATGCCAACACGGTTCGCATGACCGCGCGCGTTCGAACCCGGGTACGGGCGGGTATGGGGAGCGTCCTGGCGGTGACCCGGTTCGATTCTGCATTCGAGTCGGCAACCGCCAATGACCACCCTGCGCACGATACGTCTGGCGGCCTGCCTGTCCAGGCGATTGCTGCCCTGCCCGGGGTGGGCTCGATCTGGGTCGCTGATCACGACGCCCAGATCCGCGCCCGCATGGACGCAGTGCGTGTCACCGGTCACCAGGATCGATCGCCGCAGCGGGCGCTCTTCATCGAAGCGGCACGCGAGACCGACGCGTTGCAGGCCCAGACGATCGTGGCAGAACATCTGCGCGCGCACTCGCCTCGCGCTGCCGACGCGGCCTCGATGGGTTGTTATCGCCTGCTCTACGCCATGACCGCCTGAGCAGGCCGCAAGGCGCGCAACCACCGACCGAGCATCGTCACCGGTTCCTGGCTGTTCATCAGGTGGGGAAGCGCGCGCTCGAGCGCATCCACCGCTTCGGTGTCGAGCACGCGCGAAGCGTTGTCGCGGAATTTGGCGAGAATCCGCGTCGCCGAGGCCGGACGCGACGGATTGCCATCAACATCATCGATCCGCACCGAGCGCTCGCTGCCATCGGTAAGCGTACAGCGCACAACCGCCTCGAACCGCTCGGGAAATCGCGCATCCGCCAGAGGAATCCAGCGGACACGCTGCGCGAGCGCGCGAACCTCGGCCGATGCCGGCTGCTCGAACGTGGCGAGACTCACCGAACCCTCGACGAAACGGGTTGCCACGGTGACGGGCAGACTCCAGCGCGCCGCATGCCCGGTGGCCGGGTTCAGCACCTGCTCCCAGGGCTCGCAGATCACGGGCGCAGCCCCGGCCGGCACCTCGCAAAGAATGCCGGCAATATTTTCGGCCTTGATTCCCGCATCGGCCAGCTGACCCGCTGCTTCGATGAACGCGTGCAGGTAGTGGCAGCACGGGAAAAACTTGAACGCCGCATCGGCCATATGCCACCGCGTGCCGAGCTCGGGCAGCATGGCCCGCAGACGCGCTGCGGCATCGGCCTGATCGCTGAACTGCGCGAACAGGCCCCAGCGCCCCTCAAGCGAGGTCTCGGGGCCCGTGATGCCCGCCTGAGCAAGCGCGGCCGCGACCAGCCCGCCGTGCGCGGCCCAACCGGGGTTGAGCGACTTCACCGACGAACCGTTACTCAGAAATTCCATGACACCGGCAGACTGACTGAGCGCAATGCCGAGCGCATGGACGGTGTGCGTTTCATCCAGCCCGTCGAGCTCAGCGGCCACCAGCGCGGCAGCCATCGTGCCGGCCACCGACGTTGCCTGAAATCCGGTTGCGTGAAACCGGCCAGGGGCGGCGAGCCCGAGGAGGACCAGCGCTTCATAGCCGCGGGCATAGGCGGCCAGCATCGCCTCACCGCTTGCGCCCACCGACTCGGCTTTGGCAAGCGCCGCCGCAGCCACCACCGCACTGCCATGCATGATGGAACCGGTATGCGTGTCATCGAATTCGAGACTGTGAATGAGGCCGCCGTTGACCATCGCCGCATCGGCGGCACTTGCCCCGGCTTTCTGCCCCAGAACTGTGGCGCTCCCGCCCTGGGCCAGGGTGCCGCCGGCCTGCCGCCAGCCCGCACCCGAGCGCGACGCCGACGCCGCCAACCCCACCCCCAGCGCGTCGGTGAAATGGAGCGCGGCCGCGCGCGCCACCGCGGGCGGCAGCGACTCATTGGCCGTTCGGCGCAGGGCCTGCACCCACTCGCGCGCGAGTGTCATGCCTTCGCCACGATGCGGGCCGCGGTTTCGCGCCAGCTGCGGGCGAGCGCCGGCGCTTCCCCTTCAATGAGGGCGGCAAGCTCGGTGGCGGCGCGAGGACAGTCAGCGCCGGCGTTATCGGCGAGTTTCGCGATCAGGGTGGGTTCATCAAACGGCTGATCGGCACCGCCCCGCGGGTTGAGAACGAACTCGGTGAGCGATGCGCCATCGCTGAACGTCCAGGTGACCCGGCCGGGGCGGTCATGCGGCGGCGGCCCGGCCTCGGCGCAAGGCACGAGCCGTACACGCTCGCGCAGACGCGAGATACCGGGGTCAGCCAGCGTGTCAAACGTGAAGGCAGCGGCCCCGCCGGTTCCGAGGCGGGTCGTGGCCGCCACGGCATGCGGCATCGAGAACTTCGCCGACAGCACGGTTTCGGGTTCGACCGCGCTCAGTGCCAGCCCGGACGGCCCGGCCTCCACCACGATCTCGCGGATGTCGTCCACGCTTCGGCCGTCCAGCCGCTTGCGCAACTGCAGGCAGGCTTCGACCGCCGCATGCGCATAGTTACAGCATGCAAACATCTTGTGATAGCCGCTTGCGACCGACCACACTTCCCCCAGGCCTGCAGTGAGCGCCTCGAGGCGCACCCGCGTGCGAAAGCTGGTGGCAAAGACATCGTGAATCGTGTGAATTCCCCCACCGATACCGGCCTCGGCCCAGTTGCACGCCTGCATGCCAATCCAGGCGCCCGCCGCCGTCCAGCCGTTGCGAACCAGCGATCCCTCTACCGCTGTATCAAACGGACCGGCGAAGGTCATGGAGGCAGCGCCGGTGACAGCGGCCTGCATGGTGGCGGCGGAATGTCCGCGCACCAGCGACACCGCGACCGCTGCGCCGATCGTGGCAAACGCCGCGTGGGGATGCACGTAGAACCCTGGAAACGGATAGGCGAGAGCGATCCGGGTCGTCAATTCATAAGCGAGCGCGACCGCACGGACCACCTCTTCGGCGGTGAGGCCACGCGCCTCGGCCTCGGCAAGCAACGCCGGAATCGCGTAGGCGCCGCCGTGGCAGGAGGCGAGGCGAAAGCCTTCGTCGAGTTCACACCAGGTGATTGCCATGCCATTGGCGCAGGCAGCGGCGGCGCGATCGGTGACAGCGCCCGCGCGGGCGAACACTGTAGCCTCGCGCGCACCGCTTGCGGCGGCAAGAAACCCTGCGCGCGCCTTTTCAACCTGCGGCTCACGCGATCCGGCGATGATCGCACCGATGTCGTCGGCAAGGATGGTGGCAGCGCGGCGCTGCGCAGCGCGCGGCAAGGGGCGGCTGGCCGCCTCCGCGGTCCAGTCGAACAGCGCCCTGAGCTCGCGCCCCGCGAGCTCTCGGCTTTCCTTCGGGTCGGCGCTCATCAGGATCACCCGCGTCTGTGAAAGGGGCCCCATGGTACAGTCGCCTCGACCCAGCCTCAAGGACTCCCGCAACGATGAAGCGCGCCTACCTCAGCACCGGCATCGGTCAGATTCATCTCTACGAACACGGCCAGGGCGAAGCGGTTCTCATGCTGCATGAAACACCGCGCTCGGCCCGCAGCTTCGCACCGCTCATGCAGGCGCTCGGCTCACGATACCGTTCCATCGCGCCCGACAATCCGGGGTTCGGCATGTCCGATCCGCTCCCCGAAGACGCCACCATGGAGAGCCTCGCACGCGTAATGGTGGAGGTCCTGGATGGCCTGCAGATCGAGCGCGCGCACCTGATCGGCTTTCACACCGGCAACAAGATCGCCGCAGCAATGGCGGCCCACCACCCCGATCGCGTTGCAAAGACGGTGCTGATCGGCATGACCCACAGCCTGGTGGTCTCCCGACGCGCCCGCAATGCGGCCATCATGGAAATTGTCCGCAGGCACTTTGGTGGCTTCGAGCCCACCGCGGACGGCAGTCATCTGCTTCGAACCTGGGGGGCAGACTTTGGCGCGCTTGCCGCGCTCTGGTGGAAGCCCGCGATGCTGGGGGCCGCCCAGATCGATGACCAGGCGCTTGTCGGTCAGGAGCAGCGTGCGGTTGAATCGATTCAGTGCCGGCGGGCCATTCGAAAAATCTACGCCATGAATTTTGACTTCGATCTCGCTGCCACACTTCGCCGCGTTCGCACCCCCACACTGGTGATCGAATGCTGCGTGCCTGAAGAACTGCACCTGGGCCGCCAGGGCGAGAAAATGGTGGCTCTCATGCGCTCGGCAGAACTGCTCAGCCTTGATCACGCGGGGTTTGATGCCACCGAGGCGCATGCCGCCACCATCGCGCGTGCATGCCGGCGCTTTTTCAGCCGCTAGTCTTCCTTGCTCCACAGGACACACGCATGGCTCCCATCCGGATCTGGCATCAGAGCTTCACCGACCTCACGGTCATGCCCATCTACCGCAAGACCCTCAGCGAGCACGCGCAGGCCGTGATGGGGTCCGAGGCCGAAGTTCGGGTTCACGGTCTTCGGCCTGGCACCTATGCCGAGGCCTGCGCACCGATCGCTGCAATCCGGCATCGCTGGGTAGCCGCCGTGCAGGAACTGCAGGTGGCAGACGCTGCGCTGGTGGCCGAGCGCGAGGGATTCCACGCCATGGCGATCGGCTGCTTCTTTGACCCGGGCCTGCGCGAGGCACGTTCGCTGGTCGAGATTCCGGTGGTGTCGCTGGGCGAAAGCTGCGCGCTTGCTGCGTGCTCCCTTGGCCGGCGTTTCGGCATGATCACGCTCTGCGCAGATCAGTCAGCCGATTACTCAGACATGATCCATGCCTACGGGCTGGAGCGGCGCTTTGCGGGCGCACTCGCCCTTGAGCCCGCCATTGACGAATTCGCGCTGGAAGCCGACGAGGACACCGCCCGCTCGATCGAAAACCGGTTTGACGAAGCCTGCACGCGAATGGTCGCCCAGGGCGCGGACATCATCATTCCTGCAGACGGCGTGCTCAATGAATTCCTGGTGCGGCGCGGACGGCTGAAGGCCCACGGCAACGTTCCCGTGATGGACAGCCTGGGCGTACTGTTTCAGCACGCCGCGTTCATGGTCCGGATCGCCCGCTCCACCGGCGCGGGCGCGAGCCGCCTTCAGATGTACACCAAACCGCCGGCCGACATGATCGCGCATGTTCGCGGCGCAGCAGGCCTGCGACCGCTGGGGCACGATTTTTCAGGCGACCGCTGAGCGCATGATGCGGGGCACGCGCGGAGCCTCGCCCCATCAGCAGCTGAGCACCACTTTCCCGAAGAAGGCGCGCGACTCCACCAGCGCGTGCGCGCGTGCGGCGTTCTCCAGCGGAAAGACCGTGTCGATCACCGGCGCAAGCCGACCCTGTGCAATGAGCCCCATCACCTCCCGAAGCTCGGCGATCGAGGCATTTTTCGATCCCACCAGCTTCAGCTGACGGCGAAAGAACGGGATGATGTCAAACGGCACCACCTCGCCACCGTGCCCGCCCACCGTGACCATCGTGCCATCGATGCACAGACATGCGAGGCTTTCGGTGAACAGGCTTCCGCCCACATGCTCCATCACCAGGTCGACGCCCCGGCCCGCGGTGATCGCCATCACCTGCTCCGAAAATCTCGGCTCGGTGCGATAGTTGATCAGGTGGTGGGCACCGAGTTGGCGGGCCCGTTCGAGCTTGTCGGCACTCCCGGCCGTGGCGATCACCGTGGCGCCTGCGAGCCGCGCGAGCTGTACCGCTGCGCTGCCGATGCCCGACCCGGCGGCCTGAATCAGCACGGTCTGTCCAGCGCGCAGCGCCCCGCGGGTGATCAACACATGCCAGGCGGTACCGAACGCAATCTGGCTGGCGGCGGCCTGCTCAAATCCCACTGCGGCGGCAAGCGGATTGAGGGTGCTGACCGGGACGGTCACGTACTGCGCGTAACCACCCGGCAGGTCCATGCCAAAGTAGCCGCCCTGCTCGCACAGATTGTCGCGACCACTGATGCAGAACTCACAACGGCCGCAAGGCAGGCGACATGACACCCAGACGCGATCGCCCTCGCGAAGCGTGCCCGGCTCGCGCGATGGCCTGCCACGCGCACTTCCCTCAAGCGGCCGCCCCAGGGCTGCGATCTCGCCCGCGAACTCGCGGCCCAGGATATGGGGAAAGCGGATCGGGACCCGCGAGGTGCCCGCCCGGACATCGATATCGACATGATTCACCCCGGTGGCGCGTACGCGCACCAGCGCTTCGCCGGGCCCGGGGACGGGGGTGTCTGTTTCTTCGCAGACCAGCACATCGGGGCTGCCGTGCTCGTGAAACCAGCTGACTTTCATGCGTATCCTGTGGGTGATTGGCCGTGCGCCAGCCTGGTGCGGCCATGAACGATCTGCGAGGATACGTGGAAGCGCGCGGCCCATGAAACCCTGTCGAGAAACCCCGCAGCGCCAAGGTGTCCTTGACATTTTGACCGGGCACGGCGAGATTGCCGGCAGTCTTGCTAGCCACCCATAGGAGTCATACATGAAACGCAGCCTCCGCGTGATGCTGAAGTCTGTTGCTGCCGGCGCGATCGGCCTGTCGATCGCGGGGGCCGCCGCTGCCCAACCAAAGTTCCAGCTTCGCTGGGGTCACTACCTGCCCGACGGCCCGTTCCTGCAGCTTGAAAAAGACTTTGCGGCCAATATCGAAAAACGTACCAATGGCCAGGTGAAGATCGACATCACCTTTGCGGAAGGTCTGGGCAAGGGTACCGAGCTTCTTATGCTGACCGCGCGCGGCGGCATCGACATGACCGCTACCGCTCCGGGCTACAACCCGGATCAGCTGCGCTACTGGCGCGCCTTCCAGACGCCTCTGGTGTTCAACAACACCAAGCAGGTGATCGAGGTGCTGGAGAAGGTGGTCGAGGAGTTTCCGGTCTATCGCGGCGAAATGGACAAGATCGGCGTCGTCTGGCTGTTCCAGCAGCCACTGGGCGAGTACTACCTGAGCGGCGCATCGCCTGCGTGCACAGCAATTGCCGATCTCAAGGGCAAGAAGGCGCGAAGCTTTGGCGCCGACATCCCCAAGGCCTTCACCGCCATCGGCGCGGTTCCGGTCACGGTTCCGCCGGTGGGCGTGTATGAGGCGCTGAAAACCGGCAACCTCGATTACTCGTTCATCAACCCGGGCAACATCCAGTCGCTCAAACTGAACGAGGTGGCGAAAAACCACTGCGGTCCGGTGATGGCAATTTCAGGCCACAACATCACGATCAGCAAGCGCACCTGGGCAAGGCTGCCTGCCGACATCCAGAAAATCTTCCTCGAGGAGGGCAAGGCCACGCAACAGGCCTACATGAACTGGGTGACCGATTTCGAAACCAAGGCGGTTGCCAACATGCGCGCACAGGGCGCAAATGTGGTGCCCATCTCTGCACCCGAACTCGCCAAGTGGCGCGCGGCCGCGCCCGACTTCCTCGCCGAATGGGAGAAAGCCACCGCCGCGGCAACGGGCGATGCGGAAACGCCCCGCAAGGTGGCTGCCCGCTGGCGCGAACTGATCGGCAAGTAATCTCTCTCGCCGGGCCTCGACCACCGCCCGACACGGCGGTGGTCGTTTTCTTTGGAAGCCCCTGATGAAACGTTTCAACCAGCTGGTACAGACCTCGGCGCTGGGTCTGCTGCTGCTCGGCGCAGTGGGACTGATCCTGTCGATGGTGCTGGGCTTTGCCGACGTGGTCGGCACCAAATTCCTCGATTACCCTGTGCCGGGAACCCTTGAATTCACCGAGAGCACCATGGTCCTGGTGGTGTTCGGCGCGCTGGCTTTCACACAATCGAAGCGCGGCCATATCCGGGTCGAGGTTTTCTACAATTTCGGCGGTCCGCGCACGCGTGCCTTGTTCGATGCCTTCACGCATGGGGTGGCACTGATCTATTTCGGACTGCTCTGCTGGCTGGGCATACAGGAAGCGATTTACAGCTGGGAGATCTCGGAGGCCTCCATGGGTACCATCCGGTTTCCGCTCTTCCCTGCGCGCGCCCTGCTCGCGGTGGGTACTGCACTGCTTCTGCTTCAGCTGGTCATCGATATTGCGGGCGATCTGGCCCGTGCCGTTCGGGGCGATGAGGGATCGAGCGCACCTTCTCCCGACTCCCAGGCGTTCCAGTAACTCTGCCAAACGCGGCCTGAACCGCCCTCCCACCTGCTCCAGGATTGCCCATGGCCACGTTTTCCCCCGAAGTCACCGGCTACATCGTGGTGAGCGGCCTGCTGCTCGCGCTCATGATGGGCGCCCACATCGGCGTGGCGCTGGGGCTTGCAGGATTTGCCGGCATCTATCTGTCGGTGGGGCCCGATGCCGCCTTCGCCCAGCTCACCGCGATTCCGTTTGGCACCACCAACTCGTTTGCCCTCGCAGTCATCCCGCTCTTCATTCTGATGGGGTCCTTCGCAACCGTTTCGGGGATCACCACCGAATTGTTCCGAATGGCCTATGTGTGGCTGGGCTCGCTGCGCGGCGGGCTCGCCATGGCCACTGTCATGTCGTCGGCCGCCTTCGGTGCAGCGTCGGGCTCCACCATCGTGAATGCGGCAGTGTTCACACGCATGGCCATGCCAGAGATGGCTCGTTTTGGTTATGACGTACGCCTGAACGCAGGCTGCATCGCGGCTGCAGGAACGCTGGCCGCACTCATTCCGCCCAGCATCCTGATGGTGGTGTACGCAGTCATCACCGAGCAATCCATCGGCAAGCTCCTGATCGCGGGCATCGTGCCCGGCATTCTGACGGCGATCATCTATTGCACCGGCATCTATATCCTCGCGCGGGTGCGCCCCGATCTTGCACCGCTCGCCAATCTGCAGTTCACCTGGACCCAGCGTTTCGAGGCGCTCAAGGGTGTATGGGGCATCCTGATTCTGTTCATTCTGATTGTGGGTGGTATTTATGGCGGCTACTTCCCGGCCACCTACGCCGGTGCGGTCGGCGCGTTCGGCGCATTCCTGATTGCTCTGTCGAAGCGTCGCATTACCGGCAAGGCCATGTCCGAGGTTCTGAAAGAGGCCGCGGTGACCACGTCGGTCATTTTCATCATCGTGATCGGCGGCATTCTCTTTGCGCGCTTCCTCACCTATTCAGGGTTGGTCACCACCATCTCCAAGACCATTCTCTCGCTGGGCGGCACCAAGTACATGTACCTGCTTGGCTTCATCGTGCTGTTCCTCATCCTGGGCTGCTTCATCGAACCCATCGCGATCATGGTGATGACGCTCCCCATCATGTTCCCGGTGATGAAGGAATCCGGGTTTGATCCCATCTGGCTGGGCGTTGTATCGGTCAAGCTTGCCGAGATTGGGGTGCTCACGCCACCGGTCGGGCTCAATGTATTCGTGGTCCGAAGTTCGTCGCCCATACCGGTCACATTGGGCCAGGTGTTCGCGGGCGTCACGCCCTTCATCGTGCTCGATTTTCTGTCGCTGGGGCTCTATGTGATCTTCCCCGAGATGATCACCTGGCTCCCCAATCTGATGTCGCCCAACTGAGGGTCAGACGCCCAAGGGCGAGTGCACGCTTTCTTTATCCGACATTCGATACAGGATCTTTTTCATGCCGATTGAAGTCTTTCGCGGACAGACCTTTGCCTCGCGCGTTCAGGTGCTCATCATCGGGGCGGGTGCCTGTGGCACCATCGCTGGCCTGGCAGCCACCGAGCGGGGCGCGGAAGTGCTGATTCTCGAGCGCGATGCCAAGCCGTCGGGAAGCACCGCGCTGTCGGGCGGCCAGATCCCGGCCGCGGGCACGCGCTTTCAGCGTGAGGTGGGACTGCTCGATGACACGCCCGACCTCCTGTTTCAGGACATCGTCAACAAGGCGCACGGCGAGTGCGACCATGCCATCGCACGGCTCATGGCAGACGAATCGGGCAACACAGTCACCTGGCTGATCGACCGCCACCAGATTCCGCTCGCACCGGTACTCGACTTTCAATATCCGGGTCACAGCCGGCCGCATATGCACGCCACGCCCAGGCGGCTTGGCGACGAACTTCATACCGCGCTGCTCGCAGCGATCGATCGCGAGGGCGTACCCATCGCCACGTCGGCGCAGGTCACCGATCTGTTTGCTGATGGCGAGGGTGTGATTCACGGCGTACGGGTACAGCGCCCTGATGGCTCGATCGAGGAAATCGGCTGCGACGCGCTGATCCTTGCATGCAACGGCTATGGCGGCAACCGCGACATGCTTGCGCGCTATATCCCCGAGGGCGCCGATCTGTTTTACGAGGGTCATGTCGGCAATCAGGGCGATGCGGTGCGCTGGGGCGAGGCAATGGGCGCATCGGTCCGCGACATGGGTTCGTTCCAGGGTCACGGCGCGGTCGCGTGGCCGGCTGCCACCCACCTCAGCTGGCCCACCGTCACCGAGGGCGGCTTCCATGTGAACCGCAGCGGAAAGCGTTTCTCGAACGAAAATTCCGGCTACTCGGAGCAGGCGCTTCATGTGCATCGGCAGCCAGAGAAATTCGCCTGGGCGATCTGGGATCAGCGCGGCGAAACCATCGCGTATCGCCAGGAAAGCCATGTGAAGGCGGTGGAATCGGGTTGCGTGAAACGCTGTGACAGCATCGCCGATATCGCCCGCGTTACCGGCTGCGACCTGGCCTCGCTCGAGTCCACCTTCGCCGAGGTGGCAGCCTGCGCAGCGGGCACCCGCGCAGATCCGTTCGGACGCGATTTCACCAGGAAGCCCATGCTGAGCGCGCCCTACTACGTATGCCGGATCGTCGGTGCACTCACCCATACGCAGGGCGGCCTCGAGATCGATACCGGCATGCGGGTGCTGCGAACCGACGGTACGCCGTTTCCGAATCTGTTCGCAGGCGGCGGCGCTGCGCGCGGGCTGTCAGGGCCTGCCGATTGGGGCTACATGTCGGGCTCTGGCCTCCTGATGGCCACCAGCACCGGCAGGTTGGCGGGCGAGGCGGCAGCGCGTCTCGTGCTCGGTCGCGGCTAACCTCGCACGCAAGGCACCCATGACAGCCAAGGCACCGATGCACGCGCGGCGTGCGCTTTCACGTCGCCCCCTGGTGCTGTGCGAGAACATGCGCGCGGTTCCCTATGTGCCGTTTTATCTCGCCTTCGCCGGCGGCTTCTGGGAAAGCGAAGGGCTCGCGATCCAGCATGTGGTGTCGCCTGCCACCACGAACACGCCACTCAAGCTGCTCGAAGGCAGCGCCGATGTCTCCTGGGGTGGCCCGATGCGGGTCATGATGCATCACGACGCTGACCCGCGCTGTCCGCTCGCCTGCTTCGGTCAGGTGGTGGCGCGCGACCCCTTTGTGCTGGTCGGTCGCGGCCCCCGGCCGCAGTTCCGATTCGCAGACCTCGCGGGCCTCAAGGTGGCGCCGGCTGGCGACGTCCCGACACCCTGGATGACCTTTCAGGATGATCTGCAACGGGCCGGGCTCGCGCCTTCGAAAATCGCCGGACGGCGCGTTCGGCCCATGGCCACGAATCTGCGCGCCTATATCCGTCAGCAGGTCGATGTCATCCAGGTGTTCGAACCGTATGCGCACCAACTGGTGACTGCGGGTCAGGGCGAGATCTGGCACCGGTTTTCCGAGCGCGGCGATATCGCCTACACCACGTTTTATGCCACCCGGCAGACCATGAAGCGGCGGCGCGATGCGTGTCACCGCCTGGTTGCAGGCATCGCGCGCGCGCTGAAAGCCTTGCACCGCTCTACTGCGAGTGATGTCGCCCGCGCGGTCCAGCCGTTTCTGCCCGACCTCAATCAGGATGCGCTGGCATCGATCATTGCCGCCTATCGGTCCGCCGGGCTGTGGGCCACGACACCTGATCTGCCGCCTGCCGCGCTGCTGCGGTTGAAGGCTGCGCTGGTGTCAGGCGGGCTGATCAGCCGCGATCCGTCGTACGAGACGCTGGTCGACAGGGAGCTTTCAACATGACTGAACGAATCGACGTCCCGACCATCGATATCGCACCGTTTCTTGCCGGCAAGCACGATGAGGCCGATCGGATCGCCCGCGCGGTGGCGCGTACATGCGAGCAGACCGGTTTCCTGATCATCTCCGGTCACGGCTTCCCGCCGGGGCTCCTGGACCGGGCAATGCGCGAACTCTATGCCTTCTTCGATCTGTCAGCCGAGACCAAGAACCGCTGGCATCCGACCGGCCCCGCGAGGCAGCGCGGCTATCACGGGATGGCTACGCGCGGGCTCGCCAATACGCTGGGGAAAAAGGCTCCGCCCGATCTGCGCGAGTCACTCTTTCTGGGCCCGGTGGACGATCATCGAGCCTATTTCGCCAGCCTGCCTGAAGCCGCCACCAGCTACGCGCCCAACCTGTTACCCGATCAACCTGCCGGACTCGATCGTACGCTGGTGGAGGTGTATCGGGCCTATGAAGCGCTGGCCGCGAGCATGATGCGGCTGTTTGGTGCGGCGCTCCAGTTGCCACCCGATGCGTTCAAGGGTGTGCTCGATCGGCACTTCAGCATTCTGTCGTGCCATCACTATCCGATGCTCGAATCCGAGCCGATCCCGGGTCAACTGCGCACTGGCGCGCATACCGACTACGGTGCCATGACGCTGCTCGCTGCCTCCGATGCGCCGGGTGGGCTGGAGGTTCAAATGCCCGATGGGCGCTGGGCAGGCGTGCAGCCGCGCGCGGGCGAATTCGTGGTGAACCTCGGCGACATGATGGCTCACTGGACCAATGGCCGCTGGGCCTCCACGCTGCATCGCGTGGCCAACCCGCCACTGGGCGTGGCCCGCAGCCGTCGGCTTTCGATCGGCATGTTCGTGCATCCGAACTATGACCAGAGCATCGCCTGCGTGCCCACTTGCGTGCCGCCCGGAGAGCAGGCGCGCTTTCCGGCGATTACCGCAGGCGAACACATCAGGCGAAAGATCGAAGCCAGCCATGCGGCGGCGGCCGCATGATCGGCAAGGCACGCGGCGCCCGCGGCACTGTCCGTCAGTCGACCCGGGTACCGGTGAGTTGAATCACCCGTCCCCATTTGTCCATCTCGGCTTTCACGAAACTCGCGAATTCCTGGGGCGATGAGCTGACCGCCTCGACCCCGATGTTGCTCATCGCGGTCCGATACCCGGGATCGCGCGCGGCCTTGACGAGTTCGGCGTTGATCCGGTCGACGACAGGCGCAGGGGTGCCCGCCGCGACAAACAGTCCGGTCCAGCTGTCGACCTGATAGCCGGGCACGCCGGCTTCCGAAAACGTGGGCAGATCGGGCGCGGTGGGCCAGCGGCGGCTGCCCGAGTTTGCAATCGCCCGCACTTTGCCCGTCTTCACCAGCGTCATCGCGTTGGTGATGGTTTCAATCATGAGGGAAATGTTGCCCGCGAGCAGATCGGCAGACGCTGCGCCACCGCCCTTGTAGGGGACATGAAGCATGTCGATCTGCGCGCTGGTCTTCAGGAGTTCGGTGGCCAGATGTGAAATCGAACCGTTGCCCGCCGAGGCATAGCTGAGCTTGCCCGGGTTGGCCTTCGCATACCGGATGAGATCCTCGAGTGACTGAATCGGCAGGGCTGCGTTCACGATCAGCACGCTCGGATTGAGCGCGAGGATGGAAACGGGTTGAAGATCGCGAACGGGATCGACCGGCAGATTCCTGAAGAGCAACGGCGCGACGCTGTTGGTGCCAATGGTGCCGTAGAGGAGCGTATGTCCGTCGGCGGGTGACGACACCACGGCCTGCATCGCCGGCCCGCCTCCGCCCCCGGGCCGGTTCTCCACCACCACCTGCGCGCCCATCTGCTCGGCGAGCTGCTTGCCCAGGCCGCGCGCCATGATGTCGGAGGACCCGCCGACCGCAAACGGCACGATGATGCGGATGGGCTTACTGGGGTAGGTCTGGGCGGAGGCGAAAAGCGGCAGCGCCGCCATGACGCCCCCCGCGGCGATCGCGCTGATCCAGTGTCTGCGTGTCATGGCATGTCCCCTTTGATGACTTACCGGTGAAGCCGCTCGAGCTGCGCATAAAAATCATCCACCCGCTGCTGCGCGGTCGATCGCATCGCGTCAAGAATCCTCGCGTGTTCCAGTGGGTCGGATTGAGCACCGCTCACCCCCACCTGTCTGGACACCTCCTGCACAAAGCGGCAGATGGGCGGCCTCGCCTCGCTGAACCGGGCTAGTGCGCTGTCCAGCGGCAGCCCCGAGGCAAGAAGGCGCCCGAGTACCACCGCATCCTGTACAGCCATCGCGCCACCCTGACCCATGAATGGGGTACTGGCATGCGCTGCATCGCCAATGAGCAGCACCCGATGATGGTGCCAGGGGCCCGCCATCACCACCTCTTCAACGGCCGTGTAAAGCACCTCGGACTGGGCGGTGAGCTGATCGAGAAACTGGGCGGCGGGTCCGCGAAAGACCGCAAACCGCGAGCGCATCAGGTCGGCCCAGTCTTCGCGCGCAAACCATGCCCCCGCAGGTTCGGGGACGGTGCCGAACAGATAGAGCTGGCTCTGCGAGATCGGCATGATGCCCAGGCGCAGGCCCGGCGCCATCATCATGATCTTGTCGGCCAGATCAGCCGGGCGCTGATGCACGCTTCGCCAGACGCCAAAGCCGCTGTACCGCGGCTCGATATCGGGCCAGAGCAGTTGCCGCACCCGCGACCGGATACCGTCTGCGCCAAGGAGCAGATCGCAGACAACGCGGCTGCCATCGGAGAGCTGTGCATCCACCCTCGCAGGCAGATTGTCGAGCTGCTCGACCGTACAGCCCAGCCTCAACTCGACACCGAGTTCGCCCAGATGGCGCGACAGCACCCGGTGCATGTCGGCCCGTCGAATGCCGAGAATGGGAACCTGCTCGTTGCCTTCGAAGCGCGCCGGATAAAACGTTTCCAGAAACGGGGAGCCGTCGGGATTGAGGTAGACGTTGCGTCCATCGGCGATGGGGAACCCGGCGGTCACCATCTCATCCATGACACCGAGCGCGCGGAACTGCGCGAGGCCATTGCTGTAGACAAAGATGCCCGAACTCTGGAACTGCCAGGCCGACTGCTTTTCAATGAGCGTCACGGCCCAGCCGATCCGCGCGAGCGCAATGGCCGCGCAACAACCGGCGATACCAGCCCCCACGATGAGCACACGGGGGGTCATTTGTCTGCTCCGACATTGACCGCGTGGGCCATCTTCATCGGGGTGCGCTCGAGCGCCCGCCCCGGTCGGGTGCGCTCCTGGTATGCGGGATCATCATCTGAGTATAGTTGCACAACCCGACACAGAAACCCAGGATCCCAGGTCATTGACGGAGACGACCGCCATGTTCACCAGCACCATTGGCGCGCCCATCTCGGCCCGCACCCCCGACCAGCCGGCCACGCGCTACACCCACATCACGGTCACGCCCGCGTCGCCTCACATCGGCGCCGAGATCACCGACATCGATCTCACGCGCGAACTCACAGCCCAGCAGATCAGCGAAGTCAAAGACGCGTTCGTGCGCTATCAGGTGCTTTTTTTTCGGGATCAGAAAATCAGTTTTGACGACCACATCCGATTCGCAAGTCTGTTCGGAACGCTCGGTCGGCACGTGGGTGCACAAACCATCAGCAAGCCCACCGAGCATCCGCTGGTTCGGAAATTTCACTATGACGAGACTTCGCAACGCATCTCGGGCGAGAGCTGGCACAGCGATCAGTCGTGCGCGCCCTTTCCGCCGCTGGGCAGCATGCTCTACAACCACACGGTGCCGCCCGACGGCGGCGGCGACACGATGTTCGCAAGCACCTATGCCGCCTATGACGCGCTCTCGGACCGGATGAAGGCCTATCTGTCAGGGCTCACCGCCACCCACGACGGCGCGCGCGTGTTCGGGCCGGGCACGCCGAAGTCCTCGCATCCGGTGATCATCCGGCACCCGGAAAGTGGGCGCCGGGGAATTTTCGTCAACTGGGACTTCACCAGCCACATCAACGAGCTGCCGAGAAGCGAAAGCGAGGCGGTGCTGTCATTCCTTTACCGGCACATCGGTCGCGACGAGTGGGCCTGCCGGTTTCGCTGGCGCCCGCACTCCATCGCCTTCTGGGACAACCGCTGTGCCCAGCACAAAGCGCTGTGGGACTACTGGCCCAATGTGCGCTCGGGTTTTCGGGTGCAGATCGAGGGGACTGCGCCACCCATTGCGGGCTGAGTCGGCAGCGGGACTGCGCCGCTCAGGCCGATGGCGCGGCGAGCCCGTCCGAGGCGCGCTCCACCACCCCCCCCGCTCGGTGATGGATCGCTGCACCGGCATTCGGTCGGACCTTCACCAAACGTCGAGCGCAGGGCCCGCCTTACTTGCCCTGAATACCGATTGACTTGACCAGATCGGCCACCCGCGAGGCGTCGCGCTCCAGAAGGCGCCGGAACCCATCTGGGCCGCGATCGGCCGCCGAGGGAATCTCCGAGGCGAACTGTTTTTCCACCCGCTCGACATACTCCGGGCTGTCCATGACCTGCGATACGGCCGCAGCCAGCCGGTCGAGCGCCGCGCGCGGCGTGCCTTTGGGCGCAACCAGCCCGTTCCAGATCCGCAGGTCAAACTGCGGCAGGCCCGCTTCAGCAAAGGTCGGAACATCCGGCAGTCGGGGGAGCCGCTGCGGCGCCGATACGGCAATCGCCCGGGCACGCTTGTCGGCGTGGAGCGGCATGAGGGTGACCGTCTGGTCGATGATGCCTTCGATGGTGCCGGCAATCACATCGATCAGTGCCGGCCCGGTGCCGCGATACTGCACCAGGGTGCCCTGCACGTTGGCGAGGTTCAGAAACAGCGCCTGCGCGAGATGCGCTGTGGTACCCGGCCCGCCTGAACCCAGGTTCACCTTCCCCGGGTTCTGCCGCATATGGGCGAGCATGGTCTTCAGATCGTTGAAGCCGCTCGCGTTGCTGACGGCGAGCACCATGGGCACGGTAGCCACCGAGGCCACTGGCGCGAGGTCATTGAGCGCATCGAAGCCGCCCTGCGGATGCAGGTGTGGAATCACCAGCAGCCCCATGTTGCTGAAATTGAGCGTGTGGCCATCGGGCTCGGATCGCTTCAGGCGCTGAAACCCCACCAGCCCACCCGCACCCGCCAGATTCTCGACCACCACGGGCTGCTTGAGAATGGGCGCAATGCCTTGCGCGATCTGCCGCGCGAGGGCATCCAGCGTGCCGCCCGGGGCCACCCCGACGATGATGGTGATCTGGCGGCTCGGAAACGACTGCGCTGCGGACAGCCCGGGCAGCAGGGCTGCACAGAGTGCGATGAAAAGAATGCGGATCACGGGTCCCCTCCGTTGTGTCCTGGTTGGACCCGGCATCCTAGCGGTTACCCGGTGCGCCGCGCTCGCAGATTTCGGAATCGGAAACCACAGCCCGTGCCCACACCGCGCATGCTTGGAGGGACACGTGCCCGGGCTCAGGCCCGGGCAATCCGATCCGCCATCGGACTGATCGCCACCCGTCAACGGACCCTGCCCATCATGATTCGACACCGCCGACTTCTTCTCGCCGCTGCCACCGCTTGCGCCAGCCTGTTGATCACCAGCGCCCACGCGCAGGACCTGCCAGACCGGCCGATCCGGCTGGTGGTGCCCTTTGCCGCTGGCGGTGGGGTCGATGTTCTTGCGCGTGCGCTTGCCGTTGAGCTCGGCAAAGCGGTCAATCGATCGGTCGCGGTGGAAAACCGCCCCAGCGCCACCGGCCAGATCGGCGCGGCCGAGGTGGCCAAATCAACTCCTGACGGCACCACGCTCCTCATCAGTTCAGCGGCCTTTGGCATCACGCCCTCGTTCGTCGCCAAACTGCCCTACGACATCTTCAAGGATTTCGAGCCGGTCACCGTTGTGGCCTCCACCCCGCAGGTGCTGGTGGCACCGGTGGGCTTCAAGGCAAACACGTTTGCCGAGGCGCTCCAGATGGCGCGCGCGGGCACGTCGATCAACTTTGCCTTGCCCGGCAGCAGTGGCATTCAGCGCCTGGCCACCGAACTGCTCACTGCCAATGCGCAGATCAACGTCAACAAGGTTCCCTACAAGGGCGCGGGTGCGGCGTTCACCGACCTGATCGCGGGTCGTGTGGATCTCATGTTCGACAACCCGGGATCATCGATGGTGCATGTGCGCAGTGGCCGGCTCAAGGTGCTGGCCACCACTGGCTTGAAGCGTCTGTCCACGCTGCCCGATGTCCCGGCGGTCGCCGAAACCCTGCCAGGCTTTGAAGCACTCAACTGGTTCATTCTCGCCGCCCCCGCCGGCACCCCGGCTGCCGTGCTTGACCGGCTGAACAACGGCACCGCGCAGGCCATGAAGACCGATGCCATGCGACAGGTGCTCGAGCGCGACGGACTCGAAGCGGTCGCCAATCCCCGTGCAACTGCAAGCGCCTTTCTGCGCAGCGAATTCACCAAGTGGGACAAGATCATCAAGGACCGCAATCTGAGTGCGGATTGACCGCGCCCGTCTTCAAGCGTGCTCACGGTCGGGCGCGCCCGACAGCTCCAACGCTGCGACACTTCGTCACCATGGCGAGCGGCGTCGGGCTCAGGCCCTGCCCGCGTGAGCAGCCGGGATCAACTCGGCGCGCGCCGCGTGCCAGCGCGCCATGGCTTGCCTGTGCACGTCGATCGCAGCCGGGTCGAAATCGGCTTGCGGCGCGGGATCAAGATCGAAATGGCCGAAGCGATCTTCCCCCCGAACCAGCGTCGCCGACAGCCTTGCGCTTGCAGAGCATCGGCAGCGCGTGGGGATATAGCTGATCCCCAGACCGATCCGCCGGTCATTCGAGCCGTTGGGCATCGAGTTGTGAAAGGTGTGGGTGTGATGAAGAGAAAACTCACCAGGCTCAAGGACCAGCGTGTCCAGCGTTTCCTGCTCCGCCACGGCAATGGTCTGCCCGGTCGCAAACAGGTTCGCCGAGCGCGTGAGCTGGTCATGCGGCACCTGGCCACGCAGATGACTGCCTGGCACCACCTGCACGCAGCCGCTCTCGTGACTTGAGGCAGAGAGCGCCACCCACGCCGTGACATGCTCAGCCGGGCTCAGGCCGAAATAGGTGGAGTCCTGATGCCAGCTCACGAAAGCATCGGTGCGAGGCTCCTTGATCCAGAGCGTCATGTGATACACAAGAATATCGGGGCCAATCAGGTCTTCCACCGCGTCAAGCACGCGGGCGTCGCGCACGATGTCGTCCATCCACTTGAGATACAGATACATCTTTCGCCGCTGATCCGGAGCGAGCCCATGCGTGCGTTCGCCCGCTTCGAGCAGGGCGCGATACCGGGCAGCCTCGTCCGCGCCGAAGGCGCGAATCGGGCTCAGATAGCCCTGGTCCCGGTAAAAACGGACCTGTTCGGCGGCAAGCTGTTTCATCACATCCTTTCGCGATACTGACCCGCTCCTATAATACTTTGATGAACGCTTCACATCGCCTGGACGCGCGCGTTGTGCTGATCACCGGTGCAGCCGGTGATCTGGGCCATGCGATTGTGATGCGCTGTCGCGCATCCGGCGCCCGGGTGGCCGCGCTCGATCATGCCGGGCCCGCCCTCAGGAAGCGGTACGCAGACCACGCCGATGTGCTGCTGCTTGAATGTGACATCTCAAATCGCGACGCGAGCCTCGCCGCGGTCGAACAGGTGGTGGCGCATTTTGGTGCGCTCCATGCGCTCGTCAATAACGCAGCGGTCGCCACCCCGCGCAATCGCGTCGCCGACATCCCGCTCGACGACTGGGATCGTGCCATCAGCGTCAACCTCACCGGGTCATTCCTGATGTCGCGCTGGGCGATCCCCCATCTGATTGCCGCCGGTGGGGGCGTAATCCTCAACATCGCCTCGCAACTCGGTCACGTCACCGCGCGCTCGGGTGCGGCCTACAGCGCAAGCAAGGCGGCGTTGCACTCGCTCACGCGCACGCTGGCGGTCGACTATGCACGCGACAACATCCGCGCGGTAAGCCTGTCTCCCGGCGCCATCATGACCAGCCGTCTCACCGACCGCTATGGCGATGAGGCGGCGGTCAATGCCGCGCTCGCGCCGCTTCATCCGGCCGGCCGGCTCGGGCGCCCCGAAGAAATCGCCGAAACCGCGCTGTTTCTGCTGAGCGACGGCGCGTCGTTCATCACTGGTTCGGATGTGCTGGCGGACGGCGGATACACAGCGGTCTGATCACCACCCTTTCATCGCCCGACATCTCCCTCCCCTACCCAGACCCGGCTGCCACCATGCTTGCCTCCATTGCCACCCTCGAGACGCTCCTTGTCCACCTGCCCACGCGACGCGTGCACAAATGGACCGGCCTGACCGAACCCATCGGCCGTTATGTGCTCGTCAAGCTCGGCGACGGCTCAGGCCGCTTCGGCTGGGGTGAGTCGCCCGCGCTCAAAGACTGGGGCGGCGAGTTCGGCCGGTATTTCGGCGAGTCGCCAGCCATCGCGCGGCTGGTGATCGAACGCTATCTTCTGCCAGCCATCAAGGGCCACCCGCTGGGCGACTTTGCCGGACTGCACCGCCGGATGGACGCTGCAATCAAAGGTTACCCCTACGCCAAATCGGCAGTCGATTTTGCCTACTACGACCTCACCGCGCAGGCGCTCGGTGTACCCGCCTACACCCTGCTGGGCGGCCTCGCCCGCAGCCGGGTGCCGGTCACCCATTCGATCGGGCTGCTGGCCATCGATGAGGCGGTCGCCGAATGCGCACGCGTGGCGGCAGAGGGCATCCGCACCATCAAGATCAAGGTCGGGCAGGATCCCAAGCGCGATATCGAGATCGTTCGCGCCATTCGCGAAGCGGTCGGACCGGCCGTCGATCTGTGCGTCGATGCCAACGAGGGCTACGCAACACCTGGCGAGGCCATCCGAACCATCCGTGCCATGGAGCCCTTCGGTCTCAAATACGCCGAGCAGCCCGTGATGGGCATCGAACGGATCGCCGAAGTCTCGCGAGCGATCGACACGCCGGTGATGGCCGACGAAAGCGCATGGAACGCACACGACGTCATCCAGATCATCGAGCGTCGTGCGGCCGAGATCGTGTCCATCTACACCACCAAACCGGGTGGCCTCTATCGCGCGATGGAGGTCGCCGCGGTGTGCAGCGCCGCCGGCATCATCTGCAACGTCAATGGTTCGGTGGAAACCGGTGTGGGCAACCGTGCAAATCTCACACTGGCCGCAGCCGCGCCGGCGGTCACCCTGTCAAACGTCATTCCGGTGTCCACCCCCGCTGAAGCCAACACTGGCCAGATCGGCGGCATCTATTACAAGGACGACCTGCTGATTGAACCCATGCGCCTGGTCGATGGGTTCATTGAAGTGCCCAGCACACCGGGTCTTGGCACTGCTGTAGACGAAGCCAAGATCGCCCACTACCGCGTTCCCGAATCGGAGGCCTGATGCGCGAGGAAATCGTCAACCGCTGGAAAGCGGCCTGCAAAACCCATGGGCTCGATGCCATGGTGTCATGTTCCCCCGAGAACTTTGCCTACCTCACGGGCTTTGTGGTGCCTTCGCAGCCCCTCATGCGGCATCGTCACGCAATGGGTATCGTCACAGCTGACGGACACACCGCCATCCTGGGTGTGGACATGGAGGCCACCACCATCGGGCGCCGCGAGCCCGACACCAAGACCCGGATCTGGGCGGAGTTCAGCGACAACGCCATGGCGGTGTGCGCCGAGTTGCTCACCGAACTGGGACTGTCCCGCGCCCGCATTGGCATCGAACTCGACTATCTGCCCGCAAGCGAGTTTGAAAAGCTTCGCGCAGCGCTCCCCGGCGCCACCTTCATCCCCAACCAGCAGATCATCGCGCGGCTGCGCCAGATCAAAACGCCCGATGAGATTGCACTGCTGCGGCGCCTGTCACGCATTGCCGATCAGTCGATCACCGATGCGCTTCGGGCCGTTCAGGCGGGCGATACCGAAATGGATCTGGCGGGCCATCTCACCCGCAATGTCTATTCGCTGGGGGCCGAGCAGTTCAAACTGCTGATCGTGGCCACCGGCGAGCGCAGTCAGCTGCCCAATGTGGGGCCGTCGCTGCGCAAACTCGAAACCGGCGATGTCTGCCGGGTCGAGATCTTTTCAGTCATCTCCGGCTATCAGGCGGGTGTGTGCCGGACTGCTGTGGTTCAGAAGGCGCCACCGCACGCCGAGCGCATCTGGAAGCACCTGGTCGACTGCAAGTACGAACTGCTGGACCGCATCAAACCGGGCGCAAGCTGCCGTGAAATTTACGAGCGCTTTATCCGCAAGCTCGATGAACTCAAGCTCCCGCCCATTTCTTTCGTAGGCCACGGCATCGGGCTCTTCCTTCACGAGGATCCGTACCTGGGCAAGACACCCGAGATCGGTCGCGATGGCGATGCGCAGCTTGAGGCAGGCATGGTGCTGGGGGTTGAGCCGCTCTGCTACCAGACCGGGCATGGCTACGGCATGCAGCTGAAGGACATGCTTCTGGTCAACGACACCGGATCGGAAATGCTCTCCGATTATTGCTCGAACGACGAACTGATCGTGGTTCGCTGAGCCGATGCGCATCGCTGTCATCGGAGCGGGTGCAGGCGGCGCGGCCGCCGCGGTCGAGCTCACCCTGGCCGGCCACCGGGTCAGGCTCTGGAACCGGTCGCCCGACACGCTTGCGCCCTTCATTGAGCGTAGCGGGGTTGAGTATGAAGGCGTACTCGGCGAGGGCTTTGTCCGTCCGGAGCGGATCACGCCGGATCTCGGTGAGGCCATGCAGGATGCCGACGTGGCCCTGGTCTGTCTGCCCACCATTTCGCACGCATCGGTGGCACGAGCCCTCGCGAAGGCAGGACTGCACCATGTACCGGTGGTGCTCAACCCAGGGCACACTGGCGGCGCGCTCGAGTTCGCCACCGCTTATCGTTCAGAAAGTGGCGGCCCCGCCCCAGCAGTCGCCGAATTCCACACCCTCAGTTACATCGCGCGAAAGTATCGACCTGGGGCGGTCACCATCTCGGGCAAGGCGCAGTTTCTGCGCCTTGGCGCATTGCCTGGCGGTGAGGCGGCAGCCGATGCCGCGCAGATCCTGTATCCGGTGAGCGAGCGGGTTGGCGATGTGCTCAATTCCAGCCTGGCCAATCTCAACATGGTGCTGCACGCACCCGGCACCATCCTGGGGGCGGCCTGGATCGAGGCCACGCGAGGCGATTTCACGTTCTATGTTCAGGGCATGACGCCCGGCGTGGTGCGCGTCATGGAGGCGCTTGATGCCGAGCGACTCGCGGTGGCGCGCGCCTTCGGTCATGAACTGCCTGCGCTCGGCGCCGAGATGCAGCGCTATGGCACGGTCGAAGCGTCAGTCACCGACACCACCGATCTGGTTGCCGCGATCAGCGGTGGCAAGGCCAACCAGCGGATCAAGGCGCCCGATTCGCTCAGGCATCGCTACTATCTCGAAGACTTTGGCCACGGCCTGCTGCCCTTCATCGACCTGGCCGCAATTGCCGGCGTTGGCGTTCCAACCGCGCACGCGCTTCTGCACCTGGGCATCACACTCACGGGCACCAACTACCGCGAGGGCGGCCGAACCGCAGCTGCAATGGGCATCGCGGGTATGAGCCGCGATGCGCTCCTCGACCATGTCCGCCACCCAACCTCCAATCGCTTCACATAACGGCTCCCACCATGCAGATCGGTGTCAGTTTTGATGGCTTTGCCCCCTACGGCGAGGCGCTTACTTTCGCTCGCGAAGCGGCAGCAGCCGGCGCGGGCAGCCTCTGGATGGCCGACCATCTCGGCTATCGGGAGCCGATCGTATCCTGCCTGGGCTTTGCGAGCGCCATTGAGGGCGTTCGCGTGATTCCCACTGCGGTCAGCCCGTATCTGCGCCACCCCATGCCCACCGCCATGCAGATGGCCACGCTTGCGGAAGCCGCCCCCGGGCGCGTGGCGCTCGCGCTTGGCACCGGCAACCCCCTCTTTCTCGGCGAGTCAGGCGAATCGATTGACAAGCCCATCGGTGTCACCCGTGACTTCGTCCAGGCGCTGCGCGCGCTCTGGACGGGCGAGCCCGTACACCAGGAGGCACAGCGCTTTCGGCTGCGCGGCGCGCGCATGATGTTCACGCCGCCACAGCCGATTCCGCTTTATCTTTCACCCATGAAGCCGCAGATGCTTGCCCTCGCCGGAAAAATCGCCGATGGCGTGGTGCTCTCGGCAGGAATTTCAGCGGGCTTTGTCCGCGAGTCGCTCGCCATCACCCGATCGGGTGCAGAAGAAGCGGGACGCAACTATGACACGCTGCACACCGCAAGTTACCTGTCCTTTGTCGCCTCGGCCGATCGCGGGCACGCAATCGAACGGGTACGCATGAAGCTTGCATTCATTCTTCGCAACCGCTTCATCGATGATGCCATTGCGCATTCCGGTATCAAGGTGGATCAGGCGGGGATCATCGAAGCCATGGCCCGGCGCGACTACGCAGCCGCGGCCAGCCTGGTGTCCGATGAAGCCGTTGACGCGTTCGCCGTTGCGGGTACGGTCCAGGAATGCTGTGACAAGCTCATCGCCTATCGCGACGCGGGGCTCAAGGAACTGGTGCTGCTTCTGGCAGGTGACCTGTCGGATCAGCGCTACGGACTGTCGGTCATCCGCGAACTGGGTGGCTAGCCCCCAATGAATTCTCATCTTCAGCCAACCCCCTGCAGGAGCTCGAAATGAAAAAGCCGCTGATCCTGAAACTTGCTGCGCTGTGTGTGGCGCTTGCGCCCGCACTCGCGCAATCGCAGTCATTCCCCTCGCAGCCGATCACGCTGGTCGTGCCTTGGCCACCGGGTGGCGGCAGCGATACCGCCATGCGCATGACTGCCGAGGCCGCCTCCAAGCGCATGGGCGTGCCCGTGGTCGTCGTGAACAAGCCGGGTGCCGGCGGCACCGTGGGCATCAAGGAGGTCATGTCATCCAAACCCGACGGCTACACGCTTGCGATGATCGCCACAGGCGCCGTGTTCGCGCAGTACAACAACCCCAATGCCAATTCCCTCGACGAGATGGAACCCGTGGTGTTCTTTGGCGACGACCCATCAGCGATCACCATCAACCCGAAGCTGCCCTTCAAGAACCTCAAGGAGCTGGTCGATCACGCCAAAGCCAATCCGGGCAAGCTCAAGAACGGCAACGACCAGCCTGGCGGCTCCTCCCATGTCGCAGCCTCGGTGTTCGAGAAGGGCCTGGGAATCCGCCTCACCAAGGTTCCCTATGCGGGCTTTGCTCCCACCGTGCAGGCGCTGCTCTCGGGCGAGGTCGACATGGCGTCGATCGCCCTGCCTGACGTGATCGAACAGCACGCGGCGGGCAAGCTCCGCGTGCTGGGTGTTGCGTCAACCGCCCGTCACTTCAAGGCACCCGATGTGCCCACCTTCGCCGAGCAGGGCTTTCCGGTCATCTCGGGCCTCTGGCGAGTGATTGCTGCGCCCAAGGGCATCCCCGCTGACCGGCTGAAGATCCTCGAAACGAAATTCATCGAAACGCTCTCCGACAAAGAGTTCCAGGAGAAGGCCCGCGCGGCAGGTTTCCTGGTCACGCCGGGTGGCAATGACATGGCCAGGAAGCGTTGGGCAGAGGATGACGCCGCGATGTATCCGGTGTTTCTCGAAGCGGGTCTGGTCAAGACGCGGCAGAAGAAGTAACCCGGCGCCGCGCGGGCCCTGATGAACCGCCTGGACGATCGTGATCTGTGGGCCGGCATCGTCCTGGCGGCCATCGGCGTCGCTGCGCTCCTCCTCGGGGCCGATCTCACGCAGGGCACGGCGGCCGACATGGGTGAAGGCTATGTGCCCAGAGCGATGGCAATTGCCCTGATCGCGCTCGGCACACTCATCGGCGGACTCGCACTCCGGCGCGGACCGGGCAAGCCTCACGATCGGTTCGAGGGCGTCCGACTGCGGCCCATCGCCTTCGTGTCGGCGGCAGTGCTGGTGTTTGCCGCCACGCTCTCCAGCCTGGGCGTGGTGGTTGCCATCGCAGCCACTGCATTCACTGCCAACTTCGCCGGCCAGCCGCTCTCCTGGCGCGCGCTGATTGCTCTCGTTGTTGTGCTCACCGCCGGCGTTGTCGCAATTTTCGTGTGGGGGCTGGGGCTGCCGCTCCGAATCCTGCCGCCCCTCGCCTGACCAATGGAAGCGCTTTTCTCAGGGCTGATCGACAACATTGGCCTCGGATTCTCGGTAGCGCTGTCGCCCCTCAACCTGGCGCTCTGTCTGATCGGCTGCCTGCTCGGCACGCTGATCGGAGTGCTGCCAGGCATCGGGCCGTCGGCCACGGTGGCCATGCTGATGCCGCTCACCTTTCACCTGCCGCCGGTGGGTGCACTCATCATGCTGGCGGGCGTCTTCTATGGCTCACAGTACGGCGGCTCAACCACTGCGATTCTGGTGAATCTCCCTGGAGAGTCGTCGTCGGTGGTCACCACGCTGGATGGTCACGCCATGGCCCGGAACGGCCGTGCCGGCGCGGCGCTTGCGGTCGCTGCCCTGGCCTCGCTCTTTGCCGGTACGGTCACCACCCTGGTGATCGCAGCGGCCGGACCACCGGTTGCCAAGCTCGCGCTCCTCTTTCAGTCACCCGATTACGTTGCCGTGATGGTGCTCGGTCTGGTTGCCGCCGTGGTGCTTGCACAAGGCAGCCTTGCAAAAGCGCTCGCCATGATTGCGCTGGGCGTATTCCTCGGACTGGTCGGCACCGACGTCACCACCGGCATGCAGCGCTACACACTGGGGGTGAATGCACTGTTCGACGGCATCGGCTTCGTGCCGGTTGCCATGGGCCTGTTTGGACTGGCCGAGATCATGCTGAATCTGGAAGCCACCCAGGGCCAGGGCCGGGTGGTGCGGCCAGCCGATCGGCTGTGGCCCTCCCGCGAAGACTTCAGGCTCGCCACGCCGGCGGCGGCGCGAGGCACGGCCATGGGGGTGGCGCTCGGCATCCTGCCTGGCAGCACCACCGATATTCCCGCTTATGCCGCCTACAGCCTGGAGAAAAAACTCTCGCGCGAACCTGAGAAATTCGGGCACGGGATGGTGCAGGGCGTGGCCGCACCCGAGGCCGCAAACAATGCCTCCGCGCAGGCTGGCTTCATCCCGATGCTCTCGCTCGGTATTCCGCCGAACGCCATCATGGCGATGATGATTGGCGCCATGATGATTCACGGCATCGCGCCCGGGCCTCAGATCATCGACAAACAGCCCGCGCTCTTCTGGGGGCTGGTGGCGAGCATGTGGCTGGGCAATGCGCTGCTGGTGGTACTCAATCTGCCGTTGATATGGCTATGGGTGCGGCTTCTCACGATTCCGTACCGGGTGTTGTTTCCAGCGATCATCATCTTCTGCTGCATCGGCTGCTACAGCCTCAAGAACAACCTGTCCGACGTCGTGATCATGGCGATTTTCGGCGTGATCGGCTACGGGCTCAGAAAAATGCGGTTCGAGCCTGCGCCGCTGCTCCTGGGTTTCATCCTGGGCCCGATGCTGGAGGAAAATTTCCGGCGGGCCATGCTGATCTCGGAGGGCGATCTGTCGGTGTTTGTCACACGGCCGATCAGCGCCGGGTTCCTGGCCGTTTCCGCGGCGTTGTTGGTGATGGTGCTGCTGCCGTCGATGCGGCGGGCGCGCGGGGCGCCTGGTTCATAGGCCGCTTTTTCTTCAGTTCGTGCGGCGCGAGGATATCGACCCTCCTGTTTCTTGTTGGTGGGGGTTGATACGGAACATGCAAGGGTTTGACCGCCATTCGCACATCGGTATAGTGAAACCGCTTACAACGACGGTCATGGACGCGGAGTAT
>JBMSQB010000047.1:0-34025 GCA_049423065.1 Burkholderiaceae bacterium
GCGTCCACCGCCGCGTCCACCGCCTCCACACCGCCCAAGCCACCCGCGACGGCACCTGCTGCGCCCCAGGCCGGGCCGATCGGTTCGCCATCCGCCAAGCCAACCGGTCAGTCCGCGGCCACCGCGCCCGCAGCTCAACCATCCGCGGCTCAACCATCCGCGGCTCCTGCCACGCCATCGGCCGGCACGCCCGCCACAAGCGCCCCAACTGCTGCGCCCGCGACCGCGCAGGTCACCGCAGCGGGCGCAACATCCGCTGCGGGTGCCGCGCCGGCGAACCCAGCCAGCACGGCATTCGACTGCACCCCGGCGACGGCCCCCGTGCCCCAGGCACAACCCCGGAACCCGTCGAAGGACGGCGGCATGGTCTATCTCACATCAGGCAAACCGGTGATCGTCTGCGTCACCGATGGAACCGGGGCGCTCACCCGCGCCGAGATCACGCCCGACCAGAGCCGAAGTTTCTTCGGACGAGCGCCATGGCAGGTGCAGGCGTCATCGCTTCGTGACCTGCAGGTTTTCTTCCAGGGCGCGCGAATCCCGCTGCCGCGCAATGCCACCGACCGTCTTGAACTGATCGAGCAACGCTTGAACTGACCTGCGCCTCAAGGGACAACCAGTCGGCAGGCCGACCGGATCTTGTGCTCCTGGCGAAACTCATCGCAGGCGGCGAGCGCCCGCCGTTCAGCCTCCGACCCCATCCGCATGTAGATCGAGCATTTGAGCGCCTGTCTGGCCGCGTCACCGCCCGCGTCCCACACGGCAGCGCACCGGCTGTTCTCGTTGAACGACGGTCTGAGATCGTTCCACTGCTGCCTGAGCGCCTCGGGCAGTACGCTGGGAGCGACGCGCTGCGCATCTGCCCTCGCCTCGGGCGCAAGCCCGACAGACGCTAGGGTTGCGAGCAAAACCAATATCGAGAGCGCTTTGAGCGGGAAGGCAAGCATGGTGAAGGCGTACGCCCGGGTTCGACTGACGAACAAGCATATCGCTTCTGGCCCCCCGAAACGACCAGGTATCGGGTCGCCGCATTTGCCGTGCAGCAAACGCACTGCGAAAATCATGCTTTCGATGCCACTGGATCCGTCATGCAGATCATTCCCGGCAATCATTCCCTTGGCGCGACCGTGCACGGCCTTGACCTCTCGCAGCCGCTGTCCGACAGCGGGCACCAGGCCGTGGTCATGGCCCTCGCGAGGCATGGCGTCCTCCGCTTCCCCAATCAGACACTCACCGCCCGGCAGCAGTTTGACTTCAGCGGACGCTTTGGCACGCTTGAGGAAAATGTTGCCGGCATGTTTCAGGAGCCCGGACTCCCGCAGGTGATGGTGTTGTCCAACATCATTCGCGACGGCAAGCCCATCGGCATTGCCGATGCCGGCCAAGGCTGGCACACCGACATGTCCTACAGCGCAACCGTCGCCTATGCCAATGTGCTCTATGCCCTGGAAGTGCCGCAGCGCGACGGCCGGCCTCTTGGCAGCACCCAGTTCGCCGATATGGTGGCTGCGTATGAATCGCTGCCTGAGCACATCAAGCGCCGCATCGCGGGGCGCACCGCGACGCATGACTTCTCAAAATTCTGGGACATGATGCGCCGCGAACGAAACAGCGCGCGCCCGGCGCTCACCGATGCGCAACGCCGCACCAAGCCACCTGTCTCCCATCCGCTGGTACTGGTCCACCCGGTTTCAGGCGCGCGGTCGTTGTACGCGAACCCAGGCTACGCCATGTGGATCGACGGCATGGACCGCACAGAGTCAGATGAGCTTCTCGACTTTCTGTTCCGTCATCAGACCGAGAGCCGCTTTGTCTACACCTTCGAATGGACGCGCGGCGATGTGCTGATGTGGGACAACCTGCGGACCATCCATCAGGCGCTTGCCGATTACCGCGCAGACGAGCCCCGGCTGATCAAGCGCTGTCAGGTGATGGCAGACCGGGTGCTTCACGAGGGCCGCACCGACCGGCACGCGCTCGCTGCGCATTGACCCAGCCGCTGCGGGGGCCAACCGGCCCCCATGCGCTACATCCAGGGCGATTCCACAGCCCGTGCCGACTCAAACTGCCTGACGCTTGCTTCCAGCGCCAGGGTATAGCCGAGTTCATCCTGGCCGGTACGCAACAGAAGCTTTTGAAACGGACAGAGTTCGAATCGCTCTGACGCCTGACCGGCGACCGTCACCGTCTGCGCTTCGAGGTCTACCCGGACACGGACTGCCGGCCCGGCCTGTACCGCCCCCAAAAGAGACTCCACCTTGTCGGCGGGCAAGACCACGGGAAGCAATCCGTTCTTGAGCGAATTCGAATAAAAAATATCGCCAAAGCTGGGCGCGATCACCACCCGGATTCCACCATCCCACAGCGCATAGACCGCGGCCTCGCGCGACGAACCCGATCCGAAATTCTCGCGCGCGACGAGGATTGACGCGCCCTGGCGAGCTGGATCATTGAAGACGAATTCGGACCTGGGTTGCCCGTTCCCATCGAGCCGCAGATCATGGAAAAGATACGCCCCCATGCCGGCCGCACGAGGCTTCCGGAGAAAGCGCGCCGGAATGATCTGATCGGTATCGACATTGCGACGATCGAGCGGAATCGCCACCGACTCAACGACGGTAAAGACGGGTTTACTCATGAGTCACTCCGGTTCAGGCAATCGTGCGGGGGTCGGTCAGTCGACCTGTGAGTGCAGCGGCCGCAGCCGTGACCGGACTCACCAGATGCGTCCTCGCGCCGACTCCCTGGCGACCCACGAAATTCCGGTTCGAGGTCGAGGCGCAGTGCTCACCTGCCGGAACCAGATCACCGTTCATGCCGGCACACATCGAGCAACCCGAAAAGCCCCACTGCATGCCCGCATCGACAAAGATGTGGTCGAGCCCGAGGGCCTGCGCCTGCCGGCGCACCTCGTCGGAACCGGGCGCCACCAGCGCGCGCACGCCTTCGGCGATACGCCGGCCCTTCACGAGCGCAGCGGCAGCCTGAAGGTCTCCCAGTCGGGCATTGGTGCAGGAACCGATGAACACATGACGGATCGGCACGTCGGCCAGGGCCATGCCGGGTTGCAGCCCCATGTAGTCGAGCGCCGCGCGCATGGACTGCGATGCGGCGGCACTGGCCGCAGCTGACGGGTCGGGCACCCGCTGTGACACGCCGATCACGTGCTCGGGACTGGTGCCCCAGGTGACCATGGGCTCAAGCGCGCCTGCATCAATCGTGACCACCCGATCGAATGACGCGCCAGGATCGGTAACAAGCCGGCGCCAGTCGGCCACCGCCCGGTCGAACTGCTCACCGCGCGGCGCATGTTCGCGACCTGCGACCCATTCGAACGTGGTGTCGTCGGGCGCAACCAACCCCGAGCGTGCGCCCGCCTCGATCGACATGTTGCAGACCGTCATCCGTCCTTCCATGGACAGTGACCGGATGGCGCTGCCTGCATATTCAATGGTGTGACCAGTGGCCCCGGCCGCGCCGATCTTCCCGATGATGGCAAGGATGATGTCTTTGGCGGTGACGCCGCGCCCGAGCGCACCCTCGACCCGAATCAGCATCGAGCGGCTCTTGCGTTGCCAGAGCGTTTGTGTGGCAAGGACCTGGCTGACTTCCGAGGCGCCAATACCGAAGGCCAGCGCTCCCATCGCCCCGTGGGTGGCCGTGTGGCTGTCACCGCAGACAATGGTCATGCCGGGAAGCGAAAGCCCCTGCTCGGGCCCGATCACGTGCACGATCCCCTGGCGCGGGTGTCCCATTCCGAACGCACGAATGCCGTGCAGCGCGGCGTTGGCCTCGAACCGGCGGATCAGCGAGCGCGCCTCTGAATCCGGCTGATCGTCAATCGAAGGGCCACGGGTGGGAACGTAGTGATCAGCCACGCCAAAGGTTCGCTCCGGGCTTCGAACCGGGAGCCCGCGCTCGGCAAGAATCTCGAAGGCCCGGGCCGAGCCTTCGTGAAACAGATGCCGATCGATGAAGAGCAGCGTCTGGCCGTCATCGGCGCGCTCATGCACTGCATGCGCTGTCCAGAGCTTGTCGTAAAGCGTTGACGCGTGAGCGGAAGCGGTCATGGATCGCAGCCCTCAGGAAACCTTGTAGCGGCGGGAAATTTCATCCCACTCGATCGCGCCTACGCGGTTGAAGCTTTGCTGCGGCGTGAGTTCCAGGCCGGGAGCGGCATGCCGACCCAGCCGTCGGGTTTCCTCCAGCACACGATCGCAGGTGGCCATCACCGCCTTGAACAACATGCCCGGGAGAATCGCAATCCGGTAGCCCATCGCTTCCGCGTCGGCAAACGGCACATCAGGTGTCTTGCCCTTCCAAACGAGATTGAGCAGGCATGGCCCGTGAACCCGCCGCGGAATGTCGGCGACTTCATCAAGGTTCTGCGCGGCCTCCACAAAGGCCATGTCTGCGCCCGCCTCCAGCGCATCGTTCACGCGACCAATCGCCTCATCCAGCCCGAGGCTTGCGCGACTGTCGGTTCGGGCGATGATCAGGAAGTCGGCCGACTCCCGGGCGCCCGCCGCTGCGCGGATCTTGTTCACGAACGCTGCGCGATCGATGACGGTCTTGTTTTCAAGGTGGCCGCACTTCTTGGGAAAGGCCTGGTCCTCGATATGCATACCCGCCACGCCCCGACGTTCATATTCACGCACGGTGCGCGTCATGTTGAGTTCGTTGCCGAAGCCGGTATCGGCATCGGCAAACACCGGAACACCGACGGCATCGGCGATCCGGCCTGCGTTGCCTGCCATCTCGGTCATGGTGGTGAGACCATAGTCGGGATAACCGAGCGTGGCGGCGGTGCCCGCGCCGGTCATGTACACCGCATCGAATCCCGCCTGCTCAATCATGCGGGCGGTGATGCAATCGTAGGCGCCAGGTGCAATCAGCATTTGCGGACGCGCGAGGAGTTCTCGTAACTGTCGGGCAGGATTTTTCAAGGCCATGTCGAGATCCGCTGGATGAGTTGGAAAGGGACGCCTGGGAGTATGCCATCAGCCACCCGCGCCCGCGCAGCGATCCGGAACCACTGTCAACCCGAGACCGCAGCCGCTCGGCCCATTCCGTCAAACCCACCGTTGGCCTTGTGCGCATGAGGTAACTCCTGTCAAATCCGGCGATCCCGATCCTGGAGCACCGCTGATGCCCACAAGACATTCCTTCGATCTGATCGTCGCTGGTTGCGGAATCGCCGGGCTGTCGGCCGCTGTGTCGGCTGCCGAGCGCGGTGCCCGGGTGGCGGTGCTCGAGCGCGCGCCAATCGAGGATCGCGGCGGGCAGAGCCGCTACACCGAGGCGTACCTCCGCATGAAGAGTCATCGCGAGGTCTCTGACGACTTCGAGACGCACTTTGCCGAGAACGGCTGCGGAAGCCTCGACCCAGACCTGATCGAGCAGAGCGCAGAATCCCGGCCGCGTGGCATGGTGCGCGCCCTGAGCCTCACCGACCCGCACTTCATTGAAGCGCTCGCCCAGCACGCCGGGCCCGCGGTCGCCTGGCTCACCGGCCTCGGTGCCCGGTTCGATTTCCTGCCCACCCAGTTCCTCACCAAATCGCAACCTCGACTGCTGCCGGTTGGCGGTGGACAGGCGCTGGTCGACGTCCTCGCCGCCGCCGCCGAGAGACTGGGCGTGAGCTTCTTCTACGAAACCACCGCGCAATCGCTGATCGAATCCAGCGCTGGCGGAGTGGGCGGATTGAAGGCGCGCGATGCCCGCGGCGCAGCACTCGAGTTTTCGGGTCCGGTGGTCCTCGCCAGTGGCGGATTCCAGGGCAACGCCGAGATGATGACCCGGTATGTGGGCCCGCGCTCGGTGCATCTGCGCCCGATCTGCAAGGGCGGCTACTACAACCGCGGTGAGGGTATCCGAATGGCACTGGAGTTGGGGGCAGCCACCTGTGGCGACTTCGGCAGCTATCACGCGGAGCCCATCGATCCGCGGTCGGGTCTGTCAGAGCCCTCGGTCTTCATTTTTCCCTACGGCATTCTGGTCAACCGCGAGGGATTGCGGTTCACCGATGAAGCGCCCGGCACGGTCGATGCGCACTATGAATCCATCACCCGCCGAATCTACGAGCAGTCGCAGGGCCGGGCCTGGGTGGTACTTGACGCGCGCCACCAGAGCATCCCCAACTACCGCCTTGCCATCCGCACCGATCAGGCACCGGTCGTGGCCGATTCCATCGAAGGCCTCGCAAGCGCAATCCATGTGCCGGTTGATGCGCTGCGCACGACCGTCACCGCCTACAACGCGGCATGCAGCGGCGAAGACTGGCGTCCGCTCGAGCTCGACGGCGTGCGCACCGCAGGTCTGTCCCCAGCAAAGTCCAACTGGGCATGCCCGATCAACCGCGCACCCTTTCACGCCTACCCCATCATGTCCGCCAATGTGTTCACTTTCGGCGGACTGAAGGTGGATCCCGACGCTCGCGTGTTGTCGTCTGATGGCCACCCGATCCCGGGCCTGTACGCGGCAGGCGAAATCATCGGCAGTTACTACGGCGTCTACACCGGCGCGACTTCGGTCATGAAGGGCATGGTGTTCGGCAGGCAGGCGGGCCTGCACGTGACCTCCGCTGATGCCAAGGTGGCCGCATGAACGACGTCCGGGAATCGTTTGCAGGGCGGGTGGCGCTGGTCACAGGCTCGCAGGGTGCGATCGGCTCGGCAATCGTCCGACTGCTTGCCGAAGCCGGCGCGCGCGTGGTGTGCGCCGACCAGCGCGGCGACATTGCGCCCGACGCGGCAGGCACCGCTGGTGATGCCTGCATTGCGCTCGACGTCCGTGATGCTTCTCAGGTCCGGGCGCTGTTTCAATCCATCGAATCTGCGGGCCCACCGGTGGACACGCTGGTGAACGTTGCGGGAGTCGTTTCATTCGGATCCGCACAGTCGTTGGCCGAAGCGGAGTGGGATCGTGTGCTTGACATCAATTTGAAGGGCACGTTTCTCTGCTGCCAGGCCGCGATCGCCGGCATGAAGCGACTGCAGTTCGGGCGGATCATCAACCTGGGCTCAGTGGTAGGCAAAAATTCCGGCAATGCAAGGCCATGGGTCAACCCGGACGAACAGGCTGTGGCAAGCAACGTTGCCTACGGAGCGTCGAAGGCCGGCGTTCATGTGCTGACCGGATTTCTTGCAAGGGAGCTCGCGGCCCACGGCATCACCGTGAACGCGCTCGCCCCTGGGCCGATCGCCACCGCCATGACCACCGCGTTTCCTGCTGCCCTGCGCGCGCTCATTCCACGCGGACGGATGGGAACCCCCGATGATGTGGCACGCGCAGCGCTGTTTCTCGCAAGTCGCAATTCCGATTTCATCACCGGCGAAATTCTCGACATCAACGGCGGCATGTGGAGCGACTGAGCCGCTCGTCCGCCCATCACCCCAGGGAGCCTTTCATGACACAGACCCTACGACACGCGCTCTGCACGGTTGCGGCTGCAGTGCTAGCCGCCACAGCCAGCGCGCACGCCGTTGCGCAGGACAAGTATCCAAGCCGGGCGGTTCGAGTGGTCGTACCGTTCGCTGCCGGCGGCGCAACCGACCTCCTCACGCGAATCGCGGCCACCGAACTGTCCAAACGACTGGGGCAAAATTTTGTAGTCGAAAACGTGACCGGCGCCGGCGGCCTGATTGGCGCCCAGCAGGTGGTGAGCGCCAAGCCCGACGGCTACACCCTGCTTGCCGGCTCGCCTGGCCCGATCACCATCATGCCGGTGATTGCCCGCAAGCCCGTGGGCTACGATGTCGACAAGGACCTTGTTCCGATCACGCTGATCGCCGACAGCCCCGGCGCGATGGTGGTCGGAAAGGGCTCGAAATACCGCACGATCCAGGAGGTTCTGGCGGCGGGCAAGGCGGGCGCGCGCCTCACCTGCGGTTCTTCCGGGGTGGGGGCATTCAGTCATTTGAACTGCGAGCTTCTCAAGTCGCTCACTGGTCTTGACATTGTTCACGTGCCCTACCGTGGCGCAGCACCGGCGCTGGTCGACCTGGTGGGTGGCCAGTTTGATTTCATCATCGAAAACTATCCCTCGCCCGCCAAGCTCATCGAGTCGGGCGAGGTTCGGCTGCTGGGCGTGACCTCGGCCACGCGCTTCGCACTCAAGCCCGATGCGGCCACCCTGGTGGAAGCGGGGGTCAAGGGTCACGTCATGAGCGCCTGGATCGGACTGATGGCGCCCGCCGGTACGCCTGCTGCAATCATCAACGCAGTGCAGCGCGAAACCGCTGAAGGCCTGAGGGATCCCGCAGTTCAGAAGCGGCTGGCCGACATGGGGGTGGTCGGCGGCGGCAGTCTGCCGGCCGATTTCGCCCGCTATCTGTCGGCCGAGCGCGATACGTATCGCTCGCTGTCCGCGCAGACCGGTCTCAAGGTGGACTGACGCAGACACCCGCTGTCGCTAAAACTTTCCCGCGCTTGCCCCGCCGTCGATCATCACCACCTGACCGGTGATGGCCGCGGCCGAGCGGGAGGCAAGAAAGAACGCGGTCTCGGCCACATCGTCAACGGTGGGGATGCGGCCAAGCGGCAGCGCACGCGCGGCCTCACGCAGGCCGGCTTCAACCGGCACGCCTGCGCGGGCATAGGCTTCGTGCAGAAACGGAGTATCCAGCACGGTGGGAGCCAGCGCGTTGACCCGGATGCCGAGCGGCCCGAGCTCCAGCGCTAGCGATCGGGCGAGACCCGCCACCGCGTGCTTGCTCGCGGTGTAGACGCTTCGACCCGCGCGGCCCGTGATGCTTTGAAGAGACCCCATCAACAGCAGACAGGGATCGGTTGCGCGCGCGAGACTGTCGATGGCGGCGCGGGCCGAAAGAATGGTGCCCACGACGTTCACCGTGATCACCCGGCTGATTTCCTCTGCACTCGCCTCTCGCAGCGCGCCCGCAAACGGCACGCCTGCATTGGTCACCAGGACATCGATGGGCCGCCCGGCATGGGCCTCGGCCAACTCAACCAGGCGCCTGCAATCGCGCTCGCTTGTGACATCGCAGTGCATCAGACCTGTGGCGGGACCCAGTTCCGCGCCCGCCGCCTCGAGGGAATCCTCGCTGCAATCCGCGAGGAACACACTTGCCCCCGCCGAAAGAAACCGGCGCGCAAGTGCCCGCCCGATGCCTCCCGCACCGCCGGTGATGACAACACTGCGTCGACCTGGATCCTGAACCATTTCGCCTCCTGCTGGTTGCTCCCAGCGTACCCGTCTGCGCAAGCCATTTCCAACATTTCGCGTGGACACCGAAAACGGAAGGCCTGTGCCGCGCGAGCCATTGGCGCGATCGAACCGCGTTGCTACACTCGACGAGGACTGGCGCGACTGCACGCTGCAACGGTTAACCGTGCGCCCACGCTCAGATCTCATCCGACAACAATCATCACGGAGACCTTCATGCCATCGCGACGTTTTCTTTCCGCATCCATGGCCTCTGCGGCGCTCGCTGCGCTGCTGGGCACCGGTGTCGCCACGCCTGTTCTCGCGGCCTTTCCGGAACGGCCGGTCAAGCTGGTGGTGGGCTACCCGCCTGGCGGCGGCACGGATGTGATTGCACGGCTCTTCGCCACCCAGCTCTCCGAACGCCTGAAGCAACCGGTGGTGATCGAGAACCGGCCCGGCGCGGCCGGCATGATCGGGTCCGAGTTCGTGGCCAATGCGCCTGCCGACGGCTACACCATGATCTTCACCGCGAGCGATACACACACGATCAATCCCCATGTGTATCCCAAGATCCGCTACGACGCGCGCCGCGACTTCACGCCCGTGGGGCTCGCCGGCTTTCTCACCATGGCGCTGGTCACGAACAACAGCCAGCCCGGCACGCTGAAGGAATTTGTCGCCGCCGCACGCGCGAAACCCGGCAGCTTCAATTTTGCTTCATGGGGCATTGGCAGTTCTTCCCAGATCGCCATGGAGTCGTTTCTTGCCACCTCCGGCATGAAAATGACCCATGTTCCGTTTCAGGGTGCCGCGCCCGCACTGACCGCGGTTCTCGGCTCCCAGGTCGAAGCGTTCATGGTTCCCATGACGCTTGCAGAGCCCAACTTCCGGGCTGGCAAGCTGAAGCTGATTGGCGTGGCCGCACCGCAGCGGGTGCCATGGGCGAAAGACATCCCCACTCTCGCGGAACAGGGTATTGATTCCGACGGCAGCATCTGGCTGGGTGTGCTCGCGCCCAGCAAGGTCCCGGCCGAGGCGATCAATGTCATGAACAAGGCACTTAACGAAGTCATTGCCGACCCGGCGGTGAGCGCAACCCTGTACAAGAACGGGTTCATTCCCAGGGGTGGCAGCGTTCAGGACTTCACCAGCTACCTGCAACGCGAATTCGAGCGGATGGGCAAAGTCATCCGCGACGCAGGCATCAAGGCCGATTGAGCAGAGGACCCCGCGCAATGATCCGGATCTGGCACCAGAGCTTCACCGAACTGCACCAACTGCCTGCCTATCAGCAGGCGATGGACGCCCATGTCCGTCGCGTGGTGCGCCCCGACACCGAAGTGGTGCTGCACGGCGTGAAGCCCGGAACCTATCCGGGCAATTACCCAGGTACGGACATTGCGCACTCCGCTCTCTACACCCTGCATGCGTCGCAGTGGATCACGCAGGCGCTGAAGGCAAGCGATGAAGGGTTCGATGCTTATGCCATGTGCACGCTGCCGAATCCGTTCATCCGCGAGATCCGCAGCCTGCTTGATATTCCGGTGGTGGGCTACGGCGAGGCGAGCTTTCACCTCGCCTGCATGCTGGGCCACCGATTCGGGCTGATGGTCTTCATCGCCCCCATGGCGCAGCTCTACCGCGAGCAGATCGAAGGCTACGGGCTGGGCGGCCGTTGCGCGGGGGTCAAGCCCGTGGGCTTCACCTTCCACGACGTCCTCAAACACTGGAACGACCCCGCGCCCCTGATCGAACGCTTCCGCGCGAGCGCAGCCGAACTGATTGCAGCCGGTGCCGACGTCATCATCCCGGGCGAAATGCCGCTCAACATCCTGCTTGCCTCCAACGGCATCACACACATTGATGGCGTCCAGGTGCTCGACGGTCTGGCGGTCACCCTCAAGCTCACCGAAAGCATGGTTGAACTCAAGCGCAGCGTGGGCCTCTCGCACAGCCATCACGGCTGGTTCAGCGCGAAACCTTCCCGCGAACGCGTCAATCAGGTGCTCGATTTTTACGGTCTCAAGATCTGAACCCTCGGCTGCTGGAGTCTGCTCATGGCACTACCCAAGCGTATCGTCATTCATGAACTCGGCCCCCGCGAGGGCATGCAGATCGAGAAGAACCCGATCGACACCTCGGAAAAAATCCGGCTGGTGGATCGGCTCTCCGAGTGCAGGTTTCACGAAATCGAGGTCACCTCGTTCGTGAGCCCCAAGTGGGTGCCGCAAATGGCTGATGCCGAACAGGTGGTGGCCGGCATCCAGCGCGCCGAAGGCACCCGATACACCGCCATTTACCTCAACACACAGGGGCTTCAGCGCGCGGTCATGACGGGCAAGCTCGATGTCGAGGGCAGCCTCAGCATCACCGCGAGCGAGGCCTTCTCAAAGAAGAACACCAATCGCACCATCGCCGAAACGCTCGCGGAAACCGAAAAGCGCATTGAAGGCTTTCAGCGCTTTGGCATTACCCCGCACGAAGTGAGTGTGATGGCGGCCTTCGGCTGCAACTACGAGGGCGATATCGCGCCCGACCATGTCGTAGGCCTGGTTGCGCAGTTAATGGACATCGCCGAGCAGAACCAATACGACATTTCCATGATTCAGCTTGCCGACACCATGGGCTGGGCGAATCCGGAAGCAATCCGGCGGCTGGTTGGAAAGATCCAGGACCGCTGGCCCACACGCCGTATCAACCTGCATCTTCACGATACCCGCGGGATGGGCCTGATGAACGCCTTCGCCGCCCTCGAAATGGGTGTGGACGACTTCGATTCTGCCGTGGCTGGCCTGGGGGGCTGCCCATACGCAGGCTTCAAGGACGCGCCCGGCAATATCGCCACCGAGGATCTGGTCCACATGTGCCATGAGCTTGGCATTGAAACGGGAGTCGACCTCGAAAAGCTTCTCGATGTTGCACGCGAGGCTGAAAGAATCGTTGGGCATCCGCTTCCCGGGAAAGTCATGCGGGGAGGCCATCTCGACAGCTATCGGCGCGCTGCTGCGGCGGCGCGATCCGCGCAGTGAGCGAGCCCCTTCCAGCCGCAGCCGATGCGGCCGAGCTCGCCGGGTGGATCGGTCGAGAAGGTGATCCCAAGCGGTCCACCGCCGCGCTCGATCGCGAAACCATCCGTCGGTTTGTGCAGGCCATCATGGACCGCGATCCGGTCTATTACGATGACACCCACGCCGCCACCACGCGCTTTCAGAGCCTGGTGGCGCCGCCGCTTTTTCCAGTGCACGCATTTCGCACCGGCGCAGATTTACCCGACCCGCTGGTGTCGGTGCAGCTCGATCCGAATGCAGACGGTACGGCTGGCAACGATGGCATGTACTTTGGTCTGCCGCCCATCGAGCACCCGTTCAAGCGGCTGCTGAACGGCGGCAACGAGATCGAGTTTTATCGCTGCCTCGCGCTCGGCGAGCGCTGCGTGGCCCGTGCGCGCTACGCCAACGTGCAGCTGAAAGAGGGGCGAAGCGGCCCCATGCTGATGGTCGACATCGAAACCGAATTTCGCTCCGAGGCGGGTGAGCTGTTGCTCATCAACCGCCAGACCCTGATCTGGAGGTAGCCGGCATGAATTTCGAAGCGCTGAGGGTTGGCGAGCGCATCCACGAGATCGACAAGGGCGTCATCACCACCGCGCACATCATGAGGTGGTCAGCCGCGGTCGAGAATTTTCACCGCATCCACTACGACGCGCCGTTTGCCACGCAGCACGACGGTCTGCCAGGCGTGCTCATCAACGGCTCATGGAAGCAGCATGTCCTGGTTCAGCTGGTGAAAGACGCGCTGGCCCCGGATGGTTGGCTGTGGCGGCTCAAATTTCGTTATCGGAAAATGGACATCGCGGGTGACTCGCTTCGCGCAGTCGCCGATGTCATCGACAAATCCGAGGCCGGCAGCTACGGATTTGTCACCCTGCGGATCGCCCTGCTCGACCAGCGAGACCAGGTCTCCACCGACGGGCATGCGATCGGCGTGCTTCCACTTGCCGGCGGGCCTCCGGTGCCGTATCCGTTCCGGCCGGATCCGGCCTGGTCGCATATTCGCTTTCCAGAGAGCACCTGACATGGCTGCAGGCCTTCGGATCGTCGATTTGCTCCGCCATCATGCCGAGCAAACGCCGAACCGGGTGGCGCTCCGGATCGACGGCGAGCCGAGAAGCTTTCTGCAACTGCACCAGGGCGTCCTGCAGGTGGCGGGCAGGCTCCAGGCCATCGCTCGCCCGGGCGACCGGGTGGGGCTCTGGTTTCACAACTGCTTTGCCTGGGTGGAATGCTTTCTGGCGCTTGACCTTCTGGGCGCGGTATCGGTACCAATCAATACGCGCCTCACCGGGAGCGAGCTGCGGGTGATCATGGAGGCGGCTGCCCTGGCCGCGATCATCACCACCCCGCACTACCGCAAGCGTCGATACACCGACGAGGCCATCGCCACGCTGGCGCCCACCGGGCGATCGCTTGCCGTGCTCGAAGCCTCCGACACCCTGCCGCCTTCCGACTGGCCAGTGATCACACTTGAGGGCGAACGCGCGACGCTTCCCCGCAGCCCTGCCGATGTGTTTTGCATTCAATACACCTCGGGCACCACATCGGTGCCCAAGGGCGTCATGCTGACCGATGCCGCTTATCTGCAAACGGCATCCTACGTCGTCCGTTGTCAGCGCCTCACGCCCACCAGCCGGTTCATCAGCGCCGCGCCGTTCTTTCACTGCAGCGGCACGATGCACGCGCTCACCGTTTGCCTCCTTGCGGGTTGCACGCTTGATTCGCTGTCGGTCTGGGATCCCGAGCAGTTCGTGGACACCGTAGCGCTCAGGCAATGCGACACCGCCCACATGATCTATTTTCGAGACGTGCTGGCAATCGCAACCTCCACAACCCGCGAGCGACTCTCCTCGCTTCAGGTGGCCCACGACCTGGGAACGCCCGAGTTTCTCCTCAGGATCGCAGACCAGCTTGGGGTGACCGGCATCTCGAATCTTTACGGCATGACCGAAACCTGCGGTCAGTTCACCATGTGGACACCGGGTGAGCCCCTGGCCCAGCGGGTAGGTGGCAATGGTCGCCCGCAGCCCGGCAACAAGATCCGTATCGTCGATCCCGACAGCTCGGCCGAATTGCCTGCGGGCGCGACCGGAGAGATTCAGATGCGGGGGCCAACGATCACACAGGGCTACTTCGCCAATGCTGAAGCCATGGCGAGCGGCTTCTCACACGATGGCTGGTTCCGCTCAGGCGATCTTGGACGGATCGGCGATGACGGTGAACTGATCTATGTGGCGCGGCTCAAGGAAATGATCCGGGTCGGCGGTGAAAACCTCGCGCCAGTGGAAGTCGAGCAAGTGCTTCGCGACCTCTGCCGCACGGCGCAGGTATGCGCGCTTGGCGTTCCAGACCCTCGCCTCGATGAAGTGGTGGCCGCTGTGCTGGTGGCACCCCAGGTGAGCGACTGGACCGAGCTGCTCGCACGATTGCGCGAGCGCCTTGCGGGGTTCAAGGTTCCGCGTGCCGTGTATGTTGCCGACAGCCTGCCCATGACCGCGACCAACCGCGTTCAGCGCGCAACGCTCAAGCACTGGATCGAAAGCGGTCAACTTCAACGCGTGATGTAGCACCCGACCAAGGAGAGCGATCATGAATGTTCGCAGCCACGACGAAGAGGGCGCGATTCGCGCCGAGTCGATCACCCGCCGGCTGATTGACACACTGGGCGCCGACGCGGTCAGCACCGACCCGCACGAGCGACAGCTTTTTTCCCTCGATTTTTCCGAAGAGGTGGGCGAGACCGCTGTCGCGGTCGTACGGCCAAAGAGCGTGGAGGCCATCAGCGCGCTCATGAGGCTCGCCTCTGCTGAGGGCTTTGCGGTCAACACCCGCGGTGGCGGCATGTCCTACACCAAGGGCCATGTGCCCGTCCGGCCGGACACCGTGGTGCTCGACAACACAGGGTTCAACCGCATACTTGAAGTCAACACCACCGATCGCTATGTCAGTATCGAAACCGGTACCCGCTGGGTTGACCTGCGCGCCGCGCTCCAGGGCACGGGCATGCGGGTGCCCTACCTCGGAACGCTGTCTGGAAACTGGGCGACAGTGGGAGGCGGGCTCTCGCAGAACGCAACCGGCATGGGCCGGATGACCCTCGCCGAGCATGTGCTGGGACTCGAGGTGGTGCTGGGCGACGGGCGGCTCCTTCGAACCGGCTCGTGGGCCACTTCAGGAACCGCGCCGTTCTACCGCTACAACGGCCCCGATCTCACTGGCCTGTTTCTTTGCGACTCCGGCGCATTCGGTATCAAGACCAAGGTTCACCTGCAACTTGAGCCGTGGCCCAAGATGTCGTTTGGCTGCGTCACTTTTCCTGACCGCGTGTCGCTGGTTGCTGCGCAGGCCGCCATGGCGACCAGCGGTCTGCACACTGAAGCCTTCGCTTTCGACGGCTATTTTGTGGGCGAATACGCATTGAAGCCCGGCATCTCTGCCAGCGACAAGCGCCAGATGATCGACCGCTTTCTCGCAGACAACCCTGTCAGATGGCGCGCATACCGCGCGCTCGCGCGGGCATGGCATCCCTCGGGTCTGGGATTTCTCAAGGGGCTGCCCAACGCGATGTACTACGTTGCCGAGGCGGCGGATCAGGCGGCCGCCGACCGGGTTCAGCAGCGTATCGCCAAGCTGCTCAAGGGGTTCGGCGCGCGTAACCTGCCCACCACGATTCCTTTCGGGCTTCGCTATGGCCCCTACCTCAATGTTGGCGAAATCATGGCCAATCGCGAGGGCGAGGTGAATTTTCCAATCAACGCCAAGTTCCAGGCCTCCAAGGCGGTGGATGCCATGAAGGCTTTCGAGGCCTTTGCCGCCGACAATGCGGCGCTCATGCAAAGGCATCAGATCCGAATGGCCTGCAACTCGCTGCTCCATGGTCATTTCTGGGGCATTGAACCCGTGATCTTCTGGAAGCGGCCGCTTGGGCCCTATCGTCATCACTATGCAACCGATGACCGTCGTCGCGCCACACAAGACACGGTCGACAACCCCGAGCGGAACGCGGTGGCGCTCGATCTGCGATACCGCCTTCAGCGCGTGTTCAGAGAGATGGGGTCGCTTCACGTGCAGTGGGCCAAGTCCTATCCGTTTGCCCAGGCTCTCGAGGGCACAACCGCCTGGGGGCTCCTCGAAGATCTCAAACAGGCCACCGATCCGCGTGGCGTCGTGAACCCCGGCGTATTGGGGTTGGGCGTTCGCTCCACCCCATGAGCACCGCCATGAAATGGACTGTTCACACGCTGGACCTGGGCGAGGTTGAGCTCAATACCCGCCGCCTGATTCCCAACGAACAGAAGCGCGACCGCATGGTGTTTCCCGTTCAGGGATGGTTGCTCACCTCGGGTGATACCCGCGTGGTGATCGATACCGGCTTTAGAAGCCCAGACATTCTGAAGCGGATCGGCGATGCAGCAACGGGAATCGAATCCCCCGAGCAACGGCTGTCGGCCCAGCTGGCACGCCACGGCGTTGAGCCGCAACAGGTGCAGTATGTTCTGCATACCCATCTGCACATCGATCACGCCGGACAAACCGACCTCTTTCCGATGAGCACCGCGGTCGTCATCAACCGGCGCGAACTCGAATATGCGGTGAGCGGACTCTCCGGCCCCTCCTATCCGCCGGAGGACATCAAGCATCTGATCGACCGTCTTCATACCCCCGGGGCGCTCTGGCTGCTCGACCTGGAGGGAACCGGCGGCGAGCCAATCCTGCCGGGGCTTCGTTGCGTGGCTGCCGGCGGGCACACTGAGGGATCGATGGTGGTCATCGCCGAGACCGAAGCCGGCACGGTGTGCTTCTGCGGCGATCTGGTCTACAGCGTCAGGCACCAGTTGATGAGCCCGACCACGCTGCGGAACGACGTGATCGTCACCTCCAATCACGTGGTCTCGCGGCGCAGCGAGAAGATCGCACTCAAACGTCTCATGCAGACCGCACCGCGTTTTTATCTTTACCCAAGCCACGATTGGCCCGTTCTGGTCGAGGAGGGGCGCGTGACCGAAGGTGGCGAACGTACGCTTCGTGCCACCATGGGGCGGTGTTTCTGCTCGATTGGAGAAAGCTCCCCATGAAGATCTGGTACCAGAGTGCAAGCGCCTACCGCTATGAGCCGGTCTGGGACGACTACGGCCAGACCCTGGAGGCGCAGTGTCGGCGAATCCTCCATCCCGAAACCGGCCTCCATGTCACCGGTATCGCAGAAATGATCCGGGACATCGAGAACTGGCGAAGCTTTCAGTATTTCCAGAATGTGCAAACACTCAATGCCATGCGTCAGGCCGAGCGCGAAGGCTATGACGCATTCGTGGTCGGATGCACGCTCGATGTGGGCGTAGCCGAAGGCCGCAGCCTGGTTGACATGCCCATTGTCGGCATCAGCGAAAATGCCTACCACCTGGCCATGACCCTCGGTCGCATGTTCGCGGTGGTCACCAGTTCATCGGCTTTCTGCGAGGTATATGGCGAGCAGGCCGTACGATACGGTGTCGCCTCGCGGATGCTCCCGGGTCCGTACATTGTCGAGGCCTCCGAGGAAGAAATTGCCACCTCGCTCGCCAACCCCGGGCCGCTCCTCGACCATTTTGTCGCGCAATGCGAGCGTGCCGTTCGGGATGGCGCTTCGGTCATCGTTCCGGGGCCCGCGTTTCTCGCCACCCTTGCGCATCGCGCAGGCCTTACCCAGGTGCTGGGCGCCCCCGTGCTTGACACCATATCGGCTGCGGTCAAGTGCGCCGAAATGATGGCGAGCCTCTACAAGATCGGGATCACGCCGTCGCGACGAATCGGCGCCTACGCGCGCCCCGATCAAGCGCACCTTGATTCGTCGCTCGCCCGACTGTCAAAACAATTCCGAATCGGTTGACACCGGCAGGCGGCGCGCAGCCAGGGGAAACCCGCGCGAGGGCGCGAGGCCAAACCTCGGCAGGCGAACCTCGGCGGGCGAACCTCAGCGTGCAAACCACTCGCGATGCGCCAGCGCCCAGCGCGCATAGGCACGCGCGCAAGCCGCTGCATCGGGCGGCGCTCGAAACTCCTGAGCGATGCGATCGGCAAGGAGCGGAGAGCGCGTACGCGTGAGGTCATCGTTGAACTCGATCCGGCGTCCTCCCTCCTCCATGCGCACCACGACGCCTTCGGCCGCAAGCGCATCCAGCATGGCGCGCGCATGCCAGGTAAAGCCAGGACTCAGTTGGTAGAGAAAATGCTGCGGCGGTGGCGAGCTGGCGGTCATGAGCCAGGCCACCTGTTCGGCAACTTCGGGCGCGTAGGCATAGTCACGCGCACCGCCTGCCGGCAAAGGCGCAATCGGCACGCCTGCCAGCGCGCTCTCCACGATCGCAAGCGGCGGCGATAGCGTGTCTCGCACGCCGGTTGCGCGCTCCCAGGGCCCGATTGCCGCCGTCAGACGGCCCACAAAGAGCCGCGGCGCGGCCCCGAAGCTGTTCCAGCGAAGCCCGACGGTCTCGAGCGCCGACTTGGTGGCACCGTAAAAAGTAAGCGGCCTGGGAAGATCGGTCTCGCGGACCGGCTGGCCCAGGAATGGCAACTCTCCCATCGAAGAGGTGGACGAGAAGCAGAGCATTCTCGGTACCTGATGGCGCGCTGCGATTTCGAGCAGGCGGACTGGCGCCACAAGATTGACATCGAAAATCGCCGACGGCTGCTCGCGCTCGCGCGCCGCGCCCGAGGTGATTGCAGCGCCCGCGATAACCGCATCGGGCGCACCGCCCTCAAACAGGGCTTCCAGCGCTGCGAGGTCGCGTACATCGCCACGGCGGTCATCCAGTTCGCCCGGAAGCGCGGCGAACTCCGCGGCCGCAAGCGCGGGAATGCCGTCAAAGGAGAGCGCTCGCACCCGCCAGCCGCGCCGCATGAAAACTTCCACGAGATTGAGGCCGATAAAGCCGCTCGCGCCGGTGATGACCACAGTCTTCTTCATGATGCGTGCTTCCTTGTCGCCCGTCAGATGGCCCGACCGCTGCGGTGTCCCTCGAATACAGCTTCGAGCGCGTTCCTTGGCGTCACGCAGTCGCCTGCCATGCTGAAGGCGATACCGGCTTCGGCCAGGCCTGCTTCCAGCCCGGCATTCGACCTGGGCGGAACCACCGCGATCAGATGATCGATCCCGTCAATCACCTCATGCTCACCGCATGAGGTGTCCTCAAGGCGGAGGTGTCCCGCCGACAATCCCAGCGGTCGACGAAGCGTCCGTATTCGAACCCCGCGCTCTCGCCAGCGGGCAAAGGTGGTGGTCGTGCTGTAGACGGTGGTGCGCCAAAGCGCGCCTGCGGCGGGTGAAAGCAGCGTGACGCGCGCGCCGCACGCTGCAAGATGCTCGACCAGGCCAAGCGCCCCCCAGTCACCGGTCTCGTCGTAGACCGCCACGCTTTGGCCCGCGGCCGCGAGGCGCGCGCCCGCATCGAGTGTCAGCGCCTCATGGCCGTCTGGCAGCCGATAGGAAACAGGGTATGAACCGGTGGCAAGCACCACATGGTCGGGACGCTCCGCAGCAATGGCATTGATGGTGGATTCGCTCTCCAGTTCAACCACCACGCCCAGCCGTTCCAGCCGCCTGCGCGCAAAGGCAAGCCACAGTCCGAAATCTTCACGCAAGCGAAGCCCCGCAGCGAGCGCAAGGCGCCCGCCGAGTGCGCCCGATCGTTCGCGAAGCGTGACCCGGTGACCACGCTCGGCCGCGGTGGCGGCCGCCTCCAGACCCGCAGGGCCACCGCCCACCACCAGCACCGACTTCGGCTCGCGTGCCTGATCGCGCACCAGACGCGGCCAGACTGCCTCGCGACCGGCGCGTGGATTGACAAGGCAGGTGAGCGCAATGTTGCGTTCCAGATTCTGCGCACAGCCCTGATTGCAACCAATACAGGGCTGCACTTCATCGCTGCGACCACTGCGCCATTTCGCCACCAGGTCGGGCTCTGCCACATGCGCACGCGCGAGCCCAATCATGTCGGCCCCACCGGACTCGAGCATCGCCTGGGCATCCTCAAGTGTTCGATACTTGCAGACGGTGAGGATTGCCACCGGGTTGGCCGAACCGGAAGCCGCCTGCCGGATTCGTCCGGGAAGCTTGCGAAACGGCGCAGGATCGATCGCCATGTCCGCCATCTGGGTACCAAGCGATCGGCTCATGTGATAGGCAGAGTGACTCACGTGAATGAAATCAAGCTGGACCTGAGGTGCTGCGAGCTCGATGATCCGGCTTGACTCCTCCAGCGTGAGCCCGTCTTCGTGATATTCCTCCGCGCTGATCCGGACACCCAGACAGACGCCCGCCCCCAGCGCCTCCCGAAGGCGCACGGCGACTTCAAGCGGAAATCGCAACCGGTTTTCGGTCGTGCCGCCATAGTCGTCCTCGCGCTTGTTGGACAAGGGCGAGAGGAACTGCTGGAGCAGATGGCCATGTCCCCAATGGAGCTCGATCCCATCAGCGCCCGCTTTCAGCATGTTCTCGGCGGTTCGCAGATGAGCATCAATGACCTGCTGCATCTCGCGACGGTTCATCTGCCTGGGCGGATACGAAGCAAGCGACCAGCGAATCGGTGATGCGCCCCAGGACACGGTGCGCTCATACTCGCCCTCGATCTGCCGCCCCATGTGACAGATCTGCGCGATGAACGCGGCCCCGCCCTCGTGCACCGCATCAACCACCGGGCGAAACGCGTTGACCGATTCATCCAGGTATCCGCACACGCCCTGAGGCCGTCCGAGCGTGTTTTCCATCACCCGGATCGCCTCGAAAATGATGAGCGCCACGCCGCCCGCTGCACGCTCTCGGTGATAGGCGACATGGCGCGCGCTCGGCAAATGATCGGCGCCAAAGTTGGTCGTGTGCGCAGGCATGAAAATGCGGTTGCGCAGAGCGACGCCATTGATCTCGAAGGGTTCGAACGCCGGCGAGGCGACCGCAGAGGGTGGGGGTGAACGCATGGGGGCTTTCCGGGGAGGGTCGATCGAGGGTAGGCGGGCGATCGTCGATTTGTCAATTTCATACGAAGCCTTTACGGTATCGGCCGTCCCCACCTCATGAGTAATCCGTCATGACCGATGCTGAAGCCGCTGTCGTTGCCTGCGACCCGTCCCGCCGAGCTGAAGGGCTGGAGGCGGCTGCGCGTGCAATTGATTTTCTCCGCACGACCGAGGCTCGCGACATGGCCGAGGCAAGACGCCGGATCGGCCCGGGCTTTGCGCCGCGATTTCCGCGCGGGCGGAATTACGACAGCCTGGACACCTGGCTCGCCGCCTCACGCCAGGCTTACAAGTTCATGGGCAAGAAGTTCGCCCGGATCGATGTCGCCTTCACCGGGCCGGCCACTGCGGTGGTGTATTGCTATGGCACCTTGCACGGTGAGTATCTGGATGGCCGGGTCGTGGACGGTGTTCGGTTCATCGACCGATTCGAGATTCGGAACGGGCTGATCTGCGAGCAGGACGTCTGGAACGATCTGGTCTGACGCGCCAATGCCCAGAACACTCGAACCCGTTTCGCCCTCGGAACTCGCGAGCCTCACCGCCTGGACGCTGGCCGATGACGGCCGCTCACTCTCGCGTCGACTGGAATTCGCTGATTTCCAGGAGGCCTTTGCCTTCATGACCCGGGTGGCGCTGCGCGCCGAGCAACTGGACCATCACCCCGACTGGCGCAATGTCTGGCGCCGCGTCGACATCTCCCTCAGCACACACGACGCCGGCGGGCTCACCCATCTTGATCTCGAGCTCGCCCGGTTCATCGACCGGATCGCCCCCCCGTCCAATCCTTGAAGGCCTTCACCGCCATGACTGTCACCACCGACTCGTTCCTGCCTGCCGGCCTCAACATCGACCGCTACTCAGCCAGGCACATCGGCTGGGAGGTGAACGGCAAGGTCGCCACCATCACGCTCAATCGCCCCGAGCGCAAGAATCCCCTCACCTTCGATTCATACGCAGAGTTGCGCGATCTCTTCCGTGCGCTCGCCTACTCAAAAACCATCAAGTCGGTCGTGATCACCGGCGCCGGCGGCAACTTTTGCTCCGGTGGCGATGTGCACGACATCATCGGCCCGCTGGTCGAACTCCAGCGCGCTGACGACATGGGCGGCCTGCTCTCATTTACCCGCATGACGGGCGACGTGGTGAAGGCCATGCGCGCCGCGCCGCAAACCATCGTTGCTGCGGTCGACGGCATCTGTGCCGGCGCGGGCGCCATTCTCGCGATGGCGGCCGATCTTCGTCTGGGTACGGCCGCGAGCAAGGTCGCGTTCCTGTTCGTGCGGGTCGGGCTGGCTGGCGCCGATATGGGCGCTTGCAACATTCTCCCGCGCATCGTTGGCTCGGGGCGCGCGGCGGAGCTGCTCTTTACCGGTCGTTCAATGGATGGCGCCGAGGCCGAGCGCTGGGGGTTCTATAACCGGCTGTGCGATCCCGCGGCCCTGCTGGCCGACGCGCAGGCGCTCGCAGCCTCACTTGCCGCGGGCCCCACCTTCGCCCATGCCATGACCAAGCGCTGCATCCACCAGGAGTGGAACATGGGCATCGATGAAGCCATTGAGGCCGAAGCGCAGGCCCAGGCCATCTGCATGCAGACCCGGGATTTTGAACGCGCCTACACCGCGTTCGTGAACCGGGCCAAACCGGTGTTCGAGGGCGATTGACTCAGGCAGACAAGCCTGCCATGGCCTGGCGCGAGATGATCACCCGCTGAACCTCGCTCGCACCTTCATAGATGCGCAGCGCGCGGATATCCCGATAAAGCTCCTCGGCCTTGTTGCCGCGGGTCACACCCAGCCCGCCGAATATCTGGACCGCCTCATCGATCACGCGCTGCGCCGCCTCGGTGGCATGGAGCTTGGCCATCGATGACTCGCGCGTGACGCGACGCTTCTGCACATCGCGCGTCCAGGCGGAGCGATAGACCAGCAGCGCACTGGCATCGACATCAAGCGCCATGTCCGCGATCTTGCCCTGAATCAGCTGCTGCTCGATCAGCGCGCGCCCCATCACCATGCGGGTGGCCGCACGACGCATTGCATCATCGAGCGCCCGCCTGGCAAAGCCGAGCGCGGCCGCGCCCACGGTGGTTCGGAAGACATCGAGCGTGGCCATGGCAATCTTGAAGCCCTCGCCGGGCTGGCCCAGCAAGCGATCCGCCGGTACGAAACAACCGTCGAAGCGGATGGTGGCGACCGGGTGAGGCGAGATCATTTCAAGGCGCTCTTCAATGATGAATCCAGGCGTCTCGGCATCGACCACAAACGCCGAGAGGCCCTTCGCGCCCGGTGCCTCGCCCGTGCGCGCAAACACCACGTAGTGATCTGCAATACCACCGTTGGAAATCCAGGTTTTGACCCCATCGAGGCGCCAGCCTCCGGGCACCGCCGTGGCGAGCGTGCTCATGGCGGCCACGTCTGATCCCGCATCGGGTTCAGACAGCGCGAAGGCCGAGATACGCTCGCCAGACCGCACGCCCGGCAGCACCTTGTCGCGCAGCGCCTGGTCGGCAAAGAGCGTGATGGGCCCGGTACCCAGCCCCTGCATGGCAAACATCACTTCGATCAGGCCCGAGCGCCGCGCGAGAATCTCCCGGGCAAGGCAGATGGTGCGCACATCAAGGCCCGCTGCCCCCGCCCGCGGCACCACGGGCTCGAGCAGGCCGCTTGCGCCCAGGTCTCGAACAATGCTGCGGCAGAGCGCATCGAGCGCGTCCCCCTCGCAGTGCGCGGGCTCGGGTCGTGCCGCCACCCATGCCTCGAGGTGCGCGGCAAATTCTCGGTGACGAGGCTCAAAAAACGGCCATTCCAGAAACGTGGTGTCCGACATCGGCGGTATTCCAATCTTGGCTCGCGGGCGCTCGCCCGCAAGGGGTGGCACGCGGGCGCTCGCCCGCGAGGAAAGCCATGAACTCAGGTGACAGCGAGCGCCTTTTCTATTGCGGTGACCAGCTCGCGCGATTCGGGCGCAACCCGACTTGGATAATGTGCAACCGGCTGCCCCGACCGACTGACGAGATATTTGTGGAAATTCCAGCGGGGCGCCTGACCGGTGATCCGCGCCAGCTCGGCGTGAAGCGGATTGGCCGACGCACCCGTGACCGACGTTTTCGCGAACATGGGAAAGCGTACGCCATAGGTGTTGAAGCACACCTCGCCGATCTGCTGGCTGGTGCCGGGCTCCTGTTGGCCAAAGTCGTTGGACGGAAAGCCGAGAATGACCAGACCGCGCGACGCAAATCGGCCGTGCAATTTCTCCAGGCCCTCATACTGCGGCGTAAAGCCACACTGACTGGCGGTATTGACCACCAGAAGCACTTTGCCGGCGAAGCCGCACAAGGATACCGGCGCGTCGTCCTGTAGCCTCGGAAACACATGATTCAAGAGCGACGGGCAGGCACCCGACGCAGCTGCGCCTCCGGCCGCCGCGGAGCCAGAGGCCGCTACCACCTGTGATACGCCCCCCCCAACGCCCAGGGCTGCGGCACGCAACAACACCGGTGCGCCCAGTGCGATGCCCGAGCGCAGCGCGCGACGCCGGCCGGAGTCAGACGGCCCGCTTGCTCGAGGAAAAAATGGTGTCGGGAAGACTTGCATGACTTTCGAACGCTAAAATTGATCGGATGAAACTCTACATCACCGCCGGTTCCCCCTATGCCCGGATGGCCCGCATGATGGTCATCGAAAAGGGACTGCAGTCGCGTGTGGGCGAACATCTCGCCCAGACCCGGGTGGCCGACAGCCCTTATTACCCGATCAGCGTGTCCGGACGCGTCCCCTACCTGATATGCGAAGACGGTGAGGGTCTGGAGGGGTCGGTCGCCATCTGCGACTATCTCGACAGCCTGGTGGGTGCGCCACTGCTCACGCGTCCTGCACCCTCTGAAGCCCTTGCGGTTACTCGACTCGACGCCCGCGCCACCTCCCTGCTGGACGGTCTGGCAGTCTGGTTCCGCGAACTGGTGCGGCCTGCCGATGAACGCTCGCCGACCGTCATTCAGCATGAGCATGCCCGCGCCGAGCGCCTGCTGTCCTGGTGGGAGACCCAGATCGGGCATCGCTGGATGCACGGTCCCTTCAATCACGCCCAGCTCACGCTGGGATGCGCGCTTGCGTTCGCGCTCAAGATTCGCGGCTTCGAGTGGCGCCCCGATCGACCCGCGCTTGCCGCGTGGTTCGAGGCGTTCAGCCGTCGGCCCTCATTCGCGGCCACCGAGCCGCCAGCCTCCAGAAAACAGCCTGCGGAGACGCCGAAATGAATACGGTGACACGGCGACACCTCATCCTCGCGACCGCCGCCGCCACGTTGGCGGCCCCCTCCTCGGCGCAGACCTTCCCCTCGCGCCCGGTTCGCCTGGTCGTTCCCTACCCGCCAGGTGGCCCGCTGGATCTGGCGGCGCGTGCACTTGCCGAGGCCATGCGTGAACCGCTTGGCGGCACGGTCATTGTCGAGAATCGCAGCGGAGCAGGCGGCAACCTGGGGGCCGACCATGTTGCGAAATCACCGGCCGACGGCTATTCGCTCCTGATCGGTGCGGTTGCCACGCATGCCATCAACCCCTCGCTCTATCCGCGCATGCCGTATGACGCCGAGCGCGACTTCGCACCGATCTCGCTGATCGCGGTGGTCCCCAATGTTCTGGTGCTTAACGAGGCGTTCGCGCAGCGCGAATCAATCCGCACCGTCGACGACTTTGTCGCAGTTCTCAGGCGCCGACCCGGCGCGTTTCAATTCGCATCGGGCGGCAACGGCAGCGCAGGACACCTCGCGGGAGAGCTCTTCAAACAGCAGACGCAGACCTTCGCGGTGCACATCCCATACCGGGGCGCGGGGCCCGCACAGCTTGCCCTGATGTCGGGCGAAGTACAGTTCATGTTCGACAACCTGGCCTCGGCCGCCCCGCGCATCCGCGAAGGCCGGATTCTGCCGCTTGGCCTCACCACCGTCTCGCGTACGCCCGCCATGCCCGAACTGGCGCCGCTTTCCGAGTTGTCGCCACGCGAACTCAAGGGCTTTGACATCAGTACCTGGTACGGCCTGTTCGCGCCCGCTGGCACGCCGCGGGCCATCATCGACCGTCTTCGCGGGGCACTGCTTGAAGCCATGAAGAGCGAGCGCTTCATGCAAACCATGCGCACCCAGGCGGCCGCCGCCTCCCCGACCACGCCCGAAGCCTTTGCCCAGCTGATCCGGACCGAGGCGGCGAAATACAAGGAACTGGTGGCGCGATCCGGCGCCACCATCGACTGATCCGGCAGCGTCCGGGTGTGTTTTGAGGAGATCTTCGTGATTCACGTCGTCGCTGTCATCACCACCAAGCCGGGCCTGCGCGATACCGTGCTGCAGGCCTTTCGCGCCAACGTGCCTGCGGTCCTCGCCGAAGATGGCTGCATCGAATACGGCGCCGTCGTCGATCCGGCCGAGGCGCCCGCGTTTCACACGCCGATCGGCCCCGACACCTTCATGGTGATCGAGAAATGGGCCTCACGCGAGGCATTGGAGGCCCATGCCAGAAGTGCCCACATGGCGGCCTATGCAGGCCGCACACGCGAGCACATCGCCAAGCGCCTGGTCCATGTGCTGAACGGAATCTGACCGGCGCGCCCTGGGCTAGAAAATGGCCAGGGCGCTGTTTTTCAGATCGGTCACCAGCATGTAGCCGGGCGCGTGGGTGATGCAGAATTCAGGCCGGGCTGCGGCGCTGACGGCCTGGGGCGTCACGCCGCAGGCCCAGAACACCGGCAGTTCATCCTCGCGTACCTCGATCGGATCGCCATAGTCGGGGCGGGCGATATCGTTGATGCCGATGAGCCCGGGCAGACCCAGATGCACCGGCGCCCCGTGTACCGACGGAAACCGCGAGGTGATCTGCACCGCGCGAATGGCATCGGCCGGTCGCAGGGGGCGCATGGACACCACCATCGGGCCATGAAAAACACCGGCGGGCCGGGTCGGGATCGAAGTGCGATACATCGGCACGTTTGAACCGCAGTCGATATGCCGCATCGGCAGACCCGCTTCAACCAGCGCTTCCTCGAACGAAAATGAACATCCGAGCACGAAGCTCACCAGGTCGTCGCGCCAGAAGTCGCGAACATCGGAAACCTCGGCAACCAGTTCCCCATGCCGCCAGACCCGGTATCGGGGCAGATCGGTTCGGATGTCCAGGTCGTCACCGAGCGCGGGTAGTCTGGGGTCACCCGGCGCGGACGTGGCAAGCACCGGGCAGGGGCGCGGATTCTGCTGGCAGAAGCGCAGGAAATCATGGGCGAGTGCCGCGGGAAGGATGGCAAGGTTGCCCTGCACATAACCGGGCGCCATACCTGCCGTGGGCCGGCTGGCCTCACCGCGGCGAACCGCGAGCCTTGCCTCGCGCCCGGAGGCAAACACCTGGAACGAGGCCATTCCTGATTCGGCATTCATTCTGAAGTCTCCAGCAGGCAGATCGGGGGATGCGATCCGGTTGATCCGGAATGGTACTTCATGGACCGTTCCGAGCGCCGCACTCGCGTCCCGAGCCGTGCGTGCGAATTCTGTAGAGTGCCGTTCATCCTGCCATCAACCGGAAGCCGACACGATGAGTATTCGAGGCAAGGCCCACATCATTGGTGCGTATGAGCACCCCACCCGTCTTGCGCCGGACAAGAGCGTGGCTCAACTGCACATGGAGTGCGCGCTCGGCGCAGTCCGCGACGCCGGGCTCACACTGGCCGATGTTGACGGCTACTTCTGCGCGGGCGATGCCCCCGGGCTGGGCGCGCTCAGCATGATCGAGTACATGGGCATTCGTCCGCGCCACATCGACACCACCGAGACCGGTGGCTCGTCCTATCTGATTCACGTCTCGCACGCGGCCCAGGCCATCGCTGCAGGACATTGCAACGTCGCCCTGATCACGCTCGCCGGACGCCCACGGTCGGAGGCGTCCAGCGGCCTTCAGCCACGAAATTTTGGCGCGAACATTCCCGACCAGCCTTTTGAAGCGCCCTTTGGCCCGCTCACCATCAACAGCTACGCCCTGGTGGCTGCTCGCCACATGCACGAGTTCGGGACGACCGCCGAGCAACTCGCCTGGATCAAGGTGGCCGCATCGCATCATGCCCAGCACAATCCGCACGCCATGCTGCGCCAGGTGCTCACCGTGGACGAGGTGCTCGCTTCGCCCATGGTGTCGGACCCGATCCGCCGCATGGATTGCTGTGTGGTGTCTGACGGAGGCGGTGCCCTGATCGTCGCCCGACCTGAAATCGCGCGCACGCTCAAGCGTCCGCTGGTGCAGATCCGGGGCGCCGGCGAGTTTGTGAAGGGACTGAATGGGGGCCGCGTCGACCTCAGCTACTCGGGGGCCCGGCACTCGGGCGCTGCAGCCTTCGCCGAGGCTGGCCTCACACCCGCCGACATTCAGTATGTCTCCATCTACGACAGCTTCACCATCACCGTGCTCATGCAGCTCGAGGATCTGGGGTTCTGCGAGAAAGGCCAGGGCGGCCGGTTTGTCTCCGACGGCAACCTGATCGCGGGCAGCGGCCGCCTGCCGTTCAATACCGATGGCGGTGGCCTCTGCAGCAATCATCCCGCGAACCGTGGCGGCATCACCAAGGTGATCGAAGCGGTGCGCCAGTTGCGCGGCGAAGCCCACCCGGCGGTTCAGGTGCCGGGTTGCACGCTCGCGCTCGCCCAGGGCACCGGCGGCCAGCTCGGGGCCCGCCACGGCAGCTCAACACTGATTCTCGAGAGGGTTTGAACATGGCCACGCCATACCAGGATCGCAAGCTGCCCGCCCCGGTCATCTACCCCGAAAACCAGCCCTTCTGGGACGCCGCGGGTCGCGGCGAATTGCTGATTCCGCACTGCGCGGCTTGCGGCCCATACTGGTATCCACGCCCTTACTGCCCGCATTGCGGTGGCGACCAGACCGAGCTGAAACGCTCAGCCGGCCGCGGCGTGGTGTATTCGCTCAGCATCACACGCCGCGCTGGCCCCATCGCCTACGCCATCGCGTACGTCACGCTCGACGAAGGTGTCACCATCATGACCAACCTTGCCGACTGCGACCTGGACTCGGTTCGAATCGGTGATCGGGTTGAAGTCGTGTTCAAGCCCACTGACGGCGGGCCGCCGGTGCCAATGTTCCGGCCTGTTGGCTGACCCGTTCGCGACAGCGGGCAGCGCTGCGGCTGCCCGCCCCAGCCGCTAGCTTCGGCTGCACTGAACCGATTGCACCGTCATGGGCAAGGGGCCGCGTACCGCCTGAACCGCCACCCGCACCCTGGTGCCGGGCGGCTCGTTGGCCAGTTGCGCGCACGAGCTTGAAAGTGTGGTCCGACCCAGCAAGGTACCCCGGAGGCTCCAGTTGCCGGACGCGATCTGCGCGAGCCTCGCTGCGGGGATGTCCTCGCTGATCTGCACCTCGGCCCGCTCGCCGCTGGCCGAGAGTCTGAGTGGCGCCTTCACCTGCCAGCCCAAGGCGCCTTTTTCGAGTTCGACACGCGCGAACTGCTGGGTGGCTATCGCACCCCGGAACTCGGCAGGAACGCTGATGCGGTTGCCCTGAATCTCGATCTCCGATCCGTCGGCACTCACGCGAGACACCTCGCCGCCCAGCACCGTGCTTGCGACATTGGCAAGGGGCGCGAGCCTGGCAGAAATCGAACGATCGGCCTGCATCACCGCACCGGGAGGCCCGCCGGGTGGCGCTGCCCATACCCGCAACACCTGATTGAGCGCCGGGTCGGCGAGCGCCGCCGCACTGCCCAGGTCAACCTCGCGGCCGCTCGCGGCGTTCAGGCGCACCACGCTGCCATCGAGCTTGCTCACCACACCGCTCAGCAGGACCTTGGGCTGCGGATTGATCACCTCGATCCGTGAGGCGAGCAAGGTGTAGGTGCTGGTGGCCGCATCAAGCACCCAGGTCCCGTGGGCCTGAATCCACTGACCGGCTGCGAACGCGCATCCCGGCGCACACGGCAGGTCGCCAAAATCGGTCCAGGTGGCCGCGGCGCCGCTGCTGTCCGCCTCGCGCTGCACGCGTACCTGCTGCCCCAACACCGTGAGCCGCTGCGCCTTCGCGCCATCGGCAACGATCAGTTCGATCGGGCCGACCAGCTCGGTGATCACCTCGATCGAGTCGGCGACATTGTTCGCGTTGCTGCTGATGCGCACCCGCTGGCCGATCTTGACGGTGGCCTCCCGCACGCCGGCAGGCCCCTCCTCGGTCACCTTCGCCTTGCTGTCGTCGAACACCACCCCGTCGACGATCACACTCCCGAAACCCGTGACCGTGCCCTCCGCAAGGCCGCTGCCACCGCTTCCCACCCCACCGGCAAGGTCGGCGATTCCTCCGCCACCGCAGGAGGCGAGAAGCCCGAGTCCGGCGATCAGCAGGAGTCGTCTGAAGCAGGCGCCAACCGTGTCGAGCAGGCGAACCAGACCACGCGCTGAACATTTCATGATGACGACTGATCCTGCGGCGCCTCGGGCGCGCTGAAACTGAAGACACCGAGCCGGAACCGCTGCGGATTCGCCGTTCCTTCATCCTGCTCGCACAGCGGTACCGCCTGATCCACGACACGCTGAAGCGCATCAGCCCAGATCTGGTTGGCCAGCTGGTGCAGCACACGTACCGATGCCTCGCTCAAACCGTCCGCAAACACGCTTTGCTCCAGAAAGCGCGGTCCCGCGCCGCCGCTCAGGTTGTGCACCCCGGCTGCGAGGTGATCGACCGCCGACCCGGCAAACAGCTGCCGTGCTTCGGCAAAGCCAGGCTGTGGAATAAAGGCGTCACGGATCAGCCGCACGCCCGCGCCCTCCTCTCGAACAACGCCGAGACGAACCAGGTCGTCGAGCACCGCTCGATGATGGAAGTCGCGCGATACGCGACGGGCGAGCGCCTCGAACGACGGCTCGGGACCTGCGAAGGGAATCAGGTCGGGCCAGTCAAGGCTCAGCCAGCGCGTGGCAACCTGATTCGCGGCACTGGGCTTGCCCCAGCGCGCGCCCTGGGCCGCGTTGTCGGCAGTGACCTGCTCGGCGGGCTCGCCAAGCGAGCGGACATCCTTGCGATGCAGGCCCGACAACAGACTGAGCGCCGAGTCGGTCCGCTTCCTGCCCAGCCGTACCAGTTCCTGCTCGGCCTGCGCGAGAAACACCGGCTTGAGCGCAGCAGCAAACCCTGCGTATCCGACTCCAGAGCGAACCAGCCAGGTGACCAGCGGCTCGAGAATGGCAAGCACCTCTGCCAGCACCGCCTCCTGCGTATCAGAGGGGTTTCCAGGGCCAGATGCGTGGGGGGATGATTCGGGATGATCGCCGGACATTCCGCGATTATATCTGGGAAACTTTCCCAGCCGCCAGCGCCCGAGCGAAGCTTGGCCGCTATCGGCAGCTCGGCCCGGGTCGGCAACAGCGGAGAGACTCAGCCGAGCAGATGTCGAACCACCTCGACGACCTTCTCCGGGTACTCGAAAGCGAGCCAGTGGGCGGCAGGCTCGACAATGTGAACCCGATCCGCGCCCACCAGACCACGGTACTGGGGAATGCGCTCTGCCAGCGCGGAGCGTTGATGGGGATCCTGTCCACCCAGCATCAGATGCACCGGGCAACTCAGCGCCCGCATTTGCTCGCGAATGTCGATGGTGCGGGACAGCGGACGCGACTTGAAGCGCGATCGACGCACCTGCTCGGCCGCGTCGGCGATCAGTTCGTCGGTCACACGCGAGGCATCGGCGATCATGATCCTGCGTTGCGTCACCGCAACTCCGGCCTCCAGTCCGCCGCGCCGGGTCTCGCGCACGCCCTCTTCAAGAATGTCCAGAACCTCCCGGGTGACTTCCGGCCCCAGGGGCGGGTTGATCAGCACGATTCCCCGAAAATGCGGAGCCGCCCGCCACATCCGCGCCATCTCGGTGGCCACCAGTGTGCCAAATGAAAATCCCACCACCGCGGCAACCGGTGGCAGTTGATGAAGCGCGGTATCAATCAGCGCCGCATAGTCTGCGAGCGAAACATCTGCGGGCGGCGAATCCGACTCACCGTAGCCGGGCAGGTCGATCGCAACCGGATCGGCAAACGCTCCCAGCGATGCGATGTTGGCCCGCCAGTGACGCCAGCTTCCATGCCCGCCGTGGAGGAGCAGCAGCACCGGTCGCGATCCATCTGGTTGGCGGGCAGCCACCGCATGCAGTGCACCACCCGGAAAAGGGAGCGACAACTTGACCATGATGTGAAACGGGCGTCGTGAAGCGGTGAGGCGATCGCGGCAATCTGTGCCGTGATCAATCGGCAAGCCGCAAGCATACCCCCGCCGATCGGTGTTTACCCTTGAGCGCGACGAGATCCTGTCGAATCGCAGCTGAATCAGGCTAGCATTCGCGCGGCCGACACGTGCAATGCTTCAAAAGCAACCCGTCCTCCCAACCGGAGGACCACGACGCACCCCCAGATCCGGAGGCATCATGTACAAAAAGATTCTGCTCGCGTATGACGGTTCGCAGAGCGGTCGGACGGCGCTCTTCGAGTGCTCCTACCTCGCCAACAGCGGCGAGGCCGATATCCATCTCATCGCGGTGGTTCAACCGGTCCCCGCGGCGGTTCTGTACGAAGTGGTCATCTCCGAGGTGCCCGACGCCACTGACGAAACCGAGCACCATCGCAAGGTTCTCGAGGAAGGCGTACAGATGCTGCGAGAGCGCGGATTTTCCGCACAGGGACATCTCGCGCGCGGCGAGCCCGTGGAGCAGATCTGCGAACACGCCAAGCGCCTCAAGGCCGATCTCATCATCGTCGGCCACCGTCGCCCGAAGGGCTGGGCCGAGCGCTGGTGGCGTGGTTCGATCGGTGCAACGCTGATGGATAACGCACCGTGCAGCGTGCTGATCGCCATGACCGGCGGGCGTTAAGGCTGGCCGCTGCCTTCGGAGTGACCCCGGTCTTCGGCCGGGCATCCGCGCACCCGGGGCGAGTTCTCGGATAAGTTTTGCATCCGGCGAGCATTCGGATAATGTTCCGAGGCTGGTCACAACACCCCCCGCCGCGCTGCAACAGCCCGGCCTCCCCCAAAACGCTCCAGGAGACCCTCATGTCACAAAAATCCAAGACCCCGCTGCGTCGCCGCTTTCTCAAGTCGGCCGCAGGCGGCGCCGTGGCCACCGGCGCGCTGGCCGCGCCCATGGTGTCAACCGCGCAAACCATCAGCCTGCGCTTTCAGAGCACCTGGCCCGCCAAGGACATCTTCCATGAGTACGCGCTCGACTTCGCCAAGAAGGTGAATGACATGGCAGGCTCGCGCGTGAAGATGGAAGTGCTGCCCGCCGGCGCGGTGGTGGGCGCGTTCCAGCTTCTGGAAGGTGTTGCCAAAGGGACGCTCGATGGCGGTCACGGCGTGGTGGCCTACCACTACGGCAAGAACTCCGCGCTCGCACTGTGGGGGTCCGGTCCCGGCTTCGGTATGGACCCCAACATGCTGCTCTCCTGGCACTACTACGGCGGCGGCAAGGAACTGCTCGACGAGATCTATAAAACCATCAACATCGACGTGGTGTCCTATCTTTACGGCCCGATGCCTACCCAGCCCTTCGGCTGGTTCAAGAAGCCCATCGCGCGCGTCGAAGACATCAAGGGCACCAAGTTCCGTACGGTGGGTCTGGCCGTGGACATGTACACCGACATGGGCGCGGCCGTGAATCCGCTGCCTGGCGGCGAGATCGTCCCCGCGCTTGATCGCGGCCTGATCGATGGCGCAGAGTTCAACAACGCCACCTCCGACCGCGTGCTGGGCTTCCCGGACGTGGTGAAGAACTGCATGCTGCAGAGCTTCC
>JBMSQB010000048.1:0-33996 GCA_049423065.1 Burkholderiaceae bacterium
TGGTGCCGGCTACCTGACTCGAACAGGTGACCTACCGCTTACAAGGCGGTTGCTCTACCAACTGAGCTAAGCCGGCAATGCTCTCCCCCGTGCGCTGCGGATGATACGCCGCGTTGGGGTTATTTGATGCGTTTCAACTGCGGACGGACAGGCGGCGATGGCGGAGGCTCATCAGGAGCCGGTCCGGTCACCGACGATGCGCTTGATCCGCCGGCAGGCGTGGTCTCGGCGCCCGCCGGCAGCGGCGCCGCAGGCGCTTGCGACGGCTCGGTCGCCGCGTTGACAGGACGACGTGAAGTGTCGCTCCCGGTTGGCGCGCCATCGGGAACCGCAGAGAGCTTGCCACGCCGGCGTGCCTTGGGCGCCGCCGAGCGCGGGGTGCGCCCGGCTGGCAAGGCCGAATCGACCGCCTGGAGGACCGGCGCCGAGCCGGTGGCAGGGCTACCCAGAGGGGCTGCAGTCGCAGGTTCGGAGACAGCGAGCACCGGTGCAGCCCGCGCGGGCGCCGCCGGAGCGGTGTCGGTTCCCGTGGAGGATGCAGCGCCCGGCGCCTCGGCTTGAGCAGACGGCTCGGCAGTGGCGGCAGGCGGCTGCGTCGGACGGGGGACCAGCTTGGGTCGCGACGCGGGTCGGGGGGAGGACGAACCGGGAACCGGCGCCGCCTTGTTGGCCCCGCCCGATTCCGGCGCCCCACGCTCCGGTGCAAGCGCAAGCGCCTTGGGCACATCAAACGCCATGCCGTGGCCCGTTTCCTGGGCATAGATTGCCGATACGTTTTCGATCGGTATCGACACCTGTCGAACCGAGCCCGAGAACCGCGCTTCGAATTCGATCAGATCATTGCCCAACTGCAGCCGGTTGGTGGCCACAGCCGACACATTGAGAACGATCTCGCCGTTGCGGACAAACTCGCGCGGGACCTGGGTTCGCTCATCAACCATGACCGCGAGATAGGGGCGGTAGCCACTGTCCTCGCACCACTGGTGGATTGCGCGAATGAGGTAGGGCTTGGTCGACAGCTCAGCCATGGATGTGCAGGGCGTCCGGTTGACGAGACGGCGGCGCGGTCCTCAGGCAACGTCCGAGGACGGCGCGCGACGCGCTCAACGGCGCATCACCTTCTCCGAGGGCGTGAGCGCCTCGATGTAGGCGGGCCGTGAAAAGATGCGCTCGGCATAACGCAGGAGCGGTGCCGCGGTCTTGGGCATCTCGATGCCGTAATGGTCGAGGCGCCAGAGCAGCGGCGCGATCGCAACATCCAGCATGGAAAACTCTTCACCCAGCATGTGCTTGTTCTTGATGAAGATGGGCGTGAGCTGGGTGAGCCGATCGCGAATCTGCTGGCGCGCCTTGTCCTGCAGCTTCTGCGCATCCTTGGAAGCGTCACGCCGCTCGAGCACCTGCACATGCACGAACAGCTCCCGCTCGAAATTGAACAGGAACAGCCGCGCCCGGGCGCGCATCACCGGATCGGCAGGCATCAGCTGCGGATGAGGAAAGCGCTCATCAATGTATTCGTTGATGATGTTGGATTCGTAAAGGATCAGGTCGCGCTCGACCAGGATGGGAACCTGGCCGTAGGGATTCATGATCGAGATGTCTTCGGGCTTGTTGTAGAGATCAACATCCCGAATTTCAAAGTCCATGCCTTTTTCAAACAGCACGAGTCTGCAGCGCTGTGAAAACGGGCAGGTGGTTCCGGAGTACAGGACCATCATGGCGGGCGGCTTCCGTGAATGCTCGGCCGAAAGGGAAAGCGGGGCAACGGTCAGCGGGCTGACCGTGTAACCACGCCGGCGACGACGGCAGTACCGTCTATTTGACGTCTTTCCAGTAGACGCGGTTCAGGTTCCAGGCAAACACCGTGAACAGCGCGAGAAACATCAGCACCCAGGCACCGAGCCGCACGCGGGTTCCAGCGCTCGGGTCGGACATGTAGGTGATGAAGGCCACCAGATCGGCAACCTGTGAGTCATAGTCAGCGGACGATACGCCACCGCCCTCAGGCTTGCCGAGCTTGATGGTTTTACCGGCGTGCGGATGACCACCCGTCAGCTTGTCGGTGGCTTCAGTCCGGTAACCCTGCGCGTCAAAACTGACCGTGGTGCGAACAAATCCTTCCGACTTGCCGGTCTTGGGATCGCGACTTTCGCGAATGTCCTCGATGGTTGCGCCGCGCGAGCCCTGCATGGGCCAGAGCACATGGGGCATCCCGACATTTTCGAACAGCGCATTGTTCCAGCCGGTGGAGCGCGTGCCATCGCGGTAATAGGCCCGCAGATAGGTGTAGAGCCAGTCGGAGCCGGTGCCGTCGTGCGACGCACGCGCCCGGGCGATCACGGAAAGATCGGGCGGCAACGCGCCAAACCACTCCTTGGCATCCGCGGCGCGGATGGCGACCTTCATGGGTTCACCGACCTTGTCGGCGGTGAACATGAGGTGCCGCCTGATCTGGTCCTCGGTGAGGCCGATGTCACGCAACCGGTTGTAGCGCATCGCCGAAGCGCCGTGACAGTTGAGGCAGTAGTTGACGAACAGCTTGGCGCCATTCTGGAGCGCTGCCTGCTCCGTCAGCTTTTCCACGGGGAAACGATCGAGCGGGAAGGACGAGCCTCCCGCCGCAGCGGCCGTCCCGGCGATGACGGCAGAGGCAAGGAGCGCAGCCAGCCGAGCGAACAGTTTTTTCATTTTCTGGGGACTCCAGCGGTCAGTGCGCTGCAAACGTGACGCGATCCGGCGCGCTCTTGAATTCGCCCATTGCACTCCACCAGGGCATCAGCATGAAGAAGGCGAAGTAGAGAAGCGTCCCGATCTTGGCGACCAGGTTGCGGAGCTCTTCAGGCGGCTGGACACCGAGGTATCCCAGCACCAGGAACACCACCACGAAGACGCCATAGACCCACTTGTGCCAGCCCGGCCGATAGCGGATGGAGCGCACCGGGCTGTGGTCGATCCAGGGCATGGCAAAGAGGATGAGCACCGCGGCGCCCATTGCCACCACTCCCCAGAACTTGGCCTCGACCAGGAAGAAGCCCGCAATCAGGACGAGCACTGCGCCCAGGGTGATGACCTTGACGCTCGCATAGCGCGCAGTGCCCAGTACCAGCAAGGCATAGAACACCAGGAACGGAGTCATCCAGTACATGAGGAAGTCGTCGGTGACGGCACGCAGCACCGAGTAGTAGGGCGTGAAATACCAGACGGGTGCGATATGGGGCGGCGTCTTGAGCGGATCAGCGGGAATGAAGTTGTTGTACTCGAGGAAGTAGCCCCCCGCCTCGGGTGCGAAGAAGACGATGGCCGAGAACGCAATGAGAAACACCGACACGCCCAGAATGTCGTGCACCGTGTAGTAGGGATGGAACGGGATGCCGTCAAGCGGCACGCCGTTGGCGTCTTTCTTGGCCTTGATGTCAACGCCGTCGGGGTTGTTGGAGCCCACTTCGTGGAGCGCCACGATGTGCGCGGCCACCAGGCCCAGCAGAACCAGCGGGATGGCAATGACGTGGAACGCGAAGAAACGGTTGAGGGTGGCATCACCCACCACGTAGTCACCGCGAATCCAGATGGACAGCTCCGGCCCGATGAAGGGAATGGCCGCGAACAGATTGACGATGACCTGCGCACCCCAGTAGGACATCTGGCCCCAGGGGAGCAGGTAACCGAAGAACGCCTCGGCCATCAGGCACAGGAAGATGAGGCAGCCGAAGATCCAGACCAGCTCGCGCGGCTTCCGGTAGGAGCCGTAGATGAGGCCACGGAACATGTGGAGGTAGACCACCACGAAGAAGGCCGAGGCGCCGGTGGAGTGCAGGTAGCGCACCAGCCAGCCCCAGGGTACATCGCGCATGATGTACTCGACCGAGGCAAACGCCACCGGTACGCCGGCGTCGTTCAACGAGGCGTCAGGCTTGTAGTGCATGACGAGAAAAATGCCGGTGACGATCTGGATCACCAGCACCAGCATGGCGAGCGACCCGAAGAAGTACCAGAAGTTGAAGTTTTTCGGAGCGTAGTACTCCGACAGATGCGCTTTCCAGGTGGCCGTCAGCGGGAAACGCTGGTCGACCCAGCCAAGTAGGCCAGTGGTTTCAACTTGCTTTTGCTGCGCCATTTTTCAGTTGCTCCTCGCGGCTTTCACGAGCGGGATGAGGGGGTCTCGATTATGCGCATCGAGCATCCCATCGTCCGGTAAGGTATTAAGGTCTTCACGATGCCCGACTGCACCGTTGATCAGGCGGTTTTGTCCTCGCCGATCAGGATGCGGGTGTCTGACAGGTAGCGGTGGGGCGGCACCTCGAGGTTGTCGGGTGCCGGCTTGTTCTTGAACACCCGGCCAGCCAGATCGAAGGTGGATCCGTGGCAGGGGCACAGGAACCCGCCCGACCAGTCATCGGGCAGCGACGGCTGTGGGCCGGTGGCGAATTTGTCGCTGGGCGAACACCCGAGGTGCGAGCAGATGCCAACCACCACCAGATACTCCGGCTTGATGGAGCGATGCGGGTTTTTCGCGTAATCGGGCGTGGGATAGGCGGTGCGGATGGACCCGGGGTCGGCCACCTGCGGCTCGGTGCCTTTCAGGGTGGCGAGCATTTCCTGGGTGCGACGGAGCACCCAGACCGGTTTGCCGCGCCACTCCACCCGCTTGAGTTCGCCGGGTTGCATGGCGGACACGTCAATTTCAACCGGCGCGCCGGCCGCCTTGGCTTTTTCCGAGGGCGCAAAGGTGCTGACAAAGGGCACCACAACGGCCGCACCGCCCGCTGCACCCGCCGCGGCCACAAGACCGATCGCCGAGCGGCGGGACGATTCGGAGGGCTTCAAAGTTTCACTCATCGTCTTGTCCGAGATGGAACATCCATCGCTTAAGTTCGCTGGAAAACCCTTTATTCTAACCGATTGGTGCCGTGCAATAAACCTGTTGCTGGCGGGGCCTGCCTGCGCCGCGCCTCTCCATACCCGTCGCGGGGGCTACAATCGGGCCAAAACGATGCGACACCACAAGGAGACCGCGATGCCCGATCTTTTCAACACCGGCCGACGCAGGCTTGTCACCGGACTTGCAGCCACCGTTGCCTCCATCGCTTTTCCCGCCGCGGCAAGCGCTCAGGGCGCTCCCGCCAAAGTCACCCTCGCGGGCGGGTCGGTGGGCGGTGCGTGGAGCGCGGTTGGTACGGCCATCGGCGAGACGCTTCGAAAAGAATATCCCGGCATTTCATTCACCTACGAACCCGGGCGTGAAGCAGGCAACCTGCTCCTTGTGTCACAGGGCAAGGTACAACTCGGTATCGCCCATGCGCAGCTCGCCCGCCAGGCCGAAGCCGGCGTCGAGCCCTTCACCCAGCCCCTGAAAAATGTGCGGGCGGTTGCCATGATCGACCCGGAAGCGGCGGTGCAGATTCTCGCCACCACCGCCTCGGGCATCACCAGCATCGACCAGATCCGCGAGAAAAAGATGCCCGTCAGGGTCGCGCTCAACTCCAAGGGCACGCTCATGGCGGTGGCCGGTGAAGCGGTGTTCAGCGCTCACGGGTTCAGTGTGAAAGACATCGAAAGCTGGGGCGGGCGGCTGAATTACGTCGCCTACAACAATGGCCTCGCACTGATGAAGAACGGCCAGATCGATCTCATCATCAACATGCTTGCGTTCCCATCAAGCCAGATTGTCAACGCCGCCCGAGACACGCAGTTCAAGCTGATCGGCCTGGGCCCCGAGGCCATCGACAAGCTGAACAAACAACTCGGCACTGAAACCATCAGCGTGCCCGCCAACACCTACGCGTTCTCGCCGGAGGCCGCCAACACAGTGCGCGGCAGCGTGGTGGTGATGGCTGCGGCCGAAATGAAAGATGGCGAGGCGGAGGCCATTGTGGCGGCGATGCTCAAGCACTTCGATTTCCTGCAGAAGTCGCATGCCACGTTGGCGCGGCTCACACCGGAAAGCCTCACCCGGGTAGCTCCGCTCCCCCTGCACCCGGGCGCGGCCGCCGCCTACCGCAAGGCGGGTCTGCTCAAGTAGGGTCGGCGCGCCGCCTGTGCGCGGCGTGCACTGGTCCTTGCCTCGCGTGCTTACTGCCGTCGTTCTCTCGCCAACCCCATCCAAGGGTGACCCCCGGGCGGGAAGCTGGTTCACCCTCACCGGAATCCCTCGATGACATTGCTCGACTGGGTTGGCTCGGGGCGCGCGCGCGCGCTCGGGCCCGTGGGCCGCGTCCTGAGTGCAGTGATCTGCCTAGGTCTTGCGGTCACCTTCGTCGCGGTCGCGGCCGGCGTCTACATCGATGAGGCGATTGGGCTCTACCTCTTTCTGGGCGGGGTCCTGTCACTCGCATTTCTGCACACCACCGGCAACGCCCGGCGACCGACCACTGACACCTGGAGCGGCTGGCTGCTTGCGTTGCTGTCGCTCGCATGCTGCGCCTACTTTGTGCTGATGCATGATGTGCACAAGGACCGGCTGCCGGTGCTCGACCCGCTCAGCACGGCCGACGTGGCGGTATCGATCATGCTGATCGCGCTGGTGCTCGAAGCCACGCGCCGCACCATCGGCGTCGTGCTGGTGCTGCTGGTGGGCCTCTTTCTCGGCTATGCCGCGCTTGGCGACAAGCTCACCGGCGCGTTCTCGCACCGGGGCATGAGCGTGCCCGAAATGATCGACCAGCTGGTCTTCACCAACAACGGGCTCTACGGACCGGCGCTGGAGGTGGCCGCCTATCTGGTGTTCATCTTTGTGCTGTTCGGTGCGCTGCTTGACCGCTTCGGCGGAGGCGACTTCTTTCACGACCTGTCCAACGCCCTGGTGGGTCGCCAGGTGGGCGGCCCCGCGAAGGTGGCGGTGCTCTCGTCGGGCCTCTATGGCTCGATCTCGGGCTCGCCCACCGCCGATGTGGTCACCACCGGATCATTCACCATTCCTCTCATGATTCGCACGGGCTTTACGCGCGTGCGGGCCGGTGCAATCGAGGCGGCTGCTTCAACTGGTGGGGCCATTCTGCCGCCAGTGATGGGGTCAGCGGCCTTCATGATGTCCGACTTCACCGGCATTCCCTACGGCGACATCGCGCTGGTGGCGATCATCCCGGGGCTGCTCTATTACCTCTGTGTCTACCTTGCCGTGACGCTGCAGGCGCATCATGCCGGCCTCGCGCCACTCGACCAGGCGGAGATCCCGAAGGTGGGGGCGGTGCTGCGGCGTGACTGGATCTATCTCGTTCCGCTGGTGACCATCGCGTGGGCGGTGCTTGCGCTCAACCGGCCGGCGTTCGCAGGGGCGGTCGCGTGCGCGGCGCTGGTTCCGGTGATACTGCTCCGATGCCGGCCGCTTTCCGACCTGCCAAAGCGGCTGGGTCAGGCCCTGATCGAAGGCATGCAGCGGATGATCACGGTGGGGGTGGCCTGCGCAGTGGCCGGGCTCGTGATCGGCACCCTTTCGATGACAGACCTGAGCGGAAAGATCAGTTCCGGTCTGTTCCTCCTCGCCTCGGGCAACTTTGCGCTCACGGTGTTCACCGCCATTGCCGTCATCGTCGTGCTTGGCATGGGGATGCCGGTGCCAGCGGTGTATGCGCTGTCGGCGGTGCTCGCGGCACCCGCGCTCATTTCGCTGGGGCTGTCCACCATGGCCTCGCACCTTTTGGTCGTCTACTACGCGGCGGTATCGGCCATCACACCGCCGGTTGCGGTCGCGGCCTTTGCCGCCGCCTCGATTGCCAAGGCCAACCCGATGCCGATCGGATTTCTGGCCTGCAGGATTGCTGCAGTAGCCTTCGTGGTGCCGGTGGTGTTCGTCGCGCGGCCCGAGCTCTTGCTCGAAGGCGCCTTGCTCGACGTGATCGGCGTGTGTCTCGCCACCGCGCTGGGATCGATCGTCATGACGATCGCTTTCGAGGACTATGCGTTCGGTCCGCTCGGAGCGATTGCGCGCCTTGCCTTTGGCGCACTGGCAATTCTCCTGTTCATGCCATCGGCCTCGCTCAATCTGCTGGCAGCCGTTGCAGCGCTCGCCTGGCTCGGCTGGCGGTACCACCGCAGCCGACAAGGCGGCGGACGGGGCACAGCGGCATCGCGCCCCCTATCCTGATCCATCCACTTCCTCACGGAGCTCTCATGTACGACATCTTCCAGGTCGACCGGCTGATCGATCTCTGGCTTTCCGAAGACATTGGCTACTGCGACCTCACTGCACAGCTCATGATCGACGAAGACGCGAAGGCGACCTTCCATATGAATGCCCGGGAGTCGATGGTGATCGCGGGTATCGGCATCGCGCAGCGCATCTTCCAGCGCTACGACCCCACCCTGTCGGTCACGGCGCTGGTGAAAGATGGTGTGCGGGTGGACAAAGGGACCCGGCTCCTCACGGTATCGGGGTCGGCGCGCAGCATCGTGACCGCCGAGCGGCCCACGCTCAACATTCTGCAACGGATGTGCGGCATCGCCACTGAAACCGCCCGCTACCGCGCCGAAATCGAGGGCACGGGCGCCTGTCTGATCGACACCCGCAAGACCACCCCAGGGCTTCGCATGCTGGAAAAGCACGCCGTGGTCTGCGGTGGCGGCGTCAATCACCGGCTTGGCCTGGACAACGGCGTCATGCTGAAGGACAACCACATTGCGGTGGCAGGCAGTATCACCAACGCAGTCAAGCGCGCCCGGCAGGCGCTTCCGATCCTCACCAAGATCGAGGTGGAATGCGATCGGCTGGAGCAGGTTCGCGAGGCTGCCGATGCAGGCGCAGACGTGATCATGCTCGACAACATGCCGGTCGCGCAGATGCCCGAGGCGGTTCGAATCGTGGCAGGTCGAGCCAGGATCGAAGCTTCCGGAGGCATCCGGATTGACACCATCCGTGCCATCGCCATGACCGGCGTTGACTACATTTCGACCAGCAAGATCACTCAGAGCGCGCCAGCGGTCGATATCGGGCTGGACGAGTGACAGCGCCTTCCCCGTCTGTGTCGACAGTCTCGGACGCAGCAGCGCATGCCCCGGCCGGCACGCTCTTCTATATCGTCGGCGCAAGCGGGGTCGGCAAGGACAGCCTGATTGACCTGCTGCGGGCGCGTCTGCCGGCGCGTCGCTTTGTTTTTGCGCGGCGCGTCATCACGCGGCCCTCGGAGAGCGGTGGCGAAGACCACGAAGCCTGCACCGACAGTCAGTTCCTCGAGCGCGAAGCGCGAGGCGAGTTCCTGCTCAGCTGGCAGGCGCATGCGCTGCGCTATGGCCTGCCCGCAACACTCCGTGGTGATCTGGCGGCCGGCCGCCACGTCATTGCCAACGGCTCGCGGGGCATGGCGGCCGTACTGGCCCCGCGCGTGCCGAGGCTGGTTGTGATCGAGATTGATGCGCCAGCCGAACTGATCGCGGCGCGCCTTGCGGCCAGGGGGCGCGAGTCGGCCGATGACATCAGCCGCCGCCTGGCGCGCCCGCGCGCCCCGTATCCCGCCGCGCTCAAGGTCGTGCAGGTCATGAATGACGGCGATCTGCCCACGGGCGCCATCCGGTTGCTTGATGCAATCGTCTCGAACCTGGGCGACCGACGGCCGGGCCACACAGCGCCCGCAACCCCGCATGCGCCCGCGCGTTCAAGCGCATCCGCAGCCAGCTTGCTCAGCGCCAAGCTCGCCGGCCAGCGGCTCGACCAGGCGGCCTGGCGGGCGCTGCTCTCCGCGGTCATCGACGGTACGCTCGACGAGGCGGCCCGCAACGCGCTGCTCATTGCCTGCGCCAATGATCTCGACGATGATGAACTCGCCTGCGTGGCGCGCTGGCGCTGCGGGCTCATGCCCCGCGTCGAATGGGGCCGCACCCCGGTCGTCGACAAACACTCTCTGGGCGGCACAGCCGGCAGCCGGGTCACGATGGTGGTGGTGCCAATCGTCGCCGCGCACGGCCTGCTGATCCCGAAAACCTCATCGCGCGCCATCACCTCGGCGGCGGGCACGGCCGATGCCATGGAGGTGCTCGCGCGGGTGGACCTGACGCCCACCGAACTTCGTGCGGCCGTCGAGCGGGCGGGCGGCTGTATCGCCTGGAACGGCAGGCTCAACCACTCGGTCCTCGACGAAACCATGCATCGGCTGGAGCGCGAGCTCGGGCTCGATACGCGGCGCTGGTCGGTGGCCTCGATCCTGTCGAAAAAATGGTCGGCGGGCGCCACCCACGTGGTGGTCGACATCCCCTATATGCCCGACGGCAAGGTGGCCACGCTCGAGGACGCACGCGCCCTGGCCGCCACGTTCGACCGGTTGGGCGCCCAGCTCGGCATGACCGTTCGGGCCTACCCCAGCGACGGATCGGCACCGATCGGTCGCGGCATCGGGCCCGCGCTGGAGGTGCGCGATGTGCTGCAGGTGCTCAGCTGCGACCCGCTTGCACCGGCGGACCTGCGTGCCAAAGCCGTGCTCTTTGCCGCGCGCATTCTTGCGCTGGACCCTGACGTGGGCGATGTACGCAGGGGAGAGCTGCGCGCGTTGGAACTGCTTCAAAGCGGCGCAGCCCGGCGCGCCATGCAGGCGATCATCGAGGCGCAGGGCGCGCGGCCCGAAGCCGCCACGCCACCGCTTCATTCCCATCCGATCACCGCAGACCAGGGCGGACGGGTGCTTGCGATCGATGCGCGCCGAATCTCTGCGATCGCCCGACTGGCCGGCGCGCCTGCCGACCCCCACGCCGGTGTTGATCTCGCATGCGGCCGGGGCGACACGGTGGCGCGCGGCGCGCTCCTCTTTCAGTTGCAGACGAGCCAGCGCGACAGTCTGGCCAATGCGCTTGCCGCTGCCCAGGCTGACCCGGGTATCCGTCTGAGCCCCGCTTGAAGCGGGACGAACGATCCGACGGACCTACTCGCGACGGGCGCCTGGTTGCGGACGCTTGCCCACCGTCACGGTCACCTCAAGTTCGCGACCTTCGCGAACCAGCTTCAAGCGCGCACGCGCCCCCGGCACCAGTCCGGCGATGGCATTGAGCATGGCCGTGGTGCCGTTTACAGCCTGCCCCTCGACAGCCACCAGAATGTCGCCGGGTCGCACGCCCGCCCGCTCGGCCGGACCGTTCCGAATGACCGAAGCGATCAGCGCGCCACTGCGTCGTGCGAGTCTGAATGCCTCCACCAGTTCAGGGGTCAGGTCCTGAGGCTCGACACCGATGTAGCCACGCGTGACCGACCCGTCGCGAAGGATCTGTTCGAGCACCAGGCGCGCGGTGGAGATCGGGGTTGCAAAGCCGATGCCAAGCGACCCCGGCGCACCACTTCGCGAGTAGATCGCAGTATTGATCCCAATCAGCCGGCCACGCACATCGACCAGTGCGCCGCCCGAATTGCCCGGGTTGATGGCCGCGTCAGTCTGGATGAAATTCTCGAACGTGTTGATACCGAGCTGGCTGCGGCCCAGCGCGCCAACGATCCCCATGGTGACCGATTGCCCGACACCGAAGGGATTGCCGATTGCAAGCACCACATCGCCGATTCGAAGCGACTCGGAATCGCCGAATTCGATTCCCGGCGTATCTCGCCGCTCGATTTTCAGCACTGCCAGATCGGTTTCGGGATCACTGCCGACCAGCCTCGCGCGTTCGCGTGCGCCGTCGGCAAGCAGCACCACGATACCGTCGGCAGATTCGACCACGTGGTGACTGGTGAGGATGTGGCCGTCGCGGCCCACCAGCACCCCGGATCCGAGATTGCTCCACGGCTGTCGATCGGGTGGCACAGGGTCGCCGAAAAACCGTCTGACCGAGGGATCGGTCATGGGATGCCCGGGAGGCAGACGCCCCGCGCGTGTGGTGTGGATGTTGACCACCGCAGGCATCGCGCGCTGCGCGGCCAGCGCGTATGACACAATCGCCGCCTCGCGTGGCGCCTCGGTTGGCCCGCTCGCCCCGCCGGCCACGCCGGTCAGTGTGGCCGGCCACGACAGCCGTCGCGGCAGCCACTCGGGACGCAGCGTCGCGACCACGAAGACGATCGCAAGCACTACGACGACCGTCTGCGCAAACAGCAACCAGAGTTTTTTAAGCATGAAAGCCGAAACAGACACGGGCGGTGCGGCCACCCGATCAGGTGTGAGAGGCGTGAGCGCACGGACGCTCTGCGACTGGCTGGACGCCACGCTCGAGACCAACCGCTTCAAGGATTATTGCCCAAACGGTCTGCAGGCGGAAGGAACGCGCCCGATTCGCCGGCTGGTCTGTGGGGTCACTGCGAGCCTGGCACTGGTGAAAGCGGCACGGGCGGCGCGCGCCGACGCCATACTGGTTCATCACGGCTGGTTCTGGCGGGGTGAAGATCCGCGCCTTACCGGCACACAACTGTCGCGGGTACGCGAGCTGCTCGACGCGGGCATGCATCTGTTTGCCTACCACCTGCCGCTTGACGCGCATCCGGAACTCGGCAACAACGCCCAGCTCGCCCGGCACCTGGGTTGGCAGACCGACGGTCGGCTCGGCGAGTACGAGCTGATCAGCTGGCACCAGCTGCCCGACACCCGCGACGCGCGTCAGATTGCTGCCCACCTCAAGCGTCGACTGGGGCAGGCGCCGGTCGTGGTTGGCACGCTCGACCGACCGATCAGGCGCATCGCATGGTGCACCGGCGCCGCACAGGACATGATTGTCGAGGCGGCGAGATCCGGCGCCGATGCCTTTGTAAGCGGCGAAATTTCAGAGCGCACCACACATCTGGCGCGCGAACTCGGTCTGGTGTATTTCGCAGCCGGCCATCACGCCACCGAACGCTACGGCGTACAGGCCCTCGCGCAGGCGGCCGCCCAGGCGCTGGGCCTCGAGCAGCAGTTCATCGACGATCCGAACCCGGTCTGACCTGCCCGCAGTGCCTGTTTGAACACGGGTACTGACGGGTATTGCCTGCGCGCCAAACGGCATCACAGACCCTGCAATCCGAGGCGGACCTCAGCGCATCACGAGGCGGACCAGCACGCGTGTCAGCCCTGAGGCTTGTCTGACGAAGGGCTGGCCGAGCCGGATGCGCCGGCGGATGCCGCAATCGGTTCGGCAGCCGCTGCACTCACCGCAGCGACCGTACCTGAGTCGGCGGAGGCGGCTGGGGCACCTGCAGCACTGGCGGCACCCGAGGCCCCTGCGGCTGCGCCATCGGACGCAGCGGGCTCCGCCTTGGCCGCGTCGGATTCCGCGCTGTCGGGCTTGCGGCTGTAGGCCTTGATAAAGCCAGCCAGGTAAATGCCCAGTTCGTAGAGCAGGATGAGCGGAATGGCCAGCATGAACTGGCTCAGCACATCAGGCGGCGTGAGAATGGCAGCGGCCACGAATGCACCCACAATCACATACCGGCGAACGTCGCGCAGTTGCTGCTGGGTGACCATGCCGAGCTTGACCAGCAGCATCTCCACCACCGGCACCTCGAACGCCACCCCGAAGCCAAAGAAGATCGCCAGGGTGAAGTCCCAGTATTTCTGCAGGTCCTGCATGATCTCGGCGCCGGTACCCTCGGCAAACGAGAAGAAGAACTTGTAGGCGGCGGGCAGCACGAACATGTAGGCAAACCCGATGCCTACCACCAGGAAAAACACGCTGGACATGATGAGCGGCAACGCAAACCGCTTTTCATGCTCGTAGAGCCCGGGTGCCACGAACGCCCAGGCCTGGTAGAGCACCCAGGGCAGTGAAAACAGCAACGCCGAGAGAAATGCCACCTTGGTGAGCGTGAAGAATGCACCCTCGCCCGCGAGGAAAACCGGTTTGGCGCCCGGGGGCATGGCCTCATAGAGCGGCAGCGACAGGAACAGCATGATGTCGCGCGAAAAATAGAAGCACACGCCGAACATGATCAGGACCAGGATCAGCGACTTGATCAGCCGGTCACGCAGTTCAACCAGATGCGAGATGAAGCTTTCTTCCTGGGCCATGGGCTACGCACTCAGCTCCGGTAGAAACGCCGCTTGGGGCGCTTGCGTTTGAGTTCGCGGTCGCGCTCGATCCGGCGGTCGCGGATGCGGTCACGCGAACGACGGACGGCGTAGATGCGGTCCCAGTCGGTGACCGGTTCCGGGGGCTTGGAATCACCCTCGAACGACGACGCAAGCGAATCGAACTGCGCCTGTGCACCGTCGACCACGGACTTGACCGAGGACTCCACCTCGCGAGCAGCGGTGGTGACCTCGGTCTGGAGCTTGCGCAGGTCTTCGAGGTCCATCTGCCGATTGATATCGGCTTTCACATCGGTGACATAGCGCTGAAGCTTGCCCAACCACTGGCCAACCTGACGCGCGACCCGGGGCAGGCGCTCGGGGCCAAGCACCACCAGCGCTACCAGCGCGGTGACGGCCATCTCGCTGAATCCGAAGTCGAACATGCGGGGCTCGGGGGCGGCGCGAGGACGGCGCTCAAAACGAAGCGAGCGGCTTCGCCAGCCGCTCGCCTGTCAGAGACCGGGCGCGCAGCCCGTCAGTGCTTTTCCTTGGCTTCCACGTCGATGGTCCGCGCGGCCACCTGCGCGGGCGGGACCTGCTGCGCAGGCGCAGCCGCCGGCGGCGATTGCGCCGGCGCCTGAGCGTCGGCAGCCGCCTTGTCGGCACCGTCTTTCATGCCTTCCTTGAAGCCCTTGACTGCTCCGCCGAGATCCGAGCCGATGTTCTTCAGCTTTTTGGTGCCGAAGATCAGCATGATGATCACGAGCACGATCAGCCAGTGCCAGATGCTCATCGCTCCCATTTGTTCCTTGCTCCTGGTGATGCCGGCTCAGCGGCGCAAATTGCCCGAGCCCAGCGGTTCGGGTCCGCCCAGCACGTGGACGTGGAGATGATACACCTCCTGCCTGCCGACCCTGCCGTTGTTGACAATGACCCTGAAGCCATCATGCAGCCCCTGTTCGCGGGCGAGCGTGCCAGCCATTCCAAACAGCTTGCCGACAAGGGGTTGATGTGACAGATCGGCGTCGTACAGGTTTTCCAGGTGCAACTTCGGAATCATGAGGAAATGCACCGGCGCACTCGGGTTGATGTCATGAAACGCGAGGATGTCATCGTCTTCGTAGACCTTCTTCGCCGGGATCTCACCGCGGACAATGCGGCAAAAGATGCAGTCATGCTTCAAGCCTGTTCTCCTTCACGGGCGATCGCCTTCCTGAGTGCTTTCTCTTCCAGACCCGACAGCCCCTCCCGGCGCGCAAGCTCGGCCAGCACATCGCCAGGTCCCAGTCCATAGTGGGCAAGCATCACCAGACAGTGAAACCAGAGGTCTGCGGTTTCAGCGATGATGCGCCCGGGCTCGCCATCCTTCGCTGCCATCACGGTTTCAGTGGCTTCCTCGCCGATTTTCTTGAGCACGGCATCGGGCGCACGGGCCAGCAAGCGGGCAACATAGGAACTGCCCGGATCGGTGCCCTTGCGCGACTCGATCACCGCGGCCAGACGCGCAAGCACCGCCTCGGCGGCAGGCTCGGCCGCCTGGGAGGCGGCAGGATGGGCGGGCAGGACCGCGTCAGGCCGGCGGGTGTTCATCGGTAGATCAGCTCCGGGTCTTTCAGCACGGGGTCAACCGCCACCCAGCGGCCTGCCTCGAGCCGACTGAAAAAACATGACTGCCGACCAGTATGGCAGGCGATGCCGCCCGTCTGCTCGATCGCAAGCAGCACCACGTCGCCGTCACAGTCGAGCCGGATCTCATGGACCCGCTGGCTGTGCCCCGATTCTTCGCCCTTGCGCCAGAGCCGGCCGCGCGAGCGCGACCAGTAGACCGCACGCCCCGTGGCCTCGGTTTCCGCCAGGGCCTCGCGATTCATCCAGGCAACCATCAGGATCCGTCCGCTTGTCGCGTCCTGGGCGATGGCGGGCACCAGACCTGCTGCGTCCCAGCGCACTTCATCGAGCCAGCCCCCGGGCGCGCTCGCCGCCTGTACGGACTCGCTCATTGCCGCACCGGAATGCCGCGATCGGCCATCAGACGCTTGGCCTGCGCGACAGTGAATTCACCAAAGTGAAAAATGCTTGCTGCGAGCACAGCATCAGCCCGTCCCTCGGTCACGCCCTCGGCCAGATGCTCGAGGCTGCCGACGCCCCCGGAGGCAATCACTGGAATGCCGACCGCATCGGCCACCGCGCGGGTGAGGCCCAGGTCGAATCCCTGACGGGTTCCGTCCCGATCCATGCTGGTGAGGAGGATTTCGCCGGCACCGAGGCGCTCGACCTCGCGCGCCCAGGCGACTGCATCAAGCCCCGTGCCGCGGCGGCCACCATGGGTATAAACCTGCCAGCGCCCCGGACCATCGGCCTTGGCATCGATCGCCACCACGATGCATTGCGAGCCGAACCGACCAGCGGCATCGGCCACCAGCCTCGGGCTCTGGATGGCCGCGGTGTTGATCGAGATCTTGTCGGCGCCCGCATTCAGGAGGCGGCGCACGTCTTCAACCGCGCGAACACCGCCGCCCACGGTAAGCGGGATGAAGACCTGATCGGCCACCGATTCGATGACATGCAGGATGATGTCGCGATCGTCGCTTGAGGCGGTGATGTCGAGAAAGGTGAGTTCGTCTGCGCCCTGCTCGTCGTAGCGCCGGGCGATTTCCACCGGGTCGCCAGCATCACGCAGTTCGACAAAGCGCACCCCCTTCACGACCCTGCCTGCGGTGACATCCAGGCAGGGGATGATGCGCTTGGTGAGCACGCGGGGCTCAGCCGTTCAGCTCATCGGCGCGCTGCTGCGCCGCGGCGAAGTCAAGCTTTCCTTCGTAGAGCGCGCGCCCAAGGATGGCGCCCTCGACACCTTCGTCCTCGACCCCGCAAAGGCGGTCGATGTCCTCGATGCCGGCAATACCGCCAGAGGCGATCACTGGCACCTTGAGCGCCTGCGCGAGCCGCACCGTGGCCTCGATATTGACGCCGGTGAGCATGCCGTCGCGACCGATGTCGGTATAGATCACGCCTTCCACGCCGTAGTCTTCGAATTTGCGCGCGAGGTCCACCACATCATGCTTGGTGAGTTTGCTCCAGCCGTCGGTGGCCACGCGGCCGTCCTTTGCGTCGAGCCCGACGATGATCTGGCCGGGGAACGCGCCACAGGCATCATGCAGGAACCCTGGGTTCTTGACCGCAGCCGTGCCGATGATCACGTAGGACAGACCGCCATCGAGATAGCGCTCGATGGTGTCCAGATCACGGATGCCGCCACCCAGCTGCACCGGGATGCGACCCGAGATTTCGTCGAGGATCTCGCGGATCACGCCCTCGTTGCGCGGCCGGCCGCTCACGGCGCCATTGAGGTCCACCAGGTGGAGCCTGCGGGCGCCGAGCTCGAGCCAGGTGCGCGCCACCTCGACGGGGTCATCAGCAAACACGGTGGCATCGTCCATGTCACCTTGTCGAAGCCGCACGCAGCGGCCGTCCTTGAGGTCGATTGCGGGGATCAGCAGCATTGGAAGAAGAAGGTTAGGTGGCGCGGAAGTTGGGGAATCGGGACACGACGCCCTCAAGGATTCCAGCTGACGAAGTTTTCGTAGAGCCTGAGGCCGTTGGCCGCGCTTTTCTCGGGGTGGAACTGAGTGGCGAAAATGTTATCCCGCGCAACGGCGCAGGTAAAGCGAAGGCCATAGTCGGACGTGGCGGCAACGACCCGCGGATCGTCCGGCACGGCAAAAAAACTGTGCACAAAATAAAAGAACGAGCCAGGCGTGATGCCCTGCCAAAGCGGGTGTTCGCCAGTGGGCTCGACGCGGTTCCAGCCCATGTGCGGCACCTTGAGGCGGGCACCCTGGGCGGTGCGCATCACATCGTCGGGAAAGCGCAACACCTTGCCCGCGAAAAGGCCAAGCCCGGGCGTGTTGCCCTCCGCGCTCCAGTCAAACAGCATCTGTTCGCCCACGCACACACCAAAGAGCGGCCGGGTTGCAGCGGCCCGCAGAAGCGCTTCGCGCAGACCCGATTCGGCAAGATGGCGCATGCAGTCGGGCATGGCGCCCTGTCCGGGGAATACCACGCGGTCAGCGGCATCGATGGCAGCCGCTTCGCCAGTGATGGTGACGCGCGCTTTCGGGGCGACATGCTCGAACGCCTTCGCCACCGAGCGAAGGTTGCCCATGCCATAGTCGACGACGGCAATGGTCGTCACTCAGAGCGCCTCCTTGGTGGAGGGAATGCGGCCTTCGAGACGGGGGTCGGCCTCGATCGCCATCCGGAGGGCGCGCGCAAATGCCTTGAAGACGGTTTCACACTGATGATGGGCGTTATCGCCGCGCAGGTTGTCGACATGCAGGGTGACGAGCGCGTGGTTCACGAAGCCCTGGAAGAATTCATGCGCCAGATCGACATCGAAGGTGCCGATCATGGCGCGCCGAAACTCCACCTGCCAGACGAGTCCGGGCCGACCCGACAGGTCGATCACCACGCGCGACAGCGCCTCATCAAGCGGCACATAGGCGTGGCCGTAGCGGCGGATCCCGCGCTTGTCGCCCACGGCGCGGGCAAACGCCTGGCCAAGCGTGATGCCGATGTCTTCGACGGTGTGATGCGCATCGATGTGCAGGTCACCCTTTGCCTCGATCTCGAGATCGATCAGGCCATGGCGGGCAATCTGATCGAGCATGTGATCGAGGAAGGGCACGCCGGTGGCAAGCACCTGACGGCCTGTGCCATCGAGATTGACGCGTACCCGGATCTGGGTTTCTGCGGTGTTGCGGGTGACTTCGGCGGTTCGCATCGGTGGGCTCGCGACGGTCAGGCTTCAGGGGCTGGGGCGGTGGAGGGGGCGGCAGAGGCGGGGGCAGCAGAGGCGGGAGCGGAGGCCGGCAGCGATTTCAGCGCATCGGCCAGCGCCGCCAGCATCGCCTGGTTTTCAGACGGCGCCCCCACCGTCACCCGCAGGCAGTTGACAAGCAGCGGATGCATTTTGCCGACGTCCTTCACCAGCACGCCGAGCTCGCGCATGCGGCGCTGCACCGCCGCGCTGTCGGCAACCCGGACCAGAAGGAAGTTGGCATGCGAGGCGATCGGGCGGGCGCCGGCGACTGTCTGTAACGCTGCATGCAGACGCTCACGCTCGGCGCGGATCTCGGCAGCCTGCTCATCGAACACTGTCAGATGCTCGAGCGCAAACTCGGCGGCCACTTCGTTCAGCACGCCAATGTTGTAGGGCGGGCGGACCTTGTCGAGTTCGGCAAGCCAGCGGGCATGGCCGGACAGGTAGCCCAGCCGCAGACCGGCAAGCCCGAGCTTGGACAGCGTTCGCATGACCAGCATGTTGGGATACTCGGCAAGCCGGGGCATCCAGCTGTCCAGTGCAAACGGCTGGTAGGCCTCATCGAGCACCACCAGCCCTGGTGCCGCGCGAAGAATGGCCTCGATCTGAACGCCTTCGAAACAGTTGCCTGTGGGATTGTTCGGGTAGGCGAGAAAGACGATCGCCGGCCGATGACGGGCGATCGCGGCCAGCATGGCGGGCAGATCGAGCGAGAGGTCAGGGGCGAGCGGCACCCCAACAAACCGACTCCCGGCAAGTTTTGCCGAGACCTCGTACATCACGAAGGAGGGGACCGGCGCAAGCACCACGGCACCGGGCCGGGCCGTGGCCACGCAGAGCATGGTGATCAGTTCGTCTGATCCATTGCCGAGCAGGACATCGTAGCCGGCCGGAACACCCAGCCGCGAAACGATTGCCCGCTTCAGTCCGGCGTAGGAAGGCACGGGGTATCGGTTGATGAGCGCATCGGCGAGGCGGGTGGCGAGCGCGACACGAAGCGCCTCCGGAAGCCGATAGGGATTTTCCATCGCATCGAGTTTCACCAGCCCTGCCGAGGACGGCACGTGATAGCTCGCCATCTCGCGGACGTCGGCGCGAATAAGGGTGGCCACGCGCCGATCAAGATCGCCCGCGGACAGTGCGGGTTCTCGATCTGATGCTTCCGAGGCGCGCGGAGCGCTGCCGGCCACGGCCACGGCATCGGCCGGTGGCTGCGGATCGAGCCGCAGTTCGGCGCTTCGCGCATGCGCCTCCAGCCCCTCGCCACGCGCCAGCACCGATGCGATCCGCCCGAGGGTCTGCGCGGCCGGGCGCGCAATCTCGATCATGGAGCTGCGCTTCTGAAAATCATAGACCCCGAGCGGCGACGAAAAGCGCGCCGTCCGCATGGTGGGCAACACATGGTTGGGTCCCGCGCAATAATCGCCCAGCGACTCGGAGGCGTAGGGCCCGAGAAATATCGCGCCCGCATGGCGAATGCGCTCAGCCCAGCGGCGCGGCTCGGCAGCGATGATTTCCAGGTGCTCGGCCGCGATTGCACTGGCAATCGAGCAGGCCTCTTCCATGTCGCGCACGCAGATGAGCGCACCGCGATCGGCAAGCGAACGCTCGATCACTGCACGACGACTCATGCCCGGCAGGAGGCGGTCGATCGCCTGATGCACGCGCTCGATGTAGGCAGGATCCGGGCAGAGCAGGATCGCCTGAGCGAGTTCGTCGTGTTCGGCCTGTGAAAACAGGTCCATGGCGACCCAGTCGGGATCCACTGATCCGTCGGTGATCACCAGAATTTCACTGGGGCCGGCGATCATGTCGATGCCTACGGTGCCAAACACCCGCCGCTTGGCTTCTGCGACATAGGCGTTGCCCGGACCCACGATCTTGTCCACCGCCGGTACGGTGGCAGTGCCGAACGCAAGTGCCGCCACAGCCTGTGCGCCGCCGATGGTGAACACCCGATCCACGCCTGCGATCGCTGCCGCTGCGAGCACCATGGGATTGCGAGCGCCGTCGGGCGTAGGCACGACCATGACGAGTTCGCCCACCCCGGCGACCCGCGCGGGCACAGCGTTCATCAGCACCGATGACGGATACGCGGCCTTGCCGCCCGGAACGTACAGCCCCACCCGATCGAGCGGCGTGATGCGCTGGCCCAACCGGGTACCGTCGGGCTCGACGTGTTCCCAGGAGCAGGCAAGCTGGCGCTCGTGGTAGTCGCGCACGCGCCCTGCAGCCGCCTCGAGCGCCTCGCGCTCGGGGCGCGCAAGTGCAGCGAGCGCCCCGGCCAGCGTGGCAGGCGAGAGTTCGAGCGCCGCCGCTTCAGTGACCGGCAGCCGGTCAAAGCGCCGCGTGTAGTCAAGGAGGGCCTCATCGCCCCGCGCCCGGACGTCGTTGACGATCGCCTCGACTGCCACCGCAACCGATGCGTCGGTCTGGGCCTCATAGGCGAGGAGCGCGGTGAGTGCAGCAGAAAACCCCGGCTCGGCGCTGGACAGACGCCGGATCGAAGGCTGTACACCCGAGGTGGTCATGACGGCTCCCCCGCGCGTGCAGCCCGCTCGGCGACGGCCTCGCTAACCGCCTGCAGGATCGCCCCGATTTTTCCCGGCTGGGTTTTGAGCGAAGCCTGATTGACGATCAGACGCGCAGAAATCGCCAGGATTTCCTCGACCTCGACCAGCCGGTTGGCACGCAGGGTGCCGCCACTGCTCACCACATCGACAATGGCATCGGCCAGCCCCACGAGCGGCGCGAGTTCCATGGAGCCATAGAGCTTGATCAGGTCGACGTGCACGCCTTTCAGAGCAAAGTGCTGGCGCGCGCAATCGACGTATTTGGTGGCCACCCGCATACGTGCGCCGCGACGAACGGCCTGCGCGTAATCAAACCCCTGCGGCACCGCCACGCAGAGCCGGCACCGGGCAATGCCCAGATCGATCGGCTGGTAGATGCCCTCCACTCCGCTCTCGAGCAGCACATCGCGACCGGCCACACCGAGGTCGGCCGCGCCGTAGCGGACATAGGTGGGCACATCGCTCGCCCGAACGATGATCAGTCTCACGTCGGGATCGCCGGTTGGCACGATCAGTTTTCGGGAATCGGACTGAACCGCTTCCACGGAAATTCCGGCGGCTGCGAGCAGCGGCAGGGTTTCATCGAAGATCCGACCTTTGGATAGCGCAAGCGTAATCACGTGCTGTGTCCCGGATGGCGCGGCTTAGCGAAGCCTCTCGACGGCCGCCCCGAGCGCGCCGAGCTTGGCCTCGATGCCCTCGTAGCCGCGGTCCAGATGATAGATGCGGTCGATGATGGTCTCGCCCTCGGCCACCAGCGCGGCAATCACCAGGCCAGCGGACGCGCGCAGATCGGTCGCCATGACGGTTGCACCCGACAGGCGGTCAACGCCGCGCACCACGGCCGTGTTGCCCTCGATGGCAATGTCGGCGCCCAGTCGCTGCATTTCGAGCACATGCATGAAGCGGTTCTCGAAAATGGTTTCGGTAATGGTGGCAGTGCCCGAGGCGATTGCATCAACCGCCATGAACTGGGCCTGCATGTCGGTTGCAAACCCCGGGAAGGGCGCGGTTCGTACGCTCACCGACCGCGGCCGGTCGGTCATGGAAAGACGCAGCCAGTCGCCGCCCGCTTCAATGCGCGCGCCCGTGGCACGCAGCTTCTCCAGCGTGGCATCGAGCGTGACGCTCGCCACGCCCCGAAGCAGAACATCGCCCCCCGCGGCAGCGGCGGCACACAGAAAGGTGCCCGCTTCGATGCGGTCGGCCATGACCGCATGACGTGCGCCGTGAAGGGCCTCAACGCCCTCGATCTCGATCCGGTCGGTACCCGCACCCGATACCCGCGCGCCCATCGCGTTCAGCGCCTGGGCAAGGTCAACCACCTCGGGCTCGCGCGCAGCGTTTTCGATGAGCGTGGTCCCCGACGCCAGCGTGGCCGCCATCATCAGGTTTTCGGTGCCGGTGACGGTGACCATGTCGGTCACGATGCGCGCGCCGCGCAACCGCGCTGCCTTCGCCACCACATAGCCATGCTCGATCGAAATCCGGGCACCCATCGCCTGCAGGCCCTTGATGTGCTGGTCAACCGGGCGCGCGCCGATGGCGCAGCCCCCCGGTAGCGACACCCGCGCCTCACCAAGGCGCGCAAGGAGCGGCCCCAGCACCAGGATGGAGGCGCGCATGGTCTTCACCAGATCATACGGCGCCTCGTGGGAGGTGAGCGCGCTCGCATCGAGCAGCATTGCCTCGCCCTCGCGCGTGTCGCGCACACCGAGCTGGCGGAGCAATCGCAGCATCGTGCGAACGTCCTGCAGCACCGGCACCCGCGAGAGCTCAAGCGTGTCGGCAGCGAGAAGCGAGGCGCACAGAATCGGCAACGCCGCGTTCTTCGCGCCCGATACCTGAATCTCGCCTGTCAGCGTGCGACCGCCGACGATCCGAAGTTTGTCCATCGGCTGCCTACAACCACCGATAACAGGAAGCGATGCGCACCGGCATCAGGCCGCACCACCCGGCTGGGCGGCATGCTCGGCGGGGGTGAGCGTGCGCATGGAGAGCGCGTGGATTTCCTCGCGCATGCGATCGCCAAGCGCTCGATAAACGATCTGGTGGCGCTGCACCAGGCGCTTGCCTTCGAAGAGCGACGACACAATCAACGCCTCGAAGTGCTGACCGTCACCGCTTACCTCAAGCACCGAGCACTCGAGGCCCGCGGCGATGTAACGCCTGACATCGTCGGGAGTAGGCAAGGCAACCTCACAGTCTGAGTTTGTAGCCGCTTGCGAGCATGCGCAGCGCAACGGCCGAGACCAGCACAAAAAACACCGACACCACCGCAAAGCTCAATGCCGGTGACACATCGGAGACGCCAAAGAATCCGTGCCGGAAGCCGTCAACCATGTAGAAAAAGGGATTGAAGTGCGACAGCATCCGCCAGAACGGCGGCAAGGATTCGGCCGAGTAGAACACCCCGGCAAGGAATGTGAGCGGCATGATGATGAAATTCTGGAAAGCCGCGATCTGGTCGAACTTGTCGGCCCAGACCCCACCAATCACGCCCATTGTACCGAGGATGGCGCTGCCGGCGAGCGCGAATGCGAGGATCCAGAGCGGCTGCGCGAAGCGCAGTTCGGCAATCCAGAAGGTGCACAGGAACACGCCCAGACCCACCGCCAGTCCGCGAAACATTGAAGCCAGCACATAGGCACCGAACATTTCCCAGTGGGTGAGCGGTGGCAGCAGGACGAAGACAATGTTGCCGGTGATCTTGCTCTGGATCAGCGACGACGACGAGTTGGCGAAGGCGTTCTGCAGGACCGACATCATCACCAGACCCGGCACCAGAAACGACACATAGTCGACCGTGCCAAAGATCTTGACCCGCTCGCCCAGCGCCTGGGAAAAGATCAGCAGATAGAGAAGCGCGGTGAGCACCGGCGCTGCAACGGTCTGCACGCTCACCTTGACGAACCGCAAGGTCTCCTTGTAGAGCAGCGTGGGAAATCCGCTCGTGGTCATTGGCGGCCCCCCTGGGCGCTGGCATCGGCGCCGTGCTCCTGCTGCATCACCCGGACAAAGACATCTTCGAGGTCGGTATGCGCGAGTTCCATCTCTTCAATGCGACAACCCGCTTCGCGAAGCGCGGCGAGCACCGGTTCAAGCGACTCGTAGCGTTCCAGCCTCAGCTCGACACGCCCGACACCCGCCGCGGTTGAATCAGCGGCCGCAGCCACCCGGAGCGGGTGGAGCCCGGCGGGAAGCGGCGCGCCCGACAGCCGGAGCATGAGGCGCCCGCCCGAGAAGTCACGCAGCAGCTCCGAGGTGGGCGCGAGCGCCACGATGCGGCCAGCCTTGAGCATTGCGATTCTGCCGCAGAGCTCCTGCGCCTCCTCCAGGTAATGCGTGGTGAGCACGATGGTGTGCCCGGCGCGGTTCAACTGCCCGATGAACTCCCAGAGGGTTCGTCGCAGTTCCACATCGACGCCGGCCGTGGGCTCATCGAGCACAATGACCGGCGGACGATGCACGAGTGCCTGCGCAACCAGCACCCGCCGCTTCATCCCGCCAGAGAGCGCCCGCATGTTGGAATCGGCCTTGTCGGCGAGCCCGAGGCGCTCCAGCACCTCTGAGATCCAGGGATCGGCGCCCCGGACACCGTAGTAGCCTGCAGTGAGTCTGAGCGTTTCACGTACCGTGAAGAACGGATCGAACACCAGCTCCTGGGGGACAACGCCCAGCATTCGCCGCGCCTGCCTGAAATCGGCGACCACGTCGAAGCCCATCACCTTGCAGACACCCTCACTGGCGCGCGAGAGACCCGCGATAATCGAAATCAGCGAGGTCTTGCCCGCACCATTGGGCCCCAGGAGGCCAAAGAACTCGCCCTCGCCGATCGAGAGCGATACGCCGCGCAGCGCTTCAAAACGACCATAGCGCTTGACCACATCACGGATGTCGATGGCAGGCTTCATTTGAGAGGGCGCTGGCGATGGGGGAGACGGAGCGACTTACGCTTCATCGAAGATCAGGGGCTCAACCCCGTACAGAATCGCGAGCTTTCGAAGCTTGTCGGGCGCGTTCACACAGCGGGCCCGCATGCCATCGCGACCGGCGCGGCGCGCCGCGAGCAGCACCGAGAGCGCTGAGGAATCAAACTCGGTGAGCGCGGAAAGATCCAGGCGCTGCACGCCGCCTTGCAGCGCCGCGTTCAATTCCGACAGCACACCCATTGCCTCGGCGTGGGTCAGGCGCTGCGGAAAGCTGAATTGGGAGACGGCGTTCAAAGCGGGCACCAGGGGCGGAGTTTCAAAGGATTCAGCTGCGCGAGGCGGCCTCGAACTGCCGGTTCTTGTCCGACAGGCTGCGGATCAGCCCATCGATTCCCCGCGCGCTCACCTCCTGGGCGAACTGGTCGCGGTACGTCTGAACGATCCAGATCCCGAGCACATTGACGTCATAGATCTTCCAGGCCCCGCCTGACTTCTCCAGACGATAGTCGATCTGGATGGGATCGCCGCGGCCGCCCACGATTTCGCTGCGAACGATCACCTCGTCGGCACCCGCATCGCCGCGGAACGGGCGCACCTTCACCTGCTTGTCGCCCACCTGCGAAAGCGCGCCGGAGTAGGTGCGCAGCAACAGCGTGCGAAACTCGGCAATCAGCGCCTTCTGCTGATCAGCGCTCGCCTGCCGCCAGGCGCGACCCACCGACAGCGCGGTCATGCGCTCGAAATTCACATGGGGCATCACCGCCGAGTCGACAAATTTCGACACCTGTTGAAAATCACCCGACTGCACTGACTTGTCGGACCGGATGCGGTTGAGCACATCGTTACTGAGCGACTCGACAAAACGGTCGGGCGGCGTCTGCGCCCAGGCGAGGGACACCGGCACGCAGAGCGCGCCCACGGACAACACCCCGGGCAAGACCGCCGTTGAGAGCAGCACCGCGCTCGCGCAGGCCGCCACGCGTCGCCGCAAATTCAGATGGAGCGCCGAGTTCATGACCATCACTCCTTGGGCTCGGGGGGATTGCCGTCGTAGACCTGATTCAGCCGGCGCTGCAGGTAGGCGTTGCGAATGAACGAGTAGCGGTCGAGCGCCGCGCCTTCAATCAACCGCTCCATGGGGAGGAGCGTGGCGCGCTGCTCGACAAGGCGTACGGCCGTCAATGCGGCAAACTCCCGGCCATCGGAGATCCTGCGCGACGGATCGAAGCCGATGTCACCGATTCGGCCAATGCCGTCGCGCAAACTGGACGGGCCGAGAATGGGCAACACCAGGTAGGGGCCTGCGCCCAACCCCCATACACCCAGCGTCTGGCCAAGATCTTCGTTGCTGCGCGCGAGCCCCAGCTCGGCGGCCGGATCGTCGAGACCCAGCGAGGTGAGCGTATTGAATGCGAAGCGCGCCAAGTCCGAGGCTGCCGCTACGGGCTTGCCCTGCAACAGGTTGTTCACCGCACTCCAGGGCTCAAGAAGATTGCTCACGAAATTCCGGAACAGGCGGCGTGGGGTTTCGGGCACCACATCGACGTAGACCTGCGCCAGGGGTTTAAGAACCGCACGATCAAGCGCTTCGTTGAATCCGAAGACCGCGCGGTTCATCGACTCGAGCGGGTCGGCGGGAGAGTCGGTCTGGGCCTGGACCGGCAACGCGAGCGAAAACAGCAGCGCTGCTGCAACGCCGGTCAGGCGGCGTGCAAGAGTTTGGAACCATGGTTGGATCATCACTTTTTGTCGCCCTCGGCCGCACTCTTGTAGAGAAACTGGCCAATGATGTTTTCGAGCACCACCGCCGACTGGGTGAGCGTGAGCGTTCCGCCCGGCGCAAGCAGTGCCGAGTCGCCGCCGGGTTCAAGCCCGATGTACTGCTCACCCAGGAGCCCCGCCGTGAGGATCTTGGCCGAGGTGTCCTTGGGAAACTTGTAGCGCTGGTCGAGTTCCAGCCGCACGACCGCCTGAAACGTCTGATCATCGAGCCCCACCGAGACCACGCGGCCCACCACGACACCGGCGCTGCGCACTGCCGCCCGCGGCTTGAGCCCGCCAATGTTGTCGAACCTGGCCACCACCTGGTAGGTCTCGCCCAGGCCAAGGCTGCTGCTCATGTTGCCCGCCCGCAGCGCCAGAAACACCAGCGCCCCGAAGCCGAGCAGCACAAAGAGCCCCACCAGTACATCGACACCTTTGCGATTCATTGCCTTACTCTCCCGTCCCGTGCGGAACGACCTAGCTGAACATGAGCGCCGTCAGGATGAAGTCAAGCGCAAGAATGGCGAGCGAGGCCACCACAACGGTGGTGGTGGTGGCGCGCGACACGCCCTCGGGCGTGGCCTCGGCCTGGTAGCCCACATAGAGCGCAACGAACGCCACCGTGAACCCGAACACCACGCTCTTCACAACGCCGTTGCCGACATCGCGCAACCAGTCGACCCCGCCCTGCATCTGCGACCAGAACGCTCCCGCGTCGACCCCGATCATCTCCACACCCACCAGATAGCCGCCCAGCACCCCCAGCGCAGAAAAGAGCGCGGCAAGGAGCGGCATGCAGATCACGGCGGCGAGATAGCGCGGGGCGAGCACCCGTGCAACCGGATCGACCGCCATCATTTCCATGGCGTCGATCTGCTCGCCCGCCTTCATGAGACCGACCTCGGCCGTGAGCGACGTGCCGGCGCGACCGGCAAACAGGAGCGCCGTGACCACCGGCCCGAGTTCGCGCACCAGAGATAGCGTGACCAGCAAACCGAGCGCCTCTTCCGAGCCATAGCGCCGGAGCGTGTAGTAACCCTGCAATCCCAGGACAAAGCCGATGAGAAGGCCCGACACCAGAATGATGGAAAGCGAGTAATTGCCGATGAAGTGGATCTGGTCGATGATCAGACGCGGGCGGCGCAGTGACTCGAGGGACAGAAACGACAGGCGGAAAAAGAAGCGGGTGGCCGCGCCCGTGGCCATCACCCGCGCGCCCAGCCAGGTGAGTGCGCGCGAAACAGCGCCGGCGGAATTCACGACGGCAGCCCCAGGTCTTCGGCAAGGGTTCGCCGGGTGGCGTGATGAAACGCCACCGGTCCATCAATGTCGCCATCAAGAAACTGCCGCACGTTCGGGTCGTCGGAATCGCGCATGGCCTGCGGCACGCCGTGGGCTGCGATCCGGCCCTGTGCAAGCAGGTACACATAATCGGCAATGGCAAAGGTGTCCTTGATGTCATGGGACACCAGGATGGAGGCACAGCCGAGCGAATCGGTGAGTCGCCGAATGAGTTGCGCCACCGTCGAGAGCGAAATCGGATCAAGACCGGCAAAGGGCTCGTCGTACATGATGAGCGGCGGGTCGAGCGCGATGGCGCGCGCAAGCGCCACCCTGCGCGCCATTCCGCCTGACAGCTGACTGGTGCGGTAGTGGGACACGCCTCTCAGCCCCACCGCGTTCAGCTTGAGAAGCACCAGATCGCGGATCATTTCCTCGGAAAGCGGGGTGTGCTCCCGAAGCGGAAAGGCGACATTGTCAAACACCGACAGATCGGTAAAGAGCGCCCCGAACTGATAGAGCATGCCCATGCGGCGACGCACGGCGTAGAGCCCCTCGCGATCGAGCTGCCCGACCTCGTGACCCTCGAACCGCACCCGCCCCTCCTGGGCGCGCAGGAGCCCCCCGATCAGGCGAAGAATCGTGGTTTTACCGGAACCCGATCCACCGACGAGCGCAACGATGCTGCCACGACGGACCGAGAGGCTGACGTCGTGCAGAATCGGGCGGTCGCGGTAACCGAAGCGAACGTTGTCGAGCCGCAGAAGCTCGGTATCAGACACGGTGGGTGTGGTGTTTACAGGGGAACCGAGTATTGTATCGCGGCGGGGGTGGCAAGCCCTCAATTAGGGAATTGGACGCCTGCCCTGCCCGTTTCAGGCCGAAGCTCGCCCGTTCATCTTTGATTCGGTGGCTGCAATCCGGTCACGTCGGCCCGACAGCACCACCACGTCGCCCGTCTCGAGCGACAGCGAAAGCGGCGGATCAAGCGTGCGTGTTCGCGCCCGAACCACCGCCGTGGCACGAACCCCGTCCTCCAGCATGGCGCCGAGCACACTGCCCGCCGCCACCGTGTTCGCAAGCACCGGCACTGCATGCAGATGCAGGTGGTCGGATTCCACCTCGTCGGTTTCGCGATCGTCAGCGCCATGAAAAAACCCCTGCAGGAGCGCGTAGCGCCCCTCACGAACCGCACGCATGCGACGCCGAACGCGGGCCATCGGCACGCCTGCAAGCGCCATCGCGTGGGAGGCGATCATCAGGCTGCCTTCGGCAATTTCCGGAACCACCTCGGTCGCACCAGCCTCACGCAGCCGCGCGATATCGGCCTCGTTCGCGGTGCGCGCGATCACCGGTAATTGGGGCGCAAGCTGCCGGATGGTGTTGAGAAGCTTCAATGCCTGCGGCAGATCATCAAAGGTGATGGCGAGCGCACGGGCACGATGAATGCCCGCCGCCTGGAGCAGCGCCGGGCGGCTGGCATCACCATAGACCACCGACTCGCCCGCCTCGGCCGCCTCGCGCACGCGGTCGGGGTCGGTATCGAGCGCGACATAGGGCACCTGCTCGGACTCGAGCACATGCGCGAGGCTTTGCCCGCAGCGCCCGAAGCCGCAGACGATCACATGATCGTGCCGACCCACGCTGCGGCTTGCCACGCGCTGGACCTCGAGCGAGCGAAGCAGCCACTCCTCGCTCGAGGCACGAAGCGCGATCCGGTTGGCTTGCGAGATGAGGAGCGGGCTCGCAAGCAGTGACAGCAGAATCGCGGCAAGAAGCGGCTGCAGCGCTGCGCTCTCGAACAGGCCGCCTTTTGTGGCCTGCGCGAGCAGCACAAAAGCAAACTCGCCGGTTTGCGCAAGCCACAGCCCGCAGCGGATCGCCACCCCCGCCGAGGCCCCGAACGCGCGGACCAGCGCCACCACGACGGCAGCCTTCAGCACAAGGAGCCCCAGCAGCATGACAAGCACCTGCTGCCAGTGAACGACCAGCGCCTGAGCGTCCAGCCTGGCACCGATGGTGACGAAAAAGAGACCGAGCAGCACATCCCGAAAGGGCTTGATGTCCTCCTCGACCTGGTAGCGGAATTCGGTCTCGGCAATCAGCATGCCGGCAACAAAGGCGCCAAGCTCCATCGACAGCCCCGCCTGCCGCGTGAGCCAGGCGAAGAACAGCGTGGCAAGCAGCACATTGAGCGTGAACAACTCGTGGGATCGGCTTCGGACCACCGCACCGAACCAGCCGCGCATCACCCGGGGGCCGAACCGGAGCAGCAGCACCAGCAGGATCGCCGCCTTGAGCGCGGCAACCCCCAGCGCCGCCGCCAGGCCGTCAGTGCCCTCCGACAGCGCAGGAATCACCACCAGCAGCGGAATGACCGCCAGGTCCTGAAACAAAAGCACGCTGAACACACGCCGGCCGTGCTCGGTTTCAAGTTCGCGCCGGTCCACCAGGAACTTGGTAACCAGCGCGGTGGAGGACATCGCCGTGGCCGAGGCCACCACCAGTGCCACCCGCCAGTCGAGACCGGGCAGCAGCCACTGCGCCCAGACCGATGGCAGCAGCAACAGGAGCGCCATCAGCACAAACGCCGTCAACCCGACCTGCGCACCGCCAAGCCCGAAAACAAAGCCGCGCATCGCCTTGAGCTTGGCAAAGTTGAACTCGAGTCCGAGCGAAAACATGAGAAACACCACGCCCAGCTCGGCCGCCGCATGCAGCGTGCCCTCGCCCTCGGCGAGCCCCGCCGCATGCGGGCCAATCACGACCCCGACCGCAAGATAGGCAATGAGCGGCGGCACGCCGAAACGACGCAGCGGCACCACGATGAGCGTGGCCGCGGCAAGCAGGATCAGGGCAAGTTCGAGACCGGAAAGCATATACTCGGCAGGGTGAATTCCCGATCCATTGTAGCGAGCGCCGACCGCCTGATCCTGCGTGCGGTCGAAGTGCTTCGCATTGAGGCCGAAGCGGTCGATGCGCTGTCGCAGCGAATCGGCACGCCCTTTGTCGAGGCGTGCCAGATGATCCTCGCCTGCAACGGCCGGGTAGTGGTGAGTGGCATTGGCAAGTCCGGCCATGTGGCTCGGAAAATCGCCGCAACGCTTGCTTCAACCGGCACGCCGGCGTTTTTCCTTCATCCCGCCGAGGCGAGCCATGGCGATCTCGGCATGGTCACGCAGGACGATGTGCTGGTGGCGGTCTCCAACTCCGGGGCCACCGAGGAGCTCGCCCGCATCATGCCGATCGCGCGCCGCCAGGGCACACGGCTGATCGCGATCACGGGACGCGTCGATTCGCCGCTCGCCAGGCTCGCCGATGTGCATCTCGATGCCGCGGTCGATCGCGAGGCCTGTCCGCTCAATCTTGCACCCACTGCCAGCACGACCGCCGCGCTTGCGCTGGGTGATGCCCTGGCCGTCGCGCTCCTCGATGCGCGCGGCTTCGGGCCCGATGACTTTGCCCGCTCGCACCCGGGTGGCGCCCTGGGCCGAAAGCTCCTCACGCTGGTCGACGACGTGATGCGCCGTGACCCGGCCCTGCCGAGGGTCCAGCTCGGCGCGCGGCTTACCGAAGCCATTCTTGAGGTCACCCGCAAGCGCATGGGCATGACTGCAGTCGAACGCGCCGATGGGACGCTCGCGGGCGTCTTCACCGACGGCGACCTGCGCCGCGTGCTCGAGCGCGGCGCCGACATCCAGTCCATGCGGATCGAGGACGCGATGACGCCGGGCGCGGTCACCATCGGCCCGCAGGCACTCGCCGCCGAAGCCGTGCGACTGATGGACGAGCGGCGCATCAGTGCGCTGCCCGTGACCGACGCTGATCATCGGATGGTGGGCGCAATCCACATTCATGACCTGTTGTCGGCCAAGGTGTTCTGATGGCGGCAACGCTTTCTGACATCCGGGCCCGGGCGGCCGCCATTCAGGCGCTTGCGCTCGATGTGGACGGCACACTCACCGACGGTCACATCTATATCGGCCCGCAGGGCGAAGCCATGAAGGCATTCAGCGTCCGTGACGGATTCGGCCTCACCCTGCTGCGCGAAGCGGGGCTGCGGCTGGCGATCATCACGGCGCGCCGTTCGGCCATCGTCGAGCATCGCGCGGCCGAGCTTGGCATCGCCACGGTGATCCAGGGCGCCCGCGACAAGCTCGCTGCGCTCGATTCGCTGTGCGCCGAATTCGGCCTCGCGCGCGACCAGGTGGGCTTTGCGGGCGACGACTGGACCGACCTCCCCGCGATGATGGCCGCCGGATTCGCTGCCGCAGTGGCCGATGCCGAGCCGGCGGTTCGTGCCCGCGCCCACTGGGTATCAACCCGCCCGGGTGGCGCCGGGGCGATTCGGGATCTGGCCGAGTTCATCCTGGACAGCCGCGGTGCGCTCGAGGCCGCACTGGCCCGGCGAATCGGGCCAGGCCCGTCCCGCCCGGCATGAATCCGCGCTTTTATGACCGGCTGGCAGCCGCGGTTTCGATCGGGCTGTTGCTCACGCTCGCAGCGGGTTCCTACTATCTGGCCGAGATCGCCCAGCGCTTCGTGCTGCCCGGTCTGGTGCAGGACACCACCGACATCGCCGATGCCTTTGGCGAGAATGTGCTGCTGCTGCGCCTGAACGAGCGCGGCGAGCCCGCGTTCCGGATGAGCGCCGACCGCATGGAGCACTTTCGCCGCTCCGACACCACCCGCTACACCAGGCCCACCATGGTCTCGCTTGACCCGGCGCAGCCTCGTGTGACGGTGACCGCACTTCGCGGACAGTCAGTGCGCGAAAGCCAGGAGACCATTCTCGAAGGCTCGGTTCAACTCGACCGGCCCGGAACCGCCATCGACCCCCCCATGCAGATCCGTACCGAATTCGCCAGGGTGTTTTCCGACCGCGAGCTTGCGGTGACCGATCGTCCGGTGGTGGTCACACGCGGCCAGTCAACCTTGACCGGTACCGGCATGGAATTCAATAATCGCGCCCGAACGCTGCGCGTCGATGCCGAGGCCCGGGGCGTCTGGGTGTCCGAACGACGCAACCCCTGAGCCCTGTCAACGCGTGCATTACCTTCTTCATCGCCTTCGTGCAGTCATCATGCGCCCCACGCCGGTCGGCCGGGGAGTCTGGTTGCGCAAAGCCGCCGCGCCGCTTGTGGCCAGTCTGGTCGCACTCTCTTCCGTCGCGCACGCCGAGAAGGCCGACCGCGACAAGCCGGTCCAGATCGAGTCTGACCGGATGGAGTATGACGACGCGCGCCGTATCAGCACGTTTATCGGTCGCGTGATCCTCACCAAGGGGACCATCGTGATCCGCTCCGACCGGATGGTCGTGCGCGAAGACACCGAGGGCTTCCAGTACGGCCGCGCCGAGGGACAGCCCGCGAGTTTCCGGCAGAAGCGCGAGGCACTCGATGAGTTCGTCGAGGGCTATGGCCTGATCATCGACTACGACGGCAAGGCCGAGACGGTCACGCTCACCAGCCAGGCTTCGTTGCGCCGGCTCGAGCGCGAGCAGGTGCAGGATGAAGTGCATGGCGCGCGAATCGTCTACCAGAGCAGCGCCGAGTTCTACACGGTCGAGGGCCGCGCCCCGGGCGCGCTTGGCAGCGACCGCGTCCGCATGGTGATCCAGCCGCGGCGAAGTGGCGGCCCGGACGCGGGTGGGGGCACGCCAACGCCCTCGCCCGGCGCCGGATCGCCCACCTCCGGAGCGCGGCCGGCAACCGGCCGCCCGCCTGCCTCGTCGCCAG